>CAVQMY010000007.1:0-181956 GCA_963713705.1 uncultured Verrucomicrobiae bacterium
GCCACTCGTGCGGGCCAGCAGCGATACGCGATGGCTCGATCAGCTCGGGGTCGAGAAGATCCCGGGAGACCTGGAGGACGCCGCATCGTTGCGGCGGGGAGTCGCCGGGGCCGACTGGGTCTTCAACTGTGCAGCCAAGGTGGGCGACTGGGGCACGCTCGCGGAATTCCGCCGCCTCAACGTCGCTGCGCTTCAGTTGCTGCTCGACGCGGCCTGCGACGCGCAGGTCCAGCGGCTGGTGCATGTCAGCTCTCTGGGCGTTTACGAAGGGCGCGACCATCACGGCACCGACGAGACCGTCCCGCCGGCGGCCAACTCTCTGGACGCTTATACCCGCTCGAAGACCGAGGCCGAGGCACTGGTCCTGAAATACCAGAGGAGCTCGCTCCCCGCGGCCGTCGTCCGCCCGGGTTTCATCTACGGCGAACGCGATCGTACCGTCCTGCCCAAGCTGATCTTGAACCTGCGCCGGGGGACTTTCGCCTATTTATGTAATCCTCTTCCGACCGGAATTCCCGGGAGTATTCGCTGTACAGGCGCCAGTAGTCGCTGTCGCGGCCAATCAGATCGTTCTGGCTGGTTTTGAATTCGAGGCGACGAACAGTGTAGAAGGAAGATATTCCCGCGAGCAGGACGCCCGCGACCAGGAACGCCAGAGGCCAGCGGCACACCAAGTCGGCCAATCCGCTAAGATACCGTTGTCGCATCAGGGGCCACGCGCGGGGTTATCGCATGGAGAAAATGGAAAAACAAGCCCGCGCGATCAACGCCCGGCGGCCACGGGTTCCCGTTCGGCTTTCTTGCCGCCCTTGTTGGCCAGCGCCGCTTTCACCAGATTCGCCCCCAGGTCCCACATCGGTCCGGGCAGCTTGTAACAATCGTTGAGCACGTCGTCGAGCGCGTTGACGAAATACTGAATGTCCTCGTCGGTGATGACGAACGCTGGCAGCACCCGGATGATGTCGCCGTGGTTGCCGCTGACCTGTGTCAACACGTGGTGCTTCTCCAGCAGCGGCATCACCAACATTTGCGCGAACAGTCCGTCATGGGCCGCGTGAACCATCTTCCATGCGACCTTCATCTTGAGGCTCCGCGGTTCGTGGAACTCAATCCCAATCATGCAGCCTTTGCCCCGCGCCTCCATCAACACATCGTGCCGGACCTTCAACCCGTTGACCGCATCGAGAAGTTTCTGGCCCTGCGTAGCACTGCGTTCTACCAGCTTCTCTTCGTCCAGGATGTGCAACGTGGCCAACCCCACCGCCATGCCCAGATTGTTGCGGCCGAAACTGGACGAATGCACCCAGCAACGGTCCATCCGATTGAAGACCTTCTGATAGATCCAGCGGCGGGTAATCATCGCGCCGACGGGTACATATCCCCCACTCAGCGCTTTGCTCGTCGAGATGATATCGGGCTCCAGGTTCCAGTGCTCAAACGAAAACAGTTTGCCCGTGCGCCCGTACCCCGTCTGCACCTCGTCGCAGAAGAACAGCGTGCCATACTTGCGGCAGAGCGCCTGCGCCGCCGGCAGGTAATCGTCCGCCGGAATCCGCACCCCCTTGCCCTGGATACATTCCACCGCTAACACCGCGATGTCCTTCTTTGACAGGGTTCTCTCCAGCGCTTCCAAATCGCCGTAAGGCACTTCCACGCCCGGCAACATATCGCCGAACCCTTCGCGGAATTCCTCGTTGCCCATGATCGAGAGCGAACCCAGCGACAATCCATGCCAGCCATGGTCGAGATACGCAAACTTGCTGCGCCCGGTCGCCGCGCGGGCGAATTTCAGCGATGCCTCGACCGCTTCGGTGCCGGAATTGCAAAAAAACACCGCTTCGAGATGCGGCGGACAGCGCTTCACGAGCGCCTCGGCCAGCAGACCCGCGAGAAACGCGCAATCCATCTGCACCATGTTCGGCAGGTCCAGATCGAGCACGTCGCGGATGACCTGCGCAACCTGAGGGTGGTTGCGGCCAATCGAATACACGCCGAACCCGCTCAGCATGTCGAGGTACCGGTTGCCTTCCTTGTCCCAGAGGTACTGACCTTTCGCGCGCGCATAGACCTTGTCGAAGCCGATGGTGCGAAACACCTTTACCAGCGTCGGGTTGATGTACTTCTCGTGCAACTCATAGTTCTCCCCGAGCCGTTCGGCCACGACCTTTTTCAAATCGAACGATGACATAATAGGCTCCAGTCTATCCCGGTGTCGACCGCGGTTCAAGTCTTGAACCAACGACCAAAATCCCTACTGGATTGACAATTGCCTAAGTGCTAGTGTGGTGTCACTGAAATGCCTTTCCAATGTCCATCTGGTCAAAATGAAGCGATTCATTGTAACGAAGCGTTAGGGACAGCACACTAGATTCAAGTCAGGTACATGAAAAAATGGATCACATGGATGGCTCTGGTTTTGATCGGCTGTTTGCCGGTGATCGGTGCCATGGCGCCGCCGGTGGAACCGCCGCCGGTGGAACCGCCGCCGGTGGAACCGCCGCCGGTGGAACCGCCGCCGGATGATTCCGCCAGCCAATCGCCGGTGTTGCGCAAGGTGTTTTCCAACAAGCCATTCTTCGGCACCCAAAGCGTGCTGACACTAAGCGGCACCTACGTCAACACGCCCCGTGAGGATTTTCTGGAAACAGGGGTGTGGAACCTTCCGCTCACCTTGGACCAGATGTCCGGTGTGATCGGAGAAATCTCCTTCGGCGAGGCTACCAAGCAGGGCCAATGGCAACTCTCCTACCGCTACAAGGTCATGACCATGGACAGTGAGTGGCAGGCGATCGCTGATTCGAGCGGCGGGTTGAGTCTCGCCGACCGCCCCTCCCATGTCCTCAAGGCCAGCTACAACATTCGGGACTGGTGGAAAATCGGCGTCGCCGCTGTCGTGGAAGATCGGTCCAGCGTGGATCCCACCGTCGATCCGGGAACACTCGGTCTGAACAGCCAGGAGTCTCTCGGCTTTCAAATCGACACGTTGTTGAAATTCTGACGCATTCACTTTCCGTCAGTCGACGGTTTGCTCCCTTCACGTCGTTTCGCCAGTAATCGGTTGTCCTTTCACCATCGGCCTGTTAGAAGTCGCTGCCGAACGCACGGTGAGAGAACCATCATGGCGAAACTCTTCCTCGGACTGGACTGTAGCACGCAGAGTCTTTCGGCCATCGTGATCGACCACCATTCCCGCCAGATTGTCTACAACCACTCCCTTAACTTCGACCAAGCGTTGCCGCACTACGGTACCCGGAACGGCACGTTACGCAGCAACGACCCGCTCGTCGTCCACAGCCCGCCGCTGATGTGGGCCGAAGCGCTCGATATACTGTTCGCACAAATGAAACAGGATGGCGCGCCGCTCAGCGAGATTCTGGCAATCAGCGGCAGCGGACAACAGCATGGTTCCGTGTACCTGAACAGCCGCGCACCGGTCACCCTGGCCCGGCTGAAAGCCGCAACGCCGCTCATCGAAAACTTTCACGGCGTGTTCTCGCGGGCAACATCCCCGATGTGGATGGATTCCTCCACGGGCGCGGAGTGCGCCGAGATTCGCGAAGCGCTCGGCGGTGTCCAAGCCACGGCACAAGCGACCGGTTCGGACACGTTTGAGCGGTTCACGGGGCCGCAAATCCGCAAATTCTACAAGACCGAGCCGGACGCTTACGCCAAGACCGCGAACATCGCGCTGGTGAGTTCGTTCATGGCCTCGATCATCGCCGGCAAGATAGCGCCGATCGATCATGGCGATGGCGCGGGCATGAACCTCATGGACATCCGCAAAAGAGTGTGGCATTCGAAGGCGCTAAGAGCCACCGCGCCGCAGTTGCGAAAGAAACTTCCGTCGCTCACTCGGTCTTCGAAGATCATCGGCAATATCAGCCCGTATTTCGCAAAGAAATATGGCTTCCATCCGAACACCAAGGCGCTGGTCTGGTCGGGAGACAACCCCTGCAGCGTCATCGGCCTCGGCCTCATCAAGGAAGGTACCTTGGCCATCAGCCTCGGCACCAGCGACACGCTGTTCGGCTATATGAAGCGCTGCCGCGTGGATGAACGGGGCGAAGGCAATGTGTTCGGCGCGCCCACGGGGGATTACATGACGCTCATCTGCTTCAAGAACGGCTCGCTGGCCCGCGAACGCGTCCGCGACCTGTACAAGTTGGATTGGCCCAGCTTCAATCAGGCGCTCGCCACGACCCCGCCGGGCAACGACGGAGCGATCATGCTCCCGTGGTTTGAAGCCGAAATCGTCCCGCGCGTCAACCGCCTTGGCATTCATCGTTTCGATCTTGACCCGAACGACCCGGCCGCGAACTGCCGCGCCGTCGTCGAAGCGCAAATGATGTCGATGCGGATCCACTCCCAATGGATGAAAGTCGAACCGAGGCAGATTTATGCCACTGGCGGCGCCTCCACCAACCGCGCCATCCTGCAAATCATGGCGGACGTGTTCGACTGTCCCGTCGTCCGCATCGAAATCGCCAAGAGCGCGGCCCTCGGCGCCGCTCTCCGGGCCGCCCATGGTTGGCTCGCCCATTCCGACAAGAAGCCGCGCTGGCAGGGCGTCGTCGCCGGCTTCACCGACCCGCTTCCCGATACCGAGGTTCGTCCCAGCGCAAAATCGGCACGGGCGTACGGTGAACTGATCGAGAAGTACGCCAGGCGCGAGTGCGAAGTGATCAAAGGAGAGTGATCTGGCTGGTTTCTTCAGATCGTCTGGCACAGGAATCCGCCGTCCACGCGGATATCTGCGCCCGTAATAAAACTGCTCGCCTTCGCGCTCGCGAGAAACACGACCGCGCCGATCAATTCCTGGCCGTCGCCGAACCGTCCCATCGGTGTGTGGCCGAGGATCAATTGGGCTCGTGGCGTCGGTGACCCATCCTTGTTGAACAACAGCGCGCGGTTCTGCTCGGCGGGGAAGAATCCCGGGGTGATCGAGTTCACGCGCACGCCGTTCCTGGCCCATTCGCGCGCCAGAAACTGCGTGAGGTTCAGCACAGCCGCTTTCGCCGCCGAGTACGCGACCACGCGCGACAGGGGCAGGTGTCCCGACGCGCTGGCAATGTTGATGATCGATCCACGCCCGCGTTTCACCATCGCCGGCCCGAATTCCTGACAGGGCAGGAACACACCGCCGATCAGGTTCAGATCGAAGACCGTCGCCCAATTTGCCTGCGGAATGTCCTCGAACTTCAAATCGGCTGTCACGGTTGCTTTCGGGTCGTTGCCGCCGGCGGCGTTGATAAGAATCGTTGGGGCTCCCAACGATTGGGTAATCTGTTCGTGTGTCGTCCGAAGACCGTCCCGTTTCATCGCGTCGGTCGCGAAGAATCCGGCGGTTCCGCCAGTCTTCTGGATCGCGCTCACGCGAGCCTCCCCGCGTTCGGCGTTGCGACCGACCACGGCCACCTTGGCGCCGGCGGCGGCAAGTCCTTCCGCCATCGCGCCGCCCAGCATACCCGTGGCACCGATCACCACCGCCACTTCGTTGGTCAGGTCAAAAAGGTTTGTCATGATATTGTTCCCGCTCCGTCCTCCGCGAAGCCCGGGCGAACGACCTGCCGGGCGCGCGAAATGTCTTCTTGCCTCGTGCCCGGCGAGTCCGTAAGGTTTCGTCCGATGCGCGTGGCGCTATTCATCCCCTGCTTCATCGACCAACTCTTCCCGAACGTGGGAATTGCCATGGTCACCGTGCTCCGTCGGCTACAGGTCGAGGTGGACTATCCGCCCGAACAAACCTGCTGCGGTCAACCGGCATTCAACACCGGCTACTGGGACGAGGCCCGCACGCTCGCGAAGCGGTATTGCAAAATCTTCGCCGATGCCGATGCCATCGTCAGCCCGTCGGGTTCTTGCACGGCCATGGTGCGAAATTTCTACCCTGAACTTCTCGGCAAAGCAACCAAAACGACGGCGCACACCTACGAGTTTGCTGAGTTTCTCGTGAAGAAGCTCGGGGTGACGGATGTGGGGGCGAAGTTTCCCCAGCGCGTGACCTACCACGATTCCTGCCATGCGCTCCGCGAGCTCCGCCTCAAGGACGAGCCGCGCCAACTTCTGCGACGAGTGAAGGGCCTCGAATTGATTGAGATGGACCAGGCGGAGACCTGTTGCGGGTTCGGTGGAACGTTTTCGGTGAAATTTCCGATGATCTCCTACGCCATGGATGAAGTGAAGGTCACCTCCATCCAAAACACTGGTGCCGAGTACGTCGTATCAAGTGACTCCAGTTGTCTGATGCAAATCGACGGCTACCTGCGCCGCCAGAATCTGCCGATCAAAACGATTTCGCTCGCGGAGGTCCTCGCTTCGACATGACCACCGCGGCCCGTTTGCAATTCGCGCATGACGCGACGGTGAAGGCCGCCGACTTGCGGCATCGTGCCGTCATCCAGAAAAACATCGGCACGTACGACGTCGCCGTGGCGAAAGGCAGGGTGCGGTTTGCTGACTGGCAAAACGCGCGCGCTCACGCCGCCGCCATCAAATGGGAAACGATCAACCATCTCGACCGTTATCTGGAACAATTCGAGCGGAATGTATTGGCGAACGGTGGCCACGTGTTCTGGGCCGAGACTGCCGAGGACGCCCGCAGCCACGTACTGGAACTGGCCCGTCGTCACGGTGTCCACAAGGTCGTCAAATCCAAATCGATGACGACCGAAGAGATCCATCTCAACGAGGCGATTGAGGCCGCTGGCATTCACTCCATCGAGACCGACCTGGGCGAATACATCTGCCAGATCCGCGGTGAGCCTCCCTACCACATTGTCACGCCCGTCATGCACCTGACGAAAGCGGACATCGCCCAAACGTTCCAGGAGAAACTTGGTTCGCCGCCCACCGACAGCGCGGAAGAACTGGCCATGATCGCCCGCGCGAAGTTACGGCGGGAATTCATGACGGCGGACATGGGCATTACCGGTGGGAATTTCGCAATCGCCGACACGGGAATGATTGCACTAACGGAAAACGAGGGCAACGCGCGACTGAGTTTTTCACTGCCACGCGTGCACGTCGCCATCGTGGGAATTGAGAAACTGATCCCGCGCCTCGAAGACCTGGCTTTGTTCTGGCCATTGCTCTCGACCAGCGGCACGGGACAGGCCATTACGGCGTACAACTCGCTGATCGGCGGCCCGCGGCTGGAACGCGAAGCGGACGGTCCGCAGGAATTTCACGTCATCTTGCTCGACAACGGCCGCACGCGGCTGCTGGCCGACGTCGAACAGCGCGACGCGCTCCATTGCATTCGTTGCGGCGCATGCCTGAACGCCTGCCCGGTTTACAAGAACATCGGCGGCCATGCGTATGGCACAACCTACCAAGGGCCCATCGGGTCGGTCATCACACCACACCTGCGCGAGGCCCAAGAATGGTCCCATCTGCCGTACGCCAGTTCGTTGTGCGGCGCGTGTACGGACGTGTGCCCCGTGCGGATCGATTTGCACCATCACCTGCTCCACAACCGGCGTAACGCTGTCCAGAGCCGGTTCGACGGTCCAATCCAGCGTCTCATGTTTCGCGTGTGGTTGTGGACCATGCAATCCCCTGCGCGTTACGCCATCGCGGCAAAGCTCGGAAACTTTGCGTTGCGCCATGGCATGGCGGGACCCCTGTTGAAACCGTGGACCGCCGGCCGCGAGTTTCCCATGCCGCCAAGCCAAAGTTTCAAGGAATACTGGAGGGAATGTGGACGTCGCGCGTGACAATATTCTCCGGCGGGTCCGCGCCGCGGTGCGGGCCGAGGCCCATCGACCCTCTCCGCCGACCACCGCACAGATTTTTCCGCCGATTTCCGATTCGGAGGCGCAGTTCCGCGCCGAGTTTGTGACCTTGCGGGGCGAGATTATCGAAAATGTCGAGGCGCTACAGGCATTCTTGAATGATTTCTCCAAAATCGCCACGGACGGCGGCGTATTGACAAGCAAAGTCGTCGGCGAACCAAATGCCAGTGTCCGGGAGTGCGATCTTGGGGTAACGGGTTGCGACTGCCTCGTGGCGCAAACGGGGTCTATCATCGTCTCAACACTCTCGGCAGGTGGGCGGGCGTTGTCGGTGCTCCCACCGACGCACCTTGTCGTCGCTCGACGCGAGCAAATTGTTCCCGATTTGGCATCGGGCCTGGCGTTGCTCCGCAAACGCTACGACAAACACTGGCCGAGTGCGCTTTCGGTTATTACCGGACCGAGCCGCACCGCCGATATCGAGAAAATCCTGGTCATGGGTGCTCACGGCCCGAAGCGGTTGGCGCTTTACTTCGCTGACTGAGCGGGCTCCAGTACGTCAACGTCCACAGGCCGTTTCAGTATGTTGGAGGTCGGCGACTCGGGGTTTTGAACCGGCTCGCGTTTGCGGAATCTGGGCGCAAAATAAAAGCCAAGCACCAACGCCGCGGCAATCAACTGCGCCAACATCGTCTCGACGGTCGGGAAGACCGAGAACCAGACTCCCATCCACGCAGGGATGACGTTGACCAATGGACCAATCGGAGTGGCTGGAATCCAGTGGGCCAGTTGCATCTCCTGAGCTTGTTCGCCAACCATGACGAGCAACACAAAGCCGAGCATGATTCCGGTTAATACGAGCATTTTTCGGTACGGCAGTTGTTGATGGGCAACGAAAGTTAGCACCGCAACGATGCCGGTGAATAACAACCCCAGCAGCGCCCCTTCCAACACGAGTTTGCCGCCCATGCGCAGGTAATAGCTTTGCAGGAAGAGCACTACTTCAAATCCCTCGCGATAAAGCGAGGCAAATCCCAGCAGGCATAGCCCTCGGAAGAGGCGAGACTGGGATATTTGCGCGCGGCCAGCCTTGAGGAGCAGTTTCTTCTTCGTCTTGTTGTGCATGGAAATCCAGCCGCCCCAGTAGACCTTGTGGAAAAACCAATTCATGACCACCAACAAGACAATGACCGCCAGCAGCCCGGTTGCGGCCTGAAGATTCAACGCCGAGACGCTCGTAGACAAATCATTGACGATCGCCACGGCGACAAGCCAGGTAACAAGTGTCGCCACAAAACCGATCCCGGCGCCGACGGCAATAGGACGCCGATAGGCCTTCTGGCCGCCAACCATGCTGGCCGTGATCGCCGCCAGCACCAAAATGCATTCCAGTCCCTCGCGAAACACGAGCACGCCGATGTCGAGCAACGCTACCGCCGGGCTCAGATGCGGAACCGTGGGGTCCGGATTGCCCTCGGCCGTGACCCCCTGCCAGATCAGGACGCCAACCACAAGTAATGCGCCGACCAAAAGAAGCAGGCGAAGAGCGGTGCGCGTTCTCCTAGAGCCAAACCACGTCACCGGCCGTCCCACATCGACTACTTCATGGATCGAAGGTCTTGCCATCGTGAACTTTCGTTGATCACCGCCGCGATCCACCGGTGTGCATCACTCCAACAACGTCGCGATCTCCTGCACGTGTTCCGTTTCCACGCTGATCTGTTTACGAATGAAATCTTCGAGCATGGTATCGCCGGTCACACGCGGCAGCACTTCCTTGTACGCGTCCAACGCCTGGCGTTCGACCTCCAGCATCTCGGCCAGCGCATCCTGCAAATTCGTCTGGCCGCCACGCAGCTCCAACTCGATTTTGAGCTGCGGGATGTGCCCCAGCACGCGAATCTGCTTGGCAATCGCCTCGGCGTGCTCCAGCGTCTCGCGGGTGCCTTCCTCGAACAACTTCTCCGCCGCCAGACGATCCACCCCGCGCAGCCGATATTTCATCTGGAAATAGCGAAGAAACGCCTCCAACTCCTCCGCCATTAGGCGATTCAGGTCCTCGACAATTTCGCTGCGATCCGTCTTCATAAACTCGCGTGCTGCAATTCCTCGATCAGGCAATGGCCGTGACATACTTCGCACGTCTTGCTATCGGGACATTGATCGTGAAAACTCTTGAACCGCGCGAGCACCTGCTTCGCGAGCGGGTCCTCCGAGACGAGGAACCTCATGAAGTGAACCAGTTGTTCGCCTGTGGGCTGGCTGATGAGATGCTCGATCTTGCAGCTGTCGATCTCAGCCTGCGGTTCCGGAACGTTGAGGACATTGCTCAGAAACGCCTTTACGACGGCCTTCTTGGCCATCACAGCCTGGACCGCCTTTTGCCCTTTCGGGGAGAGCTTCACCATGTGATGCTCGTCGGTATCGACCCATCCGCGTTTCTTGAGCGCCCGCAGATTGATCGATACGCTGCCGCGCGTGATGCTCAACTCGCGGGCGATGTCGGAGACGCGAGCCCAACCGCCGTACTCCAAGCCGACCTCGTAAATGGCGAGAAGATGATGCGCAGCGCTGTGGGTCAACTCATTGGCCTCGAATTCCTTCCAGGTTTCCATGATTGACGGATTTATACGACACCTGTTTTATATGTCAAACACAAACCGGATGATTTTTGTCCGCTTTTGGTTTGGCCCATTAATTCACAAAATCACTTCCCCAAATATAAACAACGACCTATTATTACTTCTAACCGAAGGAGGTTGTGGGGTGGAACAACTGATCGATGCTTTTCTCGATCATCTGACCGTGGAGCGTGGGCTTGCGTCGAACACGCGTCTCGCCTATCGCGCCGACCTCGCCCAGTTTGCTGATTTCCTCCATCGCCGCGGCGTCGAACATCTTAACGATGCCCAGCGCCAACTCATCACGGAGTATCTGTTGCACCGGCGCAAAGGCGGCCTGAGCGCGCGGAGTCTCTCCCGCCACCTCGCGGCGATCCGTACATTTTGCCGGTTCCTTTCTCGCGAAAAACTTCTGGCCGCCGATCCCACGCAGACGATCGATTCGCCCAAGCTGTGGCGCACCCTTCCCCACTCGCTCGATTACGAAGAGGTCGAGCAGCTGCTGGCCGCGCCCGATACGCGCACCAGGCTCGGCGTGCGCGACAAAGCAATGCTGGAATTCATGTACGCCACGGGATTGCGCGTCAGCGAAGTTGCCCAGATCAAGCTCAGCGACATCAATTTCGAGGCCGGCTTCCTTCGTTCGCTCGGCAAAGGCAGCAAGGAACGTATCGTCCCCATCGGGAAACAGGCCATCGACTCGATGCAGCGTTACCTTCACGAAGCGCGCGGATCGTTTGCCGGGGCGAACAGCGTCGGCGAAGTGTTCCTCTCGACCCGGGGCCGGCCGCTCAGCCGAAAAACCATTTGGGTGCTCATCAAGAATACGCGCGCCGGGCCGGCATTCCCAAAAACATCACGCCACACACCCTACGGCACAGCTTTGCCAGCCACCTCCTCGATAACGGCGGCGACCTGCGCGTCATCCAGGAAATGCTCGGCCACGCCGACATCTCGACCACGCAGATCTACACGCACATCGATCAGCGGCGCCTCAAGGAAACACACTACCGCTTCCACCCCCGCTCGGGGCGACGCTAAAATTCCCCAAAATTAAGGCTCGATTTTTTGAGGACCATCCGGTAGATTTTCCACCATAGCAGTTGGATTTTGCGGCCCGAACCTGTTTCGGGGCGGCAACATCCCCCTGCACGCGAAGGCGACGCGGCTATCATGCATTCTCAAAAGTTGCAGAAGATCATCGGCCACGAGTTCAAAGATTTCGATCTGCTCGTGGAAGCCCTCACCCATCCCTCCATCGCGCACGAGCGCGGGACCGAGTGCAACCATCACAACCAGCGGTTGGAATTCCTCGGCGACGCCGTCTTGCAGCTCGTGCTCACCGACCGCATTTACAAGCTGTACCCGGACCTGCCCGAGGGCAAGCTCACGCAAATCCGCGCCCACCTGGCCAATCGCCACACACTGTTTCAGCGCGCCCTGGCCATCGACCTCGGCAGCCATTTGATGCTCGGCAAGGGCGAGGAAGCCAGCGGCGGTCGCGAGCGGCTGTCCAACCTCGCCGACGCCTACGAGGCCCTGCTCGGTGCGATCTATCTCGACGGCGGTCTGCGCGCCGCCCGCAAGTTCATCTTCGCGCAATTCGCTGACGAGTTCTTGAACATCAAGCAAACGACTCCGCGCCAGAACCCCAAGGGCCGGTTGCAGGAGTTGCTTCAAGCCCATTCCTCGAACGGCCCCATCTACCGCGTCGTGCACGAATCCGGCCCGGACCACAGCAAGTATTTCGAGGTGGTCGTCGAATGGGACGGGCGTGAGATCGGTCGCGGAAATGGTTCCAGCAAGAAGCAGGCGGAAACGGTCGCTGCTGAAGTGGCCCTCGCGGCGTTGCCGGAGATCATGGCCGCCGCCAACACGCCCGCGCTCCGCTGAATCTACGGCCGCGCTTGGGTCGTCGCCGGCGTCTGGGAGACCTGAAGACCATGTCTCGCCAACACTCCCATCAACTCCGGTTTACCAGCGCTGTACTGGATCAATGCGTTGACCACATAATTCACCGAACGTTCATTGGCCTGCATTCGCGCGATCTGACGCTGGTGCATGACTGTCGCCGCCACAAGGTTGCGGTTCTGCTTGTAAACGAACGCCGTCAATGCCAGGCTCACAACCAGCAGGCCGACCCCCAATCCACAGACCAGACTCCGCAGTTGATCGATCGCCGTCGCGACATCCGCCGGCGCATCCACGCTGGACGTCGCCTTCGAGCTGTTGTCGATCGATTGCCCGCGTTCAGCGCGGGATTGGCTCTCAATTTCCTCAGGTGTGCTCATTGGATCCGTCCTATGGTTGCACGGTGCTGCGAGCGGCGGCCACCGCCGCTGCATTGGTTGCCTGGGCTTGCTTGAATATCTGCGCCAGCTGCGGGTCAGTATTGGACCGCACGGCGAAGTCCTGAAGCAGGGACTGGATGGCTTGCTCTCGTACCGCCATCTGCTGAACCACCGCGTCGGCTCGCACGGCGTCGCGGTAGACCTCCACGTAGTGCATCACGACGTAGATATTGAAAATCACGGAGATCCCCAGCACGATGCTCCCGTACTGAACGGCTGCCTGGAAAGTTTTCTCGGTCACTTGCGCTCCTCCCCCGCCCATTGATCCAGCAATTCAAATAGTTCGGACACGTTAAACGGTTTCTCCATAAATCCGGCCGCCCCCTCCCGCGTCATCTCCTCCCGCGTCACCCCCAACGACCGGTACTCGCCGGACATCAACAACACCCGCTTCGCCGTCTTCGCCCCCAGGATCGCCTTCATCGCTTCCACCCCGTTCATCCGCGGCATCGAGATATCCATCACCACCAGGTCCGGCTGCAACTCCTTGGCCAGCGATACGGCTTCCAGACCGTCCCGGCCCTTGCCAACAATCTCATGGCCGGCGTACGCGATCGTATCCGCCACCACTTCGCACACCGCCGGCTGATCATCCACCACCAGCACACGCAGCTTCTTGCCGTCGGCGGACGCCCCCGTTTCCCCCTTGGAAGCCGCAGTGTCCATGTCCATGAATTCGTTTGGCGGGCGCAATCTACCGATTCGCCTCCCGCATTGCAAGCCTCCGATTTTGCCTTCGGCCCCCACCGCTGTCCATAGAATACTTGACACCTTGCACCCAATGCTTGCCAACCACCGCTCCCTTGTTCTATCCTCAGCCCAGATGATTCGTTCACCCCGTGGGAGATTAATATGAAGATTCTGATCGCCGATAAATTTTCCGAGAGCCACCTCGACCGCCTCAAGAAACTCGGTTGTGACGTCACCTACAAGGCGTCCGTCAAAGCCGAGGAACTTCCCAAGCTGATCGGTTCCAGCAAAGTCCTCGTCGTCCGCAGCAAACAGGTCGCCGCCGACACCATTAAGGCCGGCGACCAACTCGCCGTCATCCTCCGCGCCGGCGCGGGCGTCAACACCATCGACGTCAAGGCCGCCAGCGCCCGCGGCGTCTACGTCACCAATTGCCCGGGCAAAAATTCCGTCGCCGTCGCCGAACTCGCCTTCGCCCTGCTCCTGGCCATCGACCGCCGCATTCCCGACAACGTCGCCGCCTTTCGCGCCCACAAATGGAACAAGAAGGAATTCAGCAAAGCCGACGGCATCCATGGCAAGACCCTCGGCATCGTCGGCGTCGGCCAGATCGGCCGCGAGGTCGTCAAACGCGCCCACGCCTTTGGCCTCCGCGTCATCGCTTGGTCCCGCTCGCTTAACCTGCAAAAAGCCCGCGACCTCAACGTCGAGTATACCCCCGACCTCGATACCCTCTTCCGCCGTGCCGATATCATTTCCCTGCACGTCGCGCTCAAGCCCGACACCAAAAAACTCGTCACCGCCGACCGCATCGCGATGATGAAACCCAACGCCATCCTCATCAATACCGCCCGTGGCGAGGTCGTCGACCAGACCGCCCTGCGCGCCGCGCTCGAAGCGAAACGGATTCGCGCCGGCCTCGATGTCTTCGATCCTGAACCCGCCGAAGCCACCGCCGAGTTCGCCGACCCGATCCTCGACCTGCCGAATTTCTACGGCACGCACCACATCGGCGCGTCCACCGAACAGGCCCAGGACGCCATCGCCGAGGAAGCCATCCGCATCATCGAGACCTACATCAAAACCGGCGTGGTCCTCAACTGCGTGAACCTCGCCACGCGCACCCCCGCCAAATGGCAACTCATTGTCCGCCACTTCGACCGCGTCGGCGTGCTGGCCTTTGTCATGGACCAGATCCGCCGCGCCAATACCAACATCGAGGAAGTCCAGAACATCATCTTCGACGGCGCCACCGCCGCTTGTTGCCGCATCCAACTCGATACCGAACCCGGCGATAAACTCCTCGCCGCCATCAAGAACGGCAACCCCGACATCATCAGCGTCGAATCCCTCCGCATCGGCGAATAGATCCACTTTCATATCTGCATCGGAGGGCCACGCTTCCGCGTGGCCGTGCTCCGTGCTTCTGGTCGGGGTGGCGCAAGCCTCCGTGCTTGCGGTGGTTTCATCTCCGCAAACTGCCAATTTCACGTCCCGCGCAGCCCTTAACAAGGCCTTTATCACCCCTCCCAACTTGGCTTCGTTTTTGGCTTCGTTTCCCCCACTTTTCCACGCCGGCTTGAACAACCTTGGGTTCGTTTGGTAATTTCTCCCCAAACCGCCCCCTCGGGCGCCCAAATCGAGGGGTGAGGGTAACCCCGAGATGGCCTCGTGTCGTTTCGAGGCCCGTAGGGCAGCGAGATCGGGAGAGAACGCTGCCAACAAGCCTCCAAACCCCCAAACGAAGCCATTTTTTGACAAACGAAGCCATGCAACAAAATGGCGCACTCAGCCTATTAACCATCTGCACGACAATCACTTCGACTTTCACAAGCACCCAAAAACATTCGGCTTCGTTTGGCAGATTTAACATTTGTGCCCCCCCTTCGTCCCGCGTGCGGTTCCCCGGTAGGACGGGCTGGCCCAGCCCGCCGCGACATGCTTCCTGCCATTCGTGTCTCTGTGGTTCAATCCTAGCCGACCCCTTCCATCCCCAATCTCGCATCTTCGATCTACTTTCATTATCCAATATCGTATATCAGACTACCGATTGCCTGTCAAATCGAAACTTCACCCCCACCTCCCTGTCCTCCATAGCTCGCAGAGCGAAGGAGGATGTAGCCGCGCTCGACAAGCGCGGTCCGTCTTGTAGGGCGCGATGCCTGCCTCTCCGCCGCAGCTTGTCAAGTAGCGAAGGCGGATCGTGTAGATATCGCGCCGTTTCCGCCGCTGCGCCCTGCCCCGACATCCGATGTTGGGGTTGCCGTCGTACCGCGCCGTTTCCGTTTGCCCTTGTAGCGTATGCGGCTGAATATATGAAAGCGCGCCTCCGGGTGGAGCAATGTCCACCTCGCGCTTATAATCGCACTGGTTGGATAACCAGAACGGAGGCACGCATGAGAGAGTATATCAGTTTTGACAGTCATAAGTACTACACCTTGATGGAACGAGAAGATATCCAAACGCAGGTAGCTCGCCAACGACGCATCGAGCATGCGCCCGACGCGATCCGCGCCGCCCTGCGTGGCTGCGAAGCCGACACGCCGGTGGCCGTCGAAGCCATGGGCAACTGGTATTGGATCGTCAGCGAGATCGAGCAGGCGGGTCTGCGCCCGTTGCTGGTGCACCCGCGCAAGGCCAAGCTGATGATGGGCATGATCAACAAGACCGACAAGCTCGATGTCCACGGCCTGAATCGGCTGCAGCGCAACGGCACGTTGCCGACGGTGTGGATCCCCTCCGCCGACCTGCGCGATCTGCGCGAGTTAACGCGCACCCGCCTGATGGTGACCGCGCAACGCACACGCTTGAAGAACCGTCTGACGGCGACGCTGGCCAAGTACGGCCGCCAGCACAGCGAGTTTACCGACGCCTATGGGCCGCGAGCCCGTACGGAATTGCGCCAGCGCCTGGAAGCGTTGCCGACGCAGACCCGCTTTGTCAGCGAGCTGTTGTTGCAGCAATTGGACTTCGTCCAGCAGCAGATCCAGACCATCGAGCAGCGACTCCAAGAGTTGGTGCAGATCACGCCCGAGATGCAGTTGCTGCAGACGCTGCCCGGCATCGGTGTCATCCTGGCTGCCACCATCGTGCTGGAACTCGGCCAGATCGACCGCTTTGCCAGCGCGGCGCATCTGGCCAGTTACGCCGGCACCACCCCGCGGGTCCATGCCAGCGGGGGCAAAACCCGTTACGGAGCGCTGCGCAACGATATCAACCAATACCTAAAGTGGGCCTTTGCCGAAGCGGGCAACAGCGTGGCGCTGTATCATCTACGCCGCCCCCAACGCCATGTCAGCCAGTTGTATCGGCGCGTGCGGCTGCGCAAGGGCCATGGCAAAGCCATTGGCGCCGTCGCCCGCCACCTGGCCGAGGCGACGTTCTTCGTGTGGAGTCGGCGGGAAGCGTATCGCGAGCCGACAGGAGGTCGATCCAAGGCAGTGTAAGCGCGACTCGCTCATGAGCCGCCCCGGCGGACTCGACGGCTGAATGCGACACACTGCTAGAACAAATTCATGCCCCAATGAGGGCGTAGAGATGAGTGGGAACGACCCGACAGAATTCCACACAGCAGGTGTTGACAGGCGCGCTTTCAGAGATGAGCAACCACGTCTAGTCTGACGTATCCGGCTGACGGAGCACTTACGTTGAGACTGGTTCCGGAGCCACGGTCGCAGGCCCAGAAAGCCCGATTTATCTTGCCGGTCGGGCGACGTTTTGCTGTACTCCGCTCCACTTGGAGAGCGCGAAAAGGTTGAGCTTCGCGTTTGCGTTTTCCTTTACTGCCTTTCCAGAATCCGAGGGTGTTTTGACAGTCAACGCATCGCGCGGGCCGTATGCTGAAGCGTTCCGATCAGACGCAACGCCAACCCCGCGCCCATTTACCAACGATGTTCTGTTCCGCCCCCTTCGCAGCTTGCCGGCGATAAACACGGAAGAGGAAAAAACATGAAAATCCTTCGCATTCCATTGGTGATTGCCCTGATTGTTGTGGTTGGTCAAGCGTTCAATGCCGGAGCAGAGACGGAGACAATTCTTTACTCCTTTGGCCTCGATGGGGAATATCCCGAAGCCGGGCTGGTGCAGGGCAGCGACAGCAATTTCTACGGGACGACCGCTGGATTTCTGGACGGTGGCAGCGATGGCACCGTGTTTCGGATCAGTCCCAGCGGCACCTACACGACTCTTTACTCTTTTGCCGGCTACCCCAACGATGGGGCCAATCCATTTTTTGCCGGGTTGGTGCAGGGCAGCGACAGCAATTTCTACGGGACGACCGGCTACGGCGGGGTGAACGACGATGGCACCGTGTTTCGGATCAGCTCCAACGGGAGCTACACGAATTTGTATTCCTTTGGCAGCAACTACCCCGATGGATTAGAACCAAAAGGTCTAGTACAGGGTAGCGATGGCAGTTTCTACGGGACAACGTCCTATGGCGGGACGGGCACGAATTGCCCCAACGGCAGCACAGCGGATGGATGCGGCACCGTGTTTCGGATCAGTCCCAGCGGCAACGAAACGATTCTTTACTCGTTTGGCAGCTCCCCCAACGATGGCGCCAGCCCATGGGCCGGGCTAGTGCTCCGTCAAAGTTCAATTGCTGGGTAGAGGTGTTTGAGCTTAATGCGTGCGTCGACAGTGCTGAACCGCCAATTGACCCGCACGGTGGCGTTGTTACGCTCGTTCTCCCACGCCCCCACGGCGCGTCTCAAGGCTTGTTCGCCCGCCAACCGATCGGGCAACGCCCGCGTCAGGGCGCTGAACTCGCACTCCGCCACATTCAGCCACGAGCCGTGCTTGGGCGTATAATGCCACTCTAACTTCTCCGTTAACCGGCGCGCCTCGGCCGGGCCAAACGTCTCGTACAAGGACGCGGGCGTGTGCGTGTTCAGGTTGTCCTGCACCAGCACGACCTTCTCGACCTGCGCGTAGCGACCCTCCAGCAGATCTTTGATCAAATGCGCCCAGTCTTGCTTGGTGCGCCGCTCGGTGACCGGCACCGTCCGCCAGCCGGCCAACGGCTCAAACACCATAAACAGGTTGCGCGTGCCGCAGCGCTCATACTCATAATCCTGCCGCGTCGCACGTCCGGGCGCGACCGCCTGCGGCGCGCGGGTGTCCGCCAGCAACTGCCGACTGCTCTCATCCAGACAGACCACGGGCCGCCGTGGATCGTAGGGCCGTTTGTACACAGCCAGTACATCCTCCATCCGCCAGACAAACTCCCCGTTGGCCTCGGGCGGGATACACCAGCGCTGTTGGCGCCACGGCTTCAGGTCGTTTTTTTGAGTGCCGTGCGCACCGTCTCGTGGGAGAGACTCCCCGCGTATTCCAACTCCACGAACCGCTCCGCCAACAGACGTAATGTCCAGCGGGCGTGCCCGGCTGGCGGAGCGGAACAGGCCAGCGCGATCAAGTGCGCTTGCCCATCACCATCGAGCTTGCGCTTGTCAGGGCGCGGGGGCTGGGGCCGCCGATGCAGGGCCACCGCCAGTCCCTGCTGGACGAACCGTTGGCGCACGCGCGATACGGTGTCCGTGCTGATCTCCAGTCCGTCGGCAATCTCCTCATCGGACAGTTCTTGATCGGCCTTCAGCAGAATGCGGGCGTGAGTGAGTGTGCGGGCCGGGGCGCGGCCCGCCTGAATCAACGAACGCAGTTGTCGGCGATCCCCATCGCCCAACTGCACAACAGGCTTCTGTGGCATACGACCTCCTTGACGTGCCCCAGAATGCCTTCCTCCGTACCGCAAATCAACTTTGACGGAGCACTAGTGCAGGGCAGCGACAGCAATTTCTACGGGACGACCGAATTCGGCGGGATGAACGGTCAAGGGTTTACAAACGGCAACAACGTTGGCTACGGCACCGTGTTTCGGATCAGTCCCGACGGTAGCTATACGAATCTCTACTCCTTTGCCGGCTACCCCAACGATGGGGCCAATCCGTCAAGCGGTCTAGTGCAGGGCAGCGACGGCAATTTTTACGGCACAACCCAATACGGCGGGACGAACCCGGATTGTGGATATGGCTGCGGCACCGTGTTTCGGATCAGCTCCAGCGGCAACGAAACGATTCTTTACTCGTTTTACAGCTACCCCAGCGATGGAGTCATCCCATCTGGCGGGCTGGTGCAAGGCAGCGACAGCAATTTCTACGGGACGACCGCCGGCGGTGGGACAAGCACCAACGGCACCGTCTTTCGGATCAGTCCCAGCGGCACCTACTTAAATCTTTACTCGTTTGGCAGCCACCCCAACGATGGAAGCGGACCAATAGGCGACCTGGTACAGGTCAGCGACGGCAATTTCTACGGCACGACAATCTCCGGCGGGGCGAACACCGGTTGCAGCTCAGAATATTTAACAGGCTGCGGCACCGTGTTCAAACTCGATGTGGGGCTTGGCCCGTGCGGCGGCGCTTCGATTAGTCCGACCAATGCCGTATTCGGCACGGCGGGCGGCTCTGACAGCGTGAGCGTGACCGCGTCGAACAGCTGCGCTTGGACGGCGACGAGCAATGCCGGTTTCATTACAATCACCTCGGGCAGCAGCGGCTCCGGCAATGGGACGGTAGGTTACACGGTTGACGCCAACACGAGCACCACGCCATTGACTGGCACCGTATACATCGCTGACCAAGTCTTCACCGTCACGCAAGCAGGACTCCCCTGGCAGTGCCTCGCCCACCTCGACCAGTGCCAACTTCGGCGCGGCGGGAGGCTCCAGCAATGTTGTGGTCACCGCAAACGGGACCAACTGCGCATGGACGGCGACCAGCAACTCTGGCTTCATTACCATCACTTCCGGTCGCAGTGGCTCCGGCAATGGGGCAGTAGGTTACACGGTTGCCGCCAACGCTAACACCATCGCCCAGACCGGCTCGATGACCATCGCTGGCGAGACGTTCACCGTCACCGAATCGGGCACAACCAGCAGTAGCGGCAGCTGCTCCTACACCCTCAGCCCGACGAGCGTCATACTGACTGAAAAGGGCGGCAAGAAAACCGTAAATGTGAAAACCAAGGGCACCGACTGCGACTGGACGGCCAGCACCACGAATAGCTGGATCACCATCACGTCCGGCAGCAGCGGCACCGGCAGCGGCAAGGCCGAGTTCTCCGTCCCCGGCAATACCAACACCACGGCCCTGTCCGGCACAATAACGATTGCCGGCGAAACATTCACGGTCAATCAAGATGCCGGCGGCTGCACATTCAAGCTCAGCCCCAAATCCGGCAAACTCAAGGCTCCCGGCGGCACAGCGACCATCAAGGTGACTCCCAGCCTCGGCGATTGTCAATGGACGGCCACGACGACGAACTCCTTCATCACGATCACTTCGGGCACGAGCGGAACTGGCAAAGGATCGGTCACCTATACCGTGCCGGCCAATACGACAACCAACGCCCTCACCGGCACTATCAGCATCACCGGCCAGGTGTTCACCGTAACACAGGCGGGAGCAAAGTAACTGGACTGCATTTATCACTGGTAGCACGTTACTCTGATCACGAGTCCAATGAGTAGCGGCAAATCCGCCGCATTATTTTGGGACAAGTTCAGACCGCCGGCGCGAACCGGACGGATTCCGGCTTGGCCCACTCTGGGGGCGTGAACTGCCTAATCCCCACGAGGAGCTCAACCCGGTCTCCAGAGCCGGGCGTTTCCGGGCTCAAACCCTGATTCCTGACATCATCTTCCCGTGTTCACGCTTCACCCGCTTCCACTCGATACATTGTACTACAATGTATCGTGCCTCAGTCTGATGCCTCGTACTACTACATATCAGCAATCGGTGCGCACGACGCTCTCCCACTTCCCCCCTGTCCGCCGTAGCCTTGGCGAAGGCGGACGTCCGCCATCTCATCCGCCATCTTGTCCGCCGACTTGTCCGCCATAGCTTCAGCGAAGGCGGAAGCTTTAGCGACGGCGGATGTCATCCCTTTCCCGTAATCAACGTCGCCGGTTCCAGGTATTGATGTTCCTCCGCGTTCATTTGCGGTTACTTCCGCTTCGCGCAACGATCAGAAAACCACTCGCCGGCGGCATCAACCTTCAGGTATTATGAGGCGGACGAAGCGCCGATGACTGAACCATACACGGAAGGGCCTTTCCCGATCCATCTGGCAATTGGCGACCCGCTGTTGTCCTCGCTCCTGGAACTGACCTTGGCGGAGGACGCTTATCAAGCTGTCATGTTCACATCGGCCAGGAAACTCTGGGAGAACTTTCCGTCCCATCATCCCCGGTTCATCATCACCGAGGGACGATTCAACGACGGGTTCGAGGCGGCGAACCTGTGCCGCCTCGTGCGCCATGACTACCCCTGGCCCTACGTCTATATCTACATCATCAGCCGACACCATGAGATGACCGAAATCGAAGAGGCCCTCGACGCCGGCGCCAACGATTACAGCATCAAACCGGTCAATCCACTTCACATACGCACGCGTGTCCTCGTCGGCATGCACTGGCTGGCTTACATCGACTCCATCGCCACCCCACACCCACGTCCCATCCCCCCGACATAACCCTCCCGCTGTAGCCTAGGCGAAGGCGGATGGCCAAACAAAATTGGACGCCACCGGACGCAAAACGTCCAATCCACCCCGCTTTCACGTTCCAAGGGCTTGCAAGACAGCCCCTTTCCAGCAGTCCACTCTGGCATGCGGAACGCTTTTCCTAACCAACCATCCGGCTCGCATTGGACGGCGTTTCAAGTCGACGCTTCGGGTTCCCACGCCCCGAACGAGCATCGGCACATACGGAGGATCAGCATATGAAGACGACAGTTTTGGTCATCACCGCCCTCGTGGCGTTCGCCTGCGCCGCCACCGCGCAATCGGGCAATCAATTCGGCCTGGGTGCCGGCAACGATACGTTGACCGGTTCCAACAATACGGGCATCGGCTCCAATGCGCTCCTGCATATCACGACCGGCGGCGGCAACGTGGCCAATGGTTTTGAAGCCCTCTACAACAACACGACCGGCTTCGACAACACCGCCAACGGCCTCGAAACGCTCTTTAGCAATACGACCGGCTCCGGTAACACCGCCAACGGCTTCGAAGCCCTCTATTCCAACACGACCGGCAATAACAACACCGCCAACGGCCTCGAAGCGCTCCTGAACAACACCACCGGCCCCGACAACACCGCCAACGGCGCCCAGGCGCTCTTCAGCAACACCTCCGGCGGCGACAACACGGCCAGCGGCTACTTCGCGCTCTACAACAACATGACCGGCTCCGATAACACCGCCAACGGTCTCCAGGCCCTCTATTCCAACACGAACGGCAATAACAACACCGCCACCGGCGTCAACGCCCTCTACGATAACACCAGCGGCGGCAACAACACCGCCAACGGCCTCCAGACGCTCTATGAGAACACGACTGGCAGCGAGAACACGGCCAACGGTGTCAACGCGCTCTTCAGCAACACCAGCGGCGCCGGCAACACCGCCAACGGCGCCAACGCGCTCACGGAAAACACCACCGGCAGCGGGAATACCGCCAATGGCTTCTACGCGCTCCAGTTCAACTTGACCGGCGACACCAACACCGCCGACGGCGTCTCCGCGCTGGCCAGCAATACCAGCGGCGCCTACAACACGGCCAACGGCGTCAACGCGCTCGCCGGGCAATACGACCGGCAACAGCAACATCGCTTTGGGATTTCTCGCCGGTTCCAATCTGACCACGGGTGACAACAATATCGACATCGGCAACGAAGGCGTTGCCGGCGACGACGCCATCATCCGCATCGGCGTGCAAGGCACCCACACGAATACGTTTATCGCCGGCATTAGCGGCGTCAGCTTGGCGAATGCTGCGCTGGTCGTCGTGAACTCTGGCGGGCAACTCGGTACCACAAACATCACCAGTTTTACAGGTCCTCAAGGACCGGCCGGCCCACAAGGACCCACAGGAGCGACAGGAGCGACAGGAGCCACAGGTGCGACCGGCGCCACCGGCGCTACCGGCCCTCAAGGCCCCGCCGGTCCGACCGGCGCCACAGGCGCCACAGGCACCACAGGAGCGACAGGCCCTCAAGGCCCCGCCGGTCCGACGGGCGATACAGGCGCACAAGGTGCCACGGGAGCCACCGGAGCCACGGGCCCTCAAGGCCCTGCGGGTCCCGGACTTGTCTCGGGTGCGTATCTGGTTCTGTCGACTAACTCGGTTGCCCCGTCCGGCTTCACTTTGCTGGGAACAACGACCACGAAGTATAAGGCGAATAAAAAGACCAAAACCCTGGTGCTTGATCTCTACCAGAAAAATTAGCGTCCACACACCCGTTGGTCGTATCCGTCATCTGGACGAGCCCCGCAGAGTTGCGGGGCTCTTTCTTTCTCTCCGGCTGGCAGAGAGCACGCACCCGAGATGGCCGCTTTGATGTCCTTCAGGCCGTCGCCGGTAATGACGGCGTAAACGCTCTCGGTCTTCTGGATGATCCCATCGGCAATTGGGAAATGTGTTGGATGGCCATGCGCCCGATGCTACGCGCTGCGCCTCACAAAACCAACATGATGAACTTCCTCCGACAAACAAGACGAACCCGGCACCCGTGGCGTCGTTGTTTGCCTATTCGCCGTAAACGACTGTCGTGTACTTGATATACAGGCCACCAAGCACGTTCATGACTTTGTAATCCACGTGATGGATCTTCGTAATCCCACCGTTCTCCATCGCCGCCTTGATGCTGGAATCCCCCATGGCGACACAAACAATCGCCTTGGACTCAGCAGTGCCAACCTTGGTCATGCTGGCCGTTTCGCTGACCGGCGGGCGACTGCCTGCGCCATCCACCTGACTGTACAGATAGCCAAAGGTGCCACCGCCTTGCGTCATTATCCCCGCACATCCGGTCATTAACACGACTGCGCACGCCGCTGCCACCGACACAATGAGTTTCTTCATAGTGCTCTCCTTATTATTGGTTTGGACTTGCCACGGGTGCCATCCCGTCGCGCGATTTATACGGCGAACCACGCACCCCTGTCGAGACGAATTAAATCTTGTTCGACGAATTTCTTTGCCTTGTAGGTCGCCGGCTGCGTAAAACTGCTGCCGTTCCATGAAACTCCTCATCAAAAATGGCCACGTCATCCGCTGGAACGCAAGCCACCGGATCGAACAACTCGAGGCCCATCACGTCCTGATCGAAGACCATCGCGTCCGCGACGTCGTCGCCACCGTCCCGAAGGACTTTGAACCGGACGAGACCATCGACGCGACCAACTGCGCCGTCATCCCCGGGCTGATCAACACGCACCATCACCTCTACCAATCGCTCACGCGCTGTTTGAAACCCGTGCAGAACGCCAAGCTCTTCGACTGGTTGCTCGGCCTCTACGAAGTCTGGGGACGCGTCGACTTCGAAGCCGTCAAGCTCGGCTCGCAAATCTCGATGGCGGAAATGTTGCTCTCGGGCTGCACCACCACCAACGACATGTTTTACGTGTACCCGCGCGAATCCGACGTGAAAGCCGAAGCGGTCATCGAAGGCGCTGCCGAACTCGGCATGCGCATCCACGCCGGACGCGGTTCCATGTCCCTCGGTCGCAGCCAGGGCGGCCTGCCGCCAGACGATGTCGTCCAAGACGAGAAGACCATCGTGAAAGACTGCGAACGCGTCCTCGCGAAGTTCCACGACGCAAAACCGTATGCGATGACGCGCGTCGATCTGATGCCTTGCTCCCCCTTCTCCATCACGTTCGACCTGTTGAAGGAAACGCGCGCGCTCGCGAAATCACGCAAGGTTCTCTGCCACACCCACGTCGCCGAGACCGAGGACGAAAACAAGTTCTGCGTCGAGAAATTCGGCAAGCGACCCGCCGATTATCTCGCCAGCGCCGACTGGACCGGCCCCGACGTGTCGTGGGCTCACTGCGTCTGCCTGAACTCCGACGAGATCAAGCTGCTCGCCGCCACGAAGACCGCCGTGGCGCATTGCCCGTCATCCAACATGCTCCTCGGCTCCGGGATTCCTCCCATTTGTGAAATGCTCAAGGCAAATGCCACGGTCGGTCTCGGCGTGGATGGTTCCTCCAGCAACAACGGCGCGCATGTGCTGGCCGAAGCGCGTCAGGCATTACTACTTCAACGCGTCAAGAATGGCGCGGACAGTTTCACCGCCGAAGACGCACTCCGCATCGCTACGCTCGGCGGGGCGCGATTGCTGAACCGTGAAAAGGAACTCGGCAACATCGCCTCCGGTTACGCCGCCGATATCGCCATCTACGACCTCAACACCGTCGAATTCGCCGGCGCTTACGCGCAAGACCCCCTCGGCGCATTGATGCTCTGCCATTCCCCCCGCGCCAAATTCGTCCTTGTCAACGGCAAGCTCGTCGTCAAATACGGCCAACTCGCCACCGTCTACCTCCAGGGCCTCGTGACGAAGATGAATCAGCTGGTGCGGCAAAGGTTTCGATAGTCACGTCCGATTCCTGGATCTCGGTACGCCGTGACACAAGAATTCCTTGCCTTGCAAATTGTGTCTGAGTAATTTTTACGAAGTGCGTCCATGACAGCCATTCGCCGAATCGCGGGCTGGTGTGGGCTACCCTCCGCCTACAGGGCAGCGGCTGTCGTGTTGGTCTTGCAAGCCGCATCGCTACCGGTAAAAGGCGAATCCCCGACGCCAATTTCACACAACGCCAGCGGCACTTCATCCGGCGAAATTGATTCCGCATTTCTCCCGCAGGCTCCGTTCGATTGGAACGTCTTTCTCGGCCCGTGGTACGTCATCGGCCCATTTCCAAAACCGCAGCCGGAAGGCCCACGGCGAGGACTGGATATTGATTATCTAGTGTGCTGTCCCTAACGCTTCGTTACAATGAATCGCTTCATTTTGACCAGATGGACATTGGAAAGGCATTTCAGTGACACCACACTAGGCACTGAGCCGCAGGTCCGCCTCGATGCCCGGTGTGCCGTGTGGCGGCAAGGAGCATCGGTGGAAACGATACGACCGCCAAGTGGTGGATTTTTGTGCCATGGCCGCACCCGAGGGCGAACAGTATCTTGAAATGGTCGCCTACGCGTGGACGCGATTCCTCAGCGACAAGCCGCAGGACGCCATGTTGGCGATTGGCTCCGACGACGGTTTCGTGGCCTGGCTGAATGGTGAGAAGGTGGCGGAGCACATTGAGATTCGCGGCAATTACCTCGACGATGACAGAGTGATTGTTCACCTGCGCGAAGGTGAGAACACGCTGCTCCTCAAGGTGGAGAACGGGGACGGCCCGTGGGGTGCGGTCGCCAGACTATTGCCTCCCAATCTCGAGCAGCCGCTGCTGAACTTCGAGTGGACGGATGCTGACTGTCTCGGCCGCTTCGAGAATTATCAACTGCCCGACATGACCATTGAGTATCTGGATTCGCGCGGCCAACCGGTTGGCACGCAACGCTGCAGTGGATTCCGCGCGCACAACTGGACCCGTCCGCTCTACCAACTCTACGCGCCCGCTCCTGAGCCGCCCCCTGCAAGCGTGCGCGTCCGCATCCAGCAAGACGGCTTCTCGCCGTTTGAGAAGATCGTTTCCTGGAACGAAGCCTGGCGCGAACCGGTTGAGGTCGCTGCGGACGGGGCGCTGACGGTGGTCGGACACGTGATCGACGCAGACACTGGCAGCCCGATTATCGGGGCGCGAATCGTGGGTCCGTGTTGGATGCTCGGCGAAACCTCCGGGCCCGATGGTTCCTTTCAGTTCCACGGCGTGTCACCGTTCGGCGACCTTGTAACGGTTTCAGCGCTAGGATACATCGCGCGGGACGTTCACGCGGACGTGCACCGGTCGCTTCCGCTTGAAGTCAGTCTCAAGCGAGGCGGGAAAACGGTCCGAGGACGCGTGACAGACGATCAGGGTAATCCGGTCGAAGGCGCTGTGGTTTGGTCTTGGTCCCCGGCCGTCAGACGGTATTGGGGCGACGGTACGGACCGGGAGGGACAGTTTCTGCTGGCAGGCATTCCGTCGTCGGTCACGAATCTGTATGTCACGATCCAGCACCTCGACTATGTTCCGATCAAGTGGTTCGCGCAAGACATCGGTGATGCTCAGATCAAGGATGTGGATTACCGAATGCACCGCGGCGCGGTAGTGGCGGGACGTGTGACAGCACAGACCGGCAGCCGCTTACTCAGTGGCGTTCGGGTCGCTTGGGGCGAAGGGCGAGACAGCTCATCGGCGTTTCCAGATGTGTTCACTGACGTGGACGGACGCTATCGGTTGACGGACGTCCCGCCTGGCCCGACCAACGTCTTCGCGGTAAGCGACGAATTTGCCCCCGCCATGCGCCAGATAAATGCGGGGCTTGGTTACACGGCGGAGGTGAACTTTGGACTGGAACCCGGCGAAGACATCGCCGGCCGCGTGGTTGGCCCCGACGGCAAACCCATTCCCGGCGCAACGGTATTCGTCGACGACTGGAACGGCGTGCGCACATTGGAGCGAGAAACGGTCACCGACGCAGCTGGCAGATTTGTGCTGCACCAGATGCCACCAACAGCCGTTACGCTTTGTGCGGTGACAGACGATTATCTGAGCGCGGGCGGAATTGAAGTCGTCAGCGGCAACCACTACGACACCGTGCTCCAACTGGCGCCGAGACGCGCGATCCGCGTCTGGCCCAAGGACAGCGACCGAGGGGGCTGACGGATCAACGCCGCACAGCACTCACCCGCGAGCGGTCTTGCGCCTAGAACTCTCAACCCAATCTTGTGCCCTATAGAACTCTTAGAACCTGACCGTAAGGCCCGTGAACGCATTCACATCATCGGCGGCGCGGGTGACGCCGAGATTGCAGCCGCAATCGAGTTGCACGTTCTCCGTCACCAGGTATTCGAGTCCAACGTCCACGGTGCCAACCCAACCCGGTCCGCCCTCCGTGCTGATATCACTGAAGAATTCGCCATAGCCGCTGAGCTTGCCGATGATGGGGTGATCGAACGTGATCGACTGGATAAATGCCGCGTGGTAGCCCAAGCCAGCGTCGTTCCGAAAGCAGCTCGCTGCCGCCTCCAATCCCATCTCCCACTCCGCGGGCAGTTTCACGGACAACGGGAGAATCATTCCGCCTTCGACGGCGTCATTGCCGAGTCGATCCGTATTCACCGGGAACTTGACGAACGGCAGAAGAGCGAATGCCGTCTGGCCGCCATCGTTCCCCCAGAGATTAATCTTCAGCCGCGGTGTCAGATCGCCAAAGCCGGACTGCGTCGTGGTCCCGAGCCTATCTTCGGTGCGCACATGGACGTAGTTGTCATAGATGAACTGTAAGTCGACATTGTTGAGCAACCCCACTTTGAGATTCGCGGGTGCGACATTCCAAGTTTCGGTGCGCACTCCGTCCGTGTCGTCGTGCGTGAAAGTCACGAAATCCATCTCCAATTGGAAATGTCCGGCATCGACGGTGTACGGACTCTCTGTCTTGTCCGGTCGGTCCGGCGACAGCTCGCGCATCGCTTCGTCCGGTGTCGGATTCAAAAGATTGTAACTGCTCTTATCCGGCGGCGCTTTGTCTCCACTCTCGTCCGCAGCTCGTACCACTCCCGCCAACCAGCAGGAGGGAAGAATCAATGCCACAACGTGCAAGTTGATGCGCTTCATTTGGCGCGAAGAAGCAGGACCGGCACGCTGATGCTGTGGCGCACTTGACGAGACGTGGATCCCAGAAACAGGTCGGCAATGAATCGGTGGCCGTGCGTGCTCATCGCCACCAGATCGCAGCCTTTTTCCTCGACCCATTTGACAATTTCCTTGGCTGGCTCGCCAAACGCCAACTCGGCGTCGGCGTGGATGCCCGCTGACTCGAACTCCGACTGGACTTCCGCCAGGTACGCCTTATCTTCAGCAACTTCGGGGCTTACCGCGTCTGCGCCATAGGTTCGAGCTGCCCAACCATCGGCCACGTGCAGCAACGCGACGCGGCTGTGCATCACCTTCGCCAACTCCTTCACGTGCTCGATGATGGCCCGATCCGTGGGCGTGGCGTCCAGCGTCACCAGAATCTTGTTGTACATGGCAATCGCTTCCTCCTTCAATGGCCGACGATGACGGCCCAAGCGTCCTTCAGCGCGTCCGGCAGACTGTAGATGTCCATGGCCGTGATCAGAATGGCAGTTCCCCAGCCGGTGATCAACAAGAACCACCCATTGCGCCATTTCCCCATGCGTTTCCTCGAGCTGGTGAAATGCAGCAGCGGGAACATCGCGAACGGCAACTCCAAACATAGGACGACCTGGCTGAGATTGACCAGGTCGGTCACGCTGCCATTCCCGCGGACGCTGATGATCAGGATCGCCGGCAAGATCGCCAGCGTGCGCGTGATGAGCCGGCGCACCCACGGCCGGATCCGCCAATGCATGAACCCTTCCATCACCACCTGCCCGGCGATCGTGCCGGTGATCGTGCTACTTTGACCGCTCGCCAGAAGCGCCACGGCAAATAGCGTGCTGGCCGCCGTCTTCCCCAGCAGCGGCGCCAGTGTCAGATAGGCGACGCGAATCCAATCGCTGTCCGGACTGAATGCGACCGTTTGGCCACCCGCCACTGTTGACGCTGGTCCTGCCGTAGAATACGACCGCCGCCAGCACCAGGATGGCCGCGTTGACGAAGAAGGCGATCGTCAGCGCCACGGTCGTGTCGATGGTGTTAAACCGGATGGCGCGCCGAATGGACGGCTCATCCTGCTGCAACTTGCGCGTCTGCACCAACGCCGTGTGCAGGTACAGGTTGTGGGGCATGACGGTCGCCCCGATGATGCCGATCGCCACCACCAGCATCCCGGCTTGCGCGAAGTCGGGCCGCACCATGGCTTGCCCCATTTCCAGGAAATCGGGCCGGGTCTGCGCGAATCCGAAGATCTCGATGCCGTAGCAGACACCGATGGTCAGCACGAAGACCGCGACCACCGCCTCGATCAGTCGCATGCCAAAACCCTGCAACGCCAGCAGCAGCAGCACGTCGAACGCCGTGATGATGATCGCCCACTGAATCGGGATGTGAAACAACAGGTTCAACGCCACCGCGCTACCCAGCGCTTCAGCCAGATCGGTCATGCCGATGGCAATTTCCATCGTCAACCAATTCGGCCATCGCGTCCACTTGGGATACCAGTCGCGGCAGGCTTGGGCCAGGTCCTTGCCAGTGGCCACGCCCAGGCGGGCGGCAATGACTTGCAGGAAAACGGCCATCAAACTGGCGACGCCGACCACCCACAACAGCCCGTACTTGAACTGCGCCCCACCCTGCAAATCCGTGCCCCAATTCCCGGGATCCATGTAGCCGACGCTGATCAGGATCGCCGGCCCGACAAACGCCCGCCATTGACGCCAGAACCCGGCCTGGTGAGGCGGCACGTTCACCGTGCCGTGCATGCCTTCCAGCGACAAATGGCCCCCGCCCGGCGCCGGGGCCGCCGGTTCGCGCGAATCACCAGGCGTTTCCGACGTTGGGGGTTTGGGAATATTAGCCATGTCTAACTTTATTGTGACCGACTATATCTGACTCCGCCTCGCTGTCAACAGGAATGTTTCACCGGTTGCCATTCACGAGACGGTCTGGTATTCTGGTGCCACAATAGGAGGGTTGCCATGTTTGGATTGCTTGGGCTGGTTGTGTTGGCGTTGGACATCATCGCGATAGTGGACGTTGCCAAGGGCAGCGGTGACATCGGCATGAAGATTCTGTGGATCGTGCTCATCTTGGTACTGCCGTTGGTCGGCATGATCCTCTACTTCCTGCTCGGACGCTCCCGGGCAGGCGCTTGACCGGAATGCTCCGGCAGCGGTGACCAGCCGTCGCGGTTGATTTTGGTGGGTGATCCGTCTCTCCCCCACGGGGCCGGGTGTTCAATACGGGCTCCTTCTGCGCTCCACCCGATTCTCCCGTTGATTTCTGCCGCTGTTTCCAGTTTATTCCCTCTTGCTTTGCTCGCGAACGATCCAATTCAAGCGCCGAAACACAACGAGCCAACGATTGTCACCGTACCGACCGACACGATGCCGCAGCCGCGGTCGATCGTCGCGGGCGGAATCAGTTGGCGAAAAACGTTTTCCGCCTTTCGCCACCGCAACTACCGCCTGTTTTTCTCGGGCCAGCTCATCTCCGTCATCGGCACGTGGATGCAACAGGTCGCCCTCGGCTGGCTCGTGTACACGCTCAGCAACTCCGCGTTTACGCTCGGCGCGGTGCGCTTCCTGTCGGCGATCCCGGTCACCCTGTTCACCCTCATCGGCGGCGCGATGGCCGACCGATTCGAGAAACGCCGCATCGTCATCCTCACCGAAAGCAGCGCCATGGTCCTCGCTTTCGCGCTCGCCGCCCTCGTCTACTTTGGCGTCATCAAAATCTGGCAGATCGCCCTGGTCGGTTTTTTGGATGGACTGACCGATGCCTTCGACATCCCCACCCGCCAGAGTTTCGTCGTCGAAATGGTCGGCAAGGACGATCTCATGAATGCCATCGCGCTGAATTCGTCCCTCTTCAACGGTGCTCGCGTGTTCGGCCCCGCGCTGGCGGGCGTCCTGATCGGTATCATCGGCCTGACGGGCTGTTTCTTCGTGAACGGCCTTTCCTACTTCGCCATCGTGCTCGCCTACTTCGCCATGCGACTGCCCGCCGCCGCCCCGCGCCCGGAACGGAAACCGGTCTGGCATGAAACCGTCGAGGCCTTGCGCTACGTCCGCGGTCACCGGGCCATCCGCGCGGTCATTTCTCTGATCACCATTGTGAGCCTGTTCGGCTGGCCGTACAGCGTCCTGATGCCCGTGTTCGCCCGCGATGTGCTGCACGTCCAAGCCAGCGGCTACGGCTATCTCATGGCGGCCAACGGCGTCGGCGCCCTGGTCGGAGCGCTGACCCTCGCCTCCGTTGGCGGCTCGGTCGCCCGACGAAAATTGTTCTATGGTGGACTCTTTGGCTTCTGCATCATGCTCGCCGTGTTCGCGCTCTCCCACGTCTACTGGCTCTCCGCGGCGGCGCTGGCGGGCTCGGGCTTCTTCATGATCATCTTCTTCGCCACGGCCAACACCGCCGTCCAGACCCGCGTGCCCGACGAACTCCGCGGGCGCGTCATGGGTATCTATGCCCTCGCGTTCCTCGGACTGACGCCCTTTGGCAGCCTCCTCGCCGGGGCAATAGCCAGGATCACCAGCGCCTCGTTCACCGTCTCGCTCGGCGCGGTTATTTGCCTGATCGCCGGCCTCATTTCCATGCGTTTCACGCGGCCACCTTCGCCCATTGCGGAACCGTCTCCTGCGGCATGACCGCCCGCCGGAAAGACGCCAGCCCAACGCATCGCCGCGTTCCGAAGCCACGTCACTCAGGCGTTGCAGAATCCAAACTTGGTAGGTTATCCTTGATCCAAGGACTGTGACGAACCGAAGGAAGGGCCCTTCGACGTCGGGTATTCCAAATTATGGTGTCGTCAACATCCACGACGAGGTGTATACGGAATTGACACAGGCAATGACCGAGATCAACACAAACGGCGAAACTCTGCACGAAGGCAACCAATGATCACTCAGGATTCCAACGCAACCATGGCGGTGTTCCTCGACCTGGAGAACATTGCGCTCGGAGCCATGGACGCCAATTATCCCCAGTTCGACATCCAGAAGGTCCTCGAACGTCTCCTGCTCAAGGGACATATCGTGGTCAAGAAGGCATACTGCGACTTCGACCGCGGCAAGGCGTTCAAGCGTGACCTGCACGAGGCGGCGTTTGAATTGATCGAGATCCCGCACGTGCGTCAGTCCGGGAAAAATTCCGCCGACATTCGCATGGTCGTCGACGCCCTGGATCTCTGTTACACCAAGAGCCACGTCGATACCTTTGTGATCATCAGCGGCGACTCCGATTTCTCCCCCCTGGTGAGCAAACTCCGCGAGAACGCCAAGACGGTCATTGGCGTCGGCGTCAAGAACTCGACCGCCGATTTGTTCATCAACAATTGCGATGAATTTATCTACTACGATGATTTGGTGCGCGCGACACCATCCAAGCCCCGACACCGCGGTACGGCTCCGGCCGCACCGGTTCGCGGCGGCGAAGAGCGTCGAGGGCGAAGCCAAGGCCAAGGGACCCACGATGGCCGATGCGTTCGATCTGGTGCTGAAAACGCTGGAGGCCATTTCGTCGGAACGTGGCGCGAATGATCCCACGTACGGCTCCATGATCAAGCAGGCCATCAAGCGCCGCCATCCCGGGTTCAATGAACGCGCCCACGGGTTCCGCTCCTTCAACGATCTGCTGCTGGAAATGCAGAACCGCAGCCTCCTGAAAATCGAGCCTGACAAAAAGTCCGGCGGATATATCGTCCAGACGATGGAATAGTCGCCGGTCTCGTGGTATATTCGACCCGTGCGTATGTAGCGAGACGTTCGTTTTTTTGCCCGACAACTCTGTCTCGGGCATAAATCCTGCCTCGTTGACATGCTGGATTACGCTATGCCCAAATGGAAAGACATCGCCAAACTGTCGGATCGCGAGGAGCAGACGCGCGAAGCGGCATTTGAGGCCCAAATGCTGGCGGTCTTGGCTGCGGACACGCCCAAACCGTCCGCCGCCTCATCTCCGCCGCCAACGCCGATAATTGTGCCTCGCGATGCCATCCAGATAAGCGTCACTGAGAATGGTCAGACCACGCTCTATGACTTGGCGAACGCTCCCGCATCGGTACAGGAGCAAATAGGTAATGCGTGGGGGTTGTCTCCAAAATCAAGCATTCCCCCGGTAATTACGAGCGTCCCTGAGGTCTGCCCTGCCCCGCCAACGCCGACTCCGCGCCCCCGAACACTGCGGTTTGCGATGACCTTGAATCTGTTCGTGCCGGGCGCAGGCCAATTCTACCTCGGCCAACGACTTTCCGGTTCTCTCTACGCGGGCGGGTTCTGCGCCTGTCTGGTGGCGACGCTCGTCCTGTTCGTGCGAGCCTATTCCCAATACCTGCAACTCGCCACCAATGGCGACATTCTGGAGAGCGGCAACCTGGAAGCCATGGCCCGCGCGTTCCATGTCGGACCACTCGCCACCCTGTCCGTCATCGGCACCCTCATCTACGTCGTGTCAGCGATCCATCTCGTCGTCACCCGCATCCGCCAGCATCCGTCGCCGTAAAACCGGCGCCCGACCTAAAATTTCACCGACTTCACGAATTGCAGGAAGGCGTCCCTCTGGGCGCCCACCAGCGACGCGTCACCCGTCATCTTGAAGAACCACGAATTGCCCGCGTTGGGGACCGTGACCACGACCATCCGCGGCGGTTGCGTCTTCCCCGGCGGTGCGGTGTCCGCCTTGAAATCCACCACGGTCGCCTTCGTCCCGTTGACCTCCAGGTCCGACGTGATCCCGGCGATCTCATCCGGCGCGACCGGGCCAAGACCGATCTGGCCGCGCCAGCGATTGACGTTCGCCATCAATCCGCCCACGTCCCCCGGAAACACCGATACCGCGATCTCGGCGCTCTGGCCGTCCGCACCCTTCACCAAAAACGTCGCCCGACGCATCGACGACGGATTGCCCTGTTGCCAGTCTGCGGGGACCGTCCATTGCGGGTTCGGTGCATCCGACGCCGCACCGGCCGGCAAACTCTGCCCGCTCATGCTGCCGATATTCGGATGCCCGGGCGGCAACGCCGGCGTTTGCACGTTGGGTGCCGCTGGCGCAACCGCCGCCTGCGGTGCCGACGGCGGAGCCGGTGGCAGTGGCGTTTGTTGCGAAGTGTTTCCGGACTGACTACAGCCAGCCCCGACCAGGGCCGCTGCGACAAACAAAGAATAGATCAATCGTGTTTTCATCGTCACCTTGTCTTCTAGGATGATTCCCCCGCGCCTCCAAGTCAAGCGCCCGCCCGCCGATGGCTCTTAAGCGGGATTTGGCACCAAGAGCGTCCTCATATCCCCCCGACCGAACCCAATTTTAGGGGGGACGAACCCACTGCAATTTCTCCCCGGCCTCGTGCTCCATCCCTTTGTCGTTCAGGCTGATCCACATAAAATTCCCCGCCAAAATCGTTTGGTTCGTTTTGCCATTTTTCACCTTTTTGCCCGGCCTGTCCCCCTGTAGCCGCGCGCGGTGAGCGCGGATCGGGTGTCCTTCGCGTCCTTCGACTCCCCTTCCTGTCTCCTCTACACTTCATGCGCCAACTCTAACCCGGAAACGAAATGAATAATACCGACAACTACTTTGAGTCCTTGTCGGAATTATTGCGGGGATGCCTGACTTTACCGGATTCCGAGCCCAAGGCGAGCCGTGGTCTCCATCTTGTAGGGCGCGGATGCCCCGTCCGACGGGTGAGCCGAGTCCGACGAGACGCGGCCACGTCGTATCCCGGGTCGCAATCCCTCCGCACCGGGTGTCATCCTGAGCCTGTCGAAACCGCCCCGGGCCGTCTGTCGTGCTGGGACGGCAAATCTCTGCCGTTTCCTGCCTGTATCCATTCCCTCCATCCTTTCTTCCTTTCAAACAACGCCATCCGCGCCGATCCTACCACAAATGCCCGACCCAATCCAGCACCAACTATCGCCCACGGATAGCCACCGCCGTCTCTGGGCGCCGCCGCTGATCTGTAGCCGCGAATCTCATTCGCGGTTACCCGGCAGGAGGTTGCATCTTTGAGGTCACAATCTGTGACCTTAAAAACCAGAGGTGGCCGGCGCTATCTGCCTATACGCCTTCACCGAGCACGGCGCGATCATGGCGGCCAATGTCCTTAACAGCCCACGGGCGGCGCGGCACTGGACGCTGACGACGTTGCGGGAGAAACTGATCAAGAAGTTCTCTGTGGAAGCAAGTGATTTTTCATCGTGGTTATTCACAATCGATCAGGTTGGTTTTGGTCCTACACGGGCACGGTTTCACGAACGCCAAACCTTAGCGGCCGCTCGCAGCGGCGGGGCGGCGCTGTCAAGGTAGACCGCAACGAGGAACTTCTTGTACAGCACGAGCAGCCCCGCTGCTGTTCGTTGGAACAGCTGATCAGGATCCATGGCTCACCGCTGGTTGGTCTGGCTGCAACTGCAGCACCCATGAGCCATGCTGGAGTTGATTGCGGGCGTGAAGCGCCGCGTCGTAGGGCGTTTGATTCCGGATCATGGCGGCGAGAATTTTCAGCCAGCGCATCCCGAGGCAGCGTAGTGCGCAAGCGTGGCTCTGGCCTTTCTGGCGGTGCGCCGCGTAGTAGATTTGCGCCCAATCACAACGATGTCGGCTCAGATCCACCCACAGGTGCACGGTGTGCCGCAGGGAACGGTTGCATTGGCGACGCAGATAAACAACGGACACCTTGCCCGATTGATAGCTGACCGGAGCCATCCCTGCCAGACATTGCAAGGTTTGCGGCTGGTGCGCCAACGGTTGCAGGGCGAGCAGCTCACTCAACAAACGCGGTGCCAGCTTTGTGCCGGCCCCGGGCAGTGATTCAAACAGCCCATGCGCGGGATGTTGCTGAAAACATTCCTCGATGAGGGCGCGGAAGCGGGCCAGTTGCCGTTCCAACGTGTGCAACACCTTCGCCAGCGCGACGGCGAGTGCGCTCTTGGCCGCCGTCACGGCTTCACCGCCGCAGAACTGATCGGCCTTGGCAAAGATCGCCAAACGCTTCTCGTTCATCTGCGGGCGATACAGCCCATGCGTGTGCAGAAACTTCTCCCATCGGTGCCGACCCGCTTGCACCAAGGCTTGCGGCGTGGGGAAGGTCTCGACAAAGGCCCACGCTGACGGTGCACACCAATCCTCGAACGCTTCCAACGCGGCCGGATAATACTCGTAGAGGGCTTGCTGGGCTGGTTGACCAAGACCGTGCGTTGCTCAATCAGCCCGATCTCATCTCGGCACAACAATCGCAGTTGTTGCACCAACGGTTCCAGAGCCGTCAGCGCATGCCAGCTTTCGCCCTCTATTGAGTCCTGTATAATATAGTGAACGCTATTGGGGGTTGCGGTGTCGAAGGTAGTATGGGACACCTCAAAGGATTGAAGCGCGACTTTGACCAACTCCAACAGCGCCGCTTCCGTGCGGCCAAACTTTTCGCTCGTGGTCTCGGCAAGGCCGCCGTCGCCCGACGCTTGGGTGTCAGCGCCCAATCCAGTGGGCGCTGGTACGCCGTCTGGCAGGCGCAGGGGACCGACGGCCTGAAGAAGGCCGGACGCGCCGGTCGCAAACCCCGACTCGGCTCCGCCCAACTCCACCAGATCGAACTGGCACTCCGTCAGGGACCGCAGGCCCTCGGCTACGACACGCCGTTGTGGACGGCCCCGCGCATCGCCGACCTCATCGAACGGCAAACCGGGGTGCGGTTTCATGCCGATCACGTTTATCGCCTGCTCCAGAAGCTGGGCTGGAGTTGCCAGCGACCCGTCGGTCGCGCCTTGGAACGCAACGAGCCGGCGATCCGCTGCTGGAAGCGCCAGCGCTGGCCGGATATTAAAAAAAAGCGCTCCGCGAAGGCCGGCTGATCGTTTTCATCGACGAGAGCGGGTTGAGCCAACAGCCGCACCGCGTCCGCACCTGGGCACCCCGCGGCTGCACGCCCGTCCTGCAGCACCACTTCAACTGGAAGAAGTTCTCGGTCGTGGCCGGGCTGACCCTGTGGAACTTCTACTTTCAGCTCTTCGACGGCGCCATCAAGAGCCCCCAAGTCATCGAGTTCCTGCGGCATCTGCTGCGCCATCTGCCCGGGCGACTGTTGATTGTCTGGGACGGTGCCGGCATCCACCGCAGTCGGGCGGTCCGTGACTTCATCGGCACGCTGGGCCAGCGCGTCCACTTGGAATACTTACCCGCCTACGCGCCGGAACTGAACCCCGCCGAGTACATCTGGGGCCACCTCAAGCAGCACGAATTGGCGAACTTCTGCGCCCAACACGGCTGGGAACTGAGCCTCATGGCCACCCGGGCGCTGCGCCGGATGCGCCGTCGCCCCGGGCTGATCGCCGCCTTCTGGAAGCAGGCGGAACTGTGGTGAAATACTAACTATATTATGCAGGACTCAATAGGCGCAGGGCATCTGCCAACGCCCAGCAATCGGTGTGATCGGTCTTGGTGCCGCTGGGCAGCTTGCGCGTGCGATATGCCTTGGAACTACGCGGGTGCACCGGATAGACGTGATAACCCAGCGTCACCAAGCGCTCGATGGCCGCGTTGTGACCGGATTCGACCGCGATGGCCAACCGCGGAAACGCGGCGAAGTTCTGTCGGCAAAGCGCCCAGCCTTCCGCCGTGTGCTCAAAGCGGAATTCGGTGACGATTCTCCCGGTTCCATCCAGGACCAGTACATCGTGATGGTCCTTGGCCCAATCCAACCCGACGAAGTGAGTGATGTCCGCCCATGATGTCGGCATATGTTGCGACTCCTTTCTTCTCGTTGTGGCAGCCTCGTTCTGGATGACCCGGTTCATAGTCGAACTAATACGGCGGCCCTCGTGGGGCGAAGTTCTCTCAGACTTCTGAACGCGAGCCGCCAGTGTCGCCGGTTCTCTTGATCTAACCCTCGTAGGGTGGTCGGTGCGTGACCGTATCGACACCGCGGCAGAACAACTGCCAGCCACAGTCTGACCGGAAATCGCTTCGTTCGCGACTGCGGCGGCCAAGTTATTCACAACCTCGCTGCGCTCCGCTTGCGGGCTGCGCTTCGCTCGGTCGTGAACAACTTGGGTAACGGTATTAGATCGGCGCGAAGGTGGTGCGCCATTCGCGGCAGGTGATCTTCCAGATGGCGCAGGTGGCAATCCCACGGGAATTGTTTCGGACTATTCTGGAAAGGATTGGGTGGCTGAGATTGCCCATGCCGCTGCCCGGCTGATGCTCGCCGGGCGGCAAATGCGGAAAAGCAAAATGGCTGACGGCGATGCTTTGTCTGCGATCGGTCGAAAATCGGTGCGGCACGCAATCCAGAGCCGAAGCCATCTCCGCCGGAGCCGGGAGACCGATCTTGGAGTCGCAAAATGGCTTGATCGCAGTGTCCGAGGGCATAAAATGCTGATCGAGAAAAGGCTTGAAAGCACTGTGTCAGAGGATACCATGTCCCTCAACGAGGCTGAATGGCCTTGATGGTCGCGGGGCCGAGGTCGTACGGGAAATGTCGGCTCAGTCGTTTACTCGCTACCCAACAAGTACCAACTTAAACGGAGGAACCCATGCAGACATCCCGAAATCTCATTGCACTGGCCAGCGTAACCTTGTTGCTGGCCGCCAGCGCCCCGGCGCAAAATCTGTTTGAGTCGGATGAGGGCAGCAGCAAGATCAATGAATTCATCAACCACGACGGCGTCCTCAGCACCAATCCCACCCGGTTTGCCTCCGGGGTGAGTGATGCTGAGGGAATGGCCTTCAACAGCGCGGGTGATCTGTTTGTGTCGGATGAGGGCGGCACCACGATCAATGTCTTCATCAACAACGACGGCGTCCTCAGCACCAATCCCACCCGGTTTGCCTCCGGGTTGACCAGGCCGGAAGGACTGGCCTTCAACAGCGCGGGTGATCTGTTTGAGGCGGATTTCGACAGCGGCAAGATCAATGAATTCATCAACAACGACGGCGTCCTCAGCACCAATCCCACCCTGTTTGCCTCCGGGTTGAATTCGCCCTGGGGACTGGCCTTCAACAGCGCGGGTGATCTGTTTGTGGGAAACCTGAACAATGGCGTGATCAATGAATTCATCGACAACGACGGCGTCCTCAGCACCAATCCCACCGTGTTTGCCTCCGGGTTGAGCAGGCCGGAGGGACTGGCCTTCAACAGCGCGGGTGATCTGTTTGAGTCGGATGAGGGCAGCACCAAGATCAATAAATTCATCAACAACGACGGCGTCCTCAGCACCAATCCCACCGTGTTTGCCTCCGGGTTGAATGTGCCGGTGGGGCTGGTCTTCGACAGCGCGGGTGATCTGCTTGAGGCGGATCAGTTCAGCAACAAGATCAATGAATTCATCAACAACGATGGCGTCCTCAGCACCAATCCCACCGTGTTTGCCTCCGGGTTGAGTGGGCCCTTTGCCCTGGCCTTCTCCCCGGGCGTATTGACGGTGAAGAAATTCCAAGCCAGGGTGAATCTCGATCCCGCCAAGACCGACATGGATAGCTGCAGCCTGACCGCCTCGCCCGCATTGGGGGCGGGCTTCAGCGTAACCAACCAGACGGTGACGGTGGACGTCGGTGGGGCGCTGGCAACCTTCACGTTGAATGCCAAGGGCAGCAGCAAGAGTTCGACCAACTCCTGCAAACTCACCTATGCCAAGAAAACCGAAGCCTGGACGTTGACAGCTTCGCTGAAGAAAGGGTCTTGGGCGGATGCTTGGGCTGTGTACGGGGTGACCAACGCCACCACTTCCAAAGACGGCGTGACCGTGAAGCTGCCAGTGAGCGTGACCATCGGCATAGAGGTGTTCTCAGCAGAGGAATCCCTGAACTACAAGGCCACCGCCGACAAGTCCGGCACGCTGAAGTGAGTGGCATGCGATCGATGTGCTGAACCGCTGCGCGCTCACGTTTTAGGGTCTTCAGGGTCACGTCTGCGCGTTCACGTTTTAGTACAATTACAACATCGGCCATGACGGCCTACCCTTCAACCAAATCCACAACCCTAAACTGGTTCACATCCACCAGACCGCGATCCGTGAGTTTCAGTTCCGGTATCACGCTCAGCGCCATGAACGACAGGGCCATGAACGGCTCGGGCACGGTGCAAGGACTGAGGCGATAGAAGTTGGTCCAGATCGCTCCGTGGCCCGGTAGCGATAGCTCATCGCAGATGGGGCGGCGGTGTTTCAGACAACGCCTTCTTCATGTCCACGAGACGACCCTGCTGCGCGTCGTCCACGGCCGCCTTGAAGTCGTCCGGAATCCACGAGTCATCTTGTTCGACGATGAATTTCGCCACCTCGGCCCGCTCCGCCGGCGGCAAGGCTTTGATGTGCTCAATAATTTCCTTTGCGCTCATGGCTTCCCACCACCTTATTTACCTCATTTTCAGCGCATTCTCACGCTGATTTTTGGGATTGCGACCGATCATTACCACAATTACACCATCGGCACCGAGAAGCTACCGTTCAAACAAATCCACAAACTTGAACTGGTTCACATCCACCAGACCGCGATCCGTGAGTTTCAGTTCCGGTATCACGCTCAGCGCCATGAACGACAGCGCCATGAACGGTTCGGGTACGGTGCACCCGAGTTCCCTCGTCGCGCGATTGGCGGTGTCGAGTTCGTCCTTCACATCGGGCAGCGGCTTGTTGCTCAGCAATCCCGCAATCGGTAACGGAACCGACGCGAGTATCTTGCCGTGGTTGGCCACGGCGAACCCGCCCTGCATTTTCACGATCTCTTCGACCGCCGCGCGCATGTCGGCATCGTTGGCGCCCACGACGTTGATGTTGTGCGCGTCGTGACCCACACTGCTGGCAATCGCGCCCGATTTCAGGCCAAACCCTTTCACCAGGCCCAGCCCGATATTGCCCGTGCCATGATGACGTTCGATCACCGCAATCTTGAGCACGTCGTTCTTCGTGTCGGAAACCACATGCCCATCATCGCGCTTCGGCTCGGCAAAACCTTGCCGCGTGATGATTTGATTGGGAATCAATTCCATCACCCGCGCCCTGCCCTTCTTCGCGGGGATTCGGAAACTCGACTCGCCGAGCGGACGGATGCGCACGGTGTTGCGCACATCGATCGTCGCGTTCATCGGCTTGTTGCCGAGCAGGTAGCCTTTCTCCGCCACCAAATGCCCGCGCTTGAACACTTTCTCGACCGCGCACGTCTTGAGATCGGTGAGCACGTTCAAATCGGCCACCCACCCCGGCGCAATGGCCCCAACCTTCGGCAGACCGAAATAGCGCGCCGTGTTGATGGTCGCGAGCCGAATCGCCAGCGCTGGGTCCAAACCCGCGCCGATGGCCATCCGCACCATGGAATCGATATGCCCCCGCGTCATCAAATCAGCCGGCGTGCGGTCATCGGTGCAAAAGAAAAACCGGTCGGCATTCTCGGGCTTGATTAGCGGCAGCAGTGCGAGCAAATCCCTCGTGACCGATCCCTCCCGAACGGCGATGGTCATGCCGAGCCGCATTTTTTCCCGCGCTTCGTCGACCGTCGTGCATTCGTGATCGTTGCCGATGCCCGCCGCGATATACGCGTTCAAATCCTTCCCGCTAAGCTGCGGCGCGTGACCGTCCACCACTTTCCCGCCCACCACACGCAGTTTTTCCAGCACTTCCTCGGTTCGATGAATGACGCCCGGGTAATTCATCATCTCGGCCAAGCCGAGCACCCACGGGCTGTCCAGGAACGGGAGCAGATCCACCGCCTTCAGGCGCGCCCCGCTGGTTTCGAAGTCGGTCGCAGGCACGCACGACGGCAGCATCACGTACACGCTCAGCGGCTGGTACTTCGCCGTCTTCAGCACATACTCGATGCCCTCAACGCCCAGCACGTTGGCCAGCTCGTGCGGGTCGGCCATGATCGTCGTCGTCCCGTGCGGCATCACCGTCTTGGCAAATTCCCAGACCGTGACCATCGAACTCTCGATGTGCATGTGGCCATCAATAAAACCCGGCGTGATGAATTTTCCCCGCGCATCGAGTTCGTTCGGACCGCTGTAATCACCCACGCCGGCGATCTGCTCCCCGCAAATCGCAATATCGGCGGGGTAAATCTCCTGGCTGAGGACGTTGACAATCTGCCCGCCTTTGATGACGAGATCGGCAGGTTCTTCTCCGCGGGCGACTTTGATTAATCGGGAAAGGTTCACACCAGGTTCTCGTTAGACTACGGCACCGCAAACCGCAAAGTCAATTGACAGAATCGACCCTCTGACGGATTTGCATCCAGCCGTTGGCTAGTGCACCAGGGCCAACAGTTCGCGCTCCGTCCGTTCCCGCATCGTGATCGCCCCCGAGAAACATTTCTGCGCGCACAACGAACAGCCGATGCAGGTGGATGGATCAAACACGGGGACCGTTTCTCCATCCAGTGTGATCGCCAGATACGGACACCGCGCGCAATTGCCGCAGTGCTCGCAAAGTTCGCGAACCACCTCGGGCAGCTTCTTGGTCGCCGACAGCGCCATGAAATCCGTGATCGGGTGCGGCAGGGCGCTGCCGATCAATTCCTTGACCGACCGGAATCCGCGCTCTTGCATCAGGTAGCTCAGGCCGGAGTGAAGTTCATCCACAATCCCCAGGCCGAACTTCATCGCAATCGTGCAGAACTGCACCGTCTGCGCGCCCAGCGCCAGGAAATTGGCCGCCGCTTTGTAGTCCATCGGGCCGCCGTTGCCCGAAACGACAATGCCCATGCCCGACACCTTGGCCAGCGTCAGATTGCTGATCGGCAGGACGCCTTCACCCGACATGCCAATGACCACGCCCTTCTCCCAGCGTCGCGTCGCGGACTTGCGAAACGCCAGTGACGGAAAACTGTTGGCCAGTGTCACGCCCGCTTTCTTGTTCGGGTATTTCGCAAACACTTCCTGAATCCGCGCGATGATCGGTTGGATCGCCGTGACGGCCGCCGTGAGCTTGAACAATTTCGGGTTGTCCTCGCTGCTGGCTTCCATGACCCAATCAATAATCTTGGCCGTCAGGTCGGCATTCTGGGACACGACATCCCCGCACGTGCCGTCTCCCCCTTGTGGACACGACAGGCTGTATTCGACGCCCATCGCCCCGGAGCTCTCCATCTTCCGCGTGTTCGATTGCCAGCCCGCGCGGTCTTCCTCGTCCCGGCCCGTGACGGGCCCGCCGGTCGACGCCAGCGTGAGCCGGTCCGGAAATTCCTTCACCAGCCGCTCGACTTCCTTGCGGACGCGGTCGAGCGGATGCCCGGAGACGTTGTCGCTATTGCCGTACGTCGAACACCCGACCACGAACATGTATTCGCTCGGGATGTGAATCGGCACATTGTCGAACGAGGTTTTCATCACCCCGCCGCACCAGCCGTGTTGGTAGGCCAGCCGCATCTGTTCGTACCCGTCCGTGTGCGGCGCGGCCGAGAGCAGAAACGGCGACCGAATCTTCCGGCCAAAAAACTCCGCGTCGAGCGGCACGGGACAGACCGGTGTGCCCGACAGAATGGTCCGGTTCTTGGCCCGGTCCCGAATGCGCGGCCGGCTGTCACCGCGAACAAACGCGACGGCTTCCAGTGCCGCGTTCTTGCCGCTGGCCACGGACTCCACCACGGTCGAGGAACCCAGCACCATGTCGCCCGCGTAGAAGACTCCCTTCGTTGTCTTCACGGGCAATTTGGGCCGGCTGCCAATCGCCGAAATCACCACGTCGAATTCGCGGACAAACGGCGATTCCAACTTGTTGACGACAAAGTTTTCCGGACGCGCGGATTTGCCCTTCGGTAGCATCATCCTGTCGATGCGCAAGCCCGTGACCCGCTTCCCTCGATGAACTACCGCGATGGGCTTGCAGCAACTCGAAATCTCGATGCCGTGCTCCAGCAGCATGTCCCGCTCGTACTGCGTCAACGGCATGTTCTCCTGCTTGCGCCGATAGACCAGGTCAACCGAGAGCGCCCCGAGCCGTTTGGCCGTGGTCGCGCAATCCACCGCCACCGCGCCGCCACCCAGAACGGCCACTTTCTTGCCCGCCACACGGATCTTCTTCTGGTTCTGCAGATAAGTCTGCCATGAAACCGTGTATTCCTCGCCGGAGATACCCAGTCGCATCGGCGTGCCCAACCCGGCGCACACAATCACCGCGTCGTGCGCCTTGAGCAGATCGTCCGGGTTGGCAATCGCCTTGCCGACTTTGAACTCGATGGCGCCGAGTCGCTTGAGGAATTCGATGTCGGCCCGCACGACCGTCTTGTCCAATCGGAAGTCCGGGATGAGGTTCGTCATTCCGCCCAGGCGCTTTTGCTGGTCATAGACCGTAACCTGATAGCCTTGCTGGGCCAACACAGCTGCTGCGCCCAAGCCCGCCGGTCCCGCTCCAACGACACCGACCGTTTTCCCATTCTTCTTCGCCGCCTTGAATTCCGCCATCCCGACTTCATTCGCTTTCTTGATGACGGTGGCTTGAACCGCCGGAATGTTGATCGGCGAATCGAACGTCCGGCGCGAACACGCCTTCACACAGAAGTAGTCGGGGCAAACAACGCCGCACACCCCGCCGAGTGGATTGGCGCTCATGATCAACGCCGCCGCCCGGCGATAGTCGGATTTCTCGCCCATGCGCGCCGCCATGATGAAGTCGGCCGGCGAACAATGCGCCGGGCAGGCCTCGCGGCACGGCTTTTCTTCGCAATACTCGCACCGGTTCATTTCCGCCTGAAGTTGAGCGTCAGTCAGAACATCCGTCACTTCGTTTCATCGTTCCCTCGCGTAAGCGTTTCCTCGACTCGGTGCCAACACCGAGAACACGATTTCAATCCGGTGGGTCAAAACCGTCCTTCTCCAGCACCGGAAATTCGGCACACCGACGAGTCTTCGTCTCTATCTGCAATGTTTACACCCAGTGCGTTAGCAGAGCCGATGCCATGGCTGGTTGTGCCGTCCTAACCAATTGCTAAAACGGTGGTTACAGAAATCAGTGACGCCGGACACATGGCGCGTAGAGCAGCCACAATGTCAGCACACCCGTAGCATCCCGACAATTTGGCACTCGCGTAAGCCTTGACAACAAACACGCTGTCAGACATGCGACTGGTTGGCTCGCCAGCCCTTGAGAGTTTGGCCTCGTTGGAATAAGTTATGACTGGACTGCGGCAAAGGAAGCCGTAAAGTCTGTGAACAGAACTGGCCCTATGGCGGACCTCCATCCATCTCCATTTTGCGATCTCGTGAAACGGATGTTTCTGGAGCCCGAGCGGCAACAGACCATCTTCGATCTGCCGTTGCGCAAAATGTATGTCCCCGACCCGACCTTGGACACGACCGTGAAGTTTCACGGCCGGGTCGCGGCAACGCCCGTCGGTCCGGCGGCCGGGCCGCAAACGCAGATGGCGCAAAACATCGCGCTCAGTTGGCTCGGCGGGTCCCGCATCCTCGAACTCAAGACCGTGCAGATCGACGACCAGTTGGTCATCAACCGCCCGTGCATCGACATGACCAATGTGGGCTACAACATCGAGTTCTCCCAGGAACTCCGGCTCAACGAGTCGATCCATGAATACGTCGCCGGCATGATGTTGGTCGAGATGCTCAAGGCGAGCAACCTGCTGAATTTCCCGCCGAGCAAGTTCGACAAAACCTCAACCATCTACGATTTCAGTCTCGGCTACAACCTGGCGGGTATCTCAGCCCAACCGATCCGTGATTTCATGGCCACTCTTCGCAACGCGAAGAAACACGTCGACCAGTTGCGCATGGAAATCCCGGACCGTTGGAAACAGTACCGCGACCTGCCCTACCCGGACGAGATTTCCGACACGATCACGCTCTCGACGTTCCATAATTGTCCCCCGACCGAGATCGAAAAGATCTGCCACTTCCTCCTGACCGATATCGGCATGGGCGTCGTGGTCAAGATGAACCCGACGATGCTGGGGCTGGATGACATCAACTACCTGCTGCATGACCGTCTCGGTTACCATGATATTCAGGTCAACAAGAAGGCCGTCGACGTCGGGCTGAAATTCGATGACGGCATCGAGATGATGCGCCGCTTGCGGGAGACGGGACGCAAACTCGGGCTCACCGTTGGCGTGAAGTTCAGCAACACGCTCGAGGTCATCAATCACAAGACGTTCTTCCCGAAAGACGAGATCATGTATCTCAGCGGCCCGCCCCTGCACGTGATTACACTGCGACTCGTCGAGCGCTGGCGGCAAAATTACGGACCCGACTGCCCGATCAGTTTCGCCGCCGCCGTGGACAAACATAATTTCGCCAACTGCGTCGCCTGCGGATTCGTGCCGATCACCACCTGCTCCGACCTCCTGAAGGTGGGCGGTTATGGCCGGCTGTTCGAGTACATGAAGAACCTCGAAGCAGAAATGAAGATGCGGGGCGTGGACAACATCGGCGATTTCATTCTCCAGCGGGAAGGAAACGCGCAGGCGGCGCTCGAGCACGCGAAGAACAACCGCGACGAGGCGGTCAACTACGCCGGCTTCCTCAACATCGGCCCGATCTGGAGTCGGACGGTCGCCGATGAGCGGTACACGGCCGAGAAGAACATGGCCGTGCCGAAACGGATTGACTCGAAATTGCACCTCTACGACTGCATCAGTTGTGACAAGTGCATTCCCGTGTGCCCGAACGACGCGAATTTTTACTACGAAGTGGACCCCGTCGAGATCAAATACACGAATTACACCTGGGGTGACGGCCAGCTGCAGCCGGCCAATCCGGGAGTGCTGAAGATTGAACGCAAACACCAGATCGCCAACTTCGCCGATTGGTGCAACGAGTGCGGGAATTGCGACACGTTCTGCCCCGAGTACGGCGGGCCGTTCATCCAGAAACCGAGCTTCTTCGCCGACCGCGAGACGTGGCTCGACAATCCCAAACGCGATGGGTTTTATGTCATCAAGGTCGACGGACTCTCCCAGATTGTGGGACGGATGGAGGGCAAGGTATACTCTCTGGCCCTCGATGAGAACCACGGCCAAGCCGTCTACAACGACGGCTCGTTGGAGGTGAGTTTCGACCCGGGGACGCACGAAATTGTGGATGTGAAACCGCTGGCGGCCGACGTTGGTACTCACCGGATCGACGTAAAAAACTACCATACCCTGCGCATTTTGCTGGCTGGAATGCTGAATCCCAGCCGAGTTCATCCCGTAAACGTTGCGCACCTATGAACAACGGCTGGATTTCGAGCACGGGACTTGCTAATTCTTACGGGGTTGTCCGCAAACATTATGAAGAAAATTGAGGGTACGGTTGCGGTTGTCGGACTTGGCTATGTCGGCCTGCCGTTGGCCGTGTCGCTCGCCCGACACATGCCCGTGGTCGGCTTTGACATCAACTCGCGCCGCGTCGACGAACTTCAGCAGGGAATCGACCGCACCGGCGAGACCCTCGGAGGCGACCTCAAGTCCCCGAATATCCGTTTCACGGCGGACGCGAAGCAACTGCGCGGGTGCAAGTACATTGTCGTCGCCGTCCCGACGCCCGTGGACCGGGCGAACGTCCCGGACCTCGAACCGGTCATCAGCGCCTCGCGCATCGTGGGCGAAAACCTGAGCAAAGGTTCCATCGTCATTTTTGAAAGCACGGTCTACCCCGGCGTCACGGAAGAAGTTTGCCTGCCCATTCTCGAAGAAAAGTCCGGGCTCAAGCTGGGCGACTTCAAAATCGGTTACTCGCCGGAACGTATCAACCCCGGCGATCACGAGCACACCGTCGACAAGGTGGTGAAAATCGTCAGCGGCTGCGACGCCGAGACGTTGCAAGAGGTCAGCGCGCTCTACTCGCTCGTCGCCAAGAGCGTGTTCCACGCGTCCAGCATCGCCACCGCCGAGGCCGCCAAGGTCATCGAAAACATCCAGCGCGACCTCAACATCGCGCTCATGAACGAACTGTCCCTGATTTTTTCGCGTCTCGGCCTCAATACCGACGAAGTCCTCGCTGCGGCGGGCACCAAGTGGAATTTCCACAAGTATCATCCCGGCCTCGTAGGCGGGCACTGCATCGGCGTCGACCCCTACTACCTCACCTATCGCGCCCAACAATTCGGTTATCACCCGCAGGTCATCCTCGCGGGCCGGCAGATTAACGATTCCATGCCGACGCACGTCGGCGAGATGGTCATCAAGGGCATCGCCCACGTCGGCAAACCGATCAAAAGCGCCACCGTGCTGATCCTCGGGCTGACATTCAAGGAGAACGTACCCGACATTCGCAACAGCAAGGTCCACGACACCATCACGTACCTTCAGGATTTCGGGGTCAAAGTCCTCGGTTGCGATCCGCTGCTTTCGGCCGATATCGTCCGCAAGTATTTCGGCATTGAAAACGTCGAGTTCGACAAAGTGCCGAAGTGCGACTGCATGCTTCTGGCAAACAAGCACAACGCCTTTCGCTCGCTTACGCTCGACCAGCTCAAGGCCAAAATGTCCCCGCCCGTCTTGATTGACATCAAGAACCTCTTCGAACGCAAAGCTGCCGAGACCGCCGGATTTTATTACCGGAGTCTGTAAGTGCCTATCCCAGAACCTCGGCGCGGCGATAGGTGATGATCGCGCAAGCAAAGTGAAGTAGCCCCAAGTAATTGTCCGCTTTCTTCTCCCACCGAATCAGAATGCGGCGAAACCGATTCAGCCAACTGTGGGTCCGCTCGACCACCCAACGGCGCGCTTTGAATCGAGCGTTGCGTTTGAGCGCCTGGGCTTCCTCACCGCGACTGCGGATGTGAACCGTGTAGCCAAACTCCTGCGCCAGTTCCCGTACTTCGTCGTAATCGTATCCTTTGTCCAGACACAATCCTTGCGACTGGCCGCTCCCAACGCCTGGTCGCTCCACCGGAATGCTTTCCAGCGTTTCTCTCACCAGCTTGAAGTCGTTGCGGTTGGCCCCGTCAATGGCCAGTCCGATCGGCACGCCTTGACCCTCCGTCAACAAGCTGCGCTTCACCCCGTCCTTGGCTCGATCCGTGGGGTTGGGGCCGATTTTTTTCCCCGCCCAACGGAGCTTTGCTCATCGCTCCATCCATCGCCTGCCAGCGCCAGTCAATGCCTTTGAGTTCGTCGTATTCCGTCAACCCCTGTTCCCAAAGTTTCGCAAACACCCCGGCGCGCACCCATTGTTGAAAACGCCGATGGGCGGTGGAACTGCTGCAGATGCCCGTCGCGTTAAGCGCGTTCCACTGGCAACCAGTGCGCAACACGAACAGAATTCCGTTCATCGCGTGGCGGTCGGCGACCCGCGGTCGCCCGCCACGCCCCCGCGCGTGTCGCCGCGGCTTGGGCAGGAGTGGCTCGACCTTACTCCACAATTGGTCAGACACGAGCCAACGCTCGTGCGATCTGCTTTTCCCCATAGATGCCTCCTTGGCATCCCCATTATATCATTGCCAGAGGGGTTTTGGGATGGGTTCTAAGGCGCTGTTCGCCGCTGTGTTTATTTTCTGCTAAAATTGCGTCGTATGGGCAAAATGGCGACCAGTCCCACCCGACGCTTTTCCAGTCGCGTGGAGAATTACATCAAGTACCGCCCGGGCTATCCGAGCGCCGTGATGGACACGTTGGCGAGTGAATGCGGGCTGACGGAGAAATCCATCGTCGCCGACATCGGATCCGGAACGGGCATTCTGAGCGAGTTATTCCTGAAACACGGGAATCCGGTATTTGGGGTCGAGCCAAATCGTGAAATGCGCGAGGCGAGCGAACGATTACTGAAACAATATCCGAACTTCACGAGTGTCAATGGCACCGCCGAGGCCACGACGCTGGCGAACGGCTCGGTGGATTTCATCACGGCGGGCCAGGCGTTCCATTGGTTTGACCGCAACCAGGCGCGCCAGGAATTCGCACGCATCCTCAAACTAAATGGCTGGGTTGTGCTGATTTGGAACGACCGCCAGACGGACGCGTCCTCCTTCCTGCGTGAGTACGAGGAATTGCTCCAGAAGTATGGCACCGACTACCAGCAGGTGAACCACCGGAATATTGACACCGAGGCGATTGCTGCATTCTTCGCCCCGCGGTCATTCACGCGGCGAGAATTCGAGAGTCAGCAGGTCTTCGATTTCGACGGCCTCCAGGGGCGGTTGTTGTCATCTTCTTACGCACCCGAGCCGGGGCACCCCAATTGCCAACCGATGTTGAAGGCCCTGCGCGCAGTTTTCGACCGGTATCAAGCGGGCGGCAAGGTCACCATGGATTACGGCACGACGATGTACTTCGGACATCTTCGCTGACGCAAGCTACTCCGACATCTTGTAGCGCGATGGCCTGTTGGCGATCTTGTCGGGTGGTTTCGGCAACGGGACTCCGTCGTGCGCGATGCTTTCAAGCACCGTGATGCGTTCTTCTGCCAGCTTCGCCTGCCTGGTCCCGGGGATTTTTTCGCGCAACTGTTTCATCACTCCCAACGCTCGCGCCGGGTCCTGCAATTCATGCTGGTAGAAATCGGCCAGGCGACCCGCCGCGAGCGTCGTTGAATCGACCCCTTTGGCTTTCCCGAGCGCCGAGAGCAATTCGAGTTCGGCCAGTTTCAAATCCTTCAAGTGTTTCACGGCGAATTCCGCAATGCGCAAATGCGGATAAATGTCGTCGGGATATTCGAGGATGACCTTGCGATATTCGTCGATGGCTTCCAGGTATTTCCCCACTCGCGCCCGGGCCTCCGCCACGCTGTATTCGGGCGCAATTTGGAAGTTCTTGTCGCTCGGCATGTAGAGCGAATTCCCGATCCACTCGCCGATAGCTGCAAGAAACGACCAACCAAACAGAGCAAACAGGGTGAGACCGTAGAATATCGCCACGACCATCCCGAAGAAGCGGTCCATCGGTGACATTGGTTGGCCGAGAGCCGTGCCCGAAAAGACGTATTTCAGCAGAAGGACGCCGAGGATGAGTGCGACCACGAACCGTATCGCGAGACTGATTCGTTTGAGTTCCATCTATGGCCTCCTCTCTCAAGGCAGTCCGAATAACCGGCGGGCGTTCTGCGTCGTGGCGCGCGCGACTTCCTCGACGGTCACGCCTTTCACCTCTGCAAGCACGTTGCCGATGAGCGGCACATAGGCCGGTTCGTTGCGTTTGCCGCGGTTCGGCACCGGCGCGAGATACGGCGCATCCGTTTCCAGCATAACATAGTCGAGGGACACCTTCTTTGCCACCTCGCGCAGCGAAGCGGCGTTTTTGAAAGTCAGGATGCCCGTGTAGCTGATCAACAAACCGATCTCGATGCAATCAAACGCGAACTTCTCGGTGCCGGAAAAACAATGCATCACGCCCCACGGACGCCAGTCCTTGGGCAGGCCCTCCGCGTGCGCGCGCAGAATATCCAAAATGTCCTCTTCGGCGGAGCGATTGTGGATGACCACGGGCAAATGCCGCTGCTTCGCCAATTCCAGCTGCGCCCAGAAGAGGTCGGTCTGCTGCTGACGCAACGCCAGGTCGGTCTGCGCCTCCCGAAAATAGTCCAGGCCGGTCTCGCCGATGGCCACGACCTTGGGCTCGGCCGCAAGCAGGGCCAGTTCCTTCATGTCGCAGAGAGTGACGTTGGGCACTTCGCCGGGATGCAACCCGACAGCGGCGTAAACACTTTCGAATCGACGGCTGATGTCCATGGTCTTCCGCGCCGATTCCAAATCCGTCGCAATACTGACGATCTGCGTCACCCGCGCGGCTTGCGCGCGCTCGATCATCTGGGGAAGATCCTCCGCGAACTCGGGGTAGCAAAGATGCGCGTGCGTGTCGATGAACATGATGCTTGAAAAGGCCCTGCTGCTTGTTTATCACTCGTGCGTCAGCGAGTCCAACGCGAATTACACGGAGACCACGATCATGGGCAGACCCGTCACGCTCTTCACCGGCCAATGGGCCGACCTCACTTTCGACACCATCTGCATGAAAGCCAAAGGTTTCGGGTTCGACGGCCTCGAACTCGCCTGTTGGGGCGACCACTTCGATGTCCGCCAGGGCGCCAAATCGAAGAGTTACTGCGACTCGCGGCACGAGATCCTCGCGCGACACGGATTGAAGACCTGGGCCATCAGCGCGCATCTGGTCGGCCACGCCGTCTGCGACAATATCGACGAGCGCCACAAGTCCATCCTGCCGCCGCACGTGTGGGGCAACGGCAAACCCGCGGATGTCCGCAAGCGTGCCGCGGAAGAAATGATGCGCGCGGCGCAGGCCGCCAAAAACCTCGGTGTCAAGGTCGTCAACGGTTTCACGGGAAGCTCGATCTGGCACCTGTTCGTATTCGTTCCCGCCCGTTTCGCCGGCGATGATCGATGATGGATTCGCATTCTTCGCGAAGATGTGGAACCCGATTCTCAACGAGTTCAAAAAGTGCGGAGTGAAATTCGCGCTCGAAGTGCATCCGACCGAGATCGCGTTCGATATCGTCAGCGCCGAACGTGCGGTGGCCGCATTGAAGGGCCGCAAAGAGTTCGGCTTCAACTACGATCCGTCGCACTTCGGCTACCGACACGTCGATTACGTGAAATTCATCCGCCGTTTTGCCGACCGCATCTATCACGTCCACATGAAGGACGTGTGGTGGGGTCATGGCGATGGCACGGTCGGCGTGTTTGGCGGTCACACGAATTTCGCCGACCCGCGCCGGTACTGGGACTTCCGTTCGCTCGGTCACGGCGACATCAATTTCGAGGAGATTATCGTCGCCCTGAACGACATCGGCTACGCCGGCCCGCTCTCGGTCGAATGGGAAGACAGCCGCATGGACCGCGAGCACGGCGCCACCGAAGCCTGCGCGTTCGTCAAGAAGCTTGATTTCCAACCAAGTGGACGTGCATTTGACGCGGCGTTTGAAAAGAAGTAGCCGGAGATGGACAACCGCGCTGTAACGGGCCATCGCTGTAATTCGTCAGCGTCGGCTAGAACCGCACTTTCGGGGCGTCGCGCTCGGCACCGGGCGGCACACCAAAATAGTCGCGGGACTGGAACTTGAACAGGTCGGCCACGGCGTTGGCGGGGAACACTTGCAAGGCGTTGTTGAGGTTCAGCACGGCGTCGTTGTAGTGCGAGCGGCACTGGGCGATGTAGCCCTCGGTGGCGGCCAACTCGGACTGGAGCGACAGGAAGCCCTGATTGGCCTTGAGTTCGGGGTAGGCCTCGGCGATGGCGAATACGGACTTGATCGCGCTGGTCAGCACCGTTTCAGCTTGCGCCCGGGTCTGAGTGTCCGGGGCGTTCAGCGCGGCGTTGCGTGCCTTGATCACGTTTTCGAATGTCTGCCGTTCGTGGGTCGCGTAGCCTTTTACGGTCTCGACGAGGTTGGGGATCAAATCGCAGCGGCGCTTCAGTTGGGTGTCGATCTGGGCCCAGGCGTTATCGACCAGGTTGCGCGTCGAGACCAAGCGATTGTAGACGCTCACCGCCCACAAGGGTACGCCGAGCAGGATCACCGCCAGGATTAATAGTGGCACTATCACAATCACCGGGTCTTTCCCGGCTACGCGACCTGATAACAAAGGCGCGGGGGCTTGTCACTTCTTTTCCGGTTGGCCGGTTTCCTTGGGCGGCGGGGCGGTTAATTCGTCGATCTTCAACTGGTAGGATTTCACTCTCGCATCGTCACCAAGCGTGCCCGCCAGATCGCGAGCGTGCGTGCAGAATGCCACCACGTTGTGGTTCGAGGGATAGGAGGAGACGAGGTTTTCGTACACAGCCAATGCGCGGAGGGTCTGACGGTCCGCTTCATACGCCGCCGCCATCTTGGTAACCACCCGAATGTGGTGGTAGGGATTGCCTGGTTTTTCGTCGGCTTTGGCGTACGCCCCGATCGCGCCCGCTTCCTGGTGTGAGGCGTGCAACAGGTCACCCAATTTCTCGAAGAGCACCTGGCTGTGCAACGTCTCCGCTTTGGCGCGGCAGAGTTTCTCGGCTGTCGAGGACTGGCTCTGGTTTATCAACAGGTTCACCTTGCGCAGGTACGCCCATTCAACGTCCGGTTGGCGGTCAGTTTCGAGACGCTGGATCTGTTCGTCCAGTGACGTGGCAAACGGACGATAGAGAGGATCGCCCACGAAGGTTGTCTGCCAACTCAGCACGGGCTCGCTGTAGTAGCCGGCTTCCAAAAACGTCGCACCGTCCAATAGCCGCTGGAAGAACATGTCGATATGCGGCGTCATCGAGAGATACGGCTCAAAGACGTTGCCCATGGTCGCCGCCGCACCCTTGGCCAGCAATGGCCCCACCCAGTATGCGGTCCGTGTCCGCACGCTCACACCGCTCCACGAGTGCAGGTGGTACGCGAGCGCCCCGGTGCGGAAATGAAAATCCGGGCGGACAAACGGCCCGCACACGTTGGGCGCGTACCAGCCCGCATAAATCGCCACGTCGGTCATGGGATAATCCTGGTCGAACGTCTCGGGTCGATCATCGTAGTCGCATTCGTACCCGGCGTCGCGACAAATGCGATATGCGCCACGAATCCACTCATCGCCTGCCGACATCCCTTGCTCGTGCGTGTCCCTCCAATCGAAGTAGGCGCGACCGTGCACGCCATATTTCTCGGCAGTCAACGCGTCATCGATCATCCGCCGCACAGTTTGCGGGTCGGGGCCATCCAATCGACCAACCAGCAACATCGTGTTATTGAGGGGAGGCCCGAAATGCACGGCAGCGCTCCCGTAAAACGGATTCCGCACGTACCCTGTGATGGGCGTGCCGGGGCTGGGCAGGGTCGCCAGCTCGCTTTCGACGGACGCCTCATTACGACGAAATTCCTTCTGCGTGGTCTCGGGCACCCGCTCTGCCAGGTTTGGATCGCTGTCGATCCGCAGCGGCACGCCGTACATCAGCACGATGCAGGACACCTTCGCGCTGACCGTTCCCAGCCCCGGGATATTCCCGAGGATCGAATCGAAAATTGTCCTCGGTTCCTGATGGATCAAGTCCTGGCGAACCAAAAACTGCGAAATCGGGTCGCGGATCTTCTGGTTGTACTCGGTGCGGGTGATGGTTTCGACTGGGCGGACGTCGATTTCACAGATTCGGCTGGTGGGCACGCCCCGCTTCAGCGCGTAATAATCGGCCAACGGCCGGCTATCGGGATCTTCGACGTTGTAGACGATCACCACACCCTTCGCCAAGTCGTCGGCCCGAACGATGTGCAACGGCCCGAGGAGCGCGACCGCTACCAGGAACCCGATTCTCGCTTCACGCCAGAAGCCGCACGTCGTCATGGATCACCTCAACCTGCATCCCGTCGTAAGCCACACGCACGTGCGGTGGCAACCTGTTTTCCACGGCTTCATGCTCTACCTCGTGGCACAGATGCGTGAAAAGCGTTAATTTCACGCCCACCTGTCCCGCCACACCGCTCGCCTCGTCAATCGTCAAGTGGGTCGGGTGGTCACGGTCCCGCAACGCATCCAGCACAAGAAGTGGTACACCCCGAATCGCCTCGATAACGTCCGTCGGCACGGTCTTGCAATCGGTCATGTAGGCCACGTCCCGCGCCAACAGAAACCCAAACACCGTCATCCGTCCATGCGCCAATGGCAGCGCACGAATTGCTGTCGGCGAGATCTCAAACGACTGGTACGCTTGGACGGCGTGGAGGTCGAAACTCGGCAATCCCGGCCATTCCGCCTTTTCCAGACAGGCATAGGGAAACATCCGCCGAATCGTTTCGATCGAATGCGAGGAACCGTAAATCGGCATCCTGCCGCCGGTGCGCTGGCAGAACACGCGCAAATCGTCCAGCCCGAGCATGTGGTCGGCATGGGTGTGTGTCATGAGCACAGCATCCACGCGCCGGATGTTGGCCCGCAACGCCTGTGTGCGGAAATCCGGCGTGGCATCGATCAGGAGGCACTGCTCGCCATTTTCGATGTACACCGAAGGCCGCAGACGCTTGTTGCGCGGGTTGTCCGAGCAGCACACTGGACAGTCGCACCCGATCATCGGGATTCCGTGGCTGGTGCCAGTGCCCAAAAACGTGACGCGCATGTACCCATCATCGGTGAGTCGCACAGTGCGGTCAAGTCCACCGCTCAGTGAATCGAGAAATTCCGCACGTGCCAGCGATTCGTCGGCTGCCAACCCCCGAGTTGAATCTGAAAGGAATGGTACGGCAATGAAACTGCGTCCGGAATGCGGAGGTCAACATTGTTGATACTGATGTTCAGTTTGCCTCTGGAAAGCAGGCTCACCTTCAGGCGATACACCTTCCCAACCTCGACTTTGAAGGGCGCCTCGGTCCAGACCACAAAATTCCTGGCTTCCTCACGCTTGTCAATTTCTAGTCGATCGGCTGAACCATACTCTCCGGTGTTGCTGTAGACGATATGGAACCTGGTCAATCGGGCCGGGGTAACATCAAGAGGTTGCCCCACGGGCAAGAAGTACAGGTCGAAACTGCCGTCGCTGGCCGCGCGACCTTCCAGGACCACATCACACTCAATGGTCAAAGGTGGCGCATAAGCATGCTGCGTGCGCACATTTTGCCCCTGCAATACCAATTCATTCTCCCCCATCATTGCTGGCACACCTCTGGAACTTGGCCAGTCCGAATCTTTGGGAAAGGGCACTCTGTCCCAAACAATTGCATGTGGCCCGTTGGCGCAACCGACCAACAAGAGGGCGATCCCCAGAAGCGCCAGATACGTCTTATGCGCGCGGTTCATAGGCGGAGCCTACTTCAGCCAGTTCCGTTGCGCAACGCCCGAAAAAGAAACCGGGGCGCGGGTTGGCTGCGCCCCGGTAACGACTGTTCGATGCCCCTATGCCTTCTCGAATTCTTTCTCCATCTGCGCCATCTCGGGCGAATCCTTTTTGGACCGATGCACGGCCCAGACGATGGCCACGATGCCGACCACTGCGATCAGGAAGCCGACTCCGCTGGACAGCTTCTGCTCCTGCTTCGCGAGGCCTTCAATCTCGATCGGATGAACCATGAGCACCAGCGGCAGCACCAGCAAACTGACCATGTTCATGACCTTGATGAGCGGGTTGATGGCGGGGCCCGCCGTGTCTTTCAGCGGATCGCCAACCGTGTCGCCTGTGACCCCGGCTTTGTGCCTCTCGGAACCTTTGCCCGTGTTTTTCTCGAGGTTGCGTGGTTCATCTTCGATCATTTTCTTCGCATTGTCCCACGCACCGCCGGCGTTGCACATGAACACCGCCAGCAATTGTCCCACCAGAATCATGCCCGCAAGGAAACCCGCCAGTGCGAGCGGGCCGAGCAGAAAGCCTACGCACACCGGCGCCAGAATGGCCAGAACACCGGGACCGATGAGTTCCTTCTGGGCGGTGGACGTACAAATGCCGACCACGCGACCGTAATCCGGCTTCTTCCGACCTTCCCAGATTTCTTTGTCTCGGAATTGGATGCGGCACTCTTTCACAATCAGGAATGCGGCACGACCGACCGCGCGAATGGTCATCGAGCTGAACAGGAATGGGATCGATCCGCCAATCAGCAGGCCGATGAACACCGAGGGCTGCGCGACTGTCAGCATTCCCGCGATCTTGTCATAAACTTCCCTGGTTACCTGGGCTTGTTCGCTCCCACCGGCCATGGTGGAGATGTAGGAGTTGAACAGCGACACGGCCGCGATCACTGCCGAACCCACGGCGATGCCTTTCGTGACGGCCTTGGTCGTATTGCCCACGGCATCGAGGTCAGAGAGAATCTGCCGAGCTTGCTTCGTTTTCTCGGGCCCCATCTTGTCCGGCTCGTATCCCATTTCGCCGATACCATTGGCGTTGTCGGCAACAGGACCAAATACGTCCATCGAAATTGTGTTGCCGGTCAATGTCAGCATACCGATACCGCACATAGCCACCCCATACGCGACAAACACGGGCGACGTATGTATATAGACTCCAACTGACGCCAGAATTGCCACGGCAATGATAATGGTCGCCCACACCGCGGACTCATAGCCGACCGCAATACCTTGAATGATGTTCGTCGCGTGACCCGTCTGGCACGCCTTCATGACCGATCGAACGGGCGAATACTCCGTGCCCGTGAAGTATTCCGTGCAGCGGTTCAAGACAATGGCGAGCAGAATGCCGATCATGCAAGTCCATGCGGGCCGCATATCCAGTCCCGCGAAGGATGATCCGAGAAAGCTCAGATTGGCCCAAGCGGGTAGCGCATGTTGGTAGCCGGCCATGGCCTGGGGATACAAGGTGAAGTAGGCATTATCAAACCTCAGGTAGAAGAACCCCAGAATGATGAACCCGATGATGCTGATCGTCGAACCGATGGCGAAGCCCTTATTGACGCTCTTCATCGCTTCCCCGACGCTGCCCTTGTCGCCGGCGCGCACACTGTAGGTGCTGATAATGCTCGCCATCACGCCGATGGCGCGCACGAGCAGCGGGAAAATGACTCCCTTGTGACCGAAGCTGGCCCAACCGAGAATCATCGCCGCCACAATGGTCACTTCATACGACTCGAAAATATCCGCCGCCATACCGGCACAGTCGCCGACGTTGTCGCCGACGTTGTCAGCAATGGTTGCCGCGTTACGCGGGTCGTCTTCCGGGATGTCTTTCTCGATCTTGCCGACGAGATCGGCCCCGACATCCGCCGCCTTGGTGTAGATGCCGCCGCCGACGCGCATGAACAACGCAATCAACGTGCCGCCGAATCCGAAGCCGAGCAGGACTTCGTATGCCTTTTCACCATACATCATGAAAATCAACGTGCCACCGAGCAATCCGAGTCCGTCCGTCAACATTCCGGTGATCGTTCCCGTCCGGTAACCAATCTGCAACGCCTTGCCGAACGATTCGCGCGCCGCCGCCGCCACCCGCAAATTCCCCAGCGTCGCAAACCGCATTCCTACGAAGCCGACCGCAAAGCTAAACAGCGATCCCATCAGGAATGCTCCCGCGCGCCCAAACGCAATCGCAATCTTCTCCGAGTGCGGCGCGTTGCCGGTCATCGCGGTCCCAAATAGCACCACCGTCAGAACGACAATGAGCACGACGATCTTCTTAAACTGCTGTCCCAGGTACGCGTCCGCGCCTGCGCGAATCGCGTCGGCCACCGCCTGCATTTTTGGCGTACCGGTGTCGGCATTCTTCACCTGGCCGATCAACATCACCGCATAACCGAGGCCCGCAAATGCCACGCCCAGCACGCACCACAACGCCACGCGTTCATAAGTGGCGTAATGCGAACTGGTCATGAAGGAAAAGAATTGAAAATGCTCCTCAGTCGCCGCCGCGATCCCATCGACCGTGTCCCGTGCTCGCGCCCAGTTCGCCGCCAAGAGCGTCAGCGCACACAGGGCCAACATGATGAACAATTTACGGCGTGGATTCCCTTTGGTAATTCGCTGCACAGTCCGATTCATTGATGCCGTCATAAGACTATAGTTCTCCTAATACGGTTCTAACTACGGGATGGGTTACGGAGAACGTACAGAACCCCCGTCCAGTTGAAAAGAGAAAAAATCGCTTACGGGTTTCTGGGTGCCACCCTCTGCAATTCGGCCATTTTCAGGCAGGGCGCGACCTCCCGCCGCCGGCGTCGCGTCAATAGCCGAGACTGAGTGTATACCGCAAGATGTTGTGGCAATGGACCGAATCGATGGTGGTGCGACTGCGCCAACCCTGGCAAACCACTTCCCCGCTCACGGAATTCCGCCGCTCGCAAACGGCCTTGGCCAGTTCGTTGCTCAAATCAAAATCTCCGCGGATGCACTCGTCGTTCAAGCAGTTAAACCGGAACACCGACTTGGCGTTGGCCAGATTGACCTCGTACTTGACCTGCTTGCTCTTCGCCAGACCTCCGGGGTCGGAATACTCCAGATTGACCGTCAACCGTTTCAATTTCCCAAACACCTCGCCCAGAGTGGCCGACTCCTTGACTCGCTGGCCTTCCTCCTGCCGATATTCCGCCCGAGGGCCGTGCCTCTGTTGATGCATGATGTCTCGATTCTGTTTACTACGTGGCCACCATTGTACCACACAAACCCCACCCCGTCGCTAAAAAAACACTCGCCTGGCTCCAATCCGCGACGGATGAGACCTGCCCGCGGCCAGCGGTTCCGCGTGGCCGTCGGCCCTATCGTTGGATGGCGGATTCCACAACTCGCCGCCTGCGCCCGATTGCATTCCTCGCGAGAAGTCCTACATTACAATGGAGAGTCGAGCGACCCTCTCAATAGCAACGCCCGAAGGGCGGGGTAGTCCACGCATGTGAGAGATGTGCCTCGACTCTCCACTTCGTTCTCCCCCATCCCCTATTACCTGCCCCACCTTGTTTCCCGCTCGCCGCCGCAAGCCGACTTCTAGCTCTTCTTGTCGCCGATCCTGACCACGGCGTACAAAATTGCCGCCGGAAAACCTGCCAGCAAGGCCAAGGCGATGAAAATCCCGTGCCCTTGCCCAAGCTTCCGAATATCCGTGTGGATCCACGAGGCCAGCAACACGTTGCAAACCAGCCACACCACCAGGATCGCCCGGAAGATGGCCAGTACGCACCGGACCTCCGCCTTCGTGTCGGTGCCCGGCCAGAGCACGCGCACCATGGGCATCGGCTTGCCCGGCGCCATCTCGGGATGCTGGAGCGGCGACGCCATGCCTTCTTCGTGTTGGGGTGCCTGATGTTCCGTCCCTTCTTGAGCGAAGGCGACGCGTGCATTCCCGCACACCATCCACCCAACAACAGCCAGAGCCAAACAGAACACTGTGCTTCTCATAGATTACCTCCTGTTGCGGAAAACCCTAGTCCCGGCGGTCTGCGGCGTCGAGCACAATTCACAAAGCCAGACCCAACAAATTTGATGAATCCCCCGGGCGAGTGTGACGTGGGGAAATGTGCACCGACTGCGGGCCGGTTGGTTGGCCGCCAGACGGTCCGAAGTTCATATCGCCACCTGTTCCGGTACCTCATGCGGTACATCGTCCGTCTCCTGCTCCGTCTCCGTGTCCGTCTCCAGCGGACGGAACCGTTCGGCCTTGAAGCCCCGCTCCGGATACGGCGGCGCGTCACTGCATGGATTGATCAGTTCGACGAGGTACACGCACATCTCGCCGGCTTCACCGCTGGGATCGATGCCTGGCACTAGGTCGCGGATCGTGTACGTCACGCCTTTGACGGGAAGTTTCCAGTAGAATTTCTTGATGGCGTCCGGGAACACATCATTGACGCACACCACTTTTTGCCCGGGCAAGAACATTCGTCCCTTACAATATCAGAGCGCGGCGACAGTCGACCGCCGAGTATCGAGATCGCAAACTCTCCTTACCCATACTTCGCCCTCAACGCCTTGCCCTTCCGCGCACTGGTGTCCGCCAATTCCAAAATGTGGATCGGACGCCGCGCCCATTCGGGCGTGATAACCAACACCGCTCCCTTCGTGAGATGGTCGGCAACATTCTGGTAGTAGCGCCAGCCCTCGCCCGCGGGGTTCCGAAACTTCTGCGTCGTCATCTGGCTCCCGTCCTGACAAAAACATTCATTGAACGGCCAATCGAGCACGTACGATCCTTCCGTGCCCGTCACGTCGAGGAAACCGTGGCGCGGATTCGAGTCCAGTGCCGAGATCAGCAGCGTCAGCCATTGGCCGCTCTTGAACCGCACGCTCGCAAACGCCTCATCCTCATTGGAATCCTTCTTCCACTTCGTCTGCGGCGCCCAGTAACCACGCTTGGCGTATCCCGTGACTTCGACGATCTCCGACCGGATAATCTGCAAACTGTACTCCAGCAAATGCACGCCCCAATCGTACAGGATGCCGCCGGAGATCGATTTGCTGGTCCGCCACCACTCGCCGGGCTTGCTGCGTGTACCCATGTGCGCCTCGACGCGCACGACGTCACCGATCAATCCCGATCCAATCTGCTGGACGGCGTTCATGATTGGCCCGTCCCAATGACGATTGTGGTACGTCGAAAGCACCACGCGGCTTTTCCTGGCCGCTCGGATCATCGCGTCGCACTCCGCCGTCTTGATCGCCATCGGCTTCTCGCACACCACGTGTCGCCCGGCCTTCAACGCCTGGAGCGCCAACGGCGCATGCGTGTTGTGTGGGGTGATAATCGTGATCAAATCGACCGCCGACCCCCGCAACATCGCCATCAAAGAGGAATACGTCTCGATGTTCGGAAAATCCTGCGTCGCCACCGCCAGCCGTGCTGGATCGATCTCGGCAACTGCCGTCGGCGTCATGCCGGCCTTCTGCATCTCCTCGAGGTGCACCTTGCCCATGTTGAACGCCCCGCCATAGCCAACCACGCCCACCCTGATGTCACTCGCCCGCTTGTATTTGTTCATCCAGTCTCCCGAAAATCGTATTCTCCCAGAAATCAGCTCGTCGCATCCGAATCTCAAATCCCCGCTCCCCTGTCAATGCGAGACTGCAACCCGGCTTCGCCGTCAGAAGAATCCATAATCTGACGCCTTGCATTGCCTCCGCAACGTGGCAGACTGCGCGCTTCACCCATGGCAATTTCCAAACGCATCATCGTGCAGCAAATCATCGTGCAGCTGACCGAACAGCTCTCCACACTCGCGGGAGCGTCGCGCGCCATGCACGCCGATGCCTCCGACGAACAGAACAAGGCCGAGGACAAATATGATACGCGCGGCTTGGAAACCGCATACCTCGCCAGTTCACAAGCCCGGCTGGCAACGGAAACTGAGCAGGCCCTCGCCGTGTATCAGAACCTCGAACTGCAAAAATTCGGGGAGAGCGCCACGATCGATGTCTCGGCGCTGGTGGAATTGGAGGCCAACGGCGCGCGCACGCTCTATTTCCTCGGCCCGAAAGCCGGCGGCATGGAAATCAATCACCGCGGATCGGAGATCCTGGTCATCACCACCGAATCTCCCCTGGGCCAGCAACTCGCCGGAAAGAAAGCCGGCGATCGCTTCACACTGCAAACCCGCGGCCCGTCCCAGGAATTCCGGGTGATATCCGTCAACTAGAATTGCGTGCCACCAGCGGCCCCTGATCCATTCCGTTCAAAATTTCACGGCAAGGACAATACTGTGTTCGTATTTGGACAGCGGCGACGATTTGCGCACTTCCTTCCTCGTGAGATTGAAGGCTTTGAACACATCCTCGTCCTCGATCACAACCACCGCTTCGGCGCCATGGTCTTTGGCCTGGTTGGCCACATTGCGCATGCGGTGTTTTTCGCTGCCCAACCCCTCATCGAAAAAGCGACCGATGGTATCAAAGCCTGAATCGCGCTTGTCGTAGATGCGGCCAATCACCTTGAATCTCCTGTCCGGCAATCCAATGTAAATCGGCACCGCGTAATCCTTGTTCACCTCGCCGCCTTTGCCCCTCGGCCAACTCTGCGACCCGTCATAGGCTGAGAACGCGGTGTCCCCAACCTTGTCGTCGGAATCCTTGTCCTTGGCGGACACGACCCTCACTCCGGCCACACACAGCCCCAAAACGAGTGCCAATGCCACGTGCAGGCGTTTCATAGTAGTTCCCCCTTTTGGTCACAAACAAATACCCGTTTTTGTTGCTTTCGGCAACATCGTTTTCCCGCAGCCCACGCAGCGCGGGCGTTTCGGCCGCATTTCACGGACCGCCCGTCACGAATGGCGGGGGCGGCACAAAGGTGTTGGCTTCTATTTCCACCCATGGCCGCAGGTCCGTGCCGTAATTGGTACCGATCGACACCCCGATCTGGATCTCGTTGTTGGTAAGTCCAGGCGACGGAAAATCAAACCCTTGCACCGATATGGCGAACGTATTGTTCGCGATGTTGAACTGCGCCGAAGCGTTCACCTTGCTCGACGTTGACGTGGAGACGAGAGCCTTCCCGCTGATCGAGCCATTCCGTAGCTTCCAGCCCTTCTGGTCCGGCGTAATGGACACGGAAAGCGGATTCGATGGGTCGCCCAGGTTTAACTCGATCACATCGTTGCTGCTGAAGGTCTGGTCGGATTGGCTGTTGAACGCAAACGTGCCGGTCACACTGATGTGGCTGCCGTTCGCCGTGCTGGAATCCACGATCGACCCCTTCAGCGGCACAATCGTCATGGTCGGTGTTGCGCTCCGTGGCAGAACATTTAGCACGAACTCTTGCGTGTCCGTCGACTGATTGGCGGCGGTCACGCCGAAGAGCAGGTTGACTATCCCCGTGAGTGTCGCGTCCGGATAGACCCATAGCCGTCCCGGGAGCTTCTCCAGGCTGAAGTTCACATTCGTCGGAAAACTCCCGGTGGCCAGATCCTGGACCGTGAAAAACGTCGAGTTGGTGTCGATATTCGTAGACGTGAGCATGAACGACGTTCCCATATCCTGAGTAATGGTGGCACCGGTGGGAATCGGCCCCAAAAACGGCGGCGAGACTGCTGCTGTTTGTGACCACATTGACCTGAAACGCCTGCGTGGCGACTTGATTCTCCGCGTTCGTCGCGCTCACCGTGACGGCCACCGCACCGACAAACTTCGCCGCTGCCGTCAACCGCAACACCGCATCCTGCGAATTCGTTATCACGGTCACGGAATTCATGACCACGTTCGACAGTGGCGCGCTAATCTCACCCGAATTATTCGGATTCGGACCGACCGGCGTTGACATGATCTTCGCCAGCACATCGAGCCCGCTCGTCAACTGCCCGAAGATGGGTTGCAAGAAATTCAACGACTCGGGCGACGTGTTCGTAGGATTGTTGATTGAAAGGTCCACGTCGGTAATGAAAAACTGCGAGTCGTTGGAATCATGCTTGGTAGGCGCCTGATTGGCCATGCCCAGTTGGCCGAACCCGTCGTACGTTAACGACTTGACGTACTCATCGTCGAAGGTCACCCCCGACTCGTAGTTGACATTGGTTGTCGCACCGCCCCCCTGTGCCACGAAACCCTTGATCACCCGTTGAAACAGGAGCCCGTTGTAGAAATTGCTGTTCACCAAGTCGATGATGCGGGCGGTCGTCAGTGGCGTAAGGTCTTCAAACAATTGCAGCACCAGATTGCTTGTGAACGGGTTGCTATTCGAGTCCATCCCGCTCACATTAATCACCAGGCTGCGGTTCGTGCTCGGCGCGAACACCGCCGTCAACTTCTTCTTCGGGCTGACCGTCACGCCGAACTTCAGCGGCTGACCGTCGGGATCCGATGCCGTAATCGGCATCTGAAACGTTTGGTTGTTGGGCATGACAATGTTGTTCGTCCACAACGCGATGGTCACCGCCCGCGCCGGCTCGGCCAACACGGCCAATCCACAGGCGCAAATCGCCACCCACACCACCGTTTGTATTCTTCTGAAGAACATGTCGAACCTCATTGCTGTATCCTGCCTCACCAATCACCCCCCGTCAATGGGCGAACAGTTGGAAAGACGGGCTTCGCCCCGACTCGGTGCCCGGAACTAGGCCCCGACAAGGTGCGCCGAAGATCAGTTTGTGTCTCAATTGCATCCTTCATTGGTCAACCCACCATGAATACTCATATCGCCCTATAAACAAGAATTTCCCTTAAAAAGGCACTCTGTCTCAACAAATCCATCCGCCGCCGACCACGAGATCCCCCTGGTAAAACACCGCCGCCTGCCCGGGCGTGATCGCCCGCTGCGGCTCGCGCAACCGTACCCGCGCACTTCCATTGTTCCCGCGTTCCACCACGGCCCGACAACCGGGATGTTGATGGCGCGGCTTGACCGTGATCTCCATCGACGCTGTCGGCTCGCTATGCCAGATACAATTGCTGACCTCAAATTCACCACGCAACAATTCTTCGGCCTCGCCAACAATCACCCGGTTGGTCGCCGCTTCCAACTCAATGACGTACAATGGCCGCGGCAGGCCGCCCAAATTCAATCCCTCGCGCTGCCCAATCGTAAAATTATGTATGCCGTTATGCCGGCCAAGCACTTTGCCGTCCCGCCTCACGATCTCGCCCTTGGCGTCCACCACATTCGCGCTCTCGCGCAAAAATCGCCGGTAATCGTTCTCGGGCACGAAACAAACCTCCTGGCTCTCTTCCTTGCCGTAGGTCTTGAGCCCGATCTCCTTCGCCACCGCCCGCGTTTCTTCCTTCGTCATGTCCCCGAGCGGGAACATCGACCGCCCCAATTGCTCCTGATTGAGTGAGAACAAAAAATACGTCTGGTCTTTCTTCGGATCGCGACTCTTTCGCAATTCGTACCGTCCACCGTTTCGCCCTCCCGCAATCCTGGCGTAATGCCCCGTCGCAATAAATTCCGCGCCCAGCGCCCGCGCCTTCCGCAACAACGACCCAAACTTCACCTTCTCGTTGCAGATCACGCACGGGTTCGGTGTTCGACCCCGCTTGTATTCCGCCGCAAAATAATCCATCACCTCCCGCTGGAACGTGTCGATCTCATCAATGACGTAGTACGGGATGTCCAGCGAATGCGCCACCATCCGTGCGTCCGCCACCGCCTGCGGCCCGCAACACTTGTCCTCCTCGATCGACCGACAGTCCTGCGGCCAGCCGCGGAAGGTCAGCCCGATCACGTCGTAACCCTGCTGCCTCAGCAAATACGCGGCGACGCTCGAGTCCACGCCCCCGCTCATGCCGACGCAGACGCGCGTGCCACGGGTTTTGCTTGTTGGTTCTCGCTTCATGGGTTGCTGCGGCGCCGAATATAGTGCCTGCCGCCCCGCCGTTCAACCGTGAACCCCTTATCTCTCCAGCCACAGCGTGTCGCGCTTGAAATCAAACGTCACCCGGTATCGACGCAGCACCACATCGCCAAGGAACACGTTGCCGCCGCCGACTTCGGGCCCGATCAGGCCTGTCCGCGCGGGGATGCGGGCGAAGGTCGCCTTGCCAACCTTCGCCAACTTGACCTGATACGTCGTCGCCAGCGAAGCGCCGCCCACGCCGCCAGGGATCGCCAGCGGCCCTTTGCCAGGGCTCCAGTAACCCCATTCATTGGCGCGCGTCCGCGGCAATAGGATCCCGTAATCACCGCCCGTGTCGAGAATGCAGGGGATCGCCTCGCGGCCATCCACGGAGATGTCCACCGCCGGCAACCGGCCGATCCAGTGCAGCGGCACCGCCGTCATGAACGTCAATGTATCGTCCGGCAGGTAGCCATCGCGCGCCCCGAAGATGACTTTCCCGCGGAGATTGTCGATCGTGAGGTACGACAGCTCGTGTAGCGCGTTCACGCCGAGAATCATGACTTGTTTGTCGCCCCAGAAACTGTGCGTCATGCCCAACACCTGCTCGTCGGGACCAACCAGCGTCACCATCCGGTGAAACTGAATCGACCCGATTCGCATCTCGGGCAGGATCGCCGCGTAGTTGTCCACCGACCCGCCGATGCCGCGGCTGGTAATCGGTTTGAGGCCGGCGATCAACGGGATGCCGAGACTGCGCGCCAGCGTGTAACCGAACAGATTCAGGTTGCTGCCGCTGTCCAGCGTCACCGGCACGTCGGGCTGTCCGTTGACGGTGGCGAGGATGACCGGCGCCCGATAGCGGCCACCGGCTTGTCGCGGTTGGTCCGTCGGGATCTCCTCCATCGGCACGGTCACGTTTTCATGGGCGTCGATCACATTGACGTCCCCGAAAGCCCGCCATCACCCCCGTGAGCTGCATGCGGATGCCAAGTTCCTCGGGCGTCTTGGCGTTTTTCTGGAGGTCCGCCACCTGTGACGGTGACAACACCGGCGTGGCTTTCTCGAGTTGCGAGTAGGGATCGGTCGCACAACCGGCCGCCAATACCGTCACCAGTGCCGTCAACAAGGCCCGACGCATACGCGTCAGGATATAAGCCCGCCGTCCAATGTCAACCCGCTTGCCCCGAAAGTCTTCGGCGCTTGCCGCCCAACACCAGGCTGGCTCGCTTAAAACAAGAATGGCCTCTAAAAGGCAGCGTCACTACACTCTGGCGTCGTAGGCGTCGTGCGTGCCGATCCAATATCACACGATCAAGTCACCGTTCTCGTGACCAAGGGCGCGATACTTCTGGGTGATGCGAATTGACCAGACGCCGGGACCGACTTCTTTGAAATGGAGCGCGGCATGGAACGGATGCCGTTGCCAGAGGTGGTATTTCTGCCGCGCGAGTTCCTGAATGTCGGCGGGCAACTTCTCAAAACACTTCCAGAACGATGGCAGCGTTTTTGATTTCAAGGCAGGTCAGAGAGTGGGCCGCGTTTGATCTCCTCCTTGACCCGATCGGGCACACGCTCGTACCGGCCACCCGGGCCAAAGTCCGCGCCCATCTGCTTGTCCCAGTCGTCGTCTTCCCAGCCGTTAAACCACTTCGCAATCCGGCCCCGTTCGGACAAGGACAACTTCTCAATGGCAGTCTGAATTTCCTCTACCGTGCTCATGTTCTAATCATAACAGCACCGGTGTTCCTCTTCAAGTGCAGTCGAGGCCCATTAGCGGACTTGCCCGCCGCGACTTGGATTGTCATACTCCCCACTGATGGCTTCGAACAAACACGGCGGATGTCTCGACCAGCGGCTCGCCCGCCTCAGAAGGAACCACACTTTGCGGAGTTGATCCACCCATATAAATGCCACCACCAGAGGAACAGGCACGCATTCGTGAATTCGTACAAGCCTTGAATGAGGAGATTGACGCAATTCAAGGCGGCGGTAGAACTGTCACGGTTTACGACGGGCGGTTCAACCGGCGAGAAGCGCAATTCTTCGTTTACGTTTTCACAACCGAAAGTCCACTTGTCGTGGTGGACGACGCACCAACCAAGATCGAAGTCGACGGCAGGCAGTTCGAAGGGCACGTCGTCTCTGTTCAGGGCAGCGAGGTGGCTGTCGGCATCAAGCATGATTTTGGCGAGACTGAGCCTATCCGTGAAGCCAGACTCATTATCGATCTCTCGTTTCTTCTCGAAGCCCTGCGGAATAGATATCAGGAAGTGCTCAACGGCCGTCGCGATTTAGACACTCGTGTCGCACAGCAACTCTTTGGGTCTGCGCCCGTGACTTCTGGCATAGACCCGGATGAGTTGTATTTGCCACCATCCCCTCACCCGCCTAATGACGAACAAATCACCGCAATTCGAGCGGCCTGTGGCAGCGACATCCATTTCATTTGGGGCCCGCCTGGCACTGGGAAGACTGATCAACGTCTCGATTACTCGACCGAAGGCGCAATTGATAATCGTCGCCAATGTCAACTATTTGGAGTCCACGTTGGAGCGCAACGCCATTTTGCTTCGCGTCTTGGAAGAGATTCGCCGCCGCGGAGGTCTTGTGGTGGACTCGCAAGAAATACTGAGTGGGTATTCTTGTTCCGAGTTTGACAAGTGGGCACGCTTGCTTGCTCCCCACACTCGTGGATTTGACCCAAGCGACTCGTCCGCTTACACAGAGCACAACTTCTACGGGGCGTTCTTCACTGACTTGTGGAGGGCCGAGAGGGAAATCATTATCGTTTCACCATTTCTCACAACACGGCGCACCCAGCAGTTCTTCGATCTCTTTCACTCAAAAGTCACCAGCGGTGTTACGGTCAAAGCTGTCACCCGCTTGCTGGCCGAGAGAGAAAGCCATCATCGACAAATGGCTACGGCGCTTTTCGATCAGATGAGGAAACTTGGTGTAAAAGTTGTGGAGCGCCAAGGGGCGCACCAAAAATTCGCTTTCATTGACCGGAAAATCCTGTGGGAGGGCAGTCTCAATATCCTCTCTCGCTCCGAAAGGAAACAAGATGAAACTCAAGAACACATGTGGCGTCATGGCAGTTGGGACAAACCCGCCACGAGGACATGCGAAGAACTTATCAAACTTCACAAACTCGCTTGAGTTGCGGCCCAATGCGCCCATTGGCACCGGGCTCAATCTCAAGAGTCGCTGACAATAAGCATCCTCGAATCAGAACGCTACCACTTGGGCTTGCGATAGACTCCGCCAACTCGTATTGTGAGGCGCAGGCGTGCACATCGTAACCTACATGCGGATCTCGGTGACGGATCGCTGCAATGAGCGGTGCGCCTATTGTATGCCGCACGACGTGGCCGTCGAATGGCTCCCGAAAGGCCAGATTCTCACCTACGAGGAGATCCTGCGCGTCGCCCGCGTCGCGACCTCGCTCGGGGTCACGAAATTCCGCGTGACGGGCGGCGAACCGCTCGTGCGGAAGAATGTCGTGGAGTTCATCGGTCAGTTGAACAAACTTCCCGGCGTCACCGACATCGGCCTCAGCACCAACGCGACCCTGCTCGCTCCACTCGCCCTTCAACTGCGCGCCAACGGCGTCAGCAAGGTCAATATCTCTCTCGATACTCTCGATGCCGACCGATACCGCGAGCTGAGCGGCAACGGCAACCTCGCCGACGCGCTGGCGGGCCTCGACGCCGCCATCGAGGCGAAGTTCCCACAGGTGAAGCTCAATATGGTGCTCATGAAAGGCCGCAACGATGACGAAGTCTTCGACCTCATCGAGTTCGCCCGCCAGAAAGCCGTCACGCTCCGGTTTGTCGAGTTGATGCCGGTCAGCACCAGCGAAGTGCTCACGGACAAGAATTTCATTTCGGTCGGGCACATCCGCCGCCGGATCGAGAAGCGTTACAAACTCGTCCCGCTCCCCGAGCCGCCACACGAAGTCAGGGGTAACGGTCCGGCCTTGTACTACGAAGTCGGCAACTTGCGGAACTCATCCGGCCAACCCGTTCGTCTCGGCTTCATCGGCGCGATGACCAACCTCCATTTCTGCGACACGTGCAACAAGATCCGCCTCACCGCCGACGGCAAATTGCGTCCCTGTCTTGGCGCGCACCTCGAATACGACATCAAACCCGTGTTGCGCGCACCGGGCAGCACCGACGCCCAGCTGCGTGAAGTCTTCGTCCAGACCATCCGCAACAAGCCCGAGGAACACGAGTTCCGCAACAATTACATGCCCGGCCGCAAAATGGTCGCCATCGGCGGATGAAAAAACTCTCCCATGTCGATAAACGCGGCAAAGCCCGCATGGTCGATGTCTCGGCCAAACCCGTTCAGCTTCGCGAGGCCATCGCTCGCGGTTCGATTTCTCTGGAACGCGCGACGCTCGCTCTCATCGCCAAAAACCAGATTGCCAAGGGCGATGTGTTGAACACCGCCCGCATCGCCGGCATCCAGGCCGCCAAACGCACCGCGGAGTTAATCCCGCTTTGTCATCCCTTGAATCTCACCCACGTGGATGTCGATCTCCACCCGAAACCGGGCCGCATCGAGATCACCGCCACCGCCAAGATCGCCGCCCAAACCGGCGTCGAAATGGAAGCTCTCACCGCCGTCGCCGTCATCGCCCTGACCATCTACGACATGTGCAAAGCCGTCGACAAATCCATGGTCATCGGCGAAATCAAACTCGTGAGCAAAACCAAGAAATGATTTCCGTTGGCATCATCACGGTCAGTGACCGCGCATTTCGCGGTGAGTACGAGGACAAAAGCGGCCCCGCACTCAAACAGTTTTGCGAGAAGCGCGGCTGGCAGGTCACCACCCAAGCCGTCGTTCTCGACGAAGAAGCCGTGATTGGAGATAAAATGCAGGAACTGGCAAACTCGTGCACGCTGATTCTTCTGACCGGCGGCACCGGCATCACCGAACGCGATGTCACTCCCGAAGCCATCCGCGCCGTCGCCTGCAAGGAATTGCCCGGCTTCGGCGAAGTCATGCGGCTGAAAAGCTTCGAACGTTTCCCGCACGCCATCCTGTCGCGCAGTCTGGCCGCGGTCGTCGGCAAATCTCTCGTCATCTGCCTCCCCGGCAGCCCCAAGGGTGCCGTCGAATGCCTCGAATTCGTCGTCGATGCCATCCCTCATGCTGTTGAACTCTTGCAGGGAACCCCGACGAGTCATCAACCATGATCACGCTCATCCAGTTGCCTTGGTCGCCGTTAATCTCCACCGCTGGCACCGCGCGATGTCTCGCCGGTAAGATCGTACTCGCTCGCCCCGGTAATCAGCACCCGCGCAAATTCACCGACGCGCCCCGCTCCCGTCACTTGCACACTTCCATCAATCTCCGGCGCGTCCGCATGGGAGCGAGCGACAAAACCACCATTGGCCCGCTTCTCAACCAGAACACGCAGCGTCTTCCCGATAAAACCGCGCTGCACCTCGCGCGAGACCTTCTGCTGCAGCGCCATCGCGCGACCATACCGCTTCTTCTTCTGTTTGGCCGTTAGCTGTCCCGTCATCCCACCTGCCGGTGTGTGGTCCTCCTGCGAATACTGGAACACACCCAGACGCTCAAACTTCGCTTCCTCGATAAATCCCAACAGCTCCTCAAATTGTTCTGCGGTCTCGCCCGGGAAACCGACGATAAAGGTGGTACGCAGCGCGATGCCGGCTATGCCCGCCCGAATCCGGGACATGAGATCGCGAATGTACTGGCCGCTCGTCTCCCGTCGCATCCGCTTCAGCATTTCGTCGTTGATATGCTGCAGCGGCATGTCGACGTAACGGCAAACCTTGTCACAAGCGGCAATCGTTTCGATCAGCTCATCGGTCCAGTGATACGGATGCGTGTACAGCAACCGCACCCAGAAGTCGCCTTCGATCTGTTGAATCTCACGCAGCAATTCGCAGAGCAGCCCCTTGCCATCGCGCGGCCCCGGCGCGATTCGGGTCGAGGTCCTTGCCGTAAAATGTCGTGTCCTGCGAAATCAGGTTGATCTCCCGCGCGCCTGACCCGACGAGCCCGCGAATCTCGGTTAAAACGTCGTTCACCGCCCGGCTCCGATGCTTTCCGCGGATGCGCGGGATACTGCAGAACGTGCACGGATGATTGCAGCCCTCGGCGATCTTCACATACGCGTAATGCTGCGGTGTCAGCCGAAATCGTGGCGCGGCATAATCGGGCACATAGTTCGCCGGGCACGGACCAATAGAGCCGCGGCGCTGTGTGACCGTTCCGGGTGAGCACGTCCCGCACAATCTCCCCAATGCGTGGAACTTCGTTCAACCCCACAATCGCATCGACCTCGGGCAATTCCTTCCGCAAATCCTTCGGGTACCGCTGCGTCAGACACCCCGCCATGATCAACGCCTTGCAGTTCCCCGTCTCGCGAAGCTCGTTCGCCTTGAGAATCGCGTCGATGGATTCTTTCTTCGAGCCTTCGATGAACCCGCACGTGTTGACAATGACTACGTCGGCTTCCTGCGCGTCCCGGGTCACCTCCATCCCGTCCCGCAACAACGAGCCGAGCATGACTTCGCTGTCGACGAGGTTTTTCGCGCAGCCGAGACTCACAAACCCGACCTTGATTGCTTGCGGGGAACTACTCATTGGCGCAACAAACTACTTGGTTCCAGCAGTCTCCACCAGCTCCGGCGCCGGTTTCGGTTTAGGTTGGTAGTAGGCGTCGAAATCGGCCTTCGGCACGTATTGTTGCGTTGCCGCCGTTGTCGTCCGCGCCGTCGGTGAGGCGTGACGCGCGAGAACACTCCTGCCCGCCACGCCGACCAAAACAGCGATGGTCAACCCAAGCACCGCCAGCCCCACTCCCCGCAGTGGCAACTGCACTTCGCGCGGTTTGCGGGCGCGGATGGTCTTCTCCGTCTCCATGTGCAGCCCCTGCCGCCGCAGTCCGCCTTGGCTCCTTAAATACGCGTCCACAATCGACTGGCTGTCGAGCCCGAGATACTCCGCATACAGTCTCAAAAATCCCTTGGTGTACGTCGGCGCCGCCAGACGATCGAATTCGTCCGATTCGAGTTGTTCGAGGATCTCGATCTTGATTCGCGTCGCCCGCGACGCGTCCTCCAGTGAAACCTTCTTGTTGTGACGCGCCTCCCGCAGGTTTTCGCCGATGGATTCCATCATTTTTCCACTTGTAACAGGGTTTCTTTCGCTGTTTTTATCGCCAAATGCTGCAAAACTGGGGTTGTTTTGGGTTTGTTTTAGATGCTAGCGTGTCAAGAGTTTCTGGAATAAATAAAACCGCAAGTCGCTGGTGCCATGTTCATTACGCGCGCAATTTGCCACAAAATCGGTGGGTTTGTTTTTCCCAAAAAGTGTTTTTTGCAGGACCGCCCCCGCTCGAAGAACCTTCCTCCCGCCCCAAGCCGAGTCCGACGAGACGCGGCCACGTCGTATCTGCGGCCGCAATTGGGTTCGCTTTTGGCTTCGGTTTTTTACGAAACTCAAGCCGGCGTGCACAGAATTGGGTTCGTTTGGTAATTCTCTCCGCTTTCGGAATCCCCCACAGGAGAAAGCGACCACGTCGTGTCCCGGTCGCAATTTTACCCCCCACAGCCCCATCTACAACTCCTCGTTCCGTCTCCTCTCCCCTTGGGGGAGAGGATCAAGGTGAGGGGTAGCTTCTGATGCCCCGGCTTCATTCATATGCCGTCCCCTCCATCCCTCTGACTCCTATTCTCACGCGCCCAATCCTACCATATTCCCCAACCACATACCAGCCCGCTTTGAACAACTTGAATGGTCTCTTGCTCGCCGTTGTAGCCGCGGCGCTCTGTCGCCGCGCCGACGACGTTGACAATCACCTGGCCGTCCGCTGCCCCGCACCATCGATCAGCGCGGTTTGTATCGCTTCAACGGTTTCTCGCGGACCGTTTCGACGCCCGGCTTCGTCGCGACGTATTTGAGACCATGCCGCCGCGCAAACTCCCTCGCCTGTCGATTGGCTTCCGCTCAATACTTGGTGCTGCCCGCGCGTTTCTCATCGGCGAGCATTTCCTCCTATTTTGCACTCGCCGATTGCATAATAAATAGACCCCACGTCGTTACAAAAACAAATGCATTGGCAAGCTCAAAAATCCCCTCATAGTGCCTGCAAGGGTCAAGTTTTTGATATGGACAAACCGTCGTCCTTGTGCCACAAACGCAGCTGGAGAAGCCGCTCAGCGCGGTCGGAACGGTAAGACTGCGGGAGAGGACGCCGACACACACTAGCCAGTCGAAACGACAATGGGAGAGCGTCCAAAGACCTGTTTTCCAAACCAATAGACCCGAGAAGAATCTTATGAAAATCACCATATGCTATTTGATGCTCGCACTGGCCTGCCTCCTGTTCGCGGCACAGGTGCAGGGGCAGGATCTGTTTGTGTGTGACCCGACGGCTGGCAACATCTATGAATTCACAACTAATGGAACGCGCAGCACCTTTGCGTCAGGGCTGTATGAACCTCTCGGTCTGGCCTTTAACAGCGCGCGCGATTTGTTCGTGGCGAACGGCAACGGCGACGAGATCAGAGAATTCACACCGGAAGGAACCTCCAGCTACTTTGCTGGCTTCGGTGCCGTCGAACTATGCTACCTGGCTTTCGACAGCATGGGGAACCTGTTTGTGTCGGCCTCTGACGGATCCATCTATAAAGTGACCCCGGGCCGAATCCAGAGCACCTTTGCCTCCGGATTGGCTGGCGCTACTCCACTGGCCTTTAGCAGCGCCGGCAATTTGTTTGCGTCAAGCGGTGGCATCATCTATGAATTCAGCCCGAGCGGGGCGCGAACCACCTTTAGCTCAGGCTTTACTTCTATGGCCTTTAACAGCGCGGGGTATCTGTTTGCGGTTGGCGGGAACTCCATCGCTAAGTGCCTATCCCAGAACCTCGGCGCGGCGATAGGTGATGATCGCGCAAGCAAAGTGAAGTAGCCCCAAGTAATTGTCCGCTTTCTTCTCCCACCGAATCAGAATGCGGCGAAACCGATTCAGCCAACTGTGGGTCCGCTCGACCACCCAACGGCGCGCTTTGAATCGAGCGTTGCGTTTGAGCGCCTGGGCTTCCTCACCGCGACTGCGGATGTGAACCGTGTAGCCAAACTCTTGCGCCAGTTCCCGTACTTCGTCGTAATCGTATCCTTTGTCCAGACACAATCCTTGCGACTGGCCGCTCCCAACGCCTGGTCGCTCCACCGGAATGCTTTCCAGCGTTTCTCTCACCAGCTTGAAGTCGTTGCGGTTGGCCCCGTCAATGGCCAGTCCAATCGGCACGCCTTGACCCTCCGTCAACAAGCTGCGCTTCACCCCGTCCTTGGCTCGAATCCGTGGGGTTGGGGCCGATTTTTTTCCCCGCCCAACGGAGCTTTGCTCATCGCTCCATCCATCGCCTGCCAGCGCCAGTCAATGCCTTTGAGTTCGTCGTATTCCGTCAACCCCTGTTCCCAAAGTTTCGCAAACACCCCGGCGCGCACCCATTGTTGAAAACGCCGATGGGCGGTGGAACTGCTGCAGATGCCCGTCGCGTTAAGCGCGTTCCACTGGCAACCAGTGCGCAACACGAACAGAATTCCGTTCATCGCGTGGCGGTCGGCGACCCGCGGTCGCCCGCCACGCCCCCGCGCGTGTCGCCGCGGCTTGGGCAGGAGTGGCTCGACCTTACTCCACAATTGGTCAGACACGAGCCAACGCTCGTGCAATCTGCTTTTCCCCATAGATGCCTCCTTGGCATCCCCATTATATCATTGCCAGAGGGGTTTTGGGATGGGTTCTAAGTACAGCCCGGGCGGAGCAGGGGCGTTCGTCTTTGCCTCCGGGGTGAGTCCCCTAGCGCTCGCCTTTGACGCTGCGGGCAATCTGTTTGAGGGGGACAGCAGTGGAAACATTTACAAATTCACTCCGGATGGAACGCGAACCACCTTCGCCTCCGGGGTGGGCGTACCCGCTGGACTAGCCTTCCAAGGTCTGACCTTGCCCGTGCCCGAACCCTCGACTTGGGCGCTCGCCGGGATGGGAGCCGCGGCACTGGTCGGCTTCCTTGCGCGACGGGCGACGTCTGCTAAAGCGTCCTCAGAGGCCCGGGATTCGACGGCCACTGCCCCTTGAGTTTTGGACTGAACGATGAGGATTGGATGTCATTCTTGCATTCGGAGCCTGCCCGGCGGTGGCCGCGGCTCAGCTTTGGATCGTTAGGCCTCAACCAACATGGAAACGAAAGATAAAATCTCGTTACTCTCCACATTGCTTGCTGCGGTGATTGTTGCGGCTGGATGGTTCATAACTGGGTGGCTGAATCGTAGGAAGGATGTTGCTCAGAGACACTTTGAGCACCGGCTAGAAGCCTTGAAGTCATTCTTGCCAGTATGGTTTGCCATTCAGAGAGACAGATCACCTTTTCAGCAGCCAGGTTTTCTACAGCAGTTGGAAGCTGCCAGGGCTAATTTTCAGCTTTACGGGCGTCAGGACGAAATTGAGCTGATGGAAGCATTCATCCGCGGCTGTGAGCGGCAAAACCTTGTTGAGGCAAACGAGCAGTTGGGGAAGCTTGTGCCGTTAGTCCGTTAACCGGATTCGAGAAGAGTTGGCCATTGACGCCTAACACCGCGCGAGCCTGTGTGCAAACGCCGGCGCAGTGAGTAGTGTTGGCCCTGATCGCTTTCCGCCGCCCAAGCAGAGCGGTGTGGGGTCAGGTCTATTGGGCCTGTTGCCCAAATCGATGATTTTTCTTCCGGTGGCGAGTGCGATCATGTAGAAGAAGTGTGAAGGAGGACGTGGGCGCATGATGGGCACACAGAATGAGCAGGGATCGTTGTTTACCTATCGGGTCAATCTGGACAAGCGGGTGCGGTGCGATCATCCCTTACGTCGTGTGCACGAAGCGGTCGACTTTGGCTTCGTGCGGGCCGAAGTGGCGGCGCTCTACGGCATCAATGGCAACGAGTCGGTGGACCCGGCGGTGATCCTGAAGATGATGTTTCTGTTGTTCTTCGAGAACGTGGCCAGTGAACGGGACCTCATGCGGATCATTCCCGAACGGCTGGATTACCTGTGGTTTCTGGGCTATGGGCTGGAGGACACGATCCCGGATCACAGCGTGCTGTCGAAGGCGCGAGCGCGTTGGGGACGGGATGCCTTTGAGAAGTTCTTCGTGCGCACGGTCGGCCAATGCGTGGCGGCCGGTCTGGTGGACGGGGCGAAGATTCACGTCGACAGCAGTCTCAATGAGGCCAACGCGTCCTGCGATTCCGTGGTCAAAGGCGGTACCGAACTGATTACCGCGTTGAAGGCGGCGTATCAAGCGACCGCCAGCAAACTCGACGACGCCACCACCCCGTCCGCGTACGAGGCGGTCAACGATCGGGTCGTTTGCACGACCGATCCCGATGCGACCGTCGTGCGCAAAGGCACACAGCCACCACGACCGCGCTACCATCATCACCGCGCCGTCGACGACGCCCACGGGGTCATCACCGCCGTGGAGACCACCACCGGCAGTATCGCCGAGAACAAGCGCCTGTTGCCACTGGTTGAGCAACACGAAACCAACACCGGACAGACCGTGCAGACGGCCGTGGCCGACCGCAAGTATGGCACGGGAGAGAACTTCGTGGCCTGTCAGCAACGAGGGATTCGTACGCACTTGGGCGATCGCGCGCCAAACCACCACGCCCAACGCACGCTGTAGGGCATCTTCCCGGACAGCGCCTTCACCTACCATCCGCGCACCAACACCGTTGGCTGTCCGGCCGGCCAGTCGATGAAACCACGACGACTGCACCCGACTCGGCGTACATGGGAGTACTCGCTACCCAAAGGCGTCTGCGCCGCTTGCCCGTTACAACCTCAATGCACTCGCGCCTCCTTGGGACGCACGATTCACCGTCACGAACAGCAGGCATTGATCGACCGCGCCCGCCAGCAAGCGCACAGCGCCGCCGCTTACCGGGATCGGAAGCGACGGCAGCACTTGGCGGAAGTAAGTTTTGCTGACGCCGCCAATCATCACGGCTTCAAACGCGCCCGCTGGCGACGACTCTGGCGCGTGCAGATTCAGGACTGGTTGATTGCCGCCATCCAGAACGTGAAGATCCTCTTGAACTCGTTCGGGCCGCCGCCCACCTTACTCGCCCAAACCTGAACCCTCTGCCCCCCACAATCCCCAACCAAAATCTGCCTTTGGGCAACAGGCCCTATTTATTTATTACGCAATTCATCGTTCACATCGCGGAATCGAGCTGGCCGTCACCCACCGGAAACAGCTCAACTACTTCTCCGCCGGCATTTGCTCGTCCAGATCCATCAGGATTTCGCGCGGCTCCGCGCCCTTGTTCGGGCCGACGACCCCGCGCTCTTCAAGCAGGTCCATGATCCGGGCCGCGCGAGTGTAGCCGATGCGCAACCGGCGTTGCAACACCGAGACGCTGGCCCGGTTGGTCTGTCGAATCACCTCGATGCATTGCTCGACCAACTCTTCGTCTTCCTCGCTGACTTCACCATCGGGCAAGTTGACATTCCGCTGTAATTTCTGCGCCAACTCCGGCTCAAACCGCGGCTTGGCATGCGCGCCAATGAAATCCACAATCCGCGTGATCTCCTTGTCGAGCACCAGCACGCCCTGCGCGCGCACCGCCTTGCCCGACCCCGGTTCGTACAGCATGTCGCCCTTCCCCAACAACTTCTCCGCGCCCTGGCTGTCCAAAATGACACGTGAATCCTGCATCGACGCCACCTGAAACGCGATGCGGGCGGGGATATTGGCCTTGATGACGCCCGTCACGATATTGACGCTCGGCCGCTGCGTCGCGATCACCAAATGAATCCCGGCCGCGCGTCCCAACGCCGTCAGCCGCGAGATCGCCATTTCCACGTCTTTGCCGACCGTGGTCATCAGGTCAGCCAGTTCATCCACCACCACGACGACGAACGGAAGCTTCTCGGGAATGATCAACTCGAAGTCCCGCGGCACTTCGATCTTCAACAAATCCTGTTCGGCCTTGGGTGTCGGCTTGGCATTCGTCGTGTATTCGGGTTTCTCCCGGGTCGGTTCCTCATCGTCCACTTCCACCGGCGTTTCCGTCTCCGGCGTTACCGATTTCTTCGGCCGAGCGTTGAATGCGGTGATATTGCGCACGCCGCTCTTGGCAAAAATCTGGAACCGCTTCTCCATTTCGCGGATCACCCACCCCAACGCCAGCGGCACTTTCTTCGCCTCGGTCACCACGGGCACGATCAAATGCGGCAGGGCGTTGAAATGCTGCATCTCGACCATCTTCGGATCGATCAACACCAGCCGCAGGTCTTCCGCCGTAAATCGATAGAGCAACGACGCGAGTATCGCGTTGACGCATACCGTCTTGCCCGAACCGGTCGCGCCCGCGATCAGCAGGTGCGGCATGTTCGCCAGATCGCCCAGGATCGGGTTGCCCTTCACGTCGCGGCCCAGCGCGATCGGGATCGTGTTGCCCGAGTTGCGCCAGTCGTCGGATTCCAACATGTCGCGCAGGTACACCGTCGTGCGCGACGAGTTCGGCACTTCGATGCCCACCGTGCCCTTGCCCGGCACCGGCGCCAGAATGCGCACCTTCTCCGCGCGCATCGTCATCGCGACGTTGTTCGACAACGACGAAATCTTTTCCACCCGCACGCCCGCCGCCGGGTACAACTCGAACAGCGTCACGGTCGGCCCTTTGGTCACGTCGCCGGATTCCACTTCAATGCCGAATTCCTGCAATGTCTCGCGCAAGACGCGCGCGCTCGCTTTCAAATCCTCCATCACATCGCGCTTGCCCGGCAACGGCGGCTGTTCGAGCAAATCCAGCGTTGGCAGCAGATATTCCTCGCCGGACGCCGCGCTGATGCTCCCGAGCACGGTCGGGCTCGTCGCGGCGGGCTTGTCGCGTCTCGGCTTGGGCGGCACAGTGGCGCCGCCAGCCTCCGACTCCGTGGCTGGCGCACTTTCTTCCGCCGCTTTCTTCTTGTCCGCGCCACCTTGGGGACGCGGCACGGTGTAATCCTCAAACTTCGGCTCGGGCCGACGAACTTTCTCCGCATCTTCTTCGCCGTTCGACTTTGTTCGCCGCCAGCTTGCGCGCTTCCTTCTCCTGACGCGCCAGTTCGCGATCAGTCTGGAATTCCTTGATCGTCAGTTCGCGTTCCTGATCACGAAGCTCGTCATCAACGCTCGATTTGGATTTGCCTTTGCGTTTTCGCTGCCAGAAATCCGTCGCGGTTCCGACGGTCAACGCGACCCAATAGCTCGGGCGGAAGTTGATGAGCAGAATGAGGCCGATCACATAGCAGCCACCGAAGATGATGATCGTGCCGGGTTTGCCGACGATCCGCTGGGAAAAACCGCCCACGAACAATCCGAGAAAACCGCCCGCGCTATCCGGTAAATTCAACGCATGCTGCGCGCGCACCAGGCCCGCCACGTGCAGCAGGCAGCTCAACGCGACCAGCAACAACGCGCCCGCGCCCATCTTCCCGCGCCACGGCACCTCTTTCCCCAGCAACAGGGTCGCGCCGATCACCGCCAGCACCGCCATCAATCCGTACGCGGCCAGTCCGAACGCCTGAAACGTGGCAAACGCAATCCATGCGCCGACGGGTCCGATGAAGTTCGCGGCGGGTCGATGATCGCTGACGGAAATGTGGCCAACGTCGTACGGGTCGTACGAAATCAGGCTCAGCAGCAGCAGCAGAGACAAGACGACCAGGACAACGGCCCAAATCTCGCGACCGCCCGAGTGTTTCGAGTCCTTCCCCATAAAAAAATGTTGCAAATCCTCCTTGCGGTTGCGCAGTCTATGCAAAACGGCAGCCAACTGCAAGGCACAAAGATGCTTTACCCGTACAAATTTACCCCCCTTCTGCAGGAACGCGTTTGGGGCGGAAATGCGCTGGAACATTACGGCAAATCCGTGCCGCCGGGCAAACGCATCGGCGAATCGTGGGAAATCAGCGACCGCGATGAGATGCAGTCCGTCATTTCCAACGGCCCCGACAAAGGCAAAACCCTCCGCCAGCAGATCGAAGCCCACGGCGCGCAGCTTTTAGGCTCCGCCGTTGTAGGCCGCGTGCCCTCACGCAGCGAAGGCAGCCCGTCCGCACCGCAACCGACACGCTTTCCCCTCCTCATCAAGCTTATCGACGCCCGCGAACGCCTTTCGTTGCAGGTTCATCCGCCCCCCGCGCTCGCCGCCAAGTTCAAAGGCGAACCGAAAACCGAAATGTGGTACGTGCTCGAAGCCGATCAGGACGCGCATCTCATCGCCGGATTCCGCCGCGGCGTGAACGCCGCCGACTTCATGCGCTCGCTCGAAGGCGCCAAGGATTCCAAGCCCATCATCGACTACGTGTACCGATTCCAGGTCTTGCCGGGGGATTCGTTCTTCGTTCCGTCGGGTAGAATTCACGCCATCGACGCCGGGGTCGTCCTGGTCGAAATCCAGCAGAACTCCGATACCACCTACCGCGTCTATGATTGGGGACGGATGGGACTCGACGGCAAACCGCGCCAGCTGCACACCCGCGAATCGCTCGTCTGCATCGACTTCAAGGATTACGAACCGAAGAAGCAACGGGCCACCGTGGAGCGCCGGGGCGTCAACGGTCTCTGGCGATTGGTTGAGTGCGAATACTTCCACGTCCACCGCCTCGATCTGGCCAACGCCTGGCCCGACCGTTGCGACGGTTCCACGTTCCACATCCTCACCTGCATCTCCGGCGCGCTCGGCTTCGTCACCCCCGATGGCAAGGAAGACCGCATCAATGTCGGCGAATTTATCTTGCTCCCCGCCGCCCTCGGCTTCTACACCCTCACCCCCCTGGCCGAGAATACGCGAGCTTTGAAGTCTTACGTGCCGGGCCCGAAGTAGCCCTAGAACGGCGGTCTCCTTGGTTGTCATTCTGAGCGAAGCGAAGAATCTCCCTTCTCTCCCGCAGATTCTCTAACGACTGAGACCTTCCGTTTCGCCCGAGGCCACACTAGAGTCCTCTGGCGGACTCCATTACAGCCTATACAACTCCCCATACTTCGTCTTCAAATACCGAATGTATGGCTCAATCGTGAGTTCTTGGCCCGTCGCGCGCTTGACGATCTCGTTCGCGGTGAACTTGCTACCGTGCTGGTAGATATTTTCCTTCAACCAGCCGTGCAGCGTGGCGAATTCGCCGCGCGGAATCTGGTTGGGAATCTCGGGATGCGCTCTTGTCGCCGCCTCGTAAAATTGCGCGCTGAGGATGTTGCCGAGCGTGTACCCCTGGAACACGCCGCCGACTTGTCCGCCGTACCAATGCACGTCCTGTAAAACGCCATCCCGGTCATCGGGTGAAACAATCCCCAGATCGCTCTTGTACCGCGCGTGCCACGCTTCCGGCAAATCGCGCACGGCCAGTTTGCCTTCGAGCAATTGCAATTCGAGGTCGAACCGGATCATCACATGCAAATTGTACGTCACCTCGTCCGCATCGGTGCGAATCAGCGACCGCTCAACCTTGTTGATGGCCCGATAGAATGTATCCAGCGGCTCATCGTCGAGTTGCAATGGAAACGCTGTCTGCAGTTTGGGGTAGAAGAACTCCCAGAATCCGCGTCCGCGTCCGACAACGTTCTCCCACAATCGCGACTGGCTTTCGTGTACGCCCGACAACGTCCCATGCGCCAGCGGCGTGCCTTCCAGTTCGGGCCGTATCCCCTGCTCGTACATCGCATGACCGGCCTCATGGATCGTGCTGAACAACGCGTCGCCCAGGTCGTTCTCCTTCACCCGCGTCGTGATCCGCACGTCACCCAGCGAAAACGTCGTGCAGAACGGATGCCGCGTCTTGTCCTGACGACCTCGATTGAAGTCATAACCCAGCCGTTTTACCACCTCACTACCGAATGCCAGTTGCTGCGCCTCAGGAAACTTCTCGTGAAGACACTCGTCATCGGCGACCGGCTGCGCCACAATCGCCTGCACGAGCGGCACGAGTTTGCCTCTCAACTCCGCAAACAACGCGCTCACTGTCGCCGCCTTCATGCCGTAATCGGCGAAATCAATCAACGGATCGGCAATGTGATCGTAACCGCGGGAAAAAAGTTCGCCAGCTCCCGGCTGTAATCGAGCGTCCTTTCCAACAACGAGCGCACCGACGCAAAATCATTCGCGGGTCGGGCCTTCACCCACGCTTCATACGTCGCCGCGGCGTGCGCGCTGAATTTCGCGACGAATGCCGACGGCACTTTCACCGCACGCTCGTATTCCCGCCGGGTCACGCGAATCAGCGCCGCTTCATCGGAATCGTACGGCAGGTCCCCCTCATAGGTCCGCAATTCGACGAGCATTCGACCAATGGTCGGATGAGTAAACTTCTCGTGCGCCAGCCGGTTCAACGTGGCGATTTGTCGTCCCCGCGCCTCCGCGCCGCCCGGCGGCATATACGTCGCCTGGTCCCAGCCCAGCACCGCCGATGCCCGCCACAGATCGTCAATCTCCGCCAACCGATTCTTCAATTCCGGCAGCTTCGGCTCGATCGCCTGTGCCATCACATCACCTCCAGCAACAGCCCCCGCAAGTACTCCGTCTCCGGTATCGCCGGCAGGATCGGATGATCGGGCGATTGGGTGAGCACTTTCACGAGCCGCACCGTCTTCTTCGCGTCGGCGGCGGCGGCCACCACGACCGACTTGAACAACTCGGCATCGATGTGGTGCGAGCAGGTGAACGTCGCCAGCAGCCCGCCCGGCGGCAGCATCTTCAGCGCGCGCAGGTTGATTTCCTTGTACCCGCGCAGCGCGTCGCCCACATTCTGTTTCGTGCGCGTGAACGACGGCGGATCGAGCACGATCACGTCGTACTGCCGCTTCTCGACATCATATTTCTTCAACACATCGAACGCATTGGCGCACACAAACTCAATCTTGCCCGTCAGCCCGTTCAATTCGACGTTCTTGCGCGCCCGCGCCACGGCCTGATCGGAAATCTCCACCGCCTCAATGCTCTTGGCGTCCCCAACCCCCGCCGCCAACGCGAACCCGCCGTGGTACGTGAAACAATCCAGCACGCGTTTGCCCGCGCAGTGCCGCGCGACCTCGGCGTAGTTGTCGCGCTGATCGAGAAAGAACCCCGTTTTCTGGTCTTCCAGCAGGTTGACTTCGATCGAGAACTGGCTGAACTGCACACGCACAATCGCGTCCGTCTCGCCCCAAATCACGCCCTTCGTTTCCTCCAACCCTTCCAGCTTGCGGCTGGGAACGTCGCTGCGCTCGACGATGGCCTTCGGTTCAACCACGTCGCGGAGAACCTCGACGATCTGCTTCTTGCGCTGGTCGATGCCGAGCGTGAGCGCCTGCAAGACGAGATGGTCGCCATACTGGTCGACGATGAGTCCCGGCACCTGGTCGCTTTCCGAGGACACCAAACGAAATGCCTCCGCATCGGCAATGGACGTGTTCTCGCGTCGATATTCCAGCGCCGCCTCGATGCGGCGGGCGAAAAATGCCTTGTCGATCTCTTCCTTTTGCGTGGTGAACCGCCGCACGGTGATTTGCGAACGCGTGTTGAGCAGGCCGCGCCCCATAAAGCGCTCCTTGTGGTCGCGGATGTCCACCGCATCGCCGTCCTTCGGGTCGCTGGTGATGTCGGCGATCTCGCCCGAGTATACCCAGCTATGGCCCGCGTAGAGTCGGTGTTCCCGGCCTTTTTTTAACATGACAGAAGGCATGTTTGAGACGCTAACAGAACTTTGTTATGCTACGCAACCAATCGTATGGAAATCTACTGGGTCAGCCTGCTCGCGGCGTTCGGCGCGGGCTTCGTCAACGCGGTCGCGGGCGGCGGCACGCTGCTCACGTTCCCCGCCCTGCTCTACAGCGGCATGTCCTCGATCACCGCCAACGCCACGAGCACGGTGGCCATCTGGCCGGGCTCGGTCACGAGTTCGTGGGCGTACCGGCAGCAACTGACGGAGTACCGTGCGCGCGTCTGGATACTCTCCCTGCCATCGCTGCTGGGCGGATTAACGGGCGCGATCCTGTTGCTGAACACGCCCGAGTCCGTCTTCCGTTACATCGTGCCGTATCTGATCCTGCTCGCGTGCGCGTTGCTCCTGCTCAACGAGCCCATCGGACGCTGGATGTCGAAGCGCGCCGATTCATACCCGAAGAAGCACGCGGCGGCGTTGTGGTTGTCCCAATTCGCCATCGCCATCTATGGCGGCTATTTTGGCGCGGGAATCGGCATCCTGATGCTGGCGGCGATGGCGATTTTCCTGCCGGAAGATTTGCAGGCGGCCAACGGCATGAAGAACTTCTTCGCCATGCTCATCAACGGCATCGCGTCGGCCTATTTCATCGTCAAAGGCATGGCGATCCTGAACATCGCTCTCCTGATGGCCCTGGCCGCGATTGTAGGCGGATTCGTCGGCGCGAAAACCGCCCAACGGTTGTCACCCCGCATCCTGCGAGGCGCGGTCGTCGCGTTCGGCGTGATCGTGGCCGTGCACCTGATGATCAAGGGGTGACGAGTCTGTCGCGCCCCTCTGGCTACGGCCAATACTGGGCGTCGTCGTCGGTCGGCTGGGCCGTGGGCGCGAACTGCTTTTTGATGTAGTTGGTGATGCTGGTGATGACCATGCGGACGATCGTGTCCGGCACGCCGTCGAAATTCTTGCTCTGGAGTCGCATGTCGCACGGGTCGTTGACGTAGTCCACCACGAAATATCGCCCGTCGTGTTCCAACGCGATCTCGGTGCTGAAGAAATCGAGTTTCGCGACATCGGCGATGATGCGCACGATGCGAGTCAGTTCATCCACGTTCACAATCGCCCGATCCGAGGGCGTCACCACCGAATACCGGTGCGTGGTGTCATCCCACCAACACGGGATGATCTCGCCGCAGACGTGGTACACGCGGAACCAGGCACGGCGACCATTCAAAATCTGCGGATGGACGCGCTGCTGGATGAGAAAGCGTTGGTTGCGGAACTTGGCGCGGGACTGCGATACGTCGTCGGGCCGCGTCGCGCCGATGACGACGCCAAAACCGCCGCCGCCTTTGGCGGGCTTGACGACGAACGGCGAGGTCAACGGCTCGATCAGGCGCGGGTCGAAATTCGGCTCGGTCTCATACGGCGGCAGAATGATCGTCAGCGGCAGCTGCAGTCCGCGCGCGAGAAGTTCGCCGTGAATATTCGCCTTGTCGATGGAACGCTTGTAATGATGCTGGGCGTTGACGAATTTCGTGCCCTTCGTTTGCAGCAGCTGGTTGAATTGCAAAAATCGTTCGTCCTCATCGCTGGCGCGATCGAGAAAATATCGGAAATTCCGCTCGTTGTTCTGCACTTCGAGAAACGTCTGCTGGAGATTGTGCGGCCCGACCAGGTAACAACTCAGGCCGGCATTCAGGCAGGAACGGTCCAGCTGGTTGACGAAGTCCTGGTCGTACTGCCAGTTCCAAGCCAATCCAAAATGAATTTCAGTCGAGCGTCTGGCGGTGGTGTCCATTTCCCTTGTCCGTTGTGTGGCAGCTCTTTAGAGCAGGTTCCACACCTGTTTCTTGCGGTGAGGGAGGAACACCCTGGCCCAATTTCATCGGGGCCGATACGTCGCTCAACTCGGGGTACTCGAAGACTTTGCCTTCGTAATTACGAATAATGACGCGCTGTTTGTCATGCGCCAGCACGTACTCGGGGCTGATGGGCACTTTGCCCCCGCCCCCGGGCGCGTCGATCACATATTGCGGCACCGCATAACCCGTCGTGTGTCCCCGCAGCGCCTCCATGATCTCCACGCCTTTGCGCACGCTCGTGCGCAAGTGGTGCGTGCCCCTGACCGGATCGCACTGATAGATGTAATAGGGCCGCACCCGCATCATCAACAGCTTGTGCACGAGCTCCTTCATTACCGTCGCGTCGTCGTTGACCCCAAGCAACAACACGCTCTGGTTCCCCAACGGAATACCCGCGTCTGCGAGCCGACCGCACGCCTCCCTGACTTCGTGCGTCGCTTCCCTTGGGTGATTGGAATGAATGCTCATCCACAACGGATGATACTTCCGCAGCATCGCGCACAACTCCGCCGTGATTCGCTGCGGCAAAAAAATCGGGATCCTCGTCCCGATACGCAAAAATTCAACGTGCTGGATCGCCCGCAATTCGCGGAGCACGAATTCGAGACGTTCGTCGCTGAACAGCAACGGGTCGCCGCCGCTCAACAACACATCCCGCACCTCGGTGTGCTCGCGGATATAATTGATCGCATCGGTAAACTCGGTGTGGAGATGTTGCTCGCCCGCGCCGCTGACGACCCGGCTCCGCGTGCAATATCGGCAATACGCCGCGCAACGGTCGGTCACGAGAAACAGCACGCGGTCGGGATACCGATGCACCAGTCCCGGCACCGGCATGTGTTCGTCCTCGCCGCACGGATCGGCCATCTCCCACGGCGCCGTCACCATCTCCTCAACGCGCGGGATGACCTGACGACGAATCGGACAGTTCGGATCGCTGACGTTGATCAGGTTGAAAAAGTACGGCGTGATCGCCATCGCCAAATGCCGGCCCGCAAGCGAAACGCCTTCCCGCTCCGCCGGCGTCAACGGCATCAATGCCTCCAGCGCTTCCAGCGTCGTGATGCGGTTGCGGAGCTGCCACCGCCAATCGTTCCAGTCCGTCTCGGGCACATGCGACCACAGGCCGCGGCCTGTCGACGGAAATCGTTCGTCTATGGAAGAGGGTTGTACCGCCACGCCCTTGCGATGCGGGGAATCGGCCAATGGATTCACGCCAAACGGAACGCACTCGGCGCGGGTTGCGCCCCACTGTCCCCCAGGCTCATCAGGTTGCATGGCGAGGGGCAGTATAAGTCCTGACACCCAACTGTCAAGCGGGTGGCAGTTGTGCTCTCCGGCAAAGCCACGGATGATGCCCTCCGCCCTGCGCCGGAAGCCAGCTTGGCCCGATTATTGGGCTCGTGAGAGGGGAGTACGAACCCAATAGTGTTTCGCAAAACTGAAATACACAAGTATCTATCGTCGAATTAGATCAACGCGCAACTTCGATCCACGCGCGTTGGGTTCGTTTCGCAAAAACACCCTTTTTTCGCTTCCCCCTCCCCTGTAACCGCGCACGCTGGGCGCGGACCGGCTAGCCGTCCGGCCGCTGTACTGTAGCCACGGCGCTCCGCCGCCGTGAATCGGGTCGTTGTAGGCCGCGTGCCCTCACGCGGCGCTTTCCGCTTGCCGTCGCCCCCGTCTCCTATTTCAAAGAACCATCTCAAACCGCCCCGACCATATCCCAACAAGATACCAAAATCAAATCAAAAATCATTTAACGATTCCACCTCATGCAACGGGGAGCGCACGCGCCCCGCGTGCCGTCTGACGCGCCCTCGCGTCAGACAAGAGAGTTACACCCGACGTCCATTTCGCCGGGCAAATATGAATCACACAATCTGACAGGCTTCGTCAAAACTCAGACGCGGGCTGCGCGGATGGAGCTTCGTCACATCGCCGTGACCGAGATTGCACAGGAAATTTGATTTGACCGTTGTCCCCGCGAAGAACGCCGCGTCCACCTTCGCGTTATCGAAGCCGGACATCGGCCCGCAATCCAGTCCGAGCGCGCGGGCGGCCAGTATCAGGTAGCCGCCTTGCAGCGACCCATTGCGCAGCGCCATGTGAGCCAGCTCGTTCTCCGGCAAATCTTTGAACCAGGCCTTGGCGTCCACATGCGGGGACAGTTCGGGCAGTTTCTCATAGAAGCGGACGTCCATCCCGATGATCGCCGTGACCGGTGCGGCCATCGTCTTGTCCACGTTGCCGGCCGACAGCGCCGGCTTGAGCTTCTCCTTCGCGGCCTTCGACCTGACGAATACCACCCGCATCGGGCACATGTTGGCGGACGTCGGCCCCAGCTTGGCGAGGTCGTACACCTGCGCCAGCACCGCGTCGTCAACAGGCTTGTCCAGCCAGTAACTGTGTGTCCGCGCCTCGCGGAAGATCAGGTTCAGGCTCTCGTCGCTCAATTTGCTCATGTTCAATCTCCTTCAGACAGTAATGTTGACCCGTGGTCCGCTGCAGCCCAGCGCCTTGAGCGCGGCCCGGCTGTTTTCTTCCCAAACTTTGTCATCCCGAAGCCTTGGCGACGGCGGATTGTCGAAACCGCCCCAGGCCTGCCGGTCCTGAGCACCGGGGAGCGCGCGCCTCGCGTGCCGTCTGACGCACCCTCACGTCAGACAAGAAAGGTACCACGCACCCCTCCCCCATCCGCCATCTTGTCCGCCACCTTGTCCGCCATAGTCTCAGCGACGGCGGAAGCTTTACCCGCCGCACCGCCCATACATGCCAACACTCTTACTTCTCCGCCCGCCAATTTCAAGCGGAGACGACCTGTCCAGCGCCGCATCGACGTCCGCTCGTACCTCAACTGGATAAACGGAGAGTCTGCCCCGTCGTCAACCCTGCCTTTCGAATTTCGACATTCGGTTTTGAGTTTCGCCCGCAAACGCCCCACCGCTTGTCCCGAGTTCGGCGAGGGGCCCTCTATCTCCTGTGTGGTCTTCATGTCTCCCTTGCGACCTTCGCGTTTCCTCCGCCCCAATCCTCCCCATCCCCAATCCCCCCGGGCTCCTTCCATGCTGTCTGAAATTCTGAATTTCTGAATTGCTGACAACAGCGCACATGAGCCCGACGCCCGACAATTCGCGGATCAGACTTCCTCCCCGGCCTCACCGCCTCTGTGAACCCTGCGTTTCGAATTTCGTCATTCGGATTTCGAGTTTCGTTTACCCTGAGTTTGCCGAAGGGCCTGCCCTGTTTATCCTGAGCGAACGCGAAGGGCCTGCGGTGAGCGAAGTCGGACACTCCACGCGGTTTGTTCTGGACAGGCTGTTCCCAAGATGGGAACATTTCGCTTGATTTCGTCGCGGGAACAGACGATGGTATGCACGTCATTTCGAGAAAACAATTGCGAGAGTTTGCCGCGCGGCACCCGGATGCCGAATCGAGCTTGCAAGCCTGGTTTCATGAGGCCAGGCAGGCGCACTGGGACACGACGGCCGACATCAAGCAGCAATACGGTAGCGCGAGCATATTGAAAGGTAATCGCGTGGTGTTCAACATCTGCGGAAACAAGTACCGGCTCGTCGTGAAGATTAATTACCACGCCGAGATCGTGTACATCCGCTTCGTCGGGACTCACGCGGATTATGACAGAATCGACGCGGAGGCAGTCTGATGAAACCAAAACTTATTAGGAATGAACGGGAACACAAGGCCACGTTGGCTCGCATCGACCATCTTATGGACGCGCGTCCCGGCACGCCCCAAGCCGACGAACTCGACCTTCTTGCCGCCCTCGTCGAGATCTACGAGGACGAAGCGTTTCCCATCGACGAGCCGGACCCCGTCGACGCCATTCGGTTCCGCATGGAACAACAAGGACTCAAGCCCCGCGACCTCGTCCCCTACCTGGGCAGCCGAAGCAAGGTCTCCGAAGTCTTGTCCGGCCACCGCGGCCTGAGCTTGAACATGATTCGCCGCCTGTCGACCGGGCTCGGGATCCCCACGGATGTTCTCGTTCGCGAGTCACGGGCGGTCTACCAAGCCCCGACCGCCAAGAAAATGCGCGCACGCAGAACCAGCTCAACCAGACCCTGACTCCTGACTTCCGGCCCCGCTCGCCCGTCCTCGTCCGTGCTCAAATTTCGTGCGACTGTTTCAAAAACTTGCTACAGTGAACTCGTAAAGAAGATCGCAGGAATTACATGGCTGGTCGCTCCAACAAAAGCGCGTCGCTGGGATCGTTCCTCGTGGAATTGGCCGTGTACGCCATATTCGTGTTTGCCTACTTTTTCCTGGTCCTCCACTTCCTCGGCGGCTGGATCAAACACGTCTTCGATCAGAACAAAACGTTGTACGCGTTTGTGGCCCTCGCGTTGATCGTTGCCCAGGGCGCCGGGCTGGAAATGCTCACCACCGGGCTCCTGCGAATGATTCGAAGTCGCGAAAGTTGAGCCATGGATTTCCTGATCTCCGGCACCCACATCAATCCCGTTTACCTGATCCTTGTCGGATTCGTTGTCGGAATCTGTGGCGGCTTTTTTGGCGTCGGTGGAAGCTTCCTGGCGGGGCCCGCGTTGTTTGCGTTCGGTGTGCCGATGAATTTCGTCGTGGGCACGGACCTCGCGCACATCGTGGGAAAATCAATCGTCGCGGCCAAGAAACATCGCGTACTGGGCAACGTGGACATCAAGCTCGGCTTGATCATGGCCGCCGCCACCATCGTCGGCGTCGAGACAGGCGCGCAAATCATCCAGCAGTTGAAGCGACACCACAACGTGGACGTCGTGGTGGCCATCGCGTTTGTCATCGTGCTCGTTGGGATCTCATCCTTCATCGCGTGGGAGTGCTGGCAAACCCTGAAGATGGGAAAGAAGGAATCCACGGCCACGGGTAAACCCAGGCGCGACCACTCGGCCATCGCCTACATCGCCAAAAACTTCCAGCGCTTTCAGTTCCGCCCGATGATTTCCCTGCCCAGTTCCGGCATCAAGCAGATCTCGCTGTGGACGATCCTGGTGGTCGCCTATATCGGCGGCGTATTCAGCGGATTCCTGGGTGGCGGCGCGGGCTACATTCGCATGCCGGCCCTGGTGTACATTCTCGGCGTGCCCACGCATATCGCCGTCGGAACTGATCTGTTCGAAGTAATGATTTCCGCCAGCTACGGAACGTTCACCCATGCCCTCAAAGGTAACGTCGACATCCTGATCGCGCTGGTCATGCACACGGGCGCGGCCATCGGAGCGCAAATCGGCGCGACCTTGACCCAGTACTTTCACGGCGTCCGCATCCGCCTGGCGTTCATACCATTGCCTCTTCTCGGGGCCGGACTGATCATCTATAGCCTGATGACGGGCCACCATTTCAAATGAAGCGGCACACCACATGAAAATTCTTTTCTGTAGTGACGGTTCAACCCAGGCGGAGAACGCCGTGCGGTTTGGCGCGTTGATCGCCGCCGCGTGCCAGGCGGAAACCTCGATCCTCGGCATTGTCGAGAAATCCGGCCAGGAGGACGCGGTGTTACAGGCGCTGCGACGGGCGCAGGAAATCTTGAAGGAGCACCATCTCGATGCCGAATTGATCATTAAGCCCGGCCGTCCCGTGACCGAAATCATCAAGCGCACGCAGGAATCCAGGTACGATCTCGTGGTCATCGGCGCCGCGCGCAAGGGCACCCGCGGACCGTTGTGGATGTCAGCCCGCGCCTACAAGATCATCGAATCGATCGAACCGCCCGTGCTGGTGGTCATCGGCGAGCGCACCGCGTTGCGACGCATCCTCCTGGCCACCGGCGGCACGAAGCAGGCGGATGCGACGGTGCAGTTTGCCGGCGAAATCGCGCGCCGTGTCAATGCCTCGGTTGATCTGCTGCACGTCCTGGCAGAACCGCCAGCCGTCTATGCCAATCTGGTAAAGTCTGATGAGGATGCCAGCCAGGTATTGCTGTCCGATTCCAAACTCGGCCGCAACCTGCGCCATCAGAAAGAGTTGCTCGAGAACATGGGTGTGCCGTGCGAGGTCCGCTTGCAACATGGCCTGGTCCTGGATGAACTGTTGAAAGAATTGCAGCGCACCGAATACGACCTGGTGATGTCCGGTTCCTCTCCGGCCCAGGATCGACTGCGCGTCTACATCATGGGCAACGTCACTCGCGAAATCGTCAACCGCGCCGAATTACCCGTGCTGGTAGTGCGCAGCGGGACGAAATCCGATCGTGGCCTCAGCGGCTTGATCAACGATCTCCTGCACCGTCCCAGCGCAGAACGCCGTTGAGGAAGTCAGCGCCTGACAATTTACAAACGAGAAGGCAGGCCGCCCCCGCCTGACCCACCGTCAACCCTGCGTTTCGAATTCCGACATTCGGATTTCGAGTTTCGCACGTAAGCGCCTCACTGCGAGAGGCCGACTCGGTAATAGCGCGGCGGAGAAGCCACGGCATTCGTGTCGGTGACCGTCACGGTCCCACCGGTGCCCGCCACGTTCGAAACGATGGTCGACCACGGCCCGTTGGCCGGATCACCGGTGCTCTCGACATAATAAACATGGTTGGAGTCAGTGGCGAAACTGATCTGGGCGTCATTCCCATTGCCCGGAACTTCCGCAACCAGCAGATCGGGCCCCAAATCGAAGTTGATCACGCTCTCGATCCAATCCAGATTCGCCGAGATGCGCGTGCTGTAGAACGCGGTGGGGATCGGCTGGGCCCCGCTCATAAACTGCCAGCTTCCCGAGATTTCCGCGAACAATCCGCGAACATCCAGGAGCGACGCGTTAAACGCAGTGCCATTCACGGCGTTGCTAAAGGGTCCATCCACTCCATAGTTGATTCCGGCCAGTTTCCAGACGCCACCGTCCTCAATGAACAGTCCACCGCCCGAATCGCCCTCGGACAAATCGCACGCATTCGAACCAACCCCCGCGTCGAACGTGCAGCGCAGCAAATCGCCGACACCAGTACCTCCGTTGGTGATCGAACTGACCTGGCTCTCTCCCCACCGCTCCACGCTGTCCGACGGCTCAACCCACAGCCATCCATTCGTCTGCCCGCCCACAACCACGGGTTCCCCTGACTGCGTGCCCCGGCCGAACACGGCGACGGGGCTGTTCGCTTCCCCGGACGACGTATACAGCGGCGCGTAGTACGGAAATGTCTCGGCAACCTGCCAGATGCTCAGATCGCTGTCCAACGAGGTGAATTGCGCGACCGGATGGTAGGCAACTCCATGGAACACAAACACGTCGTTCGTCGAACCGTAAATGTGCGCGGCGGTGATGAAAAACTGCGGCGCAATCGGCGTTCCCAGAAAATTCCCCGCCGCGTACAGGTTCGTCGACAATTCCAACGAGGTGCTCCAGAAGCCCTCGTATTGCCAGCCGCTCTTGGTCAACGCGCCCGAGGGAGCGCTCGTGTTGTAAGCCGGATCACCGGTCGATTCAAACAGCACGGCACGAACGGTGATCGCGTTTGCGGTGATCAACCAGACAACCGCCAACACTTCCACAAACACCCGGCGCTTCCCAAACCGTTTGCCCTTCAAACCCAAACCCCTCATAATTTCATCCTACAGTTTACTGCTTTTCTCTCACTTTGCACGACTATCTCGTGTGACGACCTATTTCCTTGACCCTCATTGCGTTATGAGTCAGCATCCCCGCCCATTGTTGAGCCGGTCGGTCGGCGCTCATGCAGAAATGAAAAAAATCGTCATCATCTTCTTGTTGCTGGTCACCGTCGTCACCCTGGCGCTGGTCTATTCCACCCTCACCAAACCGGCCCCCCATGCCGCCGATTTGCTCCCCGAATCGACTCTCCTGTTCCTCGATGTCCCCGATTTTTCCAAATCTCGCGACGATTTCTCCAAGACCGAATTGTACGCGCTCTGGGAGGAACCCGAAGTCCAGGCATTCCTGAAAAAACCGCTCGATTCCCTGCGCGAAAGCCCGTCCCATCCGGGCAAAGACTCGGGCAACGCCGCCATCCTCGATTTCGCGCTCAACTCGGCGCAGGGCGAAGTCTTCCTGGGTCTCACGCATGTGACCATCCTCCCCTCGCTCAACGTCGGCCTCGTGGTCGGCGCGGATACGGGACACAAGAAACTTCAGGCGCTCACCGGCCTGTACAAACTGGAGGGCTCGACTCAAAAAGGCCAATCCCGACGGCGAATTTGTCGATAGAAGCTATCTCGGCGTAAAGTACACCCTCTGGCAAATCACACCGGACTTGCCGATCTGCCACGCCTTCTTTAATTCCCTGGTGGTGTTCACCTTCGGCGAAGACGCCATGCGCGATATGATCGCCTCGTACACCGGCCAGGTTCCTCTCAACTTCAAGCCTCTCTCCACCAGCGCCAGGTTCGCCAACGCCCAACAGCACGCGGCCAGGAATTACAATTTCCTCGGCTACGTCAACGTCGAACAGATGCTCGGTTTGTTCGGCCCGCTGCTGGCGTTCTCGCCACAAACGTCCGGCGTGTTCCAGAAGTTGGACGGCATGGACGCCGCCGCGTTCAGCACGACGTTCCTCGACCGTGGCGTGCAGGATGTCGGCTTCCTCTCCTACTCCCGCAACGCGCCGAAGCCCAAGCCGCCCACGCCGCAAAAAACTCTCGCGCTTACCTCACCGGATACGCTGTTCTATTCCGTCGCCTCGGCCGATCTCGCGACCTTCTACGAGCAGGGCATGCAGGCTCTCTCCCGAATCCGGTACCCCATCGATGATGCTGTCCGTTGGACAATTCCAGCAGGCGCTCCGCACTCACAACATCCACATGCGGGAAGACATTCTCCAGCAATTCGGCCCTGAGACGGCCGTCATCGCCAGCTGGCGCACCGGCGCTCGTTCTCCCGATGTCGCGTTCGTCGCCCAAATCGCCCACGAAGACAAACTTCGTCCGGCCCTCGACAACGGCATGAACGCCCTGAAGCAAAGCGCGCTGGGTGATGACGAGAAGGCGCCCTGGGATGAAACCGAAAGCGCGGGTCACACACTGCGCACCGTCCGGGTCGGCGCGGGCCTGCTCGCCCCGACATACACCACCACCAGCCAGTTCTTCATCCTCGCAAACACGCCCGATTACGCGCGCGAGTTGCTGGCCCATGTGACCGCGTCGAAACCCACGCTGGCCGCCAGCGCCGTCTATCAGGAATCCATCAAACGCGTCCCGGCCAACGGGTCGTCGTACGGCTACGCCGACCTCCGCGGCCTGTTCGAGCCGCTCTACGCCATCACCAAATCCGCCGCCTCCCAAATCGGCACCAACGAGTTCGTGGACGTGGACAAACTTCCCCAAACCGAAACGATCTCCAAACATTTGTTCCCGTTTGTCTCCGCGACCGTGAGCGAGCCGGGCCAGGTGACCGCCACGTCGTTCTCGCCGGTGGGCAAATCCATGGTCATGATCGCCGGCGTCGGTGCCGGGATTTGGGCGGCCACCGAATTTGGCCCGCAGCTCTCGCAAGTGACCGGCCAATACGCTACGCCAACTGCACCCAGAAAGTCTTCAGGTACGGCCGCTCCTTCGGCGCCACCCGGAAATCAAACGGCACCGTCCCAAACTCCAGCGGCCCCATAGAGCGCCCGCACCGCTTCGCCGCTTTCTCGATGCTCCTTTCAAACTCGTCGGCCGCGAGCGTCCGCTGATTGGTCGAACACAACAGCCAGCCACCCGCCGCGACGAGGGGGATCGCCAACGCCGCCAGCTCTTCATAATCGCGTCCCGCCTGAAACGCCCGGCCCCGCTTGGTAGTGGAAAACGTCGGCGGATCAAGGATGACCACATCCCAGTGCTGTCCCCGCTTCGTGAATCGTTTCAGCCATTCGAACGCGTCCCCGAAAACAAACTCATGCGCCGACGGATCAAGCCCGTTCACGCGGAAATTGTCCCGCCCCCATTCGAGGTAGTTCTTCGACAAATCCACGCTGGTCGTCACCGCGCTGGCCTTCGCTGCGGCCACGGAAAATGCGCACGTGTAGGCGAACGTGTTTAGCACGGTTTTCCCCCGCAGCGGCATCGCCAGCAGCCGTCGCCGGTTCTCACGCTGGTCGAGAAACACTCCCGTCGCTAGTCCCTCGCCGAAATTCACGACGAACGTGATGTCGTTTTCGCGCACGGGCGTTCGCCGGTCCAATTCGTTCCCGTAAACCAGCCGGGAAACCGTTCGCTCCTGTTTCGTCACCAACTGCGTGTAAATCGCCCGCGGCTGGCACTCAGCCTGCAATCGCTCGATCAATCCCGCGCCGCTCTTCTCCGCCGTCTCCGCCTGCCACTGGACCAGAAGATGGCCGTTATACGAATCGACAATCACATCGGGGAAACCATCCGCCTCGCCGCTGATCAGGCGGAAGGCGTTCGTCGATTCACCAAACAACGGCTCGCGAAATTCCACCGCCGCGATCACTGCGTCGACCTCGTCAAACGCGCGCGGCACCGATGCCTCGAACGATACTCGCTCTCCCGTCGCCGGATGATCGAAACTGAGCTTGCGCGCATGCAGCATCAGCCGCGGCGCGGCCTCACCCTCGTATTCCACGTCCCCGAGAATCGGGAAGCCGGCGTTCGCGGCGTGTCGCCGAATCTGGTGCGTCTTGCCCGTCAGCGGTTTGGCTTGCACGAGGAAGTAATCACCATGGGCCTGGATAAACTCGAATTCCGTCACGCAATTCGGTGATTTCTCCCAATACTTTACCCGCGTCGGCCGCACCGAGCTCAGCAACAGATAAATCTTTTCGACCGTGTGTCGTTCGAATTGCTTGCTGAGCGACTGGTTCGCTTCCCGCGTCTTGCCGAACACGATCACGCCGGACGTGTCCTTGTCCAGCCGCTGCAAAATTGACAGCGTCCGCCAGCGCGGCTCGCGTTTTGTCAACCATTCATGGATGCCGTCCGTCGCAAACCGGTCCGGCTTGTGGGTGTTGATGCCCGAAGGTTTGTTGACGACCAGCAGATGGTCGTCCTCAAAAAGAATCAGCCCGTTCACAAGGCCACGACGCTCAACCCGGTGGCCAGTTCATCGGCCGGCCGCCCAGCAGATGCACGTGCAGATGGGCCACGCTCTCGCCCGCATGCGCGCCTTTGTTGATGACCAACCGATACCCCGTGGCGTCGATGCCCTCTTTCCGCGCAATCTCGGCGGCCACTGTCAACAAATGTCCCAGCAACGCCTCGTCGGCGGCACCGGCTTCCGAAATGCGCGCGATGTCTTTCTTCGGCACGACCAGAATGTGGACCGGCGCCTTCGCATCGATGTCGCGAAACGCCAGCGCCCGCTCGTCCTCATACACAATCTTGGCCGGAATCTCTTTGCGGATGATTTTGGCGAAAATGTTGTCGGCCATGGTCTCACTCCACGACGGCCAGCTTCAACGACGCCGCCCGCGGCGAACGCATCCGCACCACGCGCCCGCGCACGTGTTCCACAATGTCCTCCGCCAACCGCCGGCATTCCGCCGTCCATCGCCGCGCCCCGCGCAACTTCATCACGCACGCGCGCAACCCGTCGATCCGCATCGCCACCAACCGACGGTTCGCCGCCGCGCTCAACGCATGGTCGAGTTCCTGGAAGAACTCCAGCTCAAATCCGGCGTTTTTGCTCGCCACACCAACTCGTTGAGGTGAATCGCCACGCGGTTCGCGTCCCCGGCGTACGCCTCGGAGATCCACTCGTACCCCAACGTCGCCAGCACCGTCGCCACGATCTCGGCAATCTCCTTGCTCGGAATAATCTGGTCGCTGCGCGACTTGGCCGCAAATGCGTGCACCGCCGCCGCAATCGACTCCGCCAGCCACCAGTCGGACTGTCCGACGTTCTCGGCGACTTTCTGGATCGACAGCGCCAGCCGCTGCTCGTCGAATGGCGCCAGGCAGCCGTCCTCGGCCCGAGACCCACAAGACGTCGCTATGCATTTGGATCATGATTTGCCCATCTGCTTGATTTCGTCGATAAATTGCTCGGCGTCACGGAACTGCCGATACACGGAGGCAAACCGCACGTACGCCACCTCATCGAGCTGGCGCAGGTGGTCCATCACCCGCTCGCCGATCTTCATCGACGGCACCTCCCGCCCGAACTCGTTCTCCAGTTCGAAAATCACCCGATCGGCCAGGGATTCGATCCTCTCCGTGCTCACGGGTCGCTTCTCACAGGCTTTCTCGATACCGGCCAGCAGCTTGCGCCGGTCAAACTCCTCGTATTGGCCGTCCCGCTTCTTCACGCGCAGTTTCTCGCGGAGAATCTCCTCGTGGGTCGTGAACCGCGCCCCGCACTTCAAGCATTCCCGCCGCCGCCGAATCAGCAGCCCGTCACGGTTGCTGCGCGAATCGACCACCTTGTCGTCGACGCCGGCGCATTTTGGACACCGCATATTCCCTCAATTTCTCCAACCAGTTGCCTTAGCTAACACGCAGCCCCGCGCGGGTCAAGAGGGAATACCTCGTCAATGGATTTACCGTGTGCTATACGTCCCCGTCTCACAATGCGGTACCTGAAAATGATCTTCATTCCCTTGCTGACACTGGTCGTCGTCTTCGCCCTCTGGCTGCGCTGGAACGAGCCCCGCATGATCTATTACCCCTCCCGCCAAATCGACCAGACGCCCGAACTGGTTGGACTCAAATACGAAGATGTCACCCTCACCACCTCCGACGGCCTGAAGATAAATGGGTGGTTTGTCCCGTCACGCGTCGACTCGTCCCTCACCGTCCTCCTCTTTCACGGCAACGCGGGCAACATCTCGCACCGCTTGGAGAAGCTCGCCGCACTCCACGATCTCGGCGTCAATACGTTCATCATCGACTATCGTGGCTACGGCCGCAGCGAAGGCCAACCCGACGAACAAGGCACCTATCGCGACGCCCGCGCCGCCTATGATTACCTCGTCACCCAACGCAAGGTCGCGCCGCGCTCCATCGTGGTCTACGGCGAATCCCTCGGCTCGGCCATCGCCACCGATCTCGCCACCAAAGTCGACGTCGGCAGCCTCATCCTCGAAGAGGCCTTCACCTCGATTGGCGACGTCGGCCAGAAGATGTTCCCCTTCCTTCCCGTCCGCTGGCTCGTGAAGAACAAGTACGACACGCTCGCCAAAATGCCCCGCATCAAGGTCCCGCTGCTGATCTTTCACAGCCGCGACGACGAGATCTTCAATATGCGCCACGCCCAGCGCCTCTTCGCCGCCGCCAACGACCCGAAACAACTCGTCGAACTCCGCGGCCACCACAACGACGCCTTCCTCGTCAGCGCCCCCATCTACCACGACGCCATGCAGAAGTTCTTCGCGACGCTTTCAGCCCCCACCATGACCGAGCGTGGATCGTAGCCGCACCTTTTATTGAGACTCGTACAATAGGCTGACATCAAGGCCAAAGTTCGGCCTGTTTCCAGCAGGCGCGGATCAAGGAGGGACGGCGGCGCATGCGCCGCAGGGCACGGGTGGCATGGTGATCCAGTTCGTGAGCGTGTCGCACGATCAGGTTGCCCAACTCATGCTCTTTCAAGTGGGCCCACACATATTCCACCGGGTTTAGTTCCGGCGCATACGCCGGCAGTCGTTCCACCACCAACCGTGTCCCTTGCGTCGCCACGAAGTCCCGCACCAAGGCCGAGCGGTGGATCGGGGCCCCGTCCCAAACCACCAGCAACGGGCCGGGCAGATGTCGCAACAGGGCTCCGAGGAACTCCACCACTTGCGGCGACTTGATGCTGCCTGCATACGCTCGAAAGTAGAACCGCCACAGACTCAGCCCGCCGATCAGCGACAAGCTCTGCCAGTTGAAGCTTTCCTGCACGACCGGTGTTTGGCCGCGCCGCCCCCAGGTGCGCACCCGATGCGGGCGGGTACTCAACCCGCTTTCGTCTATGAAGACAATGGTGCGGCCTTCGCGGCGGGCTTTTTTTTAAGCCCCGGCCAGCGGTGGCGTTGCCAGCGACCAATCTCTGCCTGGTTGCGTTCGAGTGCCCGTCGGGTAGGCCGTTGACAACTGAAGCCGAGTCGATCCAGCAGATGCCAGACGTGGCCGGGGTGATACTCAACTCCATGGCGTTGACGAATCAGGGCAGCGATGCGGGGCAAAGTCCAGACGGCAGTGGCGTGACCGGCAGCAGTAGGACCGTCCAAGATGGCCTGGGCGAGGGTCTCCTCCTGTGCCGAGGTCAGGCGGCTTTTGGGCCCGGCTGGACCTTTGCTCTGTAGACCTGCCCGACCCTCCTGGTGCCAGCGCCGCTTCCAAGCGTGGGCCGATTGCCGCCGCACGCCCAACCGTCGGGCCACCGCACTGGGGCCAAGTCCCTTTTCAAACAATGCGACAGCCTTCAGCCGCCGCCGTTCCATCACCGCATGGTCGCGCTTTGTCGCCATGCGCCCACCTTATCACCACCCCCAACAAATGTTAGCCTGTTGTACGAGCCTCAGTAGGGTGCGTGAAAATCAGATTATCAGCGCAGGCTAAAGCCTGCGGCTACCGGTTTTGTGAGGGGCTCTTAATCCGGAAACTACTTGATAAAGCGCGCGCGCGCGGCTGCCTTCACCAATTGCGTTTCATAGATCGCAATCCGGCTTTCCCAGGAACTACGCATGTTGGTATCCGTCGATTTGGCGAGATAGCGACGCACCTTGCCCAGTTGTTTGCGGATGTTCCGCTCTTCCGGACTTCGTTTCGAATTAACGTCAGAGACGGGCGGGGTGCCCTTTGTTTGTATCACGTCTTCACTGTAGCACAGTTTGTGACTCCGAGCGAGATAATCCGTGCCGCTGCAACGCCCGTTGGTGCGATAGAACACCAACTGGTCATGAAGACTTTCAAGCTCCCCCGAAAATGATCGATCGTCCCGACGTATGGAGCATGCCCTTACCGAGTTGATTGAAAGACTGGGTAATGGTTGGGGGGCGATGTTGAGGCGGATTTCAGGGGGTCGGGCGGCGGTGAAATGCTCATACTGGGAGCATGGGGTAAACACCCCATGGCGATAAATCGCTCCATTGCCTAGTTTTAATTTGAATGACGAGAAACCAAGATGTCAACGATGCTACATGTCCACCGTCCGCCCCCAGCACAACGGACTCTGAGTTGCAGAGACTGACCGACGACACGGTTGGCAATCAAAAGTGTCTTCCAGATCCGGAGATATGTCGAACCAGGTATCGGGGAAAAGCTCTCGATATTTCGTATTGCCTGGTGGAAAACCCCGACGCTTGCGAATATGCCGCCAATTTCGGCTCTAGCGTCATCTGTCTTCATCCTGACCGGCGTAGCTTCGAAAACCATCGAAACCCGATCTGAGAAAAATCTCTAGAGCGGATGAACCGGGACAGTGCAGCGGAAGCCCGACTTGCGCGTGTTCGATGACAGCGTCCCCGCTGTCCCTACCAGCACGAAGTCTTAGTAGACTCCCCAGTCGATGCCGACACCGGCGAGGGAACTCTTGGTCGCCGTGCTGATTTGGATCTGACTTGTGCCGGTCTGACCGGTACCGCCGAACTGGTTGCCGAGCAGGTCGACAGTATTCCAAGCGGTCTTCAGGTAGGTACCGGCGGCGACGGTATCGATGGCGGTGCCATCGGCGATGCCGCTGTTGACGGACCATTGGTCGATGGCGGCGTCCATTTGGCGGCAGTCATTCATGATGCGTCGGCCTTGGGATTGTTTGCGGGCCTTGACGAAGCCCGGAACTGCCAGCGCGGCCAACAGTCCCACAATGGCAACGACGATCATGATTTCAACCAAGGTGAAGCCTTGGTTATCCCGTTGGCGAGTATTGCGATTCATATGTGGCACAATTATGTTCCTCCTCTACGAGTACATGAGCATGGACCGTGCCCGCCGGGGCCCCACTTTTGTCTGACCGTCTAACAGCCGTCATCGAAGTCGGGTAAGTGCTAGGGTGATAGCCTGTTGAGGCGAAAATGGGCCGGGTTTCAGCTGGGATCACGCGGCAGGAACTGGCCAGGGGACACGAAAGGAGAGTCAAGACTCAACTCTCGAACTACAACCCCGAGCCGCTCCCAGTTGCGGCTTAACGCACCCGCCCAGCGAGAGAGCTTCTCGACTCTCCACCGCAACATACGCCTTGATGCAGGGAATGCAAGCGAGGCGGTTTCAGGGGAACTGGCGGGGTTGGACGGCTGGATTCGGCTCGACTTGGCATGGCCGGAATGCTATTTTTATTTCGGTATTTCTCATATTCCTGCCGGGTGGTGTTCCACTGCATGCAGGGGTTTTCCCCGGCAGAAAAAACAGGGTTTCCCCCCACAGACAACCCGCCCCCGCCTCCGCTACTAAATACCACAGCATTTGTTCGGAAATACCTCTTGAAGAGGCCGGGCAAGCTTTTCTCCAACTGAAGAGATACCGTGATCATGTTCTTGCACATCCAAAAAACTGGCGGCACCACTTTCGTATCCATTCTCGACAGGAATTTCGGTTGTTCCAACTGCCACGCCTATCAAACCCGAAGGGAAATATTCAGCCCGGCGGATTTCGAGTTTGCGAAAACAGTGTTTCCCCGACTGCGAAGCATTGTCGGCCATAATCTGATTGATCCATTGCGGTTTCGCGTGGCGGATCCGTTTTATGTGACCTTTTTGAGAGAGCCGGTTGCCAGGGTCATTTCGCATTACCAGTTCAGCGTCGCGAAGGGTAAAAACAAGCTGACCTTTGAATAGAGTTTGCAAAAACACGACCACCTTAACAACTGGCAGGTGAAATTAATGGCCGGCGGGGAGAATCTGGACAAGGCGAAACGGTTTCTGGAACGATGCGGTTTTATCGGGCTGACAGAAAAATTTGACCTCTCGCTTCATCTTCTGGAACGGCTCACTCCTTGCCAGCTGGATTTGCATTACAAACGGCGGAAAGTTGCCAAGGACAATGTCATCAAACAATCGCTGCTGAGTGACAGCCGGATGGTGGAACTGGCCAGAAAACACAACGCGCTGGACATGGAATTACACCAATTTGCCGTGAACGAGATTTTCCCTACGCTTTGCCAGAAAGCGGGGATCAACCCCGCCGACAAAGTTACCTCCTATGAAATTCTTGCGAATGATCTGCCGCTGAAATACCGACTCGGCCGCCTTTATAACAAGGTGTTCTTCCGACAACTCTGCAAACTCCGGTATAAATTCAAATGTACTGCCCCCCGTCAATCCAGCGGCGATTTGCTGAGTCCTTTGGGTTGATGGTGGAGGACTGCTTGGTTTGCCATGGCCGAAATGCTTTCTTGCAAAAAAATGTACGCTCACGAAGGCGATTACACCAAGGCTCTCGCCGTCTACGCCGAAGCCATCCGTCTCAACCCGGATCATGTGTTGTCTTACAACAACCTCGCCTGGCTGTTGGCTACCTGTCCCGATGCCAATGTTCGGAACGGGGAAAAGGCCATTGAGTATGCGAAGAAGGCCTGTGAACTGTCAGAATGGAAAGCTCCACCCTATCTCGATACCTTGGCGTCGGCCTACGCCGAGGCTGGCGACTTTGACAACGCCGTCAAATGGCAGAACAGGTTTCTGGAGTCCGATTATCTAAAATCCAATCCGTCGAACGATACCCTGAAGCAAGCCCGCCAACGACTCAGTCTCTACGAACAGAAGAAGCCGTACCATGAAGAGAAACCGACTCCATCGGGCTCCTGATTGACAAAGCCCGCAAACGGACGGACATTGTTCTGGCAGTGTAGGGATCGACATTCTCTCGCTTCGACATCCCCTGCCGAAGCACACCTATACACACATTGGGGGGCGTGACCGGAGGCTACACTGCCATAATCATTGAAGTCGACTGCGTGACGGGAGTGGCTCGCTTCGGACGCAAGCGTGTGTCACGTCAGGATAACGTCTTCCGCCCCGCAACCCATTTCTTGATCGGACGCAGCACCAGCCAGAACACGAAGAACGCTAGAAACAGCTTTCCGGTGCACAAGAGATTGTCGAACGTGCAATGATGGACCGGTTGCAGCAGTCCCTCGGCAAACACGTCAAAAATCACCGCCACGCAGTAGAACCTCGTGATAGACGACTCGATTCGCCGCCATTCCTTGCACAGCCAGAACGTCAGGAACCCCACAAACATCAGCGTCGTCACCACGAACTGCCAGTATTCCACGATCGGGTTCCACAGCAGGTGCGCGCTCGCGTTGACCAGCGTGAAGCCGACCGCGATCAGCAACTCCCGCCCGTTGAACACGCCCCGGGGTCGGCGCGCGACTTCTCCGACGTCACCGTTCATGGCGATTTGGGTTCGACCGCCCCGCCACTCTTCTCATACTTCACAAATTTCATCGCTGCCGAGTTCATGCAATACCGCAACCCCGTCGGCTGCGGCCCGTCCTCGAACACGTGCCCCAGATGCGCGCCGCACCGCGCGCACAGCACCTCCGTCCGCTCCATGCCAAACGAATTGTCCGGCTTCAGCTCAATGTTCTCCGTCGCCACCGGCGTCCAGAAACTCGGCCAGCCCGTCCCCGATTCAAATTTCGTGTCGGACTTGAACAACGCCGTGCCGCAACAAATGCACCGATACAACCCCGCATCGTGGTTGTTCCAATAACCGACCGAGCACGCCCGCTCCGTCCCTTGTTGCCGCGTCACCTTGAACTGCTCCGGCGTAAGCACCTTGTGCCACTCCGCGTCGGTCTTCACAATCCTGTCAACCGTGACCGGCCCGATCCGTTTGCCGTCATCGCTAAATTCAATAATTGTCACTTGTTTCGGACTCCTTTCGTCGCCATACGCCGCCCGCACTGCCGCGCGAATCCCCAGCCCCACGATCGCCGCGCTCACAAACATCGCCATCTTCCTGGTCATCAGTTTCATGGTTCGCGCTCCGCTGATTTCAGTTGTCCTTCAACAAACTTCGAAAATGGTCCCGAAACTTCGCCACTTTCGGCGCGATGATGACCTGGCAATACGGCTGCGACCCGTGCAACCGGAAATACTCCTGATGGTAATCCTCCGCTTTGTAGAACGCCTTGAACGGCGTCACCTCCGTCACGATCTGGCCACCCCAAATCTTCGCCGCGGCGATGTCCTTGATCGCCTGCTGCGCCGCCGCCTTCTGCTCCGCGTCCCGGTAAAAAATAACCGACCGATACTGCGTGCCGGCATCGTTCCCCTGCCGGTTCAACGTTGTTGGGTTGTGCACCGTGAAAAACACTCCCAAAATGTCCTTCAGCGAAATCACCTTCGGATCAAATGTAATCTGGCTCACTTCGGCGTGCCCCGTCTCGCCCAACGACACTTCTTCGTACGTCGGGTTCGCCACCGTCCCGCCCGAATATCCCGACTCCACGTTCTCCACGCCCTTCAACTGCTCGAACACGGCCTCCGTGCACCAGAAGCAGCCGCCTCCCAGCGTGATGGTTTCTTTCAGTGATGACTGGCTCGTCGTTTGGCTCATGGCATTCACTCCGACCAATACTCCCGCGATGACTGCGACCGTCTTTAGCATAACCATTGGATGCCCTCGTGGCGACGCGTGTTTCACACTTTCGACCGGGAAATGCGACGCCGCAACTTCCTGTCGTCGATTCCACCCAATCTACGGGCGAGAACGCCCGCTGGATTCCCGAATCACTTCGTTCCGCCCAATTCCATCTGGATTCCGAGATAGGCCATGAAGTCCGTTTCGCCGTGGATACTGCGTCCCGCCGAGAACAACAGATTGAACTGGTCGCTCAGTTTCCACGTGCCGCCCAGGTTGAATGCGAGGTTGGAATACCCTTCCGGCTCTGGCGGCGAATTCCATGCGATCTCCCCGCCCAGTTCCAAACGGTCGGTGACTTCCCGATTGATCGACACGCCCCCGTACCAGTAGTTGCGCTCGTCATCCGCCGTCTGGACAACGTAGCCGACATCCCCATACGCCGTCCATTTGCCCCAGTGCTTCTCGGCCAGCACCGGCAGGATGTACGCGGGCCGTCCTTCGCCCAATCCGCGACTGCGGTCGCCCGTCGGCACCAGCACCTGTGGCTTAAATCCCCACCATCGGCCGCCAGCCCTTTTCCTCCAAAAACGGCCACTTGATCCCCAACAACATGTCACCCGGCCCGACATCCGTGCTGCCGCCATTCCGGCTCTCGACCGCCACGGGAATCTCCAGCTTCAGTTGCACATGCGGCACCCAGTACATCGCCGGGCATACCGTAATTGATGTCGAACAGCGGCGCTTCCATGTCCGTTTCGCCGCGGGAATGTTCCAGAATGAATGGCACATTGATCTCCCACCCGTTGGGTGGCGGTATTTCCGGATCGTCGGTAATGAACGGGGGTCCCGCCCACGCCGCCGGCAAGCCAAGCAAGGCGAGTACGATCACCATTCTTCGGATGGACGTCCCTCCCCAAGGAAAGCACATGAGAGCCGAGCGTATACACAAAATGCGAAATCAAGACAACCGCGGAGTGAACTGCCTATGGCGTGATCGAGCAACTCGTCAGATGGTGTTTCTCGGCATACCGCTGGTGGTACTCCTCGGCGCGCCAGAATTCTGACGCCGGAACGATGGCGGTGGCGATCGGACGATCGAATCTTCCCGACGCCTGGAGCTTGTCCCTCACAGCTAGCGCGGTTCTCTCCTGTTCGGCGTTGTGGAAATAGATTACCGAACCGTATTGGCCGACACTGTCAGAAGCGCGGACGCAAAAGAAGTCGGGGCCGTGGAGTTGAAAGAAAACCTGCACCAGCTTCTCGTAACTGACCCGCGCCGGATCGTACGTGACCCGACAAACTTCCGAGTATCCCGTGCGATGCGTCGAAACCTGTTCATACGTCGGGTTCTTCAGCGTCCCGCCCATGTAGCCGACCATCGTCTCCGTGACCCCCTTCACCTGCCGAAACGCCGATTCCACTCCCCAGAAGCACCCCGCCCCAAACGTCGCCGTTTCCGTCGCCCGTTCGTTCCCCTGAATCGGCCCGCCGGCCAAAAACAGCAAGCCAACAAAGAGTACGCCGGGCAAAATGAACTGGCGCGTTCTCATACCGTCACAAGGTTTGGATGTCACATCCGGCAATTCGTTTCACCCCCCTTGACGCTACGGGCGCGACCGCCTAGTATCGGCCCGCAACAACAGGTACATACCATGGCAGATATCCAACCTTTTCGAGGAGTACTGTACAACACTAAACGGGTCAAGGCGGACGACGTCCTGACCCAGCCGTACGACAAGATCACCCCGGACATGCGCGAGAAGTATCTGAAGCTCTCGCCCTACAATCTCGTCCGCATCGAACTCGGCAAGGAACAGGCCGGCGACACGGAATCCACAAACAAATACACCCGCGCCCGCGATTTGTATCAGGCCTGGCTCGGCGAAGGCGTCCTGCGGCGTGCCGCGAAACCGGCCCTGTATTATCTCGAACAATCCTTTGCCGCGCCCGACGGCTCCGGCCCGCGGATCCGCAAAGCGCTGATCGCTCGCGTGCGACTCCATCGCTGGGACGAGGGCGTCGTCCTGCCCCACGAGCATACGCTATCCAAGCCAAAAGCCGATCGTATGTCGCTGCTCCGCGCGTGCGGCTCGCAACAGGGCCAGATCTTCATGCTCTATCCGCGCCCCAACCAGAATCCCCTACCCCGTCCCTATAGCGAACCAACCTTGACCGCTACCGACGACTACGGCGTGGTCAACAAGCTTTGGGAAATCACCGACTCGAGTGCGATCAAAGCCGCGCAGGAATCCTTGCGCGACGCCAAATTTTACATCGCTGATGGACATCACCGCTACGAAACCGCGCTGGCCTTCCGCGATGAATGTCGCGCCGCCGCCGACAAACCCGACCCGAACGCGCCGTATGAATTCGTCATGGCCACGCTGGTCGACATGAGCGACCCTGGTTCTCGTGGTACTGCCAACGCATCGTACCGTCGCCAACCTCAGTTCGTTCAACGCGAATTCCTTCCGCAATCAGTTGGCGAAGACATTTTTGGTCGAGCCCCAGCCGTCCCTGGAAAAACTGTTGGCCGCGATGAACGGCGGGAAACATCTCATCGGGATGCGCGATCCCGCTGCATTCGCCCTGTTGCGTCCGAAAAACCTCGACGCGCTCCGACCGTTGTTCGCCAACAAACCTCCCCTCTGGCACACGTTGGACGTCGCCATTCTCCACGTCGGTATTCTGGGAGCCTTGCTCGGGATCGATGAAGTTCGCCTTCGCGAAGAGTCCAACGTCACCTACTGGCGCGAACCCGACAAGGCCGCCGGACTCGTGCAGACCGGCCAGGCACAGCTTGCTTTCTTCCTGAATCCGACCGACGTTCAGGATGTGAAGGCCATCGCCGACGCCCGCTCGCGCATGCCGCAGAAGAGCACGGATTTCTACCCGAAGCTCTTGTCCGGAATCGTGATCAACGATCTTCGTCCCGACACCGCGGTGTGAAGGGGAGAACTGATCGCCATGTTGCCGATTCGGGAAACAAAACCGCCACGGGGCAAGTCCGCCAGGAAGGAAGACCTCCAGTTTGAAATCCGCTTCTTCGAGGGCGTCGCGGCCCGCGACCCCGAGTTCGTCGAGGCGTTGCAGATTCTGGGCGACGCCTACACCAAGATGGGACAATGGGACAAGGGCCTCCAAATCGACAAGCGTCTGGCAAAACTCTGTGGCAACAACCCGCTCGTGTTCTACAATCTCGCCTGCAGCTACTCGTTGCTGAATCGCGTGGATGAAGCCTTCGCCGCACTCGACCAAGCCGTCAAGCTGGGCTACGACGATGCCCGCTGGCTCACGAAGGACCCCGACCTCGACAATCTCCGCCACGACAACCGCTTCGAGAAAATCCGCACCGATCTCTCCAAGAAACCCGACGGACCGGTTTCCATCAGCGAGCTAGGCCCACCGCTCGCTCGATAATCACTCTGGCCACCTCGATCTTCGGCAGTTCTGGCAGTTTCTCGACCTTTCCGTCCACCGAAAGGATGGCGACGCGATTCGTCTCCGCGTCAAACGCGCTCGCATCATTCGCCACAATGAAATCCAGACCCTTGCGGATTAGCTTCTCGCGCGCATGTTTCTCCAAATCATCCGTCTCCGCCGCGAAACCGACGAGCACTTGCGACTTCTTGCGCCGACCGAGTTCCGCCAGGATGTCCGGTGTCGGCTCCAGTTCCAGCACGCCGTTGAAGGAGCCTTTCTTGACCTTGCTTCCGGCCGCGGTCTTGGGACGAAAATCGCATACCGCCGCCGCCATGACGCAAATGTCCGCCGAACCAAACCGACTCCACACCGCTTCGGCCATCTCCTGCGCCGTTGTCACCGACACGAACTCAATACCCGTCGGAGCCGGGAGCGATGTCGGCCCACTCACGAGCGTAACGTTCGACGAAACCGCCAGCGCCGCCTCGGCAATGGCATATCCCATCTTGCCCGACGAACGGTTGGAAATGTAACGAATCGGATCGAGAAATTCGCGCGTCGGTCCCGCCGTGATGAGGAAGCGAAGCGGAGTGGAACTCATGAGTGTTTCCGTCTGCGGGTATCCGCCGTCCTACGAAAGCATCTTCTGGATCTTCTCCACAATCTTGTCCACGTCCCACAGCCGGCCGATCCCTTCGTAGCCGCACGCCAGCAAACCCTTCTCGGGTCCGATGAATTCGACGCCGCGTGACTCCAGCACCTTGACGTTGCTCTGCGTCGCCGGATGCAACCACATCTTGCCGTTCATTGCGGGCGCCACCAGCACCTTTGCTTCGGGCCGCAACGCCAGCGCGATCGTGCTCAGCGCGTCGTCGGCGATCCCGTGCGCGAGCTTGGCAATGACGTTGGCCGTCGCGGGTGAAACCACCAGCAGATCGGCGCTGTCGGCCAGTTGTAAATGGCTCGGCCGCCAATCGCCTTCCCCCGCTTCAAACAAGTCGATCGTCACCGGATGTTGCGACAGGGTCTGCAACGTGAGCGGCGTGATGAAATGGGTCGCGTCTTTCGTCATCACGCAAAACACCTCGTGCCCGAGCTTCTTCAGCTTACTCGCCGTGTCGGCGGACTTGTACGCCGCAATCGACCCCGTGATGCCTAGAACGATAGTTCTCTTTGCTGCCATGGTTTTCCGTCCTTCGCCGCGCGCGTCGTGCGGCATTTTTCCGCGATCACAATCGCCTTCCCCTGCTCAAAATCATCATCGAGCCGCCCGCTGACAATCACATAATCATACTCTTTCCAGTGCGTCATCTCCTGCTGGGCCAGCACCAGCCGTTTGCGAATCACCTCATCGCTGTCCGTCCCCCGCCGACGCAACCGCGTCTCCAGCAATTCCATCGACGGCGGCATCAGAAAAATCGTCACCAGCGCGTCCGGATAGGCAAACTTCCCTCCGCGCACGCATTGCGCCACCTGTCGCGCCCCCTGCACCTCGATGTCCAGCAACACGTCGCGCCCGGCCGCCAGCTGTTCTTCCACAAACCCGCGCGGCGTGCCGTAATAGTTGTTATTGTACTTCGCGTATTCGAGCAGCTCGCTGTTGGCGATCTTCCTTTCAAATTCCTCCGTGCTCAGGAAGAAGTAATCATGGCCGTTCTGCTCGCCCCCGCGCGGTGCGCGCGTCGTGCAGGAAACGGAATATACGATGTTCGGCGACCAGTTCAACAACCGCTGGCACAACGAGCTTTTCCCGCCGCCCGATGGCGCCGAAACGACAATCACCAGACCGGTCCGCGCCGCTGTTGACTGGGGCTCGTTCATTCGATGTTCTGAATCTGCTCGCGGATCTTCTCGAGTTCGGCCTTCATCTTGACCACCTGTTGCGAGATTTCCGCCGCGTTGGCCTTGGAACCGATGGTGTTGATCTCCCGACCCATCTCCTGCGCCAGAAAATCCAGGGTGCGCCCGACCGGTTCGTTCGATTTCAGGCAATCACGAAACTGGTTGAGATGACTGCTGAGCCGCGTGATCTCTTCCGAGATGTCGCACCGGTCCGCGAAGAACACCACTTCTTTCACGAGCCGCTCGTCATCCAGTGGCACGTCCAGCCCCGCATCCTTGACGCGCGCGTGCAACTGCTCGCGGTAGCGCGTGACGATCTCCGGGGCTGATTTCTTCACCAACTCCAGCCCCGCTTGAAGAAAGGCAAGTCGCCCGGCAAGGTCGTTCGCGAGGAACTTCCCCTCTTTCTCGCGCATCTTGACCAGGCCCACGATGGCCTTGCGCAATGCCGCTTCCACGCTGGGCCAGACGCTCTCCGCATCCAGCGTCGCCTCCGCCAGCTTCATCACCCCGGGCGCGCGCAGAATCGTGTCGAGCGTCAGCGAGCCGTTTAGTTTCATTTCCTTTTGCAGCTTCTGGATCGCGCGGTGATACGCCTTCGCCAACGCTGTATCCAATTCAACCTGCTCTTCCGCCTTCGCGCTGCCGCGATGGAACGCCACGACCACCATCACGCGACCGCGCGATAGGTGCGCATTGATCTCGTCGCGGATCCGCGGCTCGAGTTCGACCAGTTCCTTGGCGATGTTGATCGAAATATCGCTTTGCTTGCGATTGATCGAGTTGAGTTCGACAGTGAACTTGAATCCGTCCTTTGCCGCCTCGCCGCGGCCATATCCCGTCATGGATCTCATGCAGTCCTCATTTCAATCGATAGTTGCCCAGCAGCGCAAAGATGGCCGGCCACAGAACCAGTGCGTATACCGGCACCCACAGCGCCAGCACCAAAATATCGCCTTCGGCCGCGGGAAACCAGTCCCGCGCTTCGACGGTTAACACGACGCCGACGACAATGCCAACCGCAATCAGGCTTTGATGCGCTGCCGGGGTGAGCCGCCAGATCTTGCCGCACCGCGGACAAATCCGTTCCCGTCCCCACAGATGATGGGCAAAACTTTGCACCAGCGGTACCAATCGTTTTTTGCAGTGGCGGCATCGGAAATAGGGCCTCATAGATTCAACAACCGCGCCATCTGGCTCACATCTTTGTCTCCGCGACCGCTCAAGTTGACAATCACGAGCGCGCCGCGACCGATCTTCTTGGCGTTCGCCATGACGTAGGCAACAGCGTGCGCCGACTCCAGCGCCGGAATGATGCCCTCGCTCCGCGAACAGAATGTGGCCGCCTCCACCGCCTGACGATCCGTTGCATACGTGTACTCGATTCGCCCCTGATCGCGCAAATAGCTGTGCTCGGGACCGACCGCCGCATAGTCCAGCCCGGCTGAAACCGAATGCGTGAGCATGATTTGGCCGTCGTCATCCTGCAGCACAAACGTGCGCGTCCCCTGCAACACGCCGAGCGAGCCGCCCTTTTGGAAACGCGCGGCATGTTTGCCCGCGCGGATGCCTTCGCCGCCGGCTTCGACACCGACCATCCGCACGCCTTTGTCCTTCAGGAACGCATGGAACAATCCAATCGAGTTGCTGCCGCCACCCACGCACGCCACGAGTTCGTCCGGTAACCGCTCTTCCTTCTCCAAAATCTGCCGTCGCGCCTCGCGTCCGATCACCGCCTGAAAATCCCGCACCATCATTGGATACGGATGCGCACCGAGGACGCTGCCGAGAATGTAGTGCGTCGTGCGCACGTTCGTGACCCAATCCCGCATCGCTTCGCTGATGGCTTCCTTCAAGGTCTTCTGTCCGGCATCGACCGCGCGCACTTCCGCGCCCAGCAGCCGCATGCGGTACACATTGAGCGCCTGCCGCTCCATGTCCACCGTGCCCATGTACACCACGCATTCCAAACCGAACATCGCAGCCACCGTCGCCGTGGCCACGCCGTGCTGCCCGGCACCGGTCTCGGCAATCACGCGGCGCTTCCCCATGCGCCTGGCCAGAAGAACCTGGCCGATGGTGTTGTTGATCTTGTGGGCGCCGGTATGGAGAAGGTCCTCGCGTTTGAGATAAATCTTCGGACCGCCCAATGCGCGCGTCATCCGTTCGGCGAAATACAGCGGCGTCGGGCGACCGCAGTACTCGCGCAGGTAATACGCCAGCTCGTCACGAAACCGTTTGTCGCGGCGGGCCTTTTCGTACTCGCGGGTCAGTTCGTGCAACGGCTCCATCAACGTCTCCGGCACGAACCTGCCGCCGTACGGCCCAAAGTGGCCGCCCTTGTCGGGTACGGTTGTCAGGTGCTCTTGCACAATTCGATGAATCTCCGCAATTTCTCCGGGTCCTTCTTCCGGGCTCACGCTCGACGCCGCTCGCGACGTCCACGCCATACGGCCGCACGCGACGGATGGCTTCCTGAACGTTCGCCGTCGTCAATCCGCCCGACAAAATAATCGGCGGGCCAATCTCCTTCGCTTTCAGCGCCAGCGACCAGTCGAAGGTCTTGCCCGTGCCCCCGCGCGACTCGTCAGTGTAGGTATCCAGCAACAAAGCGTCAACATCGTACTCAGCGGCGGTGCGCAATGACTCTTCGTCGCGCATCCGGATCGCTTTGATCGATTTCGCCGCAAACTTCTGGCAGAAACCCGGCGGCTCGTCGCCATGAAACTGCAACACACTCAGCAGGCATTCGTTAAGTGCCTTCTCGATCTCGTATTCCAGTTCGTCGACGAACACGCCGACCTTCGTCACGAATGGTGGCAGCGCGTTGCAGATGTTCGCCGCCTCGCTCACCTTGATGGAGCGTGGACTTTTTGGATAGAAAATGAAGCCCAGCGCGTCCGCGCCCAGCTCGACGGCCAGCAGCGCGTCGTTCAGGTTCGTCGTCCCGCAGATTTTGATTTTCGCGCTCATCGCCCCATCAGCTCGCGCACTTTCGATTCGATGTCCCCGCTACGCATGAGCGATTCGCCAACCAGAACCGCGTTCGCGCCGGCCTTGGCGACCCGCTCCACGTCAGCACGCGCATGAATACCGCTCTCAGCCACAATCGTGTACTTGCCGCACATGCCGCGCCGAAGTTTTGCCGCCAGCTTTTCCGTCGTCGCCAGACTCACGGAAAAATCGCGCAGGTCGCGATTATTCACGCCAATGATCTCTGCTCCCGAAGCCAGCGCGCGATCCAACTCGGCTTCGTCGTGCACTTCCACCAACGACGCCAGATGCAATTGCGCCGCCAATTCGCGGAAACCCTTGAGTTGCGCATCGTCCAAAATCGCCACGATCAACAAGATCGCATCGGCGCCGCGTACGACGGATTCGTAAATCTGCAACTCATTGATGATAAAATCCTTCCGCAAGAGCGGCAATTTCACTGCGTCGCGAATTTGCTGCAGGTATTCAAGGCGACCTTGAAAGAACTTCTCGTCCGTCAGCACCGACAGCGCCGACGCACCGCCGGCCTCGTACTCGCGCGCGATTTCAATCGCATCAAAGTTCTCCTGAATCACGCCCGCCGATGGCGACGCCTTCTTGATCTCGGCAATCAGTGCCACGCCATCGTCACGACGCAACGCTCCCGCGAAATCGCGAAACTCCTTCCGCGCCGCCGCCGCTTGCTTCAACTTTCCCGCCTGCGGCTGCAGCTTTGCCACTTCGAGCTTTCTTCTCGGCAACAATTTTATCGAGGATGTTCATCGGCGAACGCTTACTCCTCGTCCGTCACGCCCTGCTTGCGTGTGCGCGGTTGGCCCGCCTTGAGCCAGGCGCTGATGAACGGATGGATGTCGCCGTTCATCACGCCTTGCACGTCGCTGGTTTGGTGGCCCGTGCGCAGGTCCTTCACCATCTGGTACGGCTGGAAAACATAGCTGCGAATCTGGTTGCCCCACGCCATGGCGCCCTTCTCGCCGTAATACTTCTCCATCGCCGCGCGTTTCTCGTCCTGCTGTTTCTCGTACAGCCGCGCCTTCAACATCTTCAACGCCGTTTCGCGGTTCTGATGCTGGCTGCGCTCGATCTGGCACTGGACGACAATTCCGCTGGGCAGATGGGTCATGCGCACCGCCGTCTCGACCTTGTTCACATTCTGCCCGCCGCGACCGCCCGAGCGGAACGTGTCCACCTGCACGTCTTCGATCTTGAGCTCGACTTCGACCTCGTCGCTTAGTTCCGCGATCACGTCCACGCTCGCAAAGGACGTATGCCGCCGCTTGTTGGAATCGAACGGCGAAATGCGCACCAGCCGATGCACGCCGCGTTCCGCCTTGAGATACCCGTACGCGTACTCGCCCGTGACGAGGATGGTCGCGCTCTTGATGCCCGCTTCGTCACCAGCCTGGATGTCCACCAAATCCACCTTGAACCCGCGCGTTTCGCAGTAGCGCTGGTACATTCGCAACAGCATGTTGGCCCAGTCGCAGCTTTCGGTGCCGCCCGCACCGGCGTGGACGCTAAAGATGGCGTTGGACTTGTCGTTCTCCGCGCCGAGGAGGTTCTCCAACTCGAATTGATTGAACTTCTGCTCGGCGGCGTTGACTTCGGTGGTGATCCCCTGCTCGGTCTCCCCGAGATCGATCAGCACTTCCGCGTCGGAGATCTTCTGGTCGAGCGCGGCCAGCGTATCGAGCTTGCGCCGAATCGTGGACGCTTCGTCGAGAATCGTGCGGGCTTTGGTTTGATCGGCCCAGAACGTCGAGCCGGCCATGATGTTTTCTAGCTCGACCAGGCGAGCGCGTTGTTTTTCGACGTCAAAGATACCTCCTTAACGCCTGGTGACGTTCGCGCAAATCACTCACTTTGGTCTTTAGTTCTTCAATCATGGCCCTGCTAACTCAACACATCATCCGCCGAATGTCAACCTGCGTGCGGGCGGCGCAGAAGAAGCGAGCCATACGCGGGCAACGTGACCGTTCCTTTGACGATCTTGCCGGTAAGCATATCGGGAACACTTTCGCGACCCAAATTCACTTTTCGAGGCGCAGGCTGGAAATTGAGCAGAAACACGAAATCATCTTTGCCGTCGGTGCGCAACTGCGCGGTCACACCTTTGGGTAACCTCGTCTCGAGCACCCGCTTCAAGCCAAGGCCGCGCGCGATCCCGCCGTAGAAGTCGTCGTGGAACCGGTCATCATTGCGTGAGGCGATGTAGTACGCCCGGCCCTTGGCCAATGCGTTCACGGTCAACGCCGGTCGTCCCTTGTAGAAGTCCGTGAACCATATTTTGCCAGCACCTGCGCGGACTCCGCGTGAATGAGGTCGCAGAGTTCGCGTGCCTTGTATCGTCCCGTCAGGCCGAGTCCGTTCTTTGCGGCGGGAATCACCACATTCGTCTGGCCATCGTAGAGAGCGTCGATTTCCTCAGCCCAAATGCCGAGGACCCGTCGCAAGGGTCCGGGAAAGCCGCCGAGAAAGCACAGATCGCTTTCATTGACGATGCCGCTCCAGTACGTCGCCACGAACGTGCCGCCTTTCCTGACAAACTTGTCGATCCTCTCCGCGACACCGGGCCGCACCATGTACAGCATCGGGGCGATCAACAGCCGGTAGCTCGCAAAATCGCTGTCCATACTCACCACGTTCACCGGCACGCCCCGCGACCAGAACGGCCGATACTGCGCCACGCACGTCCCGCTGTAGTCGCGTCGTTCCCGCGACAATCCCTGCAAGTCGCCAATCGCCCACTCGTTCTCCCAGTCGTAGATGATCCCGACCTCGGGATGGACCGTCGTGCCGATAACCGCGTCGAGCTTCTCCAAAATCTGGCCGACCTCCGCCACGTCGCGGAACACCCGTGTGTTTTCATGGCCGACGTGGTCGACCACCGCCCCGTGGAATTTCTCAAAAGAACCACGGCTCTTGCGCCACTGGAAATACTGGACCGTGTCGGCGCCATGGGCCACCGCCTGCAGTGACGAGAGCCGATGCATGCCCGGGCGCTTGGGCTTGCACACGTCCTGCCAATTGACGTTGCTGGGTGTGCTCTCCATCAACATGAACGGCTTTCCGCCCTTCAGGCAACGGTAAATGTCGTGAATGAACGAAACCGAACTCCCCAGCTTCCAATCCTCCTCGACTCCGTGCCACGCGGGATAGCTGTCCCAGGAAACAACGTCCAACTCCGGCGCCATCTTCCAGTAATTCAATCCGGAGTATGTGCCCATCATGTTCGTTGTCACAGGAACGTTCGGCGTGAGCTTGCGTAGCGGCGCGATTTCATTCTTCATGAACTCGGTCGTCTGATGGGTGACAAACCGCTTCCAATCGAGGTTAAGGCCGTGAACCGCCCATTCGCCATGAGGCGACGGGGATTCGATTTGCGACCACTCCGTATAGGTATGACTCCAAAAAGCCGTCCACCACGCCTCGTTCAGCGCTTCCAGCGATCCGTACCGTTTCTTCAGCCACGTGCGAAACGCGTCCTGACAAAGCGTGCAGTGGCACTCGCCGCTGTACTCGTTCGATACATGCCAAACAAGCATAGCCGGGTGATTACGGTAGCGCTCCGCGAGTTTGTGGTTTATCAGTGCCGTCTTCTCGCGATAGACAGGCGACGTGTAACAGTGATTGTGCCGCGCGCCATGCAAGATGCGCGTGCGGTCGGCATTCACCCGCAAGACTTCTGGATACTTTTGCGACATCCATGCCGGTCGCGCCCCGCTGGGCGTGGCGAGGACCGCAAACACGCCGTTATTGGCCAGATCGTCCATCACTCGATCCAGCCAATCGAAGGTGAACCGACCCTCCTCGGGTTCGAGCGCGGCCCATGAGAAGATCCCCACGGACATTGCATTGCAGTGCGCCTGCTTCATCAACCGCAGGTCTTCCCTTAGCACCTCGGGCGCGTGCAACCATTGCTCGGGATTGTAGTCCCCGCCGTGAAGGAAATGCGGACACTTCGGGTTGATCGGCGGATAGCGCTTCGTCATAGCGAACGCTCAGCCAACACGTTTCGCCCGCGGGCCTTTCGGCGTGTCTTCAATCACCCAGCCCTGCTTCGCCAGCTGATCGCGAATCTCGTCAGATCGCTTGAAATTCTTGGCCTTGCGCGCTGCCTGTCGCTCATCGACCAGTTGTTGAACTTCGGCAGGAGCGTCAGACTTTGTTGGCATCCCAAAACCGAGAACTGTATCCATGCGCCGCCACACTTCCAAAATGCCAGTAGCTTCCTCAGGCGTCACGGTGAGTTTATTGGCCGCTCGAATAAACTCAAAGAGTGCGCCGAGAGCACCACTGATGTTCAGATCATCGTCGAGCGCCTCTTTAAATCCCGATTCACTTAACAACAACGCTAAACCATATGACTTTGCGCTCCCGGAGATTTCGCTCATCTTCAGTAGAAACTCGTCGATCCTCTGCAATGCCGACCGCGCCGCCTGAAGTCCGTCGAACGTGAAATTCAGTTGCTCGCGATAATGCGCCGCGATCAGTGCGTAGCGGACCTCGCGTCCCGTCCAGCCCTTCGCCAGCAGGTCGCGCAACGTGTAGAAATTGCCCGCTGACTTGCTCATCTTCCGTCCGTCGACGAGCAGATGCGCGTTGTGCAGCCAGTAACGGACGAATGGCTTGCCCGTGGCCGCCTCGCTTTGGGCAATTTCGTCCTCGTGATGCGGGAAAATCAGGTCTTCGCCGCCGCAATGAATGTCAAAGGTTTCACCCAGATGCTTCATGCTCATCGTGCTACACTCAATGTGCCAGCCAGGACGACCATCGCCCCATGGCGAAGGCCATTTGACGGTTCCATCGTCCTCGTCCCATGCTTTCCATAGCGCAAAATCCGCCGCATGCTCCTTGTCGTACTCGTCGTGGGCGACACGAGCCCCGGACTGCAAATTCTCCAGATCGAGATGCGCCAGCTTTCCATAGTCCTTGAACGATTTGATCGAGAAATAGACACACCGATCCTCGGCAACGTAGGCGTGCCTCCGTGCCACCAGCGTCCCGATCAACTTGATCATGTCCGCGATGGTTTCCGTTGCGCGCGGCACAACGTGCGGCCGCTGGATGTTTAACGTGTCGAGGTCCCGAAAAAACTCCTGCGTGTAGAAGTCGGTCAATTCACGCAATGGCTTACCCGACTCACGAACGGCACGGATGATTTTGTCTTCAACATCCGTGATATTCATCACGTGTTTGACCTGAAAGCCTTTGTATTCGAGATAGCGACGCAACAAATCCTCAAAGGCGAACGCGCGGAGATTGCCGATGTGCGCGTAGTTGTAAACCGTCGGGCCACACGTGTAGAGACCGACCTTCTTACCCGCCGGATCCAGCGGGACGAAATCCTCTTTACGACGAGTGAGCGTATTGAAGAACTGAAGTGCCATGGCGCTACATCTCCACCGACGCGATGGCCACAACCACAATGCCTTCCTTACGACCCGTGAATCCCATGTGCTCGCTCGTGGTCGCTTTGATGCCAACTTGTGTTGAGGCGACACCCAAGTGTTTTCCGAGGATTTCCTGCATTTTGGGAATATGCGGGGCCATCTTCGGCGCCTGGGCAATGATCATCGCGTCCACGTTGTTAATCGTCCCGCCGGCCTTCCGCACGCGCTCGGCGCTTTCACGTACGATGACCATGCTGTCGAGATTCTTGAACTTCATGTCCGTGGGCGGGTAATATTTCCCGATGTCACCCAGCGCCACCGCGCCCAGCAGCGCGTCCGCGATGGCATGCGCCAACACGTCCGCGTCGCTGTGACCTTCCAAACCAACCTCGTGCGGGATCTGAACGCCTCCAATGATGCATTTGCGTCCCGCCGCAAACCGATGCACGTCGATTCCAATGCCAACACGGTTCATAGAGCGTAGGAGGATAGCATCACTGCGGCTCGTGAAGCAATGCTTCCGCAATGGCCAGGTCCGATGGCGTGGTGATTTTCAAATTGAGAAATGGCGTTTCGACCAAATAAACCTTCTCGCCCAGCAATTCCACCGCGGCAGCCTCATCGGTCACGACGATCTTCTTCTCCAAGACCTTCGCATACGCATCCCGCAGCAATCTGTATGTCACCGTTTGCGGCGTTTGCACCGCCCACAATCTGGTGCGGTCCACCGTCCGAACCACTGTCCTGTCTTCGTTGGCCTCCTTGATGGTGTCCACAACCTTCGTCGCGGCGATGCCGGTCCCGAACGCCCGGGCACTGATGATGGTGGACTCAATCAACGCGGGCGTGACCAGTGGCCTGGCTCCATCGTGCACCGCCACAATATCTGTGCGGGACTCGCAGGCTCTCAAGCCGTTGCCGACCGAGTCCTGGCGTTCGGCGCCACCATCGGCAAACGCGGCCACCTTCTTGAATCCAAACTCCCGAACGATCTGCTCCGCTTGTTGGGCGTAATCGGGTCGCCGCACCAGAACCACCGCGTCAATGGCCGGGCACTGCTCAAACGCCACGAGCGAGTAGTACACCAGCGGCCTGCCGTGGAGTTCGATGAATTGTTTGTTGGGACCGCCGCCCATCCGCGTCGAGCGACCAGCGGCCAACACGATTGCCGAAACCATGCCTCGCAGACTAACAAAACCCCGGTTGCCGGAGCAAGCTTACCCCGCTCCGACCGTGGACGGCTCCGGCTGCGGCTCGCTCTCGACCGCAGTTTGGCTGCCGCTGGAAAGCTCCGCGAACGCCATGCGTCCCGCGGCGGTTTGCAGCACGCTGCTGATCGTCACCTCCACCTCGTGCCCCAGGAGACGGCGCGCCCGGTTGACCACGATCATCGTGCCGTCGTCCAGATACGCGAGGGCCTGCTGCGGTTCGCGTCCCTCCTTGAGGAGGCGAACCGACAGGGCCTCGCCCGGCAAGACAGCCGGCCGCAATGACTTGGCCAATTCGTTCATATTGAGAACCTTGACGTGCTGGAGTTCGGCGATGCGACTGAGGTTGAAATCATTCGTCAGGATTTCCGCGGGAAGCATCTTGGCCAACTGCACCAGCTTGCCGTCAACTTCCATGATGTCGGGCACATCGTTCTCGTGGAACTTCACGTCCACGCGCGGGTTGAGCTGCAACATCTTCAGCACTTCGAGGCCGCGCCGTCCGCGCGCCCGCTTCACGTCATCGGCCGCGTCGGCGATGTACTGCAGTTCATTGAGGACAAATCGCGGGACGATGAGCACCGCATCCAGAAACCCTGTCGTGCACAGCTCCTGAACGCGACCGTCGATGATGATGTTCGTATCCAGCAACACGAGCCGCTCGGGTTTGTTCTCCCGCATGAATTTCACGTAGGGAATCACGAGGTTGAATTCATCCTTCGCGCGGTACGCGATCACCATCGCGAGGTACGAGCAGACGCAGTACATGACGATTTGCGCGATCAGTTTCGGCTCCTCGTCGATGAATTTGAACAACACCGAGTTGCCAATGAAGTAGCTGATCGTGAATCCGACCAGTATGCCGAATGAGGCCGCCGACAGCCCGCGCAACGAAAAGCCCTTGAGCGCCTTGTCCACGCCGATGAACAGGCCGCCTCCTGCCAACCCGATCAGGATCGCCAGCATGGGATGCTCCGCCCACTGGTCGTGCAGTTGAGAGATGGACCAACTCCCCAGCACGCACAGGATCAGGAAAAACAATCTCAACATCAACAACGTCATCGCTCTAAACCTCCTTCCTCCACCCCATAAATAAGCAGATTTGAGGCCAGTGCGTCCTCCAGATGCTGCGGCTGCCGCTGTCGCGTCAAGTCCTCCCATAAAACCCTGAACTGAGACCCGCAACCTCCCGTCGTCTACTGCCTTCCACGCGCGTTGACCAGCGCCCTTGGCAGTTAGTGGGAAAACTTAAGCCCGATTCAACCGAAAGTCGGCGCCACCCATTCGTGGCCAAAAATGAACACCGAACAACACCGTTATCGGCCAGATGTCGAAGTGTGAAGGCAGCACCGGAGCCGAGTCGCACCGTTTCGGCACACGAACGGCCACGCGAACAGGCTGAGCGAACCCATCCGGAGGGGGACGAACCCAACGGATTTTCCGAATTCGCATCGTCCTAACAATCTTTCCCTCAAGTACATCAACGCGCAATTTCGCCCTGACACCATTGGGTTCGTTTCGCAAAAAGTACTTTTTGCGTGGCCCTGCCTGCCCTGAGCAACGTCAAAGGGTCGCCACGGTGCTCCGTCGCCGTGTAGACGGCTCTTTGGAGGGCAAGCCTCCCGGCGAGCCGCATCCCCGTCCCCAATCCGATCCCCCCTCCTATGTCAAAGAACAACCCTGAATCACATTACTTCACCACCCAAGAGCATATCAGCAGGCGATACCGCAGTCAATTGCCAAATCGCTTAACGATTACATATCCCGCCTCAAGGGCGAGCTTGCCCGCCGCAGGAGGGCATGGCTTGCCCGGCTCCGGGGTCGAGGCGGCTCGCGTCACGCCAGCCGAACAACCCGCCGGCCTGACAAATGGCAACGTGGGACGAGACTGTTCTGTTCTCTCTCAAATGTGACATGTTATTATCAGCTGGATGACAAGTGCGGACCCAATCGATGACGCTGCGCATCAACAGACGGCGGTGTCGTCCCCTGCAACGGAAACTTGCTTCGCGCACCGGTCTTGGCTTTTGGCTTTGGTTTTGGCGGTCATCACTTTCATAGCTTACCAGCCGGTCTGGCACGCGGGCTTCGTCTGGGATGACAGCGATCACCTGACCGCCAACCCGGCAATGACCGCACCTCACGGACTAAAGATGATTTGGTCGTCGCTGGCCATCTCCCGATACTACCCATTAACCCTGACAACCTTCTGGATCGAACGGCGGCTTTGGGGACTGAATCCGATGCCGTATCACCTAGTGAATATCTTGCTACACGCAGTCAACGGATTCCTGCTCTTCCTCGTGCTGCGCCGTCTCAAGATACCAGCAGCACGGATGGCGGCCATACTGTGGGTGTTGCACCCGGTCAACGTGGAATCCGTGGCGTGGATCACCGAACTGAAGAACACCCAGTCGGGGCTGTTCTTCTTTTTGTCCGTACTGTGCTTTCTGCGGTTCGAAGCCGACAAGAAGAACCACTGGTACGTGTTCGCCGTCGCGTGCGGGGTTGCGGCCATGCTCAGCAAACCATCGACAGTGGTGCTGCCCGTGGTGTTGCTGCTGTGTGTATGGTGGGAACGAGGTCGTTGGGAACGCGCCGACTTTGTGCGAATTGCTGCATTCTTTGTGCTGGCGACCGGAATGTCCGCGCTGACGGTCATTGAGCAGCGCGGTCAAGTTCTGAGCGCTGGCGCGACCGAAGCGCACTTGGAGCCCACCGAGCGGTTGGTTGTCGCCGGGAAGGCCATCTGGTTCTATGCGGACAAGGTTTTATGGCCCGCGCGGTTGGCGTTTGTGTACCCACGATGGGAGCTCCACACGTCGTCCCTGTGGTCGCTGGTGCCGACAGTTGCGCTGGTGGCACTCGGTATGATGCTCTGGCGATGTCGGAGGCGTCCGTGGTGTCGAGCCGTCTTGTTTGGAGGCAGTTTCTTTGTTGTGGCGCTATTGCCTGTGCTCGGATTCCTTGATGTCTTCTACTTTCGGTACTCCTTTGTCGCCGACCACTTTCAGTATCTGGCCAGCGTGGGGATAATCACGTTGGTGTGCGGCGGTGGAACAGTCCTCTGCGAGCGGACCGGACATATCGGCCGGTACGTTGGTGCAGTGGCTGTTGCAACCTTGGTAATCGTGCTGGGTGCTCTGACGTGGGCACAGGGGCACGCTTATCAGGACTCGGAAACGCTCTGGCGAGACACCGAGACAAAGAATCCGAATGCCTGGATGCCGCACTATAATCGGGGGCTCGATTTGTGGGGAGTGGGCAGGATACCAGAGGCCATCGGAGAGTTCCAAGAGGCGCTACGGAATAAGCCTGACGATGCCGCGATACACAATGACTTAGGGTTGGCGTTCGCCAAGCTGGGCAACCTGCAGGAGGCAATCGAACAGCACAAAGAGGCGCTACGGATCAAGCCTGATGATGCCGAGGCACACAACGACTTGGGGGCGGCGTTCGTCAAGTTGGGCAACCCGCAGGAGGCAATCGCACAGTACAAGCAGGCGCTGCGCCTCAAGCCTGATTACGCCGAGGCGCACTACAATTTGGGGATCGCGTTGGGACAAGTGGGTAAGGTGCCCGAAGCCGCGGAGCATTGGGAGGAGGCGCTGCGTCTCAACCCCGATTACACGGAGGCGCACTATAATCTGGGGGTCGCCTTGGCACAAGCGGAGAGGGTACCTGAGGCGATCAGACATTGGGAACAGGTGCTGAGACTCAAGCCCGATGACGTTGACACGCACTATAACCTGGGGGTCGCGTTGGAGAAGCTGGGCCGCACGCCAGAGGCCATCGAGCATTATCAGCAAGCTTTAAAGCTCCGACCGGATTTCATCGCGGCAAGGGACGCCCTCGCGCGGTTGCAAGCTGGTCAGTAACTCCCCCGGGCTTGCGCCATAAGGGTTCTCCACCTCCTCAAAGACCTCCAAGCAACCGGTTCCGAAGAAGTCTGACGTCTCGCCCGCCCCGGCCTTCGTAGCCAAAGCGTCCTTGTGTCGCATCGTCACCTCAACGATGCGACACAGAGACTTCAACCTCCGCGCTCTCGGCGTCCCTGCGTGAGACAGTGACCTGCCCCACTCCTACTTGGCCGGCGGCGTTGAATCGGTGCCGAAATTGAAAGTGCCAGTTCCGCCTTGCGTCGGATGCGATGAGTCAGGCACGGACCAGTTTGTGGTGGGTTCCGGCTTCTTCTTCTCGGGGCGGTTTCCTTCCTTGTACAACAGCCCGTACTTCCGCCAATTCTGCACCAGATGCACCAGTTCGTCATGCAACGTCGGATCGACGAGTAATTTGCCCACCGTCCCCTGCCCCTTTTCGAGACGCGCCAACATATCGTTCAACCGCGTCGTGCTCTCCGCGAGATTCTTGACCGCCGTGCGAATGTCGTCCTGATTGGAGATCACCACCTGATCGACGTTGCTCGAAGCCTCCCGGAGATTGTCGGCGGCATCGGAAAACCTTGTCAGCGTCGAATCCACCTTCCCGCGGCTCTCGTCCACCACCCCGCGCAGGCTCACCTCCAAACCAATCGCGTTGCTGCTCACCGTGTCGATATTGACCAATGCGGAATCGATGTGGTCGAGACTCGGGCGGCTCAACACCGTCTCATCAATGCGCTGGATGGCTTTGTCCACCCGCTCGATCGTCCCCGCCGCCTGATGCAGCACGTCCACGACACTGTGGATCGCCTCGCTCAGGTCGATCCCCGACGACCCTTCCACGCGGTCTCCGGGTTTGAGAAAATCCGCCGTCGCGCTCACGGGAATGATGTCCACATAGCGGTCCCCGAGCAATCCGGACTGGTTGATGATGAACTTGGCGTCCTTGCGGATTTTCACCTTCTCGAGGATCGAGAGTTTCACGATCACTTTCAATTCACCCGTCTGGTCCAACGTAATGCTGTGCACGGTGCCCACCTTGATGCCCCCGTACAGCACGCTGGCGTCCTCCACGATTCCCCCCACACTGGAGAACACCACATTGATCGCGTACCCGTTGCGCGAGAGCGGCTCATACTTGCCAAACTTCCAGATGAGCGCCGCCAGCAGCGCCAAACAGACGGCGAAGAAAATGCCGACTCGGATTTCAACTGACCGTTTCTGTGCCACGTTGTGCCTCCTTCTGAATTTCTGCCGTCCCCGTTATAAATTGCTTCACGATCGGATCAGTGGTCGCCTGAATTTCTTTCGGTGTGCCCACGGCGTGAATCCGCCCGTCGTGCAGCATCGCGATGCGGTCGGCGATCTTGTACGCGCTGGTCATATCGTGCGTCACCGCGAGGCTCGTCACATGCAACTGGTCACGCGTCCGCAGGATCAAATCGTTAATGTGGTCCGCCAACACGGGATCAAGTCCCGTGGTCGGTTCGTCGTACAGAATGTACTTGGGATTGGCCACGCAGGCGCGGGCCAGCCCCGCCCGCTTCCGCATCCCGCCGCTCAATTCGGCCGGTTTCTTGTCCTTCGCGTTCAACAAATCCACAATCGTCAGCGCCTGCTCGACCCGCTGGGTGATCTCCGGTTCCTCCAGCTTCCGCTCCTCGCGCAGCGGAAACGCCACGTTGTCAAACACCGTCATCGAATCAAACAACGCTCCTCCCTGGAACAATACGCCAAACTTCTTCCGGATCGGCGTGAGTTCGCGCTCCGTCAACGGCTCGATGTCCACGCCGTCCACAATCACCCGACCCGCATCCGGTTGCATCAGCCCGCACAGGTGCTTGAGCAACACGCTCTTGCCGCCGCCACTGCGCCCGATGACAACCAGCGTTTCCCCGTCGCGGATCTCAAAATCCACGCCGCGCAGTACTTCGGCGCCGTTGAACGATTTCCGCAAGTCCTGGATCTGGATCATACGGGGATGATCTTGCTGAAAACCACCGTGAGGAAGAAATTCGCGATCAGCACGGTCAACGACGACACCACCACCGCCTCGGTCGTTGCCCGGCCCACACCTTCGGCCCCTTCGTCCGCATTAAATCCCTTGTAACTCGCGATCAGCGCGATGAACATGCCGAAGAACACCGACTTGATCAGCCCGCTCGCCACGTCCTTGGCCGTCGTAAACTGGTACATGTGGTTCAGGAAATAGGCCTGGTCGATCCCACACATGTGCACCCCAACGAAATACCCGCTGAAAATCCCGAAAAACATCGCTTCCGCCGTCAACAGCGGCAGCCCGACCATCAACGCGATGAATCGTGGCACGGCGAGGTAATCGACCGGCGCCGTTCCCATCGACCGCATGGCGTCGAGTTGCTCCGTCACCTTCATCGTGCCCAACTCCGCGGCGATCGCCGCCCCCACCCGTCCCGCCACCATCAACGCCGTCAACACCGGCCCCAGCTCGCGCGTCATCGCCACGCTGACAACCGGCCCGACCGCCGTGTCCATCTTGACCTTGTGAAATTGCAGGTACGTTTGCACCGCAAATACCATGCCGGTGAACGCCCCCGTGACCACCACTACCGCCTGCGATTGCCAGCCGATCTTGTATATCTGGTCGACCGTCTCGCGCCACCGCGGCCGCTTCGAGAACGTGGTTTTGAGAATATCCAGCAACAGCAGGAGCATCGACCCGAGCTGATTGAGCTGGTCGATCACGAATTGCCGAAATCGTTGTACCGCCTCCATGGTGCCGCGCGCAGCATAAGAGACCGCCCAGACCGTTGCAAGCCCGCCGTAGGCGGGCAAGTCCCGCATTTCCAAACAAAAAGGCCGCCCCGAATCTCTTCGGGGCGGCCGGGGGTGAAACGACGAATGCGCCTAGCGTAGCACGACGGCCCTTCACATAAGAACCGTAAGATTTGTTCTTGAGCCTTGCGGGAGCTTCCGTCAGACTGATTGCGGCGATGGGGTTCGCCTGCAACCGCCCCTGACTGCGCAGGGAGCTGATGACTCCTACAGCGAAGTGGAGGATTCGGTGCTCAGACTGCTGGTGTTATCGTTGGGCGGCCCAATCGAGACGACTTCTCGCTACGGTCTTTACGGGCTGATCTCAGCCCATCAAGCCAAACACCGCCCGCAGGCGGTCACGTGTCCGCTGGGAACGTTGGCTGCCAACGCCAGGTGCGGACAATGAGCCTCATCGGACGCCACAAGGAACTGGCTGTCGTGCGCGAGCATCTGCGTGCGGGCAGGAATCTTGTTGTCGTTGGCGCTATCGGCGTTGGCAAGACGGCGCTGGTCAGCGAAGCGCTGCGTGACGCACCCCACGCTCTATACTGCGCTGACACATCGACGCTGAAACGTGGGTGCGAATCGTTCCTCTCGCAACTGAACCTAACCGTGACGGAAGCCGACAACATCGTCCGCAAACACGCGATTCTTAAAGCGACCGCCGGAAAGAATTGCTGCTTCGTGTTCGATCATGTTGGTTGGGTTGGCCCCAAGCTGTTGTCATTTCTGGAAAAAGTCCGCCAATCGCACTCGATGATCGTCGTCACGCGCAGCATGGCGTGGTCGGAGATGGGACATCTGCGGATGATCCTTTGGGACTTCGACCAGATCGAACTCGCGCCGCTTTCCCGGGAAGGGACACGTCAACTGCTGCGCGCTCGGATGAAGGAACTCAAATTGCGTGCGCCCGACCCGCAGCGGTTCGAGGCCGACGTGCTGCGAATCGCGGGTCACAATCTCCACGTCCTGATGGAACTATGCCAGCAGGCCGCCAGCGGCCGATACGTTTTCGGAAAGCACCTGTCCACCCAACTGCTCAACCTCGACCGGCGTATCAAGGAATTGCGCCCGCTATGAAACGCCGCCCTCCCGAACGCCACACCACCTTTTTCAACCTTATGGACGCACTGGCGGAGAAGGGCTGCGCACTGTGCCGGCTCGTTGCCCGGGCGGAGCACGATGCACTGGTTGCGTTGCTGTACGAAAACGTCAACGATCCCGGAACGCGCGACGCCATGTCGGCTTCGCTCGGATTTTGTCCCGCGCACGCCGAACTGGCCACGCACATGAGCGATGCCTTCGGTATCGCCCTGCTTTACGAGGCGCTCTGTCGTGAAGCCGCCGGTCGCATCGCGCGCGCCTTGTCTCTGGAGGCGGCGAAGCCCTGTCCCATCTGTCGCGCGGCTGTGGATGCAGAAGATCGCTCTATCGCCGAGTTTTGCCTGCGCATGAGTGAACCCGATTTCCGTGAGAGATTTCTCACCTCCGAAGGCTTTTGCCTGCCTCACTTTCAGAAAGTTGCGACTATGATTCATGACCAGGCGATCGACGAGATCGTCCGCGCTCACGAGGCCGCGACCTTGCTGGCCCTGGCGGATCAATTGCGGGTGTTTATCAACAAGCACGACTACAAACGGTCCGCGCAGTTCGGCGCAGAGGCGATCGCGTGGCTGCAGGCCCTCGAAAAATTCTCGGGTGGGAAAATCGACACGGACAGCAACAAGAGATGAACCGACCAGACTTTACCCGTCCCGCCTTTGTATAGCCGACGAATGTCCCACTCCCTTTTCCAATGTCACGGACCGAATGGCGACCTCAACCAGGGGCATGCGGACCAGCTTTACGTCACAAAAAAGAGGCCGCCCCGAATCTCTTCGGGGCGGCCGGGGGTGAAACGACTACTCCGCTCAGCTTGCGCTGGCGGCTAGTTGGTTGAATGCCAGTTTTTCCTTGTCGTCGCCGACCGTGACGTCGATGGTCTCGTTGGGCTTGAAGTTCCCCCGCAGGATTTCCTCGGCCAGAGGATCCTGCAGGTACTTTTCCACCGCCCGACGCAACGGACGCGCGCCGAACTGCGGATCGTAGCCTTTCTCGATCAGGAAATCGGTCGCCGCCGATGTCAGGGCGATTTCCACATCCTTGTACTTGAGGCGGGTCTTGACCTTCTCGACCTCGAGATGGACGATCTGGCCCATGTCCGCCTTGGTCAGGTTGTGGAACACAATCAGGTCGTCGAGGCGGTTCATAAACTCGGGCTTGAACACGCGCTTGGCTTCTTCCAGGAGCTTGTTCTTCATGTCGTCGTACGTGTGCTCTTCCTTCGCCGGCGCGAAACCGAGTTCACCCGCCTTGCGGATCATCTCGGCGCCAACGTTCGAGGTCATGATGACCACGCTGTTGCGGAAGTCCACCTTGCGACCGAGCGAATCGGTCAGTTGCCCTCTTCGAGAATCTGCAACAGCATGTTCCAGACGTCCGGATGCGCCTTTTCGATTTCGTCGAACAGCACCACGGAATACGGATGGCGGCGCACTTGCTCGGTAAGCTGGCCGCCTTCCTCGTAGCCGACATAGCCGGGCGGCGAACCGACCAGCCGCGAGACATTGAATTTCTCCATGTATTCGCTCATGTCGAGCTGGATGAGCGCATCTTGGGTCGCCAAACATCTGAATTCGGCCAGCGTCTTGGCCAGCAAGCGTCTTGCCCACGCCGGTCGGGCCGAGCAACAGCGAACGTGCCGATCGGGCCGGCGCGGGTCCTTCAGATCGGCGCGCGAACGGCGCAACGCCTTGCAGATGGCGGACACGGCTTCGTGCTGGCCGATGACCGTCTTGCGCCATCTCGTCTTCCACCGCCAGCAGCCGCTGGCATCTCGTCCTGCTCCATGCGCTTGAGCGGAATGCCCGTCCACTTGGAGACGACGTGCAAAATGTCCTCTTCGTCCACGACGATCGCGCTTTTCCTCGCGCGCCTGGCGCGCCAGTCGCGCCAGCAGCGGTTCCAGACTTTTCCTTGGCCTGCTTTTCCTTGTCGCGCATGCGCGGCCGCGCCTTCAAAATCCTGGTCCTTGATCGCCGCTTCCTTCTTGCCCTTGATCTCCTCGATCTCGGCTTCCGAATTCCTTGACTTCCGGCGGGCGGGTCATCGTGCTGATGCGCGCGCGCGAACCGGCCTCGTCCATCACGTCAATGGCCTTGTCCGGCAAAAACCGGTCGGTGATGTAACGGTCGGAAAGCTTGACGGCGGCCTCGACGGCCTTGTCGGTGAACTCGGCCTTGTGATGCTCCTCGTATTTGTGGCGCAGGCCCTTCAAAATCTCGATGGCCTCCTCGATCGAGGGCGCCTCGACTTTGACCGACTGGAACCGGCGTTCCAGCGCGGCGTCCTTCTCGATGTATTTGCGATATTCGTTGAGCGTGGTCGCGCCGACGCATTGCATTTCGCCGCGGCGACAGCGCGGGCTTGATGATGTTGCTGGCGTCCATCGTGCCTTCGGCCGAACCGGCGCCGACGATGGTGTGCAATTCGTCAATGAACAGAATGACGTTCTTCGGCGCGGCGGATTTCGTCCATCACGGCCTTGATGCGCTCCTCAAACTGGCCGCGATATTTCGTGCCGGCGACCATCAGCGCCAGGTCGAGCGTGATGACGCGCTTTGTCGCGCAAAATTTCCGGCACGTTGCCCTTGGCGATTTCCTGGGCCAGACCCTTCGACGATGGCGGTCTTGCCCACGCCCGCTTCGCCGAGCAGCACGGGATTGTTCTTGGTGCGGCGGCAAAGAATCTGGATGACGCGCTCGATTTCGTTCTTGCGGCCGATGACCGGGTCCATGTCGCCCTTGCGCGCGATTTCCGTCAGGTCGCGGCCAAAAGCCTTGAGCGCGGGCGTTTTGACTTCGCCTTTTTTCTCGGCGGCGGTCTTCGCCGGTTCTGGCTCGGCCGCGGCCTGCTCGTCCTCGGCGGCGAAATTGGGGTCCAGTTCCTTCAAAATTTCCTGGCGGCGTCTGCTCGATGTCCACGTCGAGATTCTTCAGAACGCGCGCCGCCACGCCGTCGCCTTCGCGCAGCAGGCCGAGCAGGATGTGTTCGGTGCCGACGTAAGTGTGGTTGAGATGTCTTGGCTTCCTTGCTGCGCCAGCGCGAGGACTTTCTTCACGCGCGGCGTGTAGGGAATGTTGCCGATCATCTTCTGATCCGGGCCGGTGCCGACCTGCTTCTCCACTTCCATGCGGACGGTCTCGAGGTCGAGGCCCAGTTTCTGCAGGACGTTGACGGCGACGCCCTGGCCCAGCTTGATCAGGCCGAGCAGCAGATGTTCGGTGCCGACGAAGTTGTGGTTGAACCGGTCGGCTTCTTTGCGCGCCAGCGCGAGCACCTGTTGCGCGCGCGGCGTGAAATTGTTCATTTCCATCACCGTCCTCTCATTCTGGTTCGGCTTGTCCGCCGTCGCCCCGGGGACGCTGGCTCAAGTCCGGTTTCGAAATCGTCGCCAACTGCGTGCGAACCAAGTCCGCCCGCAAAATGTCGCGTTCCTCGGCGGTTAACTTCCGGGCCGCCGCCCGTTGCACGTGGGCGGGCTGGGAGAGAATGAACAATTCGTCCACTGCCACTCGCGCCGTAGTCGGAAATATCTCCAAATCCACCCCCATACGCACCAAACTAAGCAGATTCATTGTCTCTTTCGAACTGATTGTATGTGCATTGGTCAGAATGCCATACGCCCGCCCAATCTGATCATAAACCAACTTGGGCTTCTTTTCAAGGAGCGTGATGCGCGCGTTCTCTTCGTGCTCAATGATCTGCAGGACAACCTTGTTGAGACGCTCGACGACGTCCATCTCCTTTTCGCCCAGGGTCGTCTGGTTGGACACCTGGAAGACGTTCCCCAGCGCCTCGGTCCCTTCCCCGTACAGGCCGCGCACGGCCAGGCCCAGCTTGTTCACCGACTGGATGATCTGGTTGATCTGGTCGCTCAGCACCAACCCCGGCAGATGCAACATCGCCGACCCGCGCATGCCGGTCCCCACGTTGGTCGGGCACGCCGTGAGATAGCCGAGCTTGGGCGAAAACGCAAAATCCAAGTGCTCTTCCAACTCGGTGTCGACCCGGTCAATGACCTTGAAGATGCTCTTGAGCTGCAGTCCCGACTTGATCGCCTGCATGCGCAGGTGGTCTTCCTCGTTGATCATGACACTGATCGTCTCGCGATCATTGATGACCACGCCGCTGCCCACGTTCTTGGCCGCGTGTTCCCGGCTGATCAGATGGCGCTCCACCAGCACCTGCTTGTGGATCGCGCTGATGTTGTCCATCGAATCCCCAAAGTGTTCAGCCATCTCCGGCAACGCCTCGACCACGGGCCGGATCACGTCGAGCAGCTTCTGGCGCTCGACCTTCTTGGCCCAACCCGGGAACGGATGATCGCGGATGTTGCGCGCCAGCCGGACCCGCGACGACATGACAATCTTGCTGTTGGGTCCGTCCGCCTTGACCCACTCGCTCGGACTCTTCAGCAAATCATCGATCTTCATGGTTCCATTACTCGGTGGCCCGCGCCGCGCCGACCGTCTTCTTCCACTTCGCTTCCATCTCGCGTATCTGGTCGCGAATCTGTGCCGCATCCTCGTACTTCTCTTCACGTACCGCCTTCTCCAACTGCTCCGCCAATTCCTGCATCTTGCCGTTCAGGGCCAGCGTGTGCTCGGCCTTCGCCGGCACCTTGCCGACGTGATGGTCCCCCTTGTGCATCGCTTTCAACAACGATGCCAGGGCCGGCTCGAAGGTTTCCCAACACGCGCTACACCCGAGCCGCCCGGTCTTTTTGAAGTCCGCCTGCGTGAACCCGCATACCGGGCATTGCGCCCCCGGCGCTTCGACCCTCGATTCCTCCCCCGCGCCCAGCTCGACCAGCAAGTTCGCCAGTGAAAATCCGGCCGCTTCCTGCACGCCCTTCTCCTTGGCGCAGGACTCGCACAAGTCCACCTTCAACATCTTCCCGTCCACAATCTGGGTCAGATGGACTGTCGCCTCGGCCTTCTTGCAAATGTCGCAGAGCATGGTCTATTTCGTCCCGATCGATACCCCGTCGGTGCGGGTCAACTTACGGAAATCTTCCGTCAATTTCAAGGTGAGCGGCCCCGGATGCCCGGAACCGATGATCCGCCCATCAATGCTCGCCACCGGCACGATCTCCGCGGCGGTTCCTGTGAGAAACACTTCGTCCGCCGTCGATCAAATCGTACCGTGTCAGGTTCGGCTCGCTGACGCCGATGCCGCGTTTGGCCGCCAATTCGAACACCACCTGGCGCGTGATGCCAATCAACGCCCCCGCGCTGACTGGCGGTGTCTCCAGGTTGCCGCGCCGCACCAGGAATATATTGTCGCCCGTGCATTCGGCGACGTGTCCCTGGCTGTTGAGCATGATCGCTTCCACCGTCCCGGCGTTCACCGCCTCGATCTTCGCCAGGATGTTGTTCAAATAGTTCAACGACTTGATCGACGGACTTACCGCGGCGGGATTTGTCCGCTGCGTGCTCGCCGTAATCAGCTTCAGCCCCTTGCGGTACACCTCCTCGGGATACAGCTCGATCGTGTCCGCGATGATGAACACCGACGGGTTTTTGCACCGAAACGGGTTGAGCCCGAGGGAGCCGACCCCGCGCGTGACAACGAGCCGGATATAGCCGTCCTTCAGCTTGTTTTGGCGGCACGCCTCGCAACACGCGTCGACCAACTGCTCCTTCGTCAAGGGAACCGGCAGCATGATCGCCTTGGCGGAGTTGAACAGACGATCCAGGTGTTGCTCGAGACGGAAGATGCGTCCACCGTACAGGCGGATGCCCTCGAACACACCGTCGCCATACAACAGACCGTGGTCGAAAACGGATACTTTCGCCTCGTCTTCCGAGACGTATTTGCCATCCAAATAGATCTTCACAATCGCTCTCTCACTCCTGTTTCTACTTACTCCATAATCCGGCCATCCGCAATCTCCAACACCCGTTCCCCGCGCGTGGCGACGTGCTGGTCGTGCGTCACCATCACCAGTGTCGTTCCCGACTCCTCGCGTAACCGCCAGAGCAAATCGAGGATCGCCTCGCCGGTCTTCGAATCCAGGTTGCCGGTCGGTTCATCCGCCAACAACAACGTCGGCCGATTCATCAGCGCCCGCGCCACGGCCACGCGCTGTTGTTCGCCACCGCTCAACTCCGCCGGCCGATGCTCCAGCCGTTCCCCGAGCCCGACGGCCGTCAGCAATTCCCGGCCCCGTTCGGCCACGCCATCGCGCGCGCGCGGCTGCATCAATGCCGGCAGGCACACGTTCTCCAGCGCGTCGAGTTCCGGCAACAAATTGTACGACTGGAACACGAACCCGATTTGCTCGTTGCGCAGCTTCGTCCGGGCCGCCCGCGACATCGCAAAAAGCGATGCGCCATCCAGGCTCACGTCGCCTGCCGATGGCGCATCCAATCCGCCGAGCAAATGCAACAACGTGCTCTTTCCCGCGCCGGATGCGCCGACGATCACGAGCGCTTCACCGCGGCGCACCCGCACGTCAATTCCCCGCAATACCTCAAGCTTCTGCGAACCCAAAGTGTAGAATTTGCGCACGCCGCGCGCAACCAAAATGTCCCGGCCGGCCTCACTCATACCGCAGCGCCTCCACAGGTTCGAGGCGGGCGGCGCGCACGGCCGGCAACAAGCCGGCCAGCGTGCAAATCACCAGCGCCGAGACGCCAATGGTCAGAAGATCCTGGACCGTCAGAAACGCCGGGATGCTGGCAAAATTGTAGATGTCGCGGGGGAACAATTCGATGCCGACGACGTGCGACAGAAAATGATTGATCGGGTTGATGTTGCGGACGGTCAGCAGGCCCAGTCCAATCCCGATGGCCACGCCAAACACGCCGACAATGAACCCTTGCAGCAGGAAAATGCGCAGGATCTTTCCCGAGGCGGCGCCCAGCGCCTTCATCACGCCGATCTCGCGCGTCTTTTGCACCGTGACCGTGATCAACGTGCTCATGATGCCGAAGGCCGCGACGATGATGATGAACGTCAGGATGAAAAACATGACCGACTTTTCCACCTGGATCGCGCCGAGCAACCGCTGGTTCATTTGCGCCCATGTCTGCGCCCGCAACGGAGCTGGCAGGCTTTGGTTTAACGCATTGGCCACGTCGCGCGCCCCATCGATCGGGTCATCGGTCGTAATTTCAATCCCCTGGACGGCATTGCCGAGGTTGTAGAGTTCCTGCGCCGTCGCCAACGACGTGAGAATGAGGCCGACATCGTACTCGTACATTCCCGATTCGAAAATGCCCGTGACCGTCAACTCCATTGGCAAATCAACTTCCTGGCCCTTCTTCTCGATGTAGCGGGGCGAGTAGACCGTGATCTTGTCGCCGAGAAAAATGCCGTATTGCGATGCGAGTTCCCGACCAATGACCACCTTGTCCCCGTCGAGGTCGAGGCTGCCTTCCTTGATATACGAGCCGAGTTGGCTGACGGTCACCTCGCGTTTCGGGTCGATGCCCTTGAGATAAGGCGTCGCCGCGCGATGCTCGAACTCGATCAGCACCAATCCCATGGCGAACGGCGTCGCGGCCTTCACCCGCGGCGTGCCCAGTACCGTCTTCAACAACTGGTCGCTGTGCTCGATCACCCCGCCCATCACCGTCACGTGCGCGTGCATGCCCATGAGCTTCTCGCGCAGCTCGCGGTCGAATCCGCTCATGACCGCGATCACCACAATGAGCACCCACACGCCAATCGTCACGCCGGACAGTGAGATCAGCGTGATGACGGACACAAAGGTGCGCTTGGGCTTGAGATAGCGAAGGCCAAGGAACAATTCAAAAGGCAGACGCGTCATGAAAGAAACAACCCGCTACGGGTTCGGCCGCAGCAACGGGAACAGGATGACATCGCGGATGCTCTCCGCGCCGGTGAGCATCATGACGAGGCGGTCGATGCCCATGCCCATTCCGCCGGCGGGCGGCATGCCGTGTTCCAGCGCCAGCAGAAAATCCTCGTCGAGTTTCTCGTCGTGCCCTTTGGCCTGCATCAACAATCGGACGCGTTGCAGGACCGGGTCGTTCAACTCGGAATACGCCGGGGCGATCTCCTGCCCGTTGATCACCAACTCGAACACGTCGACGATGCTCGGGTCCTGCTTGTTGGGCTTCGCCAGCACGACCAGTTCCGCGGGCAGGTGCGTCACAAACGTCGGGTTCATCAACGTCGGTTCGATCACCTTCTCGAAAATCGCGTTGGTCACTTCATAGTCCGGAGTTTCCGCCGTGGATTCAACCCCCATGCTAATGGCTTGGGCCCGACGTTCGTCCGGCGTGAGTGTAAACCAGTCTTTGCTGACGCGCTCCTCGATCAACTCGCGATACGTCACCCGCCGCCACGGCGGCGTGAGGTCGATCTCCTGGCCGTCGTGGCGTTTGATCAGCAGCGAGTCGACGACGCTTTCCGCGACCGACACGACCAACCCTTGCGCCAGATCCATCATCGTCTCGTAGTCGCCGTACGCCTGGTAGACTTCGAGCATCGTGAACTCGGGATTGTGACGGCGCGAGATGCCTTCATTGCGGAAATTGCGGTTGATCTCATACACGCGCTCGAACCCGCCGACGAGCAGCCGTTTGAGATACAGTTCGGGCGCCACGCGCAGAAACAGATCGATGTTCAACGCCTCGTGGTGCGTCTGGAACGGCTTGGCCGCCGCCCCGCCCGCAATGGGCTGCATCATCGGCGTCTCGACTTCCATGAACCCGCGCGCATCGAGAAACTTGCGGATCTCCGCCACGATGCGGCTCCGTATCACAAACGTCTCGCGGACGTTATCGTTGAGAATCAAATCGAGATACCGCTGGCGCAACCGCGTCTCAATGTCCTTGAGGCCGTACCATTCCTTCGGCAGCGGCTGGATCGTCTTGCTCAGCAGCGTGACGGTCTCCACTTTCACGGTCAACTCCCCGGCGTGGGTCGTGAACAGCTTGCCGTCCACGCCAATGATGTCGCCAGGATCGATGAAATTCTTGAACAGGTCGAACGCCTCTTCGCCAACGTCTTGCTTCTTGATGTAAATCTGGATTTTCCCAGTAGAATCCTTGATGTCCGCAAACAGACTCTTGCCCATGTCGCGATGGCTGAGGACGCGCCCCGCCAGGCGCACCTCACGGTCGGGTGTCGGGTTCGCGCGCGCGGTCGCAATCGATTCGCTGACGTCAAATCGACCACCGTAGGGGTCGATGCCTTTGTCGATCAGCTTCTCGCGTTTTTCGAGCCGCGGTTTGATGTGGTCGCTCTGGGAGTCCATAGCCGCTGGGAACATAGCCTTTCGCCGGCGCATGGGCAACGGAAAACGCCGAATAGAACCCGAGTCCATGAAACCCTGGAGCGGCTGGTAAGAACGGTTTCTGCCTTGTCATCTAGTGGACCAAACGGCACAGTCTTGGCGAAGATTGATTCTGCAACCACCGACGCACGCCGGGTGTCAACTGAGGACCTATGATTCGCTATCAAACGGGCAATGATTTGGAGCTGGATCAGGTCATTGACCTCTACAGGGCTTCCACGCTGGGAGTCCGACGCCCCATCGATGACCGGGAGAGGTTCGGTGCCATGTTAAAAAACGCCAATCTGGTCATCTCGGCATGGGAAGGCGATCTACTGGTGGGCATTTCGCGATGCATGACGGATTTCAATTTCTTCACCTATTTGGCGGACTTGGTTGTCCGCGAGTCTCACCAACGGAGGGGGATCGGGAAAGAATTGATGCGCTTGACCCAGAAGCATAGCGGCCCGAAAACGAGTATTCTGCTGCTGGCGGCTCCCGCCGCCGAGACGTATTATCCACATGTTGGGTTCGAACACGCGCCACAAGCGTGGCTGTTGAAACCCGGAGAAAGTATCCGATGAGGATCGGCAATCCACCGCCGAGCGATGATGTGAAAGTCTGGCAACAATGGTGGGAGCAGAACAAGGACAAGTATCCGTAGCAGTCCCGACGCGTCCTACCATTCAGGTCTTTACTGGATTTCTGTTCGGTCTTGCGCTAACGTGCGAGCGTGAAGGTCAGGACTCTGCTGGCAATTCTGGCGGTGACAATGGCGACTGTGCTTCTCGCGCAGGACAGCGGCGCCCCGTCCATTGCTGATTTCCCGAACGTGACACAGGGGCGCTACCAGGTATTCAGCCAGGGCGGCCGCCAACTGGGCCTGGAAGTCAACATGTTCATGAATGCGATCCTCAGCCAGTATGAGAAGTTCTTCAATAACTGGAGCATCAAAGACGGCGCGCGTGTCATCGTGTTCAATAATACTGATGACTTCCGCAAGTATGCCGGCGGTGCGGTCTCGCTGACCCATGCCGGGCTGGCGGGCTACTGTCAACTCAAGACCGATGAAGCGGGCAACCAGTTCTACGAACTCGTCACGTTTGAGAGCCAGAACCTGTGGCGGGTGTTGGCGCATGAGGGTTTCCACCAGTTCATCGGTTACGAGCAGGGCCAGCAGATCCCGATCTGGCTGAATGAAGGCATGGCGCAGTATTTTGAAACCGCGTTCATCATCGGCTCGGAGTTCCACGTCGGCCAGGTCAGCCGCAGCAAGCTGCTCTACGCGCAGGCGCTGATCCTCAACAAGCAGGCGCCCCCGCTGTCGCAGTTGATCCAGTGGGATCGCGCCACGTTCTACGCCAACGCGAACGTTGCCTACCCGATGAGTTGGGCGCTGGTCTATTATTTGGTGAACTCCCACGCCGAACGGTTCGGACAGAGCGATTTCCGCCGGTACATGCAGGACCTCAAGTATGGCCAGGACGATATTCGCAGTTTCCAGCGTCGATTCGGGGCGGACATCGACCATTGGCAGGCCGATTTTGAGAATTACATCCTGCATCTGCAGCCGCAAACGAATTGACGTGGAAGTTTGCGAGCCCCTGCGTTATAATGCGCGCGCGGCTCATGGAGGAAGCCAATTGCGAGGCGAATCACAGTCTGTTGTGAGATTTTAGTCGGCTGTTTTGCCGGCGACGCGAACACAAATCAATCACGAACCCTTTTCCGACCAACCCGTGCCCGGCATCATTCCCGAACCCGTCCTGGAGCAGATTCGCCAAAACAACGACGTTGTCGAGGTGATCGGCTCGTATTTCCCGTTGAAACGCGCCGGGGCAAACTTCCGCGCGCTGTGCCCGTTCCACAAGGAAAAGACGCCGAGCTTCAACGTCAATCCCCAGAAGCAAATCTGGCATTGCTTTGGTTGCGGCGCGGGCGGCGACGTGTTCACCTTCGTGATGAAATACGAGAACCTCGATTTCGTCGCCGCTGTCCGCCGGCTCGCCGAGCGTGCCGGCATCAAACTGGAGTACGAAGAGCGCGCGGGCGAACCCGGGCGCGACCAGAAAGAATCACTCCTGAAACTCCACGATCTCGCCGCGAATTTCTTTCATCACAACCTGATGAAGGAACGGAGCGCGACCGTGGCGCGCGAATACCTGAAAAAGCGCCAAATCACCTCCGAGGTCGCAAAGAAATGGCGGCTCGGCTACTCGCCCGACGCGTGGGACGGGTTGATTCAATACGCCGCCGGCAAGAAGTTTTCCGCCGAGCTGCTGGAGACGGCGGGACTCGCGTTACGCCGCGAAAGCGGTGATGGGTTTTATGACCGGTTCCGTGGCCGCCTGATGTTCTCGATCTGCGACGAGCAGGGGCGCACTGTCGGGTTCAGCGGCCGCATCCTCACCGATGAGAAAGACCAGCCCAAATACGTCAATTCCCCCGAGACGCCGATTTTCCAGAAGGGCCGGATCCTGTTCGCGCTCGACAAGGCCAAGCGGACAATCATCGAGGAGACCTACGCCATTGTGTGCGAGGGACAGATCGATACGATCTCCTGCCACGAAGCCGGCATCGAAAACGTGGTCGCGCCACAGGGCACGGCGCTGACCGAGCAGCACGCGCGCATTTTGAAGCGCTACGCCGAGGAAGTCGTGCTGATGTTCGATGCCGATGCGGCGGGCCAGAACGCCATTGTGCGCAGCGCCGAGCCGTTATGGGAAGCCGGCATGGTGATCCGCGTCGCCGTGTTGCCGCAAGGTCATGACCCCGACAGTTTCGTGAAAGCGTTTGGCGCGGAGAAACTGAAAGAGCTGATCGCCAACGCCCCCAGTTTTTTCGCCTACCTGCTGGATCGGCTGTGCCGGCAACACGACCCGCGCTCGGAACGGGGAAAATTGCAGATCGGACGGCAAATGGCCGAGTGGCTCGCGCGGATTCCCGCGCCGATTCTGTTGGCCACGTATGCGCAGCACACCGCGAAGCGGCTCGATATCAGCGAGGATGCGCTCCGCCGGGAGATCGCGAAATTGACGGGCACCCGTCGCGACCGACGCAACGCGTCGGAGGGCGATGCGGAGAGCGACGAGGCGGACATCGGCGTTGGCCGGCCGCGTGGCCTGCCCGAGGAGGAGATGCTGTTGCAGGCGATGCTCGCCAACCAGCAGGTGGTCGAGCTGGTTGCCGGGACACTGGATGCGATGTGGCTGAGCAACAGCGTGGCGGGCGAGACGATTCAACAGGTCGTGAAACTCTATGGCGTCGGTCAATGGGTTGGTCCGACCTCCCTGCTCCGCGAAGGTGAACGCGGCGAGTCGGAGCAACTCATCTCCGAACTGCTGCTGAGCCGGCGGACCATCAAGAACCCGGAGAGGGAAGCGCCGAACTGTCTTATGCTGTTGCAACGACGCTGGTTGGAGAAGCAGAAACACGATAACCGGAGGCAGCGACAGGCGCAAGGACTGGCCCCGGACAAGATGGACACACTTCAGAAACAGTTTGTTGACTTGGACGCGAAACTACGGCATATTGACGCGCTTTTGAGGGGAAAATAGTAACTTACCCGGCGGTGCGACACACTATGGCGAAGGACAATCATCATCGGAAGAAAACTGCTGTTCCCGAGCCACCCAAGCTCGACCGCGAAGAGAAGAACGAGAAACTCAAGGAGTTGATCAAGCTCGCCAAGGAACAGGGATACCTGACCTACGGCGATCTCAACGATATCCTGCCGGAAAACATTCTGTCCCGGAAGAGCTCGAGGGCATCATCATCCAGCTTCGCGGGATGGACATCGAGATCATTGACGCCTCGGAGGTCGACCGCTTCAAGCGCGAGGCCGAAGAGGAAAAGGAAATGGCGAAGGTCGATTCCCGTCTCGATATCCTCGACGATCCCGTCCGCATGTACCTCAAGCAGATGGGCCAGGTCCCGTTGCTGACGCGCGAACAGGAAGTGGAGATCTCCAAGCGCATCGAGACCGCCGAGAACCACGTCAAGCAGATCATCAACAATTTCGGGTTTACGGCCAAGGAGCACATGGCCCTGGCGCAGGCGGTTGCTGAACGGCAAGGAGCGCTTCGACCGCGTGATCATTGACAAGAAGATCGACAGCCGCGAACAATACATGCGCGTGTTGCCGCGGTTGCTCGCCCAGGTCGAGAAATCCGATGCCCTGGTCGATGCGCGGTACGAGAAAGCGACGCGTTCGGGCTTAAACAAGCGTGAGATCGAAAAGCTGCGCCGGGAATTCAAGAAGTCCGATACCGCCCTGCAAAGGCTGTTCGAGAAATTCTATTTCAAGCAGAAGGTGCTCGAGGAATTTGTCGAGAAGGCCAACGAAGTGCGCGAGAAATTCGACGACACGCTGTTCCAGATCGACCGCATGGAAAAATTGCGCAAGTCCCCGGCCCTGGATGCCGATCTCCGCAATGAAGAGCGCAAGCTGAAGAAGCTGGAGATCACCGCGCGGATGAATACCGAGGGGTTTATGAAGGCGCACGACGAGCTTAAGTCGTGGATGAAGAAGGCCGTGCAGGCCAAGACCGAAATGGTCGAGGCCAACCTGCGCCTCGTCATTTCCATCGCCAAAAAATACACCAACCGCGGCCTGTCGTTCCTCGACCTGATCCAGGAAGGCAACATGGGCCTGATGAAGGCCGTGGAAAAATTCGAATATCGGCGCGGCTACAAATTTTCCACCTACGCCACCTGGTGGATTCGCCAGGCCATCACCCGCGTCCATCGCCGACCAGGCCCGCACCATCCGCATCCCGGTCCACATGATCGAAATCATCAACAAGCTGATGCGCGTGCAGAAGCAGTCTGATGCAGGAATTCGGCCGCGAAGCCGACGCCGGAGGAAATCGCCGACGAAATGCAGATGCCCGGTCGAGCGCGTCCGCGCCGTCCTCAAGATGGCGCAGCAGCCGATTTCGCTGCAATCGCCCGTCGGCGACGGCGACGACGCCAGCTTCGGCGATTTCATCGAGGACAAGGCCGCCGAAAACCCGTCCGACATGACCAGCTATCAGCCTGCTCAAGGACAAACTGAGCGACGTGCTGGCCACGCCTGACCGAGCGCGAGCGCAAAGTGCTGGAACTGCGCTTCGGCCTGGGCGACGGCTACTCGCGCACGCTCGAAGAAGTCGGCCAGCAGTTCAACGTCACCCGCGAACGCATCCGCCAGATCGAAGCCAAGGCGCTGCGCAAAATGCGCCACCCCACGCGCCTGCGCCAGCTCGAAGGCTTCCTGCAGGCGCAGGGCTTCTAGGCGTTCTTCGGTTCACCCGGTGTTCGCGTGACGGTGCGTCTCGATCGGCCGACCGATACCAGCGCTCTTGCTCGCTTGTTCACCAACTTTCGCATGGGGAAAATTCTCTCCTGAGCGCCCGCGCCAGCGGGTCGCTGCCTGCGCAACACGGCATCACGCAGACCGTTACTCGTCCGTAGACGAAGACCTTGTGAAGTGGTGGCAATCGGGATGCTGGCAGAAGAAAGCGTCTCCAAATGCCAGCGCATACGGACAACCCTGCGGCGAACCCACCAAACACTCCACCAGGTCAACGGGTCACCAGAAGCCGAGTAACACACACCTTCGGGTCGGGTAACAAATCCGACTCACCTTTTCGGCGGTCAGTCATCGTTCTGGCCCTTTCCTTATTATAAGGTTACTGTCAATCCACGCCCCTGTCAATGGCAGCGGACCGTTTGTCGCAACTCTTGGCAGGCGCACGAATTGCTAAACAGATAACGCACGAGAGGCGTTGACCAATGCACGTGTCGAAGACATGCCTATTCCTGGTGTTCGGTCTCATCCTCGGTTCCTGCCCCGTCGGCATTCGAGCCGCGGAACAGCCAACGCTTTCTCCACCGACCCATTTTCCCGCTGAGGACCAGAGGTTCGCGATCCAGGCCAGAAATCTCCAGTTGCGCAACTGGAGTTTCGACGACATCTTCGCCGCGCTCTGCCGCACCGCGCTCGACCAACGCCCAGGCCAACCCCGCCATCAACATCCAGGATGAAGCGCGTTCGATCTGGGGCGGCCTGTGGCTGTGGACCTGCAAAGACGTCGAGCCCCTCCCCCTCTTCCACGCTGGCGGACTCGGTGTCCTCCATCCCGCGCCCGATGGCACCGTCGACCACGGCTACGACATCATCACCCTCCAAAAACATTACGCCCAACACTTCATCGCCGGCGGCATGTTCGAAGCCTACTTCGACGCCGGCCGCTGGGCGGGCGTCCGCAAGGAACGCCTCAACTCCGTCACCGGCGATTACTTCGATTACAACAAGGTCGCCGTCACCAGCATGGGCGCGCGCTGGGTCGATGTCGCCGTCGATGGCGACGCCCAACACAGCAAACGCTGGCTCGAACTCTGGGCCAATAGCAAATACACCTTGAGCAAATCCATGCCCCGACTCCACTGGCGCAGCCTCCCGCCGTTCGTGGACTCCACCCCTGCGGAGATCAAAGCCGTCGAAGACGAAGTCGATGCCGCCATCACCTTCCCCACCGACACGAACGCTCCTCCCGCCGCCCCCACCCAGCCGCACTGATTCGTCCAATCGACACGCTGGCGCGGTGATCCCAGTCGGGGATTACTGTTCGAACCGCCGGTGGGGGCAGCGTGCCCCTTACTTCTTGCCGAGGATCGCCTTCGCGGCTGCTGAATCTTTCATCGGCAGTCTCGTGCGGCGGATGCCGTCGAACTTGTAGAGCGCGCCGGCGACGGCCGGCGCCGTCGGGATGAGACCGATTTCGCCGACACCCTTCGCGCCGTACGGGCCGGCGGGTTCATTCTCCTCGATGAAAATGCATTCGACCTCCGGCATGTCCTTGGCCCGGAGGATGCCGAGCGCCCGCAAATCCTTGCTGGCGATCCGGCCGTCCTTGAGTTGCAGTTCCTCGGTCAGGGCGTAGCCGAGCCCCATGTGGATCGAGCCTTCAATCTGGCCCTGCAACAGAATCGGGTTGATCACCCGGCCCACGTCGTGCGCCGCCACGACCTTCTTCAATTTGCCCGAGTCGTCCAGTATGACCACTTGCGTGGCGAATCCATACGTGATGTGCGTCTTCACATTCGGCCCCGCGTAGCCCAGCTCGTGCGTATCGTTCACAACGAACTCGCCAAACCATTCCCGGCCCGCCAGCTTCTTCAATTCGTCCCGGGTAATCGCGCCGTTGCCACGGACTTTTTCCAGGTCGGGCTTGAACTTGGCGCACGCGGCGCGCACCGCCTGACAGCCGAGCAACGTCCCGCGCGACCCCGTCGTCTGGGCGCAATCCAGCGCATACCGCGTGTCCGTGACCACCCGCACGAGCTTCGGGTTGATTCCCGTCTCCTCGCAGAACGTCTGGATCTGCACCGTGAACAACCCCTGCCCCATCTCGGTAAACCCCGTGCGCACCACCACCGTCCCGTCGGGCTCGACCGTGATCATCGCTCGGCCCGCGTCTTCGCTGCCGTTGCCGATGCCGACGTTTTTGATGCCGCACCCGATGCCCGCGAATTTGGCGTTGCGATAAACGTCCTTCACCGCCAACAGCGTCTTCTTCAACCCGACGCTCGCCCGCAGCACCTGCCCCGTGGAAAACATGTCGCCGACCTCCAGCGCGTTGCGCCAGCGAATCTCCCAGCCGTCGATCCCGACCTTCTCCGCGAGCATGTCCATCACCGTCTCGATCCCGAACGCCGCCTGGTTCGCGCCGAATCCGCGCATCGCGCCGCACGGCGGATTGTTCGTGTACGCGCCGACCGATTGAATGTCCACGACGGGCACCCGGTACGGCCCGCATGCGTGACCGCCCGCCCGTTCCAGCACTTTCGTGCCGACCGACGCGTACGCGCCCTTGTCGCCGATCGCCCGCACTTTCACGCACGTCAGATGGCCGTCCCGGTCGCAACCCACCCAGTACTCAAATTTGATTGGATGGCGCTTCGGATGAAACCGCGTGCTTTCGTCGCGGCTGAACGTCGCCTTGCAGGGCTGCTGGGTCAGCCACGCCATCAACGCGACATGCGGCTGCACCGCGAGGTCTTCCTTGCCGCCGAATGCGCCGCCGTTGCTGACCAGTTCGACGTACACCTTGTTGCGGGGCAACCCGAGCACATCGGCGATCTGATCGCGGTCGTCATACACGCCCTGCCCCTGCGAATACACGATGATCTGCTTTCCGCTCGCCACGGCCGTGAGCGCCGCCGCTTGTTGCTCCTTCGACAAATTGCCGAACCGGGCCGGGGCCGCGCCATTCGTCAATGGAATCGCCAGACACGATTCGGGTTCGAGGAACGCGTGCTCGACGTGCTGGGTTTGCACCTTGACGTTGACCGTGTGCGCGGCGTGTTTCCAGGCGTCGTCGAAATTGCCGCGGCTGATCCCCGCCTGGCACAGCTTGTTCGGTTTCGGCGGATGCACCAACGGCACGCCCGGCGCCATCGCCTCCTCGGGCGTGAGCACGGGTTTGAGCACTTCGTACTCGACCTTGATGAGTTTCGCCGCTTTGCGCGCGGTACGCTCATCGTCCGCGGCCACCATCGCCAGTATGTCGCCAACGCAATGAGTCTCGTTGCCCTCGCCGATGAACACCGGCCAGTCCCGGTAAATCAGTCCGACGCATTTTTCGCCGGGCACGTCTCGCGCCGTGATGACCTTCACGACCCCGGGCAACCGCTCCGCCGCTTTCGTGTCGATCTTCAACACTTTCGCGCGCGGGTGCTCGGAGAACACGAACGCGCCGTGCGCCATCCCCGGCACCTTCAGGTCGTCGATGTAGTTCTTGTCACCGAGCGCCTTGTCCGCGCCCTCGTACATCATCAGCGACGTGCCGATCCGTCCCGATTCGTTGAGTTCGGGGAATCTGCCGCCGCGACGCACCTTCCCCGCCAGTTCGATGGCGTCCACAATCTTGGTGTAGCCGGTGCAACGGCAGAGGTGCGGACCGAGCCAGCGATTGATTTCGTCGCGCGACATGGCGGGATTCTGGTCCAGCATCCACTTGGCCCGCATGGCGATGCCGGGTATGCAGAACCCGCATTGCAGTCCGCCGGTCGTCACGAACGCCCGCGCCAGCAGGTCGCGCTCCGCGGACGGCAGACCTTCCAGCGTGGTCACGGTCTTGCCCGCGACGGATTTGGCCTTGACCACGCAGGACAGCACGACTTTGCCGTCCACCATCACCGCGCAGCAGCCGCATTGTCCCATGGGTTGACAGCCGTTTTTGGGGGAAACGATGTCGAACTTGTCGCGAAGCAGATTCAGCAGCATCAGCTCGTCGTCCGCTTCGGCCGACACGGGCTTGCCGTTGAGCGTGAACTCAACCTCGCGTGTGGTTGCGATGCGACCTGCACCACGTCAGTATAAGCGCGCTGGGCACATCGTGAAAGTACATTTCGTCGCACGGGAGGAAGCGTGTTCACCACGAAGGTCACGGAGAAGACGCGAAGGACACGAAACTCGAGATCCGAATGTCGAAAGTGGAGGCCGCCTGCCTTCTGGTTTCCAAACTGTAAAGCGCTGACCCGTCTACCCGCTACGGTGGCCGAAATAAACAAAAGGGGCAGACTGCCCTCGGTGGGCCAAAGCAAAAGCGTGTAACTCGACGCGACCCCGCCGCATCGCCAAAAACCGGGGAGGACAAAGATGCGATCTGGCTAACGCTCCATCATTCGCAACCCAACACGGTAAATATCATTTGCGCCGGGGTAGTGATTTGAATGGTCTGCCACTCCGTAAGACGGTTGTTGGCCAGTTCGCGTTCCGCCTGCCACATCAACGCCTGCAGCTGCCCGCAAGCCTGAGCCGAGCGGCTGTTTATCGACCAGACGGGCGATTGCCTGAAGTTTGTGCACAATCTTGTTCTGAACCCCGGGAGCAAGTCCGAACCCTTCGACCACTGATATCAAGTCCCTCAGTTGTTCGGATGCACCCTTGACGTGCACAGTGAACGTGCACGAATTCGTATTATCAACCGTATCGGCCACGGTGCACGTGACGGTCGTGTCACCAATGGCAAACAGGCTGCCGCTGGATGGGGTGCTGGTAACGCTGACCGTGGGGCATGCATCGGTCGCGGTGGGCACAAACGACAAACGCACCGTTTGGTGAAGCCGCGTTCACCACAATGTTGGCCGGGCAGCTGATGACGGCGGTGTAGGCACCACCGCAATAACTGTGCGTGTCACCGTGCCAGTTTTGCAAAACGCGTCCGTGACAGTGTAGGTCAGGGTGTACGTACCGGGCACCCTGGCGTTTACCGTCCCACTTACGACGATATTGCTGCTCAAATCGGTTTCGCCTTCCGACGCTACCGAACCCGGTCAGAAAGGTCGTATGGCACTCGTTGGTGAGTGGATTGTCACCGAGTACGGTAATAGTAAGCCTCGGAACGTGTATGGCGATACTCACTGGTTGGTCCAACCCCGAGGCAAAGACCGTGCCTACGCCGTTGGTGTCGAATTCCTCGATGGTGCCGTCGCCCGAGTCAGCCACGTACAAATTGCCCGCACTGTCGAAGGCCAAGCCCTGCGGACTATTCAGCCCCGAGGCAAAGACCGTACCTACGCCGTTCGTGTCGAACTCCACGATGGTACCGTTGCCCGAGTTAGCCACGTATAGATTTCCATTCTCGTCGAAGGCCAAGCCAGCCGGCCAAACCAGCCCCGAGCCGGGAAAGATCCAGCCTACCCTGTTCGTGTTGACCTCCTCGATGAAGCCCGACTCAGGGCCGCCGACATACTCTGGCACTTGTATAGCCAAGTACAGATTTCCATTCTTGTCGAAAGCCAAGCCAATAGGCGTCGGCCCCGCATCGTAAAAGTACCCGCCGGGGATCATCCCGATATTACCCCCGCCGAAGGAGTCGAAGAGGACGCCAGCAGTGTTGAAGGCTATCCCCTGAGGGTACGACGACACGTTGGCAAAGAGCGTGCCTACACCCGACGAGTTGAACTTCTCAATGGTCCCGTTGCCATTGTTGTCGTAAGAATAGTTGGATACGTAGAGGTTGCCCGCACTGTCGAAGGCCAAGCCTGCTGCTGATGGCTCGTCAATACCCGAACTGGCAAAAACCGTGATTGTGCCCGATGAATTGATCTTGACGATGGTATTGTTGCCGTAGTTGGCTACGAAGAGAATATCCGCCCGATTAGTACACGGGTCGGCCAATACCACCCAACTCAGGGCGAACCACGCGGTGGTGACTGCAAGGGTTGTTTTCATCCCTGAACCACCTACGCGGAAACACAACAGGGCATTCATAGCGGCTTCTCCTTTACCGCTTCCACAAACGGGATGACTGCCGTCAGTATAGTTAGGAGCGACCAGACAAGCAAGCCAACTATTCTCGGCTACGTCCCCCACCCCCACCTGGAATTGCGAGCCGCGACAGCCCACACCCTTAGCGGAGGCTCTCCATTGCGTCAGGTCGGTCGAGGTCTGCAAGTTCGCTCAAGAGGGGTGAGATTGGGCTTGGGCATCCGCCTTCGCCGAGCCCGCCACGGCGGGTAACCCGCCTGCGGCGGACAAGGCCTGCAATTCAGGGGAGATCGGTGCGCGCGGGGTTGGGGGTTGGGGCATCCGCCATTGAGAAAGGACTGGACAGTAGACATGTGATTGTGTATAGTCGGGGCGGTTTGGAGTTCTTTGAAATAAGGGAATCAGCGAGACGGTATAAACCCCTCACCTTGAACCTTTGCCGCCTCGGCACAACCAGCGGCTTTTGCGCCACCAGCAAGTCTGTGGCGCGTCTCAGCGGCTAGTGCCGCTTTGGCTCCGTCCGATCGGATTCCCCCCAAGGGGCGAGGAGACGGAACGACGGCAGCCGGGCCGACTGCCCTACAATATGGAGTCGGCTGGAGGGGGGTCCCCCCAGAATATGTAAAATTGCCAAACGAAGCCAATTATAATGGACAAAACTTTGGCACTTCAGTTGTTGTGGGAGAGGGAGTTATGGCGATATTAGGGGCGAATCTTGGTTGGCTTCGTTTGACGCCGCTCAGGCCCCTTCGCGCCGCCACAGCCGTGAGCGTCCACCGATTCATGCCGCGATGCGTGTGCCGGCCTTGCCGTCGAGGGCTCGCGGGAGGGCTTCGGGACAGGTGATCAGGGCTTCGGTGCCGCCGTTCTCGATGAATTGGATGCAGGCCTGGATTTTGGGCAGCATCGAGCCGGGTTTGAAGTGGCCCTCGGTCATGTAGCGTTTGGCGTCCGCGAGGCTCAGGCGGTCGAGCGCTTTCTGATCGGGTTTGCCGAAATTCAGACAGACCTGTTCGACGGCGGTGGAAATCACCAGCAGATCCGCGGCGATTTCCTTGGCGAGCACGGCGGAGGCCAGGTCCTTGTCGATCACAGCGGCGGCGCCGCTGAGGTTGCCCTGGTCATCCTGCACCACGGGGATTCCTCCGCCGCCGGCGGCGATGACGACACAGCCCGAGGCGACCAAATGTTTGATGGCTTCGGCTTCGATGATGCGCGTCGGTTTGGGCGACGCCACCACGCGCCGCCAGCCGCGCCCGGCGTCCTCGACCATGGCCCATTTCTCGACACGGATACGGTCGTCGGCCTGTTCCTTCTTGTAGAACTGCCCAATCGGCTTGGTCGGTTTCTGAAAGGCCGGGTCGTTCTTGTCCACCAGCGCCTGCGTGACAACGGTAGCGGCCCGTTTCCTTCAGTCCGCGCCGGCGAAACTCATTCTGCATGGCCTGCTGGATCTGGTAGCCGATGGCGCCTTGCGTGTCCGCGCCAATCGAGTCCAAGGGCACCTCATGCAGCAGTCCCCGCGAATGCTCGCTGCGCAACAGGATGAACCCGACCTGCGGGCCGTTGCCGTGGGTGATGACGACGCGAAAGCCGCGCGCGACGAGGTCGACAATGTGGCGCGCGGTCTCGACGACCGCGGCGTACTGGTCGGCCACGCTGCGGTGATCCTCGTCCTTGATGAGTGAGTTTCCGCCGATGGCAATGACGATGGTTTGCTTTTTCATATGCTGGATTCCAAAAGTGCCGACAGATTATCCATTGATAGGAAGTTTGCCAAGAACTGGTCTGATAAATCTTTCGCGGAAGCCGGTTCTCACTGGCCCAGAAGCCGTTACGTTGGTTTCCGGCTCGATACGAGCCGGCGCTGGAGAAATGCGATAAGTGATACAAGTGATTTATGCACAACGGGTTGACTGCAATATGCATGAATGCGAAATGACCACTGCCAGGCCAATTCGGCGCTGTTCGCAAGAACTGACGGTTGACAAGATTGGGCCTTGCAGGTTTAATGAAAATCGCTTGCAGTCCTGTGGACTGCGTGGTAAAGTATGACAGGTATAGGTATTGGGTGTGTTCGGGTAGGAACACCCCATAAAGGGTATTCAGGGTACAGGTATGAATAAATTAGCGAGCGTCTTCGTCGCTGCCGCACTATTTGTCGTTGCGTCAAACGCGCGTGCTGTGACCTACACAGGCACCCAGACCGATACTGTCAAGAAGGAAGGGACCGTCGCTTTCAAGGCGTCCGCGACCTTCGTCGTGTCGAACCTCGATCTCGTTGTCACTCTCTCGAATACCGGCACGTACGACCCCAGAAGTCCCGCCGATATCCTCACAGGGGTCTTTTTTGATCTCGTAGGAGACCCGCACTTGACACCCGTCTCGGCGACTGTGCCGATGCCCGGCGATTCCGTCATTGGTCATGGCCTCCCATCTGGCTTCGATGGCAATGTCGGCGGAGAATGGGCGTACACAAACGGTTTGGCCTACACGTCCAGTGAAGGCCCAGGCGAGGGAATCTCCAGTACGAAATTGAAGTGGTTCAAAAAGAAAGACCTGTTCCCCGGCGAGAAAATCCCGAAAACCAGCCCGCTCAGTGGTGTCAACTTTGGCGCGACGACACTGGAGGGTCTCGCCAGCAATGCCGAGGGCGCCATCAAGAACGTGGGGCTCATCCAAAACACGGTGGTCTTCGTTTTCGATCTGCCCAGTAACCTAAGTGGCTTGACGACGAGTACGATCTCGAATGAGCTTTCGAATGTCACCTTCCAATACGGCACGAGCATCAAGAGCGGTCTTGATATCGCGGGCGAAATGGTGGCCCAAGTCCCCGAACCGAACACGATTTCGCTGGTCGCCGTAGCCTTGCTCGGAGCCGCTGCACTCGCCAAGTCCCGCGCTCGTCGCCGATAATGCCCTGACTCACAGTCAGGCTGCCGAAAACGCATTCATCCTGCGCACCCCTCTTCTTATCGCCAGGGATTGTGTGTTCGCAAAAGAAGCGGAAGTTCCTGCGGCGGCGAGCCCGAAAACAATGGCGCATCAGCCTGTCAGGCGTCCGGTTTCTCTCGTTGGCACACCCGCACCGCAAGATAGACCACTACCAGAACGTTGACCGCCAGTATGCAACCACCGGGGACGGTCGTGTGCCGAACCAACTCGTACACCTCAATCGGAATGAACGACGCGGTGATGAATATGGTCATGTACTCCGCCCAGACTTTTTCCATCAGCAGCCCGATCCCCTCTGTCAGCAGCAGCCCCGAGTACACAAATGTGGTCGTGACGATCAGTTTCAGGTCGCGCTGCTTGACCAAGCCGACGGCCACCAGCCATCGCTGGATGAACCGGCTGTGCATGTCCACCCGAAACACATGCGCCCAGTGTCTCGCCACCACCGTCGCGTCTCTGTTGATCAGCGCCAGCGCGCCCACCCCGACCAAAAACAACAGCAGGCCCTTGACCAGCTTCAGGATGGCAATGGCAATAAATCCGATGTCGTGATGCTTCTTCGTTCCCATGCGACGGCGGTACTATCGCAATAGTTCTTGTGAACGTCGAGCAGTCTTATTCCGCTGCCGCCTTCACGGAAACACTTCACACCCAAACCGCCGTCGATCGAAACACTCGTCGTCCTCGCCGCCAAATTGCCGCACGAGAAAATCGATGATCCCTCTTTTGCGGCCAAGCCGTGTTCAGGGTCGGCCGCCCATCACCAGTGACAGGATCGCCTTCACCGTGTGCAGGCGGTTTTCGGCCTGGTCGAACACGACGGATTGCGGGCCGTCGATGACCGCGTCCTCAACTTCCGCGCCGCGATCGGCGGGCAACGGGTGCATGTAGACGGCTTCCTTCTTCGCCATCTTCATCCGCTTCTCGGTGGCCACCCAGTTCTTGTACTTGTTGACGATCTTCATCCCCTCTTCTTTGCGCTTGTCTTCGGGCACACCCTGGTCCGCTAGGTACTGGTGGCACCCCCACGACTTCGGATAACACACCACCGCGTTTTTAAACCCGTCGTCCATGTCGTGGATGATCTCGAACTTGGTCTTGTTCTCCTTGGCAAACTTCTTCGCGGCTTCGACCGCGCGCGGCATCACATTGAATTCCTTCGGATGCGCCAGGGTCACATCGACCCCGAATCGGGGCAGCAGCCAGATCAATCCCTGCGGCACGCTCAGCGGCCGCGCATACGCCGGCGCATACGTCCAGGACACCAGAAACTTCAACCCGCGCAGATTGGTGCCGAATTTCTCGCGGATGGTCATCAAGTCCGCAATCGCCTGCAACGGATGATCGACGTCGTCCTGCAAGCTCACAATCGGGATCGAGGCGTACTCCGCCACCTCGCGCAGATACTTGTTGCCGACGCCGTAGAAACAGTTGCGGATCGCGATGCCGTGACCATACCGCGACAACACCTTGCCGGTGTCCTTGGACGTTTCGCCATGGGAAATCTGCATCTTGTCCGGGGTCAAATCGTGCGCGTGACCCCCGAGTTGCGTCATCGCCGCTTCCGTCGAGTTGCGCGTGCGCGTGCTCTGCTCGAAAAACATCATGAACAACGTTTTGTCCGGCAACAGACGGTGCGGCTCGCCCAGCGCAAAGCGCTGTTTCAGGTCGCCCGCCACGTCCAGCACGGTCTCCAGTTCTTCCTTAGTCCAGTCCGGCGTTTCAATATAGTCCTTGCCTCGCAACAGCGTCTGCATGATCGATGTGGTCTCCTCGTATGGGTTGTTTCAGGCAAGAAATAACATCGCCCCGCTCGCGAGGCAACCAGAAACGCGAACCAGGACAAATGTGTTGGATGCCCTGAGCACCACCGGCGAGGAATTCCGTCTTTCTCTCTTGCCTTTCCAGAGTTCTTCCGTTACCGCTTCACCCTGAGAGGAGATTTTCCGATGAAACGTTTGCTGCCTTGTCTGGTGATTCTGCTGATGGCCCCGCTGCTGGGCGTGGGTTGCGCCACGAGTACCAACTCCAGTGGCAGGCAACAACAACCCACCTCGCCTCCGGGGCAAGTCTATAGTCCGCCTGTCGCTGTGCCGTCTAATCCGTGAGGGATAGACGCAGACCGTTGAAAGCGGCTGCCACGGACCGGGATGAGTTATGCTGGCAGTGGCATCGGCGTCGACGGGACAATCCTGCAGTCGGCGTCGTAACGTAACGCACGCCGTGGCGCCGGCCGCTTCAATTACTGACTAATGCCGCTGTTGGCAGGGGTAGCCAATTTCGCAACGGTGGCGATTAGGCCCAACTTCTGTGGCATCGCGTCCTGCTGACGGACAAGCACCAAATCCTTTGTGAGGAGACCAAAGCGCCACTCTTGATTGACTGTCTTCACCACACCTCCCCAACGGTAGGCAGTCAGGTGACGCTCGATGGAAAACTCCAACCCCACCTGGCTTTTCTTCCACGCTCCCGCTCGCGATTCAATCCTGCCCGGAGACAGTTTGTCCGGCATGCCGCCCAGAGGATAGAGACGCTCCACGTAACGACTGAACACGTTCTTGAATTTGTCGGAGGGCTCGCGCGCGCCGTCCCATTTTGTGTATTCCTCCTGGAAGGCCTTCTCAAGTCCGGGGAAATAATGAGGCCCGCAATAGTGTCTCCCATGCACATCCCAACCTCGGCCAGCCAGTCGGCCACAGTCTGTCCACTCGCAAAGCCTGTCTCTCATAGCCATCTCCTTCGGCTGATGTGGAACACAGTAATCCCCGCCGTCTGTGAATTCAACGATAATCTGCGACCTCTGGGTCGAGATCGACGCATTGAGCGTGCCACCAATCGCGAGAGGCGCCGACCTTCCCGACGAAATCGACTCGATTCCCCACCGGCGTGACCGCGCCGCTTTGATCAGCGCCGCGCTAGTGTGGTGTCACTGAAATGCCTTTCCAATGTCCATCTGGTCAAAATGAAGCGATTCATTGTAACGAAGCGTTAGGGACAGCACACTAGACCGCCCAAAGACAAACCCCCGCCACGGCAATCGCCGCGCCTGCCCAGCGAACCACCGGCAGCTTCGCGAACTGCTGCGCCGATACGCCGATCGCGATGCCCGTCGCGTGCAGCATCACTGTCGCCAGCACAAAACCCGCGCCGTAGGCGTAGCCAACGGCGTTGGCGGGCATTTCCGTGCCGTGCGAGTGCCCGTGGAAGAACGCAAACAGACCCACAATCGCCATGCTCGCCGCCAACGGGAACCGCGCCGCCACGGCAATCAGAATTCCAAATACCAGCAGGGAAAGCATAATCCCCTCTTCGGTGAACGGCACGCGAAGCCCGGCCATCGCCAGCGCTCCACCCAGCGCCATCACGCCGACAAAACTCGCGGGCACCAACCATCGCGCGCGTCCGCCCAGTTGCGCCGCCCACAAACCGACCGCGACCATCGCCGAGAATGTGATCGAGTCCGCACAACGGATGCGCAAACCCGCTGCCAAAGCCATGGACATCGCCGGGGATGACATGAGCATGAGCTCCCGCGCTGGTCAGGAGCAGGACAACGGCAGAAATGAATAGAGAACGTGAAGTCGTCTTCATGCGGTCGAGTCTATTTCTCGCGGCGTTTGTCTGTCAAGAAACTTGCAGGCCCGTTTCCGTGGCCGGGAGCGTTTTCGCTCATTACTCCGCCAGCAGCGCCTTGACTTGCGTGGCGAGGTCCGCACCGCGAGCCTGGGTGGTGCGCACAAGCCCCTTCTTGTCCACCAGCCACGCGGCAGGAATCGCGTTGATTCCGTAACGGCTGCTGATGTCATTGGCCCAACCCTTGCCGTCAAAATACTGCGGCCACGTCATGCCGGCTTGTTGGGTGTACCCGAGCAGCTTGTCCTTGCTCTGGTCGAGTGAGATGCCCACGATTTCAAATCCGTCCTTGTGAAGCTGGTTGTAGGTGGCGACGACGTTGGGGATTTCCATCCGGCACGGACCGCACCACGTGGCCCAGAAATCCACCAACACCACCTTCCCGCGAAGCTTCGCCACGTCAACATCCGTGCCGTCCACCGCCTTGAACTTCGAGATCGAGAGGCGCTTTGCCGAGTTGGCGGGTCGACTCGAAAGATGCCAACTGTTGTTGCGCCAGAGCGGCGACGTGGACGTCCTGGCTGGTTTCCAGGGTGCGCAACATTGATTCGGCTGCGTTGGGTTCGTGCCGTTCGAGGAACACCGCCAACTCCAACTGCAAGACCGCGACGCGCTGGTCGCCCGAATAATCCTTGCCCAACTGGCCAATGTCGGCCTCCACCGCCGCGAGGCTCTCCGGGATCCACCGTCCCGCCTGGCCGCGCCAGCGCTTCCAAATGCGCCTTGTCGATGAGGAATCTCGCATCGGCCCTGGCCGATGACGGGGCATCCGTCGCACTGACAATGCCTTTGGCAACTTGCAGCAGCGCGGCATTGTCCGGACGGCGGCCTTCAACTTGTGCGATCATGGACTCGACTTGCACCCCCAACAGCTTTGCGTCCCATCGCCGCGGATCATTTCCAAAGCGGGTCTCGAACTCCAGCAACGCCCCCCGCAAATTCCCCAACTGCTGGATATACTGCGCCCGGTCATTAACAGCGGGCGTGTTCTCCAGCGTCTCCAGGTGATTCCACAATTCATCGGCAGTCTTGTACTGCGACAGGTCCTCGCCGCGGGCCAGCCCGATCGGCAACAACGTAATGAGGATGAGGAAAAGGATTCGTCTCATGTGCGCTCCGGTGCCAGCACTTCAATGACACCGAGTTGCCCGAAAGTCAACCACGGCCCATGCCTCCGGCGTCACTGCGGATCCGGCCCCAGGCTTGCCTGCACGAGATTCTCCGGGTGCACCCATTTCGCGAACGCGGCTTGCACGTCGTCGGCGGTTAACGCGAGGCAAATCCTGGCGGCGCGCATGGTTTCATCCAGCGGCAGGTCGTGCGTTGCATAGAACAGCAGCTTGCCGGCGATATCGCCCGAACTGGATTCGGACAGCGGAATTCCCCGGAGCCATTCCGCCTTGGCCTGCTGCAATTCATCGGCGCTCACAGGCTTGGTCTGCATGTCCGTCAGGTCGCGCGCGATGATGGCGCGGGCCTTGGAAACGTTCGGCGGGTCGCAGCCGTAGTCCACTTTGTACAACCCGCGCGTCTCCTGAATGTCAAACGACGAATCCACGGCGTACACCAGCCCGTTCTCCTTGCGCAGGTCGCGGTACAGCCGCGTCGCGTAGAATCCACCCCCCAAAACAAAGTTGCCCAGCCGCAGCGCGTAGTAGTCCGGATTCGTGCGGTTCAACGCCAGCATCTCCGCCAGCGTCACCCGGTCCTGCACGCGGCTCTTGTCCGGCACCGCCGTAACCGCTGGCCCGTTGGTGGGGACGGGGTACGGAAGCACGTTGGGTTTTGGTCCCGTCGCCGTCCAGTTGCCAAACCATTTCTCGATAACCGATTTCGCCTGCTCGGGAGTGACGTTGCCGACGACCACGATCGTCGTCAGGTCGGGACGGAACACGTGCTGATAATACTCGCGCACATTGTCGAGCGTCAGGGCGCTGACCGTGGACGTCGTCGCCTGGCGCAACGCCGGGTCGTCCTTCGGCAGCAACGCCGTCGCCAGGGCCCGGTGTGCGAGATAGTCCGGGCTTTCCAGTTCACCGGCCACCGTGTCCGACACCTGTTGGCGCACGGTCTGGAACGCTTCCTTCGGCAGGGCGGGATGCAACAGGTTGTCCGCCAGAAGTTGCACGCCGCGGTCGAAGTAGTTGGTCAGGGTGTTCACCTGGAAATCCGTGCCCGCCGAAGCCGTCGCGCCGATATCGTCGAGTGCTTTTTGAAACGCCACGCGGTCCAACGATTTGCTGCCAAATTCAAACAGCTGGTCGAGCACCTGGTCCACGCCATCCAGCCCTGCCGCCGCTTCGAGATTCGGGTTGTTGCGTATCCGGCCGGAAAGGCTGACCGTGCCGCTCATCGTTTCCGTCTGCACAATGAGCTGTAGGCCGTTCGGGAGCGTCGTGACCACGGGATGCAACGTGGATGCGGGAACGGGAAGACGGGCCAATTGCGCCGCCGCCCAGTCCGGCAACGGCACGTTCCCCTTCTCACTCGACGCGAACGATTCATGTCCGCCGTAACTGGCTGACGACACCGGCTTGCCCGATTCTTCAGGAGTCACGATCGCCGTGATCGCGCGGTCGAGGTTCAGGTATTTTCGGGCGACGCGGTTCACGTCAGCTACCGTCACCTTCTTGATCGCTTCAATGTTGTCGTCGGGCGAGTGGCGACCTTCCAGCGCCAGCGCTTCCGCCCAGGTCATCGCCAGTCCTTCAATGGAATTCCTCTCGAACTCTTCGTCAGCGAGCCGGTGCCGCTTCGAAGCCTCTACTAAATCTGCTGGGACCCCATGCTTCACATATTGCCGAAACACGTTCTGTAATTCCTTGATCAACGCCGCGCCGTCGCCTCCCTTCGGGAACGTGCCAATCCCATAGGCGAGGCCCGCCTGCGGCAGCGCATCCAGCGAAAAGTCGGTTGCGAGCGCCTTGCCGGCGGGTACCAGCGCGTAGAGATCCGCGCGATGGCTGGCCAACACATCCCCAAGAACCTGCGCCGCCGCGTAATCGGGGCTGTCGGAACCGGGCGCGCGAAACGTGATGACCGCGAGCCCATACGCCAGGTCGCTGGTCATATGAAGGCTGTCCGGTTTCACGGATTGCAACTCGATCGTGGGGCGACGTGGCAGCTTCTTGGCGGGAATGTTCCCGAACAGGCGTTGCACGGTGGCCAACGCCGATTGCGGGTCCACATCGCCGGCGATGATCAGGATCGCGTTGTTCGGCGCGTACCAGCGGGTGTAGAAATCCTTCAGCATCGCGCCCGTCGTCTTGTCGAAGGATGGCCGCGTGCCCAACGCGTCGTGTTCGTACGGCGTACCCTTGAACATTGCGTCCAGCAGCTTCGTGTACAGCACGTACTCGGGATTGGAGAGGTCCTGAGCCACTTCCTGTTCGATCGCGCCGCGTTCCTTGTTCCACAATTCGTCGGTGGCGAGGATGCCGCTCATGCGCAGGGATTCGACGTGCAGCGCCGGCTCCAGATCGTCCGCGGGAACCGTGAAAAAGTACTGCGTGATGGTCTGCTGCGTGTCGGCGTCGAAGTTGCCGCCCATGGCGGCGGAAATCTGGGCGAGTTGGTCCGCGGAAAGCCCCGGATTCCCGCGAAACATAATGTGCTCCAGCCCGTGCGCCATGCCGGGAAATCCCGCCGGCGCCTCGTCCGACCCGACCCGGTAATTCACGACCGTCGTCACCACCGGCGCGATCGGGTCGCGCACGATCACCACGCGCAACCCGTTCTTCAGCGTCGCCCGCAGGATGTCTTTGTCGGTTGTGAGTTGGCCGCTTGCCAGGCTTTCGCCTTCGGCGAGCAAGAGCGCTGTTAAGAATAGAAATGCTGATATCTTATGTCTCATTTTTCTCGTGTTGCGAGGAGTTAGTCTCGGTACGCTTCTTTTCGATGACTAACGGAAACTATGTTAACGGCCCGACGCCCATCGTCCAGCAAGTAGATCACCCGGTAATCGCCAAGGCGAATGCGCCAGAGATCCTGCCCACCCTTGAGTTTCTTACATCCGGCAGGTCTCGGGTGGGTCGCCAACGACTCAATCTTTGGAAAGAGCCGTTCGACCAATTGGGGCGGTAATTTCTCCAATTCCTTGCGGGCGGAACGACTGAAGGTGACCGCGTACTCAGCCACGGAGTTTTCCCGAACGGATCAGGCGTCGCTTGACCGCGGCCAACGACTCGCGTGGTTCATGCGCGCGCCGACGCGCCAACAAAACGTCGTAAAAATCCTCCCACACGGCGGCATGTTTCTTCAAGTCAATGACCACCGCAGTTTTCTGGCCTCGGTTATCGACAACGAATTGGACTCCACTCATGCCTGTACAGTAAGAACGGATCACCGAGATGTCAACCACCGCAGAGACTATCCGCGATCACTTCGCCGGCACGTTCGACAGTGACCTGTGACGCCTGCTCACGCTTGCGAGACCGCGACCATGGTGCGATACTCGTCCATGTGAAATTCGAACGAATCTATCTGGACACATGGGCACTTAGAGCCGGGAAGTGGCCTCGTCCTACGGTTAGCCTTCTCAGACTGTTTGAATTCGCGCGGCACCTAGCAGGGTACTAAGAACCCATCCCAAAACCCCTCTGGCAATGATATAATGGGGATGCCAAGGAGGCATCTATGGGGAAAAGCAGATCGCACGAGCGTTGGCTCGTGTCTGACCAATTGTGGAGTAAGGTCGAGCCACTCCTGCCCAAGCCGCGGCGACACGCGCGGGGGCGTGGCGGGCGACCGCGGGTCGCCGACCGCCACGCGATGAACGGAATTCTGTTCGTGTTGCGCACTGGTTGCCAGTGGAACGCGCTTAACGCGACGGGCATCTGCAGCAGTTCCACCGCCCATCGGCGTTTTCAACAATGGGTGCGCGCCGGGGTGTTTGCGAAACTTTGGGAACAGGGGTTGACGGAATACGACGAACTCAAAGGCATTGACTGGCGCTGGCAGGCGATGGATGGAGCGATGAGCAAAGCTCCGTTGGGCGGGGAAAAAAATCGGCCCCAACCCCACGGATCGAGCCAAGGACGGGGTGAAGCGCAGCTTGTTGACGGAGGGTCAAGGCGTGCCGATCGGACTGGCCATTGACGGGGCCAACCGCAACGACTTCAAGCTGGTGAGAGAAACGCTGGAAAGCATTCCGGTGGAGCGACCAGGCGTTGGGAGCGGCCAGTCGCAAGGATTGTGTCTGGACAAAGGATACGATTACGACGAAGTACGGGAACTGGCGCAGGAGTTTGGCTACACGGTTCACATCCGCAGTCGCGGTGAGGAAGCCCAGGCGCTCAAACGCAACGCTCGATTCAAAGCGCGCCGTTGGGTGGTCGAGCGGACCCACAGTTGGCTGAATCGGTTTCGCCGCATTCTGATTCGGTGGGAGAAGAAAGCGGACAATTACTTGGGGCTACTTCACTTTGCTTGCGCGATCATCACCTATCGCCGCGCCGAGGTTCTGGGATAGGCACTAAAGAAGTCGGGTTGACGGGCCGGTTATACTACGTGGCGAACAGGGAGGGTTTCGCATGCGTGGACAGATTGATCGGCAAGAGTCGTTGTTTGTGGTCGTTTCGTTGGAGCAGCGGGTGCCCCCGAACCATCCATTGCGGCCCATCAAGCGCCGCTGTGACGAACTGTTGGCCCAGATGAATCGGCAGTTTACCCGCGCCTATAGTTCGCTGGGGCGGCCCTCCATTCCGCCGGAGCAATTGCTCAAAGCCCTGCTGCTGCAAGCGCTGTACTCGATCCGTAGTGAGATCGCCCTGATGGAGCATATCGAGTTCAACCAACTGTATCGGTGGTTCGTGGACTTGCCGTTGGAGCAACGCGCGTGGACGCCGGAAGTGTTCAGCGTCAACCGTGAGCGTTTTGCCGAGCATGGATTGGTGCAGGCGTTCTTCGATGCGCTGGTGCGCCAAGCGATGCTGGAAGGCTACGTCAGTGACGAACACTTTACGGTGGACGGCACGTTGCTACGCTCGTGGGCCAGCCTGAAGAGCGTGCAGCCCAAGGACGGCGCCGCGTCCAGCGAACCGCCCGACGATCCGGGCAATCCGACGGTGAACTTTCATGGGCAGCGTCGCACCAACGACACCCACCAGAGTGCCACCGATCCCCAAGCCCGCTTGGCGCGCAAGGGCCTGGGCAAGGAGGCGCAGTTGTGCCACAGCGCGCACGTGTTAATGGAGAACCGTCACGGTCTGTGCGTCGGCGTCGCCGTGGATGCCGCGGACGGACACGCCGAGCGGCGGCAAGCGCGGGCGTTGGTGCGACGCGCCAAACGTCGACAGCGACTGCATCCGCGAACGCTGGGCCTGGATGGCGGTTACCAGGACGGCAAGTTTCTGGCGCAGTTGGAGCGCACCGGGATCGAACCGCACGTGCCGATTCGCCGGGGCGCCTGGTGGCCCGGGATGCGGCCGGGCGGGCCCGCCACCGAGCACGGCAGCGGATGCGCACGGCGCGCTACCGGGTCAGCCAACGCCTCCGCAAACGGGTCGAAGAAATCTTCGGCTGGTGCAAGACGGTGGGCCGGCTGGCCCGAACCCGCTTCGTAGGTCGGTGGAAGATTGCCCAAGAGGTCCTGGTGACGGTCAGCGCGTACAACTTGGTGCGACTGGTTCGTTTGGAGACCAGTTCATGAACCGACCGATTATGTCGAACTGTTGGCTCAACCCGCACGACACTCAGGACAGGGCATCGTTACAGCCCTCCCAAACCGCCATCACCCAAACCACTGCCGTAATGCAGACTTCTTTAGTAGCCTGCTAGAGGTTCCCATAGTCATCCCGGAGCCCGTTGAGCGAGAGCGCGAAGAGCAGTGGCTGCGGGGCGTGAAAGAACTTCAGGCATCCATCCACAGGTCGGTCAGGGCCATCGACGAGCATTGCTCCGGGTTCGACAAGATCCCGGGGCCCACTCTCCACGACATCGAGAAACTGCGGGCATTTTATCAGACGATGAGTTCAAAGCTTCGGGAAAACTGGTCAATCAGCGATTGCCCTATGACTTCAAGGGCTCTCCAAGAGGTCTTCGAAATGTCCGTGTGCCGAAAACCTCCTTTCCAGAAGGACAAGGATAGGAATTTCCAAGATGCGGTGATTTATCTTTCGGTGGTTGACCACATCAAGTCGCTCGGAAACAACCCGGTTTCTGCCATCGTCAGCGGTGACGGAGGTTTCGTCGACAACTTCAAGGGAATCGACTCCCAGAACGGGGTCCAAATTGTTCCATATCGCACCCTAGAGGATGTCACTGCGGAGTTGCAGACGGGATTCGAACAACGCATACAGCTCGAGATACAAAAGGATGAAGCCGACGCGAAAGCTGCTCTAAGCACGATGTTGGATAAGATACGGACTCACGTCTTCAACGTGAGCTTCCAGGATCCGCTCCTCACGAAGATTCTGGAGAAGAAGGACGTTGACAAGCTGCGAGTTCTTAAGGTCACACTTCCGTATCCGTTGACCGAAAAACCCTTTGACTTCTCGTTCGATGTGCATCTCGTGCTTACGGCAGTTGTCGAGGATTATGGCGCATTCTCGGGACCTTGGGCCAATGAGCTCGTCAAGTCCTTAATGGGACCCGAAGCGAAGACGTCTGATACGACCCAACCGCAGAGATTCCCTAAGGATGTCAATGTCAGTGCAAAGGGACGCCGTGTGAACGGACAGTTTTTCGTGGATGAACTCGGCGAGGCATACGATAAGGAAGCTTCCGCTTCCGCACTGGCCAGATTTGATGAGATGGATATTGTCCGGCGCGACGCTCGATAGGGGCCTGCCCGGTGGTCGCCCGCCTACATCAAACCCAATTCCTTCAAACTCGCAAAATCCTGATCGCGGCCGGCGGTGCGGTGGCCGAGGATGATGTGGTCGAGGACGGAGATGTTGAGCAGTTCGCCGGCTTTGACGAGGCGCTTCGTCACCGTGACGTCCTCGGCGCTGGGCGTTGGGTCGCCGCTGGGATGATTGTGCACGAGAATCATCGACGCGGCGGAGACGGCGATGGCGTCTTTGAACACTTCGCGGGGTTCGACAATGCTGGCGTTGAGCGAGCCGCGCGAAATCGGGGCGCGCTTGATCAGCCCGTTCTTCGTGGTGAGCAGCAGGACGTGAAACTCTTCGCGGTCGAGCGTCCGCATCTCTTCGCGCACGCACGCGGCGGCGTCCTCGGGAGAACTGATGATCTTCTGTTTGTCGCGCGAGGAAGCGCTCAGCCTCCGCGCCAGTTCGAACGCCGCCTTGAGTTGGATCGCCTTCGTTTCACCGACGCCCTTGGTTTTCGCGATGGCCTCCACCGACGCGCGGGCCAGTTCATCCAGCGAACGGAATTCAACGAGAAGTTGTTGGGCGAGTTGGACGGCGGACGTGCCCTTCATGCCCGTGCGCAGGAGAATGGCGATCAATTCCGCATCCATCAGCGCCGCCGCGCCGCGTTCCTTCAACCGCTCACGCGGACGGTCGCCTTCCGGCATCTCCCGAATGAGGTAGGTGGTCATGGTTGATTACCGGTGCGCCTGTATCGCGCGAGCCGGACCATTCGTGCCACCAGCGGAGGCATTCGGCGCACTGGCCGTGGTCCCCAGCCGTTTGTGAAGTTCATCCCACGGGAATTGTGAACCGGGGCATTCACTGAATTCACCGATTACTTCCCCGTGCCCGAGAACATGGTCGTCCGGGATATGAAACTGCTCCTGAAGCCCGTGAATGAGCAGCGCCAGCGAGTCGAGTTGTTTCGACGTGGGTTGATCAACCGAGAAATTGCCAACGAGACAGATGCCGATGCCGTGCTCGTTGATGTAGGGCTGGCGACAGTGGCCGCCGTGCATTTGCTGAATCCATCGCGGCCCCGTCTCGATGTACCCGTCCGGCTTGCCGTCCGTGCCGTTGTCGATGACGAAGTGGTAGGCCAGCCCGTTGATCATCCCCCGCGCCCGATGTGCCGCATCAAAAATTGCCGCCGAGCCGACCCGTGTGGCGCTGTGGTGAATGATAATCCACTCCCAGTCGCGGATCGGCGCCGGGCTTTCCGCCGCCAGCGGCTCCAGCATCAAGCACAGCACCGCCAGAACGAGCAAGACCGGTCTTCCCGTTGTGATCGTCACTTGCGCTTGCTCTCCTTCACCACGTACGGCGTCAATTCACCCGCCAGCACCTTCGGGATTTGCGCCCGCAGCACCACGTTGCCATTTTCCATCTCGCGCGCCGTAACGTAGCCGCTGCGATATACCAGCGCGATCGTCTTCGCGCGGTCGTGCGGGATCGAGAGCGTCACGTCAACGCGCCGGTCGGTCAGCCGATTGGCGATTTCGTCGAGCAACTGGTCGAAATTCGTCCGATCCTTCGCCGAGATCGGCACCGCGTGGTCGAACTCGCGCTGAAACTTTTCCAGCACGGTCGCGCCATCCGCCAGCTTGTCGATCTTGTTCAGCGCGACAACGGTGGGTTTGCCCCACGCCTCGATTTCCTTCAACACGATCTCGACCGCCGCGATCTGCTCCGCTGCTTGTGCATGGCTGACATCCACCACGTGCAACAACAGGTCGGCTTCCACGACTTCTTCCAGCGTGGCTTTGAAGGATTCCACCAGATGATGCGGCAGCTTGCGCAGGAACCCGACCGTATCGGAAAGCAAAATGTTTTGGTTGTTCGGCATCCGCAACTTACGCGTCGTCGGGTCGAGTGTCGCGAATAGTTTGTCCTCGGCCAGCACATTCGCGCCGGTCAGCGCATTCATTAACGTGCTCTTCCCCGAGTTTGTGTACCCGATGATCGCCACCATCGGCCAATGCAGGCGCTGCCTCCCGCCGCGTTCGACGCGCCGGTTCTTCTGTACTTCTCCGAGTGCCCGTTCCAGTCGATGGATTTTTTCCTGTACGCGACGGCGGTCCACTTCGAGTTGTTGTTCGCCAGGACCGCGGGAGCCGACACCGCCCCGTTGACGCGACAAGTGCGTCCACAAACCCGCCAGACGCGGCAGCATGTATTGCAATTGCGCCAACTCGACCTGAATCTTGCCTTCCCGCGTCCGCGCGCGTTGCGCGAAGATATCGAGGATGAGTTCGGTGCGGTCAATCACCTTGACGTTCAGGCCGAGGATTTCGCTGAGGTTGCGGCCCTGCGCGGGCGAAAGATCGTCATCGAAGATCACAATGTTGGCGCCCGTCTCGCGGCATTGGACGGCCAGTTCCTCCACTTTGCCGCTGCCAATAAACGTGGCGGCGGCCGCGGTGTCGCGTTTCTGGCTGATAAGGTCGAGGACTTCCGCGCCGGCGGACACCGCCAGTTCGCGAAGTTCTTCGAGGGAATCTTTCACGGCCCACTTGTCGTGGCCGGGTCTCTCCAATCCAATGAGGAGCGCGCGCTCACGGAGCGGCTCCTGCGTGTCGTACATCTTCAACGTGCCGAACTCTTCTCCTGTTGATGAAAAACGTCGCGGACGCGTGTTGCCGTTTCCGAAGGCTGTTCCGCGCGCCCGATCTCCATCCACTGTAATTGAGGCTCGCGACGAAACCAAGTCAATTGTCGTTTGGCCAGTTGGCGGACCCGCGTCTTGATCAGCGCCACCGCGTTGTCGAGGGAGATTTCGCCATGGACGTGCGCCACCAGTTCGCGATAGCCCGCCGCCTGCATCACCGCCGGGTTCTTCTCGAGTCCGAGCCCGAGCAACCGCCGCACTTCCCCTACCCAGCCCGCGGCGATCTGCCCGTCAACGCGCCGCTCGATTCTGGCGTGCAAGTCCTCGCGGGTGCGATTCAGGCAAACAATCGGCGTGGCCTCCTGTCCAGGCTCGTCCTTCGACCATTCCTTTTGCAACTCGCTGATCGGCTTGCCGGTCTCGTGAAACACTTCCAGCGCGCGCACGAGCCGGCGCGGATTGTGCCGATCGATGCGGCCGGCGGTCTGCGGATCCAACCGCCGCAGCTCTTCGAACAGTTCCGGCGCGGTCAACGCTTCGAGCCGGGCCCGCAGTTTCTCATTGCGCGATGGCCCCTCAAACAATCCATGTCGCAAGGCGCGCACGTAAAGTCCGGTTCCGCCGACCACGAGCGCCCGTTTCCCTCTCGAGTGAATGTCCGCAATCGCCTTGGATGCCAGCTCCACAAATTGTTTGACGTCGCACACATCGCCGACGTCGCACACATCGATAAGATGATGCCGCACGAGGGCGCGCTCCTTGGCGGTCGGCTTGGCCGTGCCGATGTCCATCCCGCGATAGACCTGCATCGAGTCAGCGGATACGATTTCCCCGCGCAGCCGTTGCGCCAGTTCGAGTGCGACGGCGCTCTTGCCCACCGCGGTCGGGCCGACGAGGAACAGGGTTTGCATTCGTTGGACATCATACACGAAGTTTGTCATTCTGAACCATGACTGTCATGGACAACCCCGTTACCTTTGCGGTTCGCGTGACACCGCGCGCGAAACAGAACAAGGTGCAACCGCAAGCGGATGGGTCGCTGAAAGTGTACGTCACCGCTCCTCCCGAAGACGGGCGCGCGAACGAAGCGGTCGTCGAGACGATCGCCCAATGGCTCGGAGTGAAGCGCCGGGACGTCGAGATCATTCGTGGCGCGACCAGCCGCAACAAGGTTGTCCGTGTCACCGCGCCCGGAACGCCACCACGTAAGTAACGATTTCTTGTTGAAATCCTGCGGGTTTCTCTGTATTTTCCACTGTTCGGGGAACCTCTTCGTGAAGATGTACAGTAGTTACCGTGGAGTCTTACGCACGGGCCTGTTGGTCTGTACGTTTACGGTATTCTCTGTGCCGGTATTTGCCGCCGAGCCGATTCCATCCACGAATACGGCGTCCCGCGTGCGTGATGACAGGTCCGCGGCATTGACGCTCGCGCTGCAGGCCGTCCAGCAACTGCAGACGCAGCAACGCGCCACCCTGCAAGCAATCGAAGAGGCGCGCCAACAATCCGAGGCGGCTGCGCAACGGTACATGCAACGCGTCGAATCGCTGCGCCACCTGCTCTTCGCGCTCTGTGCGGTCGTGGCTGTCTCCATCTCCGGCACCGTCTACTACGTGTCCACGTTGTTGAGCAAACCCCACGACCCGGGACAATTGCCCAAGCTTTCAAGTGCCCCCTTCCCGCGGCGGCGCGTGAGCCGTACACCACGCTGCATGTCGCCACCCTGCTCGCACGCGGTCAGGCCCTGCTCGAGCAGCGACATCCGGTTGACGCCCTCGCCTGTTTCGAGCAAGCCATTGCCATCGATGGTCACGCGGTCAACGCGTTTATTAAAAAGGGCGCGGCGCTCGAACGTCTCGGCCGGCTCGATGAGGCGCTGGCCAGTTACGAGTATGCGCTCGCGCTCGACGACTCGCATGCTGACGCCTATATCGGCAAGGGCAACGTCCTCAACCGCCTCGAACGCTACCAGGAAGCGCTGGCCTGTTTCGAACGGGCCGCGAACAACCAACATTACCTCCACCCGGTGCCGGTTCCGCAAGCGGCATCGGCGTCGTTGTGATGTGAGTGTGCGTTCCGGGTTGAACGGCGTGGCGCGCCGTTGTTGCCATTGATCGTTCGCAGGCACGGGGGCCTGCGCCACCAATCACCGATTCCCACGCCGACGGCGCCTGGTGGAAACGCAAACACGTCGGCCACTATCTCCCCCCACTCTCACTGGAGAATGAGAGTTTCCGGGAGCTGCTGAAAGAGCAAGGGTGGATGGAATGATCGGCAAGTTGGGCTTGTAACAGGCGCTGCGCGGCGGATAGTATTTCCGTCCGAGGTTTGCATGGGATCACGAGACGAGAAGCGATCCGTCATAAGGCAAGGCATAGAAATGCCGCTTCAGCTTGAAACGCGCTGGTCGCGTTACTACGAGAACAAGCAGCGCAAACAAGGCTTGGTGGAATCAAAGTTCATGGATGGTTCCGCTTCTATTACCCTCGCTCAACTGGAAGCCGAGTGGGCAACATGGGACGAGAGCGAGCGCCTAGATTTCTGCCAGAGCGTATGCTGTGTCGATGCGACCGTGTTGTCCGGGCTCCTAAGATATATCATGGCTCACGGTGACTTTGTTTCATGGTCGGCTTGTGCGCTGAGCATCGCAGCCTGTCTCCCCGCAGACGAGTCAGTTCCATTTCTGACCAAAGCTTGCAACGAGGCTCCGGCGGGCAAGGCGGCCAATTTCTATCAAGCACTGGCGCACACCAAGGCACCGGAGGCAAGGCCCATCTTGAATGCCGCCCTTGACCGACTTTGGCACCGTGACGATTTGCTTCATATAAACGGCGTCGTGAATGACACAGCTTCCGACGCCATGTGGTGCATCAAGCACTTGATAGAGCTGGGCGAACCTGTTTCGAATTTGCGCACAAAGTACGAAACCCTTTCCAAACACCCTAATGAAAATAATCGCCGATTCGTTAGCTGGCATCTCGCCAAGCTATTTGGCGACATTGGTCCCGAACCACCATCATGACCTCCATTTGTGTTTATTGCGGTTCGAGTCCGGGGAAAGACCCGGCGTTTGTGCAAGCGGCGCGGGAAGTCGGAACGCTGCTGGCAAAACGTGGCCTGACACTGGTGTATGGCGGCGGGAACGTCGGGTTGATGGGTGTGGTGGCGGATACAGTGCTGGCGGCAGGCGGGCGCGTGGTGGGAGTGATCCCCGATCATCTGGTTCAAAAAGAGGTCGGCCACAACGGGCTGACGGAACAACACGTCGTCGCCACGATGCACGAACGCAAAGCCAAAATGATATCGCTCGCCGACGGTTTTCTCGCGTTGCCCGGTGGCGTCGGCACATTGGAAGAGATCATTGAAGTGTTCGTATGGATGCAACTTGGGTTGCATGCCAAGCCCTGCGCGCTCCTCAACGTGAACGGCTATTACGATCCGCTCATGAAATTCCTCACACACATGACCGAGTCGCGGTTCTTGCGGCCCGAACAGTTGTCGCAGCTGATCGTGGCGCGCCAACCGGCGGAAGCGCTGGATCGATTGCAGTCATTTACGCCAACGACGGTTCCGAAGTGGATCGATCGGAAATCGGCCGGGTAAGAATCAGCTTGAGGCGTGTGCCGGAAGGCGTAGCATGACCGGCGACGGGTCATTACAAGGGGAACAGGCTGTCTCAACAACCGTTTTGTTGAAAGGAGTCGCCATGGAAACGCCGCAAGCGTCCGACAAGAAATGTTCCTGTCCGTGCCACAGAATCATTGGATTGTTCGTTGCGCTGATTGGTCTGACGTTCCTGCTGGGCGCGTTCAATGTGCTCAGCGCCAAAGTCGTCGAGGTCACCTGGCCCATTCTGCTGCTCCTCATCGGGGCGAAACTGGCGGCCGCCGGCAGTTGCAAGTGCTGCGACAAAGCGTAAAGCGGACGAGTGGTTGCTGGCTGTAGGGCGCTGAGGAGATTTGTAGCCGCGAATCCCATTCGCGGTTATCCGCGCTTGGTAAGAGCCATGGGACCGCGAAAAAGTTTCGCGGCTACAATTTGAAACAGATAGACGATGTTCGGTATTGACAGTCACTGCTTTGTGGTACAAAGTAGAGCCATGAAACAATACTGGTTCAAACGCCTCGGTTGGGTCTACCGGCCCGTCTCCTGGCAGGGATTTATCGTCGTATTGCTCGCCGCCGCCTTTTGTGTGAATGTCTTCCTCGCCATCGACCGACATTCCCATTCGGCGAGCGACACGCTGTACGGCGTGTTTTCGTACTTTGTATGCACGTTTCTGTTGGTCAATTGGATCGCGTCGAATACCAGCCCAGCCGACAAGCCGTGATCTCTCGCTTGCGATGCAGCTTAGCCATTCGTCGTCCACGAGAATCCCACGTTGTTCTCCACCTGCAAGAGCGCATTGCCCGGCCACGTGTACGCCGGCAGGAAACCGTTGGCTGACCCGGTGCAATCGCCGCACACACCCCAAAGCAGCGCGGCGGTCTGCGCCGAATTGGTCAGGTTTACGATGAACGTGTTGTTGAGGATTCGGTTTGTGCCGCCCTGATTCAACTCGTATGAGATTTGCACCGGTGGCGCGCCGCCGCCGCTCCAGCTATTCGTGATCACCGACCCGCAACAACTGCTGTAGATGTTCTGCCCGGTCGTGGACAGGCCGGCATTGGGCACATCGAACAGGTTGTTGTACACGTTCACGCTTGGCGCGTATTCGAGATAGATGTCCGCCGTGTACACCTCGTTGGGCTGCGTCGTGTGAAACGTGTTCCCGCAAATGCTGTTGTGCGGGCCGTTCGTCACGTTCAGGTTGCTCGTCCGCCAGAAGATCGGGTCCTGGTGCGGGCTGCCCGCGTAGTTGTATGCCTTCCAGTTCGGCGGCGAATAGGCCCAGCCCATGCCCGCAAATTCGTTGCCGCTGATCGTCACGTAATCGAGCAGACCGCCGATGCCGGCCACGTCGATGCCCCAGACCATGAAATCGTGCAGGTAATTGCCGGCGATCACGATATTCGAGCTGGTCGCCGTGTGCGCGAAATCGATCCCCGTGTGCATGTACGTCAACTGGCAGTTCGTCACCGTCAATCCCGTGCCGCCGCCGACGAATTTTTACTCCGCAACGAACCGCTGGCGCGCGCCATCGTCGAAAACCCCATCGTCACCCGCGGACGCTTCGGCCAGCTCGACCTCCTCGCCCCCCCGCCTCACCCCATCGAGCAACCATCATGACCACCTTCACCGACGGCCCCGCCCAAGGCCAAACACTCACCCTCCAGCGCGCCCCCTACTTCCTCCGCGTCGTCCATTCTCCGGGGACCGCATCCGCCTCCCCGGATCGGGGAGCACACGCGCCCCCGCGTGTTGGCGATGGCGCCCCCGCCGTCAGCCCTGGACTTCGGGGAGCACACGCGCCCGCGCGTGTTGGCGCCGGCGCCCCCGCCGGCGGCCCTGGACTTCGGGGAGCACACGCGCCCGCGCGTGTTTGCGCCGGCGCCCCCGCCGGCGGCCACTGGGACGCCCTCGATCAGCTCACCGACCAGCCCGAGCCCGACGAGAAAATCTACGCCTACGAATGCGTCTGCCTGCCGATGCGCGGATTCATCGACGGCTCAAAATATCGCGGCCCATACGTGATCGCGCAGTACAAACTCGTCTCCCCGCAACCTTCCGACACCGACATGCGCACCACCGCCGCCTGGCACGCCTGGACCCTTGCCCACGCCCCAGGCCACTGCACCGACCTGAAACCATGACCACCGCCGAGGCCATCGATCAGAACGAATTGCTACTCGAAACCGAAGTGGATCGAGAATGGCGCGCCATGATGGAAGATGTCTATGCGTGGGAAGAAAACGAGCGTCTGGCCGCGCTGCGCCGACGCGACCACAATGAGTCTTACCGCCGCGAGTTTCATTATCAGCAGAATAAGCAACTGGCGGAGCACTGGGCCGCACAAATCCGTCAAGCGTTCTTAGATCGCCGCCCGTGTCCCATCATCGCCGAACCCCGCTTCCAATGGATTCTCCAGTGGGCGTTCGAAATTGCCCAGGTGCCGGCAGAATGCCTGCCTCAACGTAAGGAACCCCTGCAACTCACATCCTGAAAGGACCATCATGGCAAAGAAAACCAGCTCCCCGCTGAAGTGACCGCGTCATCCGATTTCAAACTGGTCGCCGATCTACTGACGCGACTGGCCAGAGTGCAGAACGATCTCGCCTCCGAGGAGGCCGATTTCAACAAGGAATATGCCACGCTCATCAGTGACGTCCGCGACAAGGTCATTGCCCTGCAGGGCGAGGAGCAAGGGCTGCTTGGCGAACTCGAAACGATCGCGACGGCGCACCCGGAATGGTTCGCCACCGCCAAGAGCGTCAAGACTCTCACCGGCGTCATCAAGTTCCACGCGTCCACAACCACAGAAGTCGCCGACAATGACCTCACGTTCGCCGCCCTCGAACGCGAAGAGAAAGCCGCCCTCAAGGATCATCGCGTGTTCTTCGCGGATGATTACATCCGCACCAAGCGCGAACCGAACCTCGACGCCCTCGCCACCCTCGACGACGAAACGCTTGCGCGTTTGGGCGTCATTCGCGTCCCGAACAATACCTTCAAAGCCACTCCCGCTGCCGTCGACCTCGGCAAAGCCGTCAAGGAAGCGACTGCGGAGGAAGCCGCGTAAAAATTGAGCGCCGGCACTCAAAGCCCGGCCTGATTGACCCCCGTTTCGGCCCATTTGCGAAAACTCTCACTCGCCGCCGCGCGCGTCACGTAAGTCCCGTCGTTTGGCCTAGTTCGGCTTAATTCGGGCTAGTTTGGCCTTTGCGAACACTCCTCGGCTGGGCTTGATCGTGCCAGAATTTCGGGCCTGGAAAGGAGTCATCGGATGAAAGAAACGACGTCGATGAAGCAGATTGAAGCGAATCGGAGCAATGCGTTGAAGTCCACGGGGCCGAGAACGGGGCATGGGAAGGCGTATTCGCGGGTGAATGCGCTGAAGCACGGGATGCTGGCGCGCGAGGTGGTGTTGCGGGGCCAGCATGACGAGGAACAGGAACGCGAGTTTCACGCGATCTACGGTCGATACTGGGACTACTACGCGCCGGAAGGGCCGTTGGAGGAGATGTTGGTGGAGCGGATCGCGACGAGCTATTGGCGGTTGCATCGGGTGATCATCGCGGAGCGGGGGGAGATCACGGGGTCGGTGGAGCAGACACGACGGGAACGGGAGGAGGTCACGCCGCTACAATTGCAGATTGCGGTGCAGACAGGAAACGCGGAGTCGAGCGTGACGGGATTGTTCTATTTGCAGCACGTTCTGAGGCGAGTGCGCGAGAACGTTCTGAAGGAAGGCAAACTGACCGCAGCGGCTGAGGAACGCGTGGCGGATGCGTTTGCGGGCCAGCCGAATTCGATCAGTATCGGGCTGCAAAAGGCGCGGGAGGCGGCGAGGAGCGGCGCGGAGGGTTTGAGTGAAGAGGCGGTGCAAACGAAGGAGCGGGAGCTGGTGCTGCGTTTCGTTGACGGTGAGCTGGCTCGGCACAAGGCCAGGTTTGCCCTGATGGAGGAGCGGGAGGAACACGAAGCGGAGGCGCGAGAGGCGGCGGCGTTTTTGCCGGAAGCGGCGGTCGCGGAAAAGATCGTGCGGTATGAGGCCAACCTGGAGCGGCAGTTATACCGGGCGATGAACCAACTGGAGCGGGTGCAACGGCGGCGTCAAGGGGAGTCGGTACCGCCCCAGGGCGATTGCATTTTGATTCTTCAGGGGGGTGCGAAAGGAATTCTTTGTAAGTGGGCCGGTGGAGCCGGTTTGCGACGACAAGTTTTTGCTTCCGGTTTCCGGGGATTTGTGGTGGAAGATGGGGATGCAAAACCAACGATCCTCGTTCCGCAATTTGAAAGACCACTTCGCTCCACTACCCGACCCGCGCGTCGGCCCGGCCAAGCGCCACGAGTTGCTGGATATCCTGATGATCGCCGTCTGCGCCATGCTCTGCGGTGCGGAGGGCTTCACCGAAATCGCCCAGTGCGGTCGGTGCAAGGCCGAGTGGTTCAAAAGCTGGCTGGCGTTGCCGCACGGCATTCCCTCGCACGACACCTTCAACCGCGTGTTCGGGCTCATTGATCCGGCGAAGTTTCGGGACTGTTTCCTGGCGTGGACGCAAAGCCTGCGCCAGGTCGTCGTCGGCGAATTGGTGGCGTTGGATGGCAAGACGCTGCGGCACAGTCGGGCGCGCGGGCACGGGCCGATCCACCTGGTCAACGTCTGGGCGGCCCGGAATCGCTTGGTGCTGGGGCAACTGAAGGTAGACGACCACAGCAACGAGATCACCGCACTGCCCCCGCTGCTCCGGGCGCTGGAATTGGCCGGCTGTGTGGTGACGGTGGACGCGATGGGCTGCCAAAAGACCGTGGCCAAAGAGATTCACGAGGCCGATGCCGACTACGTGCTGGCACTGAAAGGCAATCAGGGCACGCTGCACGCCGAAGTCCAAGCGTTTCTGGACGACGCCCACGCGCGCGGTTTTGCTGGCCTCGCCCATCAATTCACCCAGACCCTGGAGAAGGATCACGGGCGCATCGAGACCCGTCGCTATTGGATTACCGAAGCGATCGCTTGGCTGGCCGACAGGCCCCAGTGGGAAGCCTTACGCAGCGTCGGGATGGTCGAAGCAGTGCGGGAGGTGCAGGGGAAATCGACGACGCAGCGGCGCTACTATCTCAGCAGCCTGCCGGCGCAGGTCGAGCGGTTTGCGGCGGCGGTGCGCGGCCACTGGGAGATCGAGAATTGCCTGCACTGGGTGCTGGACGTGCAGATGGGCGAAGACCGCTGCGCCGTGCGCCAGCAGAACGCGGCGCAGAACCTGGCCACGCTGCGGGCCTTATGCCTGAACCAACTGCGCCGCGACCAGCGAGTCAAACTCGGCATCCGCGCCAAACAAAAGGCCGCCGGTCGGGACCACCAGTACCTCGCCTCCCTGCTCAACTTCTAAATGCAATCGCCCTGGGTACCGCCCCCGTTGGCGATACAGGTGTCGCAGTGAGGGACGCCGGGGGTAAAAATTACCAAACGAACCCAATTTTGATCAAGCCGGCATTGAAAAGTGAGAACGACAAAGCCAAAAACGAAGCCAATTCTTAGAGGCTCATTCCTCGTCCACGCGGAGCTTGGCCAGCACGGCGAAGTCTTCCAGCGTGGTGGTGTCGCCTTTGACGTCGCCGCCGGCGGCGATTTGCTTGAGCAATCGGCGCATGATTTTGCCGGTGCGCGTTTTGGGCAGCGCATCGGCGAACCGAATGTCATCGGGTTTGGCGAGCGGGCCGATTTGCGTGGCGACGTGGGCGCGAAGTTCATTCGTTCAACTCCGGCGTCGCCTTGACTCCGCTGCGCGGGGTGACGAACGCGACGAGCGCCTGGCCTTTCAACTCGTCGGGTCGGCCCACGACGGCGGCTTCGGCGACTTTCGGGTGCGACACGAGCGCGCTTTCGACTTCGGCGGTGCCGATGCGGTGGCCGGCGACGTTGAGCACGTCGTCGATGCGGCCGACGATCCAGAAATAGCCGTCCTTGTCCCGGCGGCAGCCGTCGCCGGTGAAATACACGTGCTGGATTTCGCTCCAATATGTTTCTGGTAGCGTTCGGGGTCGCCCCAGATGCCGCGCAGCATGGCCGGCCAGGGCTTGCGGATGACCAGCTTGCCGCCGACGTTCGGCGGAAGCTCTTTGCCCTCCTTGTTCACGACCGCGGCATCGACGCCGAAGAACGGCAGCGTGCCGCTGCCGGGCTTGGTCGGGATCGCGCCGGGCAGCGGCGTAATCATGATCGCGCCGGTTTCCGTCTGCCACCAGGTATCCACGATCGGGCAGCGCTTGTGGCCGATGACTTCGTGATACCACATCCACGCCTCGGGATTGATCGGTTCGCCGACGGTGCCGAGCAGGCGCAGGGAACTCAGGTCGTGTTTATTCGGCCATTGATCGCCCCATTTCATAAATGCGCGGATGGCGGTCGGCGCGGTGTAGAGGATGGTGACCTTGTATTTGTCGACGATGCGCCAGAAACGGTCCGGCTCGGGAAAGTTGGGCGCGCCCTCGTACATGAGGCTGGTCGCGCCGTTGGCCAGCGGGCCGTAGACGACATAACTGTGGCCGGTGACCCAGCCGACGTCGGCGGTGCACCAATAACGTATCCTCCTCCTGCAGGTCGAAGACGTATTTCGTGGTCAGCTTCGCGCCGAGCAGATAGCCGGCGGTGGTGTGCAGAATGCCCTTGGGTTTGCCCGTGCGAGCCGCTGGTGTAGAGGATGAAGAGCGGCGCTTCGCTGTCCAGCTTCTCGGCGGGGCAATTCGCGTCGACGTATTCCATTTCGCGGTGCCACCAGACATCGCGCCCCTCCTGGATGTGAATCTCGTTGTTGGCGCGGCGCAAGACGATCACTTTGCGCGCTGAATTCCCGGGCATCGTGCTGCAGCGCGTCGTCCACGTTTTTCTTCAACGGCACGATCTGCCCGCGGCGATAGCCGCCGTCGGCGGTGATGACCAGCTTTGCGCCTGCAATCGTGGATGCGGTCGGTGAGCGATTGCGCGCTGAATCCGCCGAAGACGACCGAGTGCACCGCGCCGATGCGGGCGCAGGCGAGCATGGCGATGGCGGCCTCGGGCACCATCGGCATGTAGATGATGACGCGGTCGCCTTTGTCGATGCCGTTGCGCTTGAGCACGTTGGCGAACCGGCACAACTCGCGGTGGAGGTCGGTGTAGGTGAGCACGCGCGTTTCGCCGGGATTGCCGGAGCCGGCGGGTTCGCCCTCCCAGATGATGGCGGCCTTGTTGCGACGCGGGCCATCGAGATGGCGGTCGAGGCAATTGTACGAGACGTTGATTTGTCCGCCGACAAACCATTTCGCAAACGGCTCGTCCCACTCCAGGAGCTTCTTCCACGGCTTGAACCAGACGAGTTCCTTCGCCATGCGCGCCCAGAACTTCTGGGGGGACCTGATCGATTCGGTGTAGAGCTTGCGATACTGCGCGAGGGACTTGACGTGGGCCTGTTTGGCGAACGCGGCCGACGGCTTGAAAGTGCGGCCTGCCTTCTGCAACGACGTGATGTCCATGCCTGACATGAGAATAGCTCCGATGTGGGATTTCCCGACTGTGGCGCATCGTAGCGGGCACGACTGGCGGGGTCAATCGTGAACTCGGGGCCACCACCGGCGGACGCGGCGGCGATAGGCGTCGTACGATTCGCCAAATTGCCGTTGCAACGCTGGCTCCTCGTACAGGACCACAAAGCCATGCGCCACCGCAACGAAGACGGCACCATAGACAAGCAGCACAACCGATTCGAACAGAGCCGCCTCGCCGAGCAGGATGAGAGCGACGCCGACATACATGGGGTTGCGGACATACCGATACGGCCCGCGCACGACCAGTTGGGTCGGCGGATCGACGGGCGCCAGCGTGCCGCGTCCGATCGTCGCGAAGTCCCAGATACACCAAACGAGGACGGCCAATCCCACGGCCAGCGGCACCAAGCCCGCACAATGCCACAAGCTCCAATGGGTGAATTGGGCGGCGTGGCTCCGATACGCAATGAACCAGGGAATCACGACCGTGACGGTTCCCGGCAATAACAATGCAAAGAGAATGCTGCGCAGGGCCAGCATCAATCGGCGCCTCTTCCGAGCGCGGAAAGCTCGCGAACGAATTCTTCGGGTGAATCGGGTGTCACAACAATTGTCCGCTGGCTGAATTTCAGTATCACCGCCCGTTTCGGGTCGGTGACGAAAGCGCGGTAGGCGCCGACGCGCTTGTTCCAGTACCAGCCCGTGAACGAGTACATGCCGCCGTTGCCGCACGTGCGAATGCTCCACCGCAGCGCGCCGGGATCGAACTGGGCGGACTGGAATTCCGCCAGCGGCACCCGTGTGTTCCAGAATAGCCGGTGTACCAGAATGGCGTCTGGCGTGATTGTATAACTACGAACGGTGAACGGAGCCGCCCCCAGGATGATAAACAGAGGCAACAAGCCGAGCGTGCCACCGTGACTCCGGAACAGCCTTGCGGAAACCCCGACCAACAGCGCCGTCGCCGCGATGGACATGATCCACAAGGCCTTTCCCCAAGGAGCATTATACCGTTTCATATGACGTGCTTCAGATTACCAAGCGCGCACGACGGTAGCGAGCGCCGGTGACTCGAGTGTTAGACGCTGGTTGACGGGGGCGCGACCTGGTTCCGCGCATCCGGGCAGGTCCAACAACGCATCGATTCACAGCCGGTGCTGAAAACCACCGTCAACGCGGCGAGGAGCAGCACGAGAGGCAAGCGTTTTATGGGGCGAAGGCCGGAGGGCGACGGCGTTGGTGTCGGGGTTTCCATTTTCATTTCGCATCAATTGTGGTCGGGACGACGGTCGCCGTACCAGATATCCAAGCCGTGGCGATTCCGGAGGTAACGATGCCCGTGGAGCACGATGCGCGCGATCGGTGTGAGGATTTCGCGTAGCGAACAGGTCCGGAGTTTCCGGCCCGAGGTGGTCACGCTCTCGCGTAAAATCACAAATCTCCCCTGCCGCCGCAACGCGAGACTCATCGCGCCTTCTTCGGCGGCATAAAGGCGCGTATTGAATCCATCCACGCTCTCGAACGCCTCGCGTGTGCAAAAGAGGAAACAGCCCGCGGCGATGCCGACGAACCGGTAGAGATCCACCGTCATCGTTTCGAACACCCGGGCGTACAGCGGGATTCGACCATCGAACCGAAACCGGCAGCCACCGCCCACCGCGCCGCGCTCCACGGATCCGAGAGCGGCTTTCACGACCGCTTCGTTGATGAGCGTGTCCGCATCCACGAAGAACAACACGTCGCCATGGGCCTGGAGCGCCCCGGCATTGCGGGTCGCGGCAATCTGGCGGTGTTGGACGCGCACCACCCGCGCTCCGTGCTCCACCGCGATGTCCGCGGTCTGGTCCGTCGAACTGTCATCGGCCACGATGATCTCGCTGGTCGCCGGGAGTTGTCGCACGGAGTTCTTGATCGCGTCGATTGTCTGCCCGAGGACTGACTCTTCGTTCCACGCGGGGACAACGAACGAAATCGAGCGCACTTCCCTGATGATTTCCGGTCTCTGATCAGATTTCTTCATTCGGATATCGGGGCTCGCCCCAACTCACGCCGGCTCGAAACTACTCCCGGGCGGATGGCGCTGCAAGCGGAAAGGCGGGATGACGGAGTCGAACGAGACGGAGGGTCGACGCTCAGGGCGATTGCATTTTGATTCTTCAGGGGGGTGCGAAAGGAATTCTTTGTAAGTGGGCCGGTGGAGCCGGTTTGCGACGACAAGTTTTTGCTTCCGGTTTCCGGGGATTTGTGGTGGAAGATGGGGATGCAAAACCAACGATCCTCGTTCCGCAATTTGAAAGACCACTTCGCTCCACTACCCGACCCGCGCGTCGGCCCGGCCAAGCGCCACGAGTTGCTGGATATCCTGATGATCGCCGTCTGCGCCATGCTCTGCGGTGCGGAGGGCTTCACCGAAATCGCCCAGTGCGGTCGGTGCAAGGCCGAGTGGTTCAAAAGCTGGCTGGCGTTGCCGCACGGCATTCCCTCGCACGACACCTTCAACCGCGTGTTCGGGCTCATTGATCCGGCGAAGTTTCGGGACTGTTTCCTGGCGTGGACGCAAAGCCTGCGCCAGGTCGTCGTCGGCGAATTGGTGGCGTTGGATGGCAAGACGCTGCGGCACAGTCGGGCGCGCGGGCACGGGCCGATCCACCTGGTCAACGTCTGGGCGGCCCGGAATCGCTTGGTGCTGGGGCAACTGAAGGTAGACGACCACAGCAACGAGATCACCGCACTGCCCCCGCTGCTCCGGGCGCTGGAATTGGCCGGCTGTGTGGTGACGGTGGACGCGATGGGCTGCCAAAAGACCGTGGCCAAAGAGATTCACGAGGCCGATGCCGACTACGTGCTGGCACTGAAAGGCAATCAGGGCACGCTGCACGCCGAAGTCCAAGCGTTTCTGGACGACGCCCACGCGCGCGGTTTTGCTGGCCTCGCCCATCAATTCACCCAGACCCTGGAGAAGGATCACGGGCGCATCGAGACCCGTCGCTATTGGATTACCGAAGCGATCGCTTGGCTGGCCGACAGGCCCCAGTGGGAAGCCTTACGCAGCGTCGGGATGGTCGAAGCAGTGCGGGAGGTGCAGGGGAAATCGACGACGCAGCGGCGCTACTATCTCAGCAGCCTGCCGGTGCAGGTCGAGCGGTTT
>CAVQMY010000008.1:0-255625 GCA_963713705.1 uncultured Verrucomicrobiae bacterium
GCCGTGACCATGTACGGTTGCGCATGGCATTTCTTGAAGAATGACTGGGGGGCGACGCTGGCGGCGGTGGCGTTCCTGTTGCACCCGGAACAGATCATCCGCGCGGCGGGCGCCGAACACATGACGATCATCCTGTTCTTTCCGTTCATGCCGCTGCTCTGGTTGACGCTGGCGCGGGCCCTGAAAGCGAACACCTTTCGGGATACGTTTCTGTGCGCGCTCGTCGCCGTGCTGGCGTGGTGGACGGACAATAAGCAGTCCTTGACCATGTTCCTGTTCTTGCTGGCTTACGCGCTGTACTGGCTGTTGCGACGCCGACAGTGGCGGCCGACCGCGCGCACGTGCGGGTTATTGGCAGCCCTGGGGTTGGCGATGGGGTCGTGGATGCTGGTGCCGAGCTTTGTGAATCGGGCTACGTGAAGCTGTTCTACGGCGATCCGTTGGCGGGTTGGCAGAAAACCTACTCCTTCAAGAGTCTGCTGGGTGTGGTCGATCCCAACGGCTCGGCCACGAGTAACCTTGTCAGCGTCGTGATGTCACGGATCCAAGCCAACGGCGGCCGCGTCAGCAGTCAGGCCGAATATGACCAGGTGCAGCGTTTGATGTCGCTGGGCATGGACTCTCCCGAAAAATACACGGGGATTGTATTACTGGCGATTCTTGTGGCCACCGTGCTGTGGAACACGCGACGGGTTGAGCGACGGGCGTTTTGGTTTTTCGTGGCCGCGTTGCTGGCGAGCGTAATGCTGGCAACCGGACCGAGCAGCGTGTGGACGGCGAACTGGACGACCTGGGTAGCGCTTTCGTCGCAGCAGGTATCCGGGGTCGCGTTCGCGTGGCTATTGGTGAGCATTGCGTTCTTGGTGGTGTTCTGCCGACAAAAACTGACCACGGGCCGCAAGTGGGTAATTGCCGGCGTGGCGCTGGCGGTTTTCCTGTTTGTGCCGGGCTTCCGATGGTTGGCAACGTTGCCCTACTTCAAGGAAATACGGGCGCCGTATGTCTTTTACGATACCCCCGCGGTATTCCTGGGGCCGATGCTGGCGGGATTCTTTGTCACGGATGTGCTTGTGGCGGAGAAATGGCGGGCGCACGCGCCGAAGATTGTGGCGGGCCTCGGCGTATTGTTGTTGCTCGACTACTGGCCGTACCAAAAACCGACGTGGGACAGTGGCGTCCCCGCTCACACGTTGACGAATTTGCAGGCGGCGTACCAATCGCTCGTGAAAGATCCGGATTGGGTCAAGACCTACTCGGTTTCCGGGCGATACTTTCACCTGCTCGGGCCGATGTGGGGCGGCAAACCGCAGGTCTACGAAGCCTTTTATAATTGGATGTGCCCGGTGGGCACCGGTTTGTTGAACGAAGAGGCGATCATCCAGTTGCCGGATCGCCGCATCGTCATGAATCGGGCGTTCCTCGACTTGATGGGGGCGCGTTATGTCGTCTTTGATATGGCCAGTCCCGGTGTTCCCCAGCCGCAGATGGTCCTGGGTGATCTGTCGCGGAACTACGCCGCCGTATCGACGAATGAAGATTTCATCGTCTTCCGCAACGATACAGCGCGGCCTTACGTGACGGCGTACGCGCGGGGGTGTTTGTACGCCGGTGACGTTCACAAGTCGGCGTCCCTCGCGCTGGCTCTCTCGGCAAGAAACTGGCCGCTGGTGCAGGCGAAGGAGGCAAGCTCCGGTGAAGTCCCCGCCGACGAAGCGGGGAAGTATGAGCAGGTGTATGGCGTGGACAGTTCGCCATTTCCGCCGATCAATGCAGGGACGCCAGTATCGTTAGAGAACGTGCAACTTACGCGGGAGAACGCGCAGTTGGTGCGCATCCAAGTGACGGCGCCGTCGGCCTGTCTGGCGGTCATTGCCGAGAGCTACTATCCGTTCTGGCGCGCGGAAATCGACGGCCAACCCACCGAGGTTTTGCAGGTTAGCTGTGGTCTCATGGGGGTGGAATTGCCCGCGGGCACCCACACGATTCTGCTGCACTACCAGCCGCCGCGAGTGTACGCGGTGGCAGCGGTGGTCAGTATCGCGGCTGTGCTTGCGGGACTGGGGTGGGCGGTTCGCAAACGGTAGTTCACGGCTTCGTGTCTACCGGCTCTTCCACCAATCAATCGTCTGGAGGAGGCCGTCTTCGAGGTTGTAGCGGGGTTTCCAGCTGGTGCCTTCGCGCAGTTTCGAGTTGTCGGCAAGGAGGTGCATGGGTTCGGTCGGGGAATCGGGGAACGCGCCGAGCTTGATCAACTCGACCCGGTCCAGCAACTCGCCGATTTTCAACGCGATGTCGCGTACGGTTACTCGTACGCCACTGCCGATGTTGACGGCACCCATCAGCTTGCTCTGGGCCACGGCGCAGACAGCGCTGGCGACATCCTCGATGTGAAGATAATCGCGGATGCGGTCGCCCGTCACGAGCCTGGCCTCCTGGCCCTGCCGGAGCAGGTTGATCACGACGGGCACAAGCCGCCGCGGGTCCTCGTACGGTCCGTACTGATAGAAAAACCGCACCCAGGCGAAATCGATCCCGACCGAGGGGAGTGCCTGAAAGAGGTTGAGCTTCGACTGCGCGTACAGAGTGGCGGGAGCCGTCGGCGTGGACTCGCTCTGGGGCGGGTCGCTCGTGGCATACTCGAAACATGTTCCCGCCGCGATGAAACGTTGGCAGCCTTCCTCTTTGAGCCGACGCGCCAGTCGCAAGCTGGCATCGACCCACTCCTGATTTTGCGGGGCGTGAAGATATTTGCCCGGCTCGACGTACCACGCGAGGTGGAGACACACGTTAAACCGCCAATCCGGAAGGGCGACGGAAGGAGCCAGCAAATCGGCCTCGATGAAGCGGAGTGATGCGGCCACATCGGCGACGCGAGACCGGTCGACTCCCGGCAGCACGAGGGCGTGCACTTCGTGGCCCTGGCGCACCAACGCGCGCGCGATATGCGAGCCGATGAACCCTACTGCTCCCGTGAGGAGAACTTTCACAGCCGCGAGCCGTACTGGGCGGCGTAATACTTCTTAAACTCGCCGCTCTTGATTTTGCGCCACCATGACTCGTTCTGGACGTACCAGTCAATCGTCGCGTCGAGAGCGCCGGGGAAGTCGCGGTTGGGGCGCCAACCGAGCGTGGCCAGTTTGCTCGCATCGAGAGAATACCGGCGGTCGTGGCCGGGCCGGTCCTTGACCAGCTGGATCAACGTCTCGGGCTTGCCCAGCTTGCGGATGATCGCGCGGGCGATCTCGATGTTCTCGACCTCGTTGCCGCCGGCAATGTTGTACGTCTCGCCTGTCTTGCCATGGGTAATGAGGAAATCAATGGCCGCGCAGTGGTCTTCCGCGTAAATCCAGTCGCGGACGTTGCGACCGTCACCGTACAGCGGCAGTGGTTTGCCTTCAAGCGCGTTGGTGATGAACAGCGGGATGAATTTTTCGGGGTATTGGTTGGGGCCAAAGTTGTTCGAGCAGCGCGTGATCGTGACAGGCACGTTGTGCGTGGTAAAATACGCGTAGGCGAGACGGTCCGCGCCCGCTTTGCTGGCGGAGTAGGGGTTGCGGGGGTTGAGCGGTGATTCTTCCGTGAAACTACCACTGGCAATGCTGCCGTACACTTCGTCGGTCGAAATCTGGATGAACTTCTTCACGCCGAATTGGCGGGCCGCCTCAAGGAGCGTGAACGCGCCGAGCACGTCGGTTTTGATGAAATCATCGGCCCACAGGATTGAACGATCCACGTGGGTTTCGGCGGCGAAATTGACGACGATATCGACTCCGTGACTCCAGAGTTTGGTGACCAACTCGTGGTCGGCAATATCACCTTTGACGAATTGATGGCGGGCGGGATCGGCGAGATCAGTCAGGTTGTCGAGATTGCCCGCGTAGCTGAGCTTGTCGAGATTGGTGACGTGCCAATCCGGATGGGTTCGCAGAGCAAACTTCACGAAATGCGAGCCGATGAAGCCGGCGCCGCCGGTGACGAGGACGCGCATCAGTTTTTCCCTCGGGAGACGCTGAGTTTCATGCCGTCACGTTGGGCGACGAGCAGGCTGGTTTCCAACAGTTTCTCGTGAGAGGCGCCGGCATCGGCCCACCAACCGTCGAGGACGTCGTAGGACAATTGGCCCCGCTTGATGTAGGCATTGTTGACATCGGTGATTTCAAGTTCGCCGCGGCCGGACGGTTTCAACGTGCGGATGATGTCGAAGACGGCGGGGTCGTACATGTAGATGCCGATCACCGCGAGGTTGGATTTTGGATGACTGGGTTTTTCGACGATGCTGACGATATGCTGGCCGCGCAATTCGGCCACGCCGTAGGCGCGGGGATTGGCCACTTCCTTCAGGTAGACGCGGGCGCCGCGTTTTTGTTTGCGGAATGCCGCGACGCCGGCGCGAATGTCCTTCTCGATAACGTTATCGCCCAGCATGACAACGATCTTCTCGCCGTCGGCGAAGTGTTCCGCCAATCGCAGCGCGTCGGCAATCCCGCCTTCGCCTTCCTGGTAGGTGTAATTGATGTGGGGAAGATTGAAGGCGCTGCCGTTGCCGAGCAGGCGCAGGAAGTCACCGGCGTTATTGCCGCCCGTGACGATGAGCAGGTCGCGCACGCCCGCATCGACGAGTGTCTTGATGGGATAGAAAATCATCGGCTTGTCGTAAATCGGCAGAAGATGCTTGTTGGTAATCTTGGTCAACGGCGCGAGCCGTGTGCCCAGACCGCCGGCGAGAATGATGCCTTTCATGACGGGTACCTAGAGCAAATGCAGTGCCGCGAACGGGTTCGGTGTCATGGCGCGGGAGCGTAGCCAAGCGGCTGGCTCAAGTCAACCGTGGGCGCGCCTTGGTTGTGGTGGCATTGTGAAACATTTCACTTGCTTTGTTGACCCGGAAATCATTACAATAACAGTCGGTGTTTGAATCGTATGTCCCGAGTCAACCAGTTCTGCGGTCGCGTTCCGAGGGCTGCGAAAGGAGAAGTCATGAGTAAGTTCCGTCTTCAGCATTTGTCCACCTACCTGCGGATGTTGACTGTAATGTCGATCTGTTGCTGGACGATGTCCGGGTTGGCACAGTCGATCACTTGGGAGATTCTTCCATGGCCCGACAATCAAAGCTGGGGCTCGCACGGCTCACCAGCTACGACCAATGGTAATGTGATCACATTGACCGGCCAGGATGTACTTTCCGTGCAACCCACATTTCCCGGATGAGCTTCACAAGCCGCAGGCAGGGAGCTATAGTTCAGCCGTATAAACAAAGGCTTTCGTCGCTGTTGCAGTAACGAAAAATGGAGAATCCAATGGGTGACGGCCAAAAGCAGGCTCTGCGAGTTAGTTTTAACGGGCGGTTGAAGTTGGAGTTTCATGGCTCAAACATTACCTCCGATGCGGGCCTGCTGGCGTACCGGGAACTGGATGAGGTGTTGGAATTGACCGCCCGGAGTGGTGGCCTGTTGGATGATTGGCGCACGGGAAAGAATACGCAACACTCGCTGGTGGCGCTCCTGCGCCAGTCGATCTTCAGCCGTCTGGCGGGCTACGACGACACCAATGACGCCGAACGGCTCGCGGTTGATCCGACCATGCGGCAGGTGGTGGGCGGGCGAGCCAGCGAACGCCATGCCGCCTCGACCAGCCAGATGGGCCGCTTCGAGACTGAGGTGTTGACGCAGCCGAGGAATCTGGCGGAGTTGACGAGGTTGTCCGGGTTATGGATTGAGCAGTTGCGAGAACGCCAACCCATGCGGGAACTCATCCTCGACTTGGATAGTTCGGTCAGCGAAACCTACGGCGAACAAGAAGGCACGGCCTACAACGGGCATTTCGACTGTACCTGCTATCACCCGCTGTTCTGCTTCAATCAGTTCGGCGACGTGGAACGAGCCCTATTGCGGGAAGGCAATGTCCATAGCGCCAAAGATTGGCGAGCCGTGTTGGAGCCGGTGGTGGCTCGCTATCGCAGCCAGAAGTTGCCGCGCTACTTCCGAGCGGATGCGGCCTTTGCCAACCCGGAGGTGTATGAGTTCTTGGAAGCCGAAGGCTACGGGTACGCCATCCGCCTGCCAGCTAATGAGGTGTTGCAGCGGGAAATCGAGCCGCTGCTGACTCGTCCAGTGGGCCGTCCCTCGAACGCACCGGTGGTCTGGTATGATGACTTTTTGTATCAGGCGCAGAGTTGGGAACGCGCCCGCCGCGTGGTAGCCAAGGTGGAATGGCACAAGGGCGAATTGTTCCCCCGCGTCGGGTTCATCGTGACCAATCTGGGTCGGCTAGCCAAACGAGTCGTGCGATTCTACAACCAGCGGGGAACGGCGGAACAGTGGATAAAAGAAGGCAAGAACGCCGTCAAATGGACGCGCCTGTCCTGTCACGACTTTGTGGACAATCAGGTGCGGTTGCAACTCTTCGTGTTGGCGTACAACCTGGGCAACTTTCTGCGGCAGGCCGTGTTGCCCCGAGCGGTGCGGCATTGGACGCTGACGACGATGCGGGAGAAACTGATCAAGAAGATCGGCGCGAAGGTTGTGCGCCATGCGCGGCAGGTGGTCTTCCAAATGGCGGCGGTGGCGGTTCCGCGTGAGTTATTCCGAGCGATTCTGGAGCGGATCGGGCGGTTGAGATTGTCCACACCGCTGCCCGGTTAGCGCACCGGGCGGCAAATACAGGAAAGCAAAATGGCTGGCGGCGATGCTTTGTCTGCGTTCGGTCGAAAATCGGTGCGGAACGCAATCCAGAGCCGAAGGCATCATCTCCGGAGCCTAGAAAAGGCTTGCTTGCAGTGTCAGGAGGGATAAAATGCGATCAATGAAACTGAATGGCCCAGGATGGTCGCGGGCCGTAGGTCATATGGGAAATGTCGGTGCAATCCTTTTCTGGGGCGCAAACGTTCTCGTTTAGCGTCTTTCTGCCAAACGAGACGGTGCCGAATGGCGCATTTGAATTTTTCTTCGTGCCGACTGGAGAGCCCACTAATCTGATTCCCAATTCTGACATTGAGCTGGACATGACGTTTCCGGCCATCGCGCAAGGGGCGTTACAGGCTCAACAGAACGGCGGCGGCGGACATTACATCTGGGGTCCAAACCCGTTTACGCTCGCGACGCAGACCGAGTACCAGGTCACCATTAGCGTGGCGGAGAGCGGCGTGGTCAGCTGGATCGTCAACGGACAAACGATCGCGCTCTCCAACTCAGTTGTTGTCCCGTATAGCAGTTATCAGATACGGCTTTCCAGCTGGCAGCCTACTCAAGTCTGGCAGGTGAGTAATTTTACGGTTACCGTCCCATCCACCTGCCCGAATATCACCGGAACGTGGACCGGCCAGGTGAATGTCGCGGATTCCGTGAAAGGCTACCACGGAACAACACTTTCCCTCCAAGTGACGGACCAGAATACGAATGGTTGCTTACTGCGGGGCTATCTAAATACCGGAAGCATGTCCGACAAAGTGCCCTGGGGCTGTTTCAATCCCGGAAACTGGTGGGGCAAGGTGCCGTTTACGGGCACGATTCTGGACACCACGGGGGTGATCCTCGACTTCGGGATATTCGGACAAGCTTCCGCAACCTTGGATATGAGTCAAACCCCGCCCGTACTGAAGAAGTTCATCCTTCTGTCGACTGGCGGCGCGGGTGGCGGTGACACAGCCGTGGGCGATTTGACTGAGCAGCCCTCTACCCCGTAGGCAGTCGTCGGTTTCAAGGACGCCGATAAATTGATCGGCCAAGGCCCTACTATGGGCGGGCTAACGATCCCGCGCGGATCCAACACCGCCGCGTGCAGTTGACGTTGGCTTGGTGGGAGATGTCTGAGAGATCGCGCCATCGATAATCCGGCCACCCACTTGGTGAGATTATCCTGCTTGACTTTGGATTGCTATTGCGGCTCCTTACACGCGTATGTCCGTGGGGAAAAGCGGTCAGACGAACAAGACCCAGCCAAATACCGACGCGTATTATCCGACGGCGGTGCTTACCTACCAATCGAAGATTAGTGACCCGTATTCGAGCCACTCGGTGATTTTGGCCCGGGTCGGTGAAGGGAAGGGGCGCCGGTTACTGGATGTCGGCTCGGCGCAGGGGGTGCTCGCGCAGAAATTCACCGAGCGTGGATTCGAGGTGACATGCGTGGAAGGCAGCGCGGAACTGGCGGCGCTGGGCAAGGACAAGTGCCACGAGATGATCGTGGCGGATTTGGACAAGCCGTTGCCGCAATTGAACGGCCAGTTCGACGTGATCGTGTACGGCGACATCCTGGAGCACCTGCGCAATCCGATGGAGGTGTTTCGGGGATTCAATCGTTCGTTGCGTCCGCACGGCCGGGTGATCGTGTCCGTGCCGAACCTGGCCCACGCGTGGATTCGGCTGAACCTGTTGTTTGGCCAGTTCCAGTACTCGGACCGTGGAATTCTCGACCGGACCCATCTGCGGTTTTTCACGCTGCGTACCTTCCGGGAATTTCTCCGCGACGCCGGGTTGGATTGGGAGGAGATTGTCGCGACGCCGGTGCCGCTGCTGTTGGTCGTGCCTCCGCGTTACCACGGTGGATGGTTGAGAGCCCTGCAGGCGGTGAACGCCGTGGTGGCGAAATGCTGGAAGACGATGTTCGGGTTCCAATTTGTGGCGGTGGCCCGGCCGAGAAAGACGTCATGAAACCCAAGGTCATCGTCGTCATGCCTGCCTATAACGCCGGACGCACACTGCGAATGACGTACGAGGAACTGCCCAAGGACACGGTCAGCACGGTGATCTTGGTGGACGACGGCTCGACGGACGAAACGCTGAAAATTGCGCGCGAGCTGAACCTGGAAGTCTTCATGCACGATCGGAATTACGGGTATGGCGCCAATCAAAAGACCTGCTATACAGAGGCGTTAAAGGCGGGTGCGGACATTGTGGTGATGGTGCATCCGGATTATCAGTATGACCCCCGGCTCGTGCCGCAGATCGTGGAACCGATCAGCAAGGGAGAGGCGGACGTCGTCCTGGGTTCACGGCTCAAGGGCGGTACGGCGCTGCAACAGGGGATGCCGTGGTGGAAATACTTCTCCAATCGGTTTCTGACCTGGGTGGAAAACACAACCTTCGGGCTGGATCTCTCCGAATATCACACTGGCTATCGGGCGTTTCGCAAGGAGGTCCTGGAGTCGGTCAATTACTCGATCGATTCCGATGGATTCATTTTCGACCAGGAGATCATCGCCCAGGTCGTGGCGGCACGGTTCCGGATTGCGGAGATCGGCGTGCCGACGCGGTATTTTCCCGAGGCGTCGTCGGCGAGCTTTACGGCCAGCGTCGTGTACGGTCTGAAAATACTCACGTTGACTGTGCGGTTCCAGTTGTACAAGTGGAAGATCATTCCCGGTCGACAGTTCATCAGCCTGCGGGCGCGGTACACGAAGGTCGCCGCCAAACCGTTGTAACAGCGGTCGGTCTATCGGTCGAACGGGTCATTTGCCCGCGCGTACTTCCACGCAGGCGCCTTTGCCGGCCAGCCAACTCAGCGGCGCGAGCAGGAAGCCAACGGCCAGCAGTGGTGGCGACAGCAGGAGCATGGCCACGTTGGCCAGCGAGAATTCCCGGTCGCGTCCCGCCAACCAGTGGAGCCAGCGTGTTTGCGGAAAGCCGCAGCGATTCAGCAGGCTGACCATCCACCCGAATGGATCCTGATCAAACGACACGAAGCGGACGGCGTGGGTCTGCAATCCCACGCGTTTCATCGCTTCCCTCAAGGTCGCCGGTGCGAGCTGGACGATGTGGCGAGGGACATCGAGATGAAACCAATGCCGCCCGGAGACTTGGAACTGCCAACTCGCGACATTGGGCACCGTCACCAGGAGCACACCGTCCGGTTTGAGCAAGCTGGCGCAGACACGCAGTGCGGCCATCATATCGGGCAGGTGCTCGAGCACGTGATGCATAAAGATAAGATCGAACGCACCTTCGGACTTGAGGGCGTCGAGTTCGCCGACGACGACCTTCAGGCCCTGGACTCGCGTGGCGAATTCGGCCGTCTCGGCGGAGCGTTCCAAGCCGACGGTCTCCCAGCCTTCGTCGCGCAAGGCGGCCAGCATCCACCCTTCGCCGCAGCCAATTTCGAGCGCGCGCCCCTTCCGTTTCATGTCGTGAGACCATTTCCGTGCGTGAGCGCGATACGCCATCCGAAAGATCTGCTGCATCCATGGTTGATAGCGGCGGTAGTACGCGTGGTAGTAGCGTCCGATGTCGGCGGGGACGTCGGCGAGGAAGATGAGGCCGCAATTCTGGCACTGGTTCAGGTCGAACCAGTCGCCGCTGGCGTGGTCGCGGGCGCGCAGGAAGTGAATGGCGCTGGTTCCCTGGCAGAGAGGGCACGGTGTCATGGTTTGTGGGAGTGGCGCCAGCGGTTGTTTTGCCAGGCGCACCGCAGGCAACCGAGGCCATAGACGACGCTGCGGCGAAAGTTGATAGAGCTGGCTTCGGAGAAGTAGCGTGTCGGGCACGAAATCTCTCCGACGCGAAATCCGGCCGCAATGGCGCCGCAGAGCATTTGATTGTCAAAGACGAAATCGTTGGAGTAGCTCTCGATGGGCAGGGTCTCGAGCACGCGGCGCGTGAAGGCCCGATATCCCGTGTGATATTCGGAAAGCTTTTGGTTCATGATCACGTTCTGGAGGAACGTCAGGATGCGGTTGGAAATGTACTTGTAGACCGGCATGCCGCCGGCGACGGCGCTTTGGGCCAGAATGCGGGACCCGAGCACGACATCGTAGTGTCCGCTGGCGGCGGAGTAGGCGATGGCACCCAGCAACCGGGGAGAGTATTGGTAGTCGGGATGCAGCATGACGACGATCTCGGCCCCGCGATTCAGGGCTTCACGGTAGCAGGTCTTTTGGTTTCCGCCATAACCGAGGTTTCGCTGGTGCACAATCGTGCGCAACCCCAATTGCCGCGCAATCTGGGCTGTATGGTCCCGGCTGGCGTCGTCGACCAGGATGATTTCATCGACAATATGCTGCGGAATCTCTGAAACCGTGCGTTCAAGGGTTTTAGCGGCCTCGTAGGCAGGAAGAACGACGACTAGGGTTTTGCCTTCGACCATAGGGACATTGCACTAAAACTTAGCGAGGAGCGCAAGGATTGGCAAGGTATTTTCCCGAATCGCGAAAAAACGTTTCCAGTGCTGGGTGATTTTGTTACGGTTACCTTCATGGATACCCCCAAGGGGCGTCGGTGGTTCCCCTCGATTCCAAAATCCATCTGGGTGTTTTTTGCGATCTACAGCCTGGTCTTTTTTGCACTGGCCTGTCGGAAATTCGTGGTGATGAATTCCAACAGCGGGGACACGGCGATTCTGGTCAATGCCTTTTGGCACACGATCCACGGAAGACTCTTTTACTCGACGTATATGGGGATGAGCCATCTGGGGATTCACGCGACCTACGTGATGCTGCTGTTCGTGCCCGTGTTCGCGCTCGCTCCGAGCGCCTACACGCTGTTCCTGATGCAAACCCTGATGATCTCCATCTCGGGACTCGTCTTTTTTTGTCTGGCGAGGCGCGTCACGGGAGACCTGAGGGCGGCGTTCTTGATGACCGTCGCCTATTTATTTTACCCCTCCGTCGTCACCAATCACGTGAACCAGATCCACTTCGAGCACTTTGCGCTGCCGTTCCTGATGGGGGCCTTGTTGTGCCTGGAGGAAAAGAGGTTCCGGGGGTTTTTGGTTTGCGTGCTTCTGGCGATGAGCGCCGTGGAGAATATCTTCATTACGGTGGTGGGGATTGCGGTGTATGCGCTCGTTTCGCGGCGCGGTATCAAGTGGTGCATGGCCCCGTTGGCGCTGGCCATGATCTATACGGCGTTTGTGTTCCACATTGCGACCCCGCATTTCTCCGCGGGCAAAGCCTATTTCGTGGGGAGCTATTTTGGGGAGCTGGGAAACACCCCCAGCGAAGCGCTTCTGACGCTTCTTCGTCGACCGCAGTATTTCCTGGAGATCCTGACGAGTCCCGACCGGTTGATCTATCTGGTGGAAATGTTGCAGCCGCTGTTGCTGCTGATTCCGTTTGGGAGTTGGGGATGGCTGGTGGCGGCACCGAGCCTCGGGACGAACCTGGTGATTCCGGACAGCGCGTTTCGCGTGGTGGCGTGGCATTTCAACCCGACCACGGGAGCCATGCTCTGCGTGGCAGCCCTGTTGGGGCTGAACCAATGGGCGGGCTGGCTCAACAAGAAGTTTGGTTGGACGGAAGGGCGGATCATTCTCGCGTTCGGGATGTGCGTGCTGTCCATCGGAAGCTGGCCCTTGTGGTTCAATCTGGAGGACTACCGGTACCCGGACGATTACGAGACCCTGGAAAAGGCGCGGGAACTGGTGCCGCCCTCGAAATCAGTGCTGTCGCCGCATACGATGATTGGTCATTTTGCGGACCGGGAAGCCGCGGTAATCATGCAGCAGTTCAATCCCACGGTTCTACGACAGGACACGTGGCCGAAAGAAAAGATGTATGATCTCGATTACATCATTTTGAATGGGAACGAACGGAGATTTCCCCTGGATGCGGTCAGCCGCGATTTGGTGATGTCGTACTACACGAACATGAATTATGAGTTGATTCTTAATGAGAACAACGTGTTCGTATTTCGGCGGCATGAATCGGTCAATCTTACGCCGTAAGTACTCCCTGCGTTTTGGTTGATGAAGATTGCCGGGACGCCACCCCCCGGTACATTCTCCAACCAGGTGAGTCAGACGGAACCACAACGGGCCATTCGTATGACCCGGCGCATCCTGGCTTCCCGTTGGGACATCACGCTGCCCGCGTTGGAAATCGCCATGGAACGATTCACGTTTGTGATGCTGACACCGTTGTGGTTGATTCTGGCCAAGTGCGCGGATGATGCGTGGACAATTTGGAAGAGGGGCCGCGCCTCGGAGGTGGCGCCGGTGTCCGCATCGGCCTCGACGAACCGGGCGAGGCCAGTGTGGGGAACGATCATTGCGCGCTGATTTGGTAAACGAACAGTGTGTCGGCCACGCGCGCGGTTGGTTCCCGCGATTCACGGAGCCAGGCCCACTCGGGCCGCATCAACTCCGACGCGGAAACCACAAGCCATCCATCCTTGATCTGTCGTGCCTGGTCCGCACTCACGCGGGTGTTCGCGATCTTGAGGTACTCGATGCTGTATTGTGTCCCGAAGTAATCCAGGTAAATGTGCGCGATGCCACGGTCTTCGAGAAATTTCTTCAGTCGTTTGGCGTCCTGTCCCCAGTCGAAGTTGGAATCCAGCGCATACTTGTAGCCGTTGGGAGCGCCACCAGCGGCTTCGTTGAAGAACTGCAGGAAACACGGGTAAACCGCCACCGCCACGACCGCCTCCCACGCCACCAGGGCGATCACGGTGTATCGGGCTGCCCGGTTCGCGATTCGGGCCAGTGAACAGCCCACTCCCACGCATACGAGCGGAACCACCGGCAGCAGATGACGCACGCCGATATTGATGCTGCTGGTCATCGCGAGGCCGAAATACGCGGCACCGGCGATCCAGGGAGCTTTTTCATAGAGACTGAATTTTTTCCAGCGGGTCACGGCTACACCGATCCCGATCAGCAGGGCCACGAGAAAGGCCAGCGGTGATTTCAGAGCGAAGACCACGGGGAAATAATACCACCAGCCTTGTTTCGACCATTCGCCCAGAAAATAGGCGTCGTGACCGCCTTGTGAGTGGCCCAACACCAGCGCCACGCCCTTGAAGAAATCCCGCGGGATAAGCAGCGGCCGAAATACCTGGAACCAGCCGGAAACGCCAAGCACAGACGCCTGCTCGGTCGAGATCGATGGGGCGGGCGACCACACCGGAAAATAGCCGAGCAAGACAACCAGCCAGGCTGCGGCGGCCAGCGCGAGCGCCGGTTTGATCAACGGCCGTTTGGCGGCCTTCAGGTTCCTCCAAAAACAAGCCGCCAGCACAAGGCAGATGGGCCCGAGAGACAGCGTGTTAAACTTCATCAGGAATGCGAACCCCAGACCGGCGCCCGACACCGCCGCGGTCTTCACGCTGGGTTGCTGGAGGAACCGCGTGAACAGAAACACCGCCAAGGGAATCCCCAACGCCCCGTTGATATCGGTCGTGATGATGTGCCCGTATGCCAGGGCGTTGGGATTGAATACCCAGAGCGCCAACGCGACGAGCGCCGCCAGATCGTTTTGTGAAGCCCGGCGGGTCCAGACGAATATCAATACGCCCAGCGCCATCGTGACGAACAGTTGCATGACTCGTCCCGCGAACATCATCGCCTCCCCGTCGTTCTGGCCCCCATAGACCAGGATTTGCCCGAAGATCTGCGCCTCGGGCTTCGGCCAGAAATACCAGCTGTTGCGGCCTTGCGGAAACAGGGATTGCACCGCAGCCGGTTCGCCATACCACGGCACGGTCCATGGGTATCCCGCCTGTCGATCCAACAGGGCTTTACCGGCGTCGGGGAGTTTTACGTCCATGAACAACAACGGTACCGCCGGCCAGATCTGGGACAACGACGGGCTCTCGGGGTCAAAATAGAATTTGTAACCCTTCAGGTCACTATACCCGGCGCTTTGGAACGAGGTCTCATCGACGGTCGCGCTATCCTGGCGGATCGGACCCAGCAGCAGCCCGACCATCACCGCCAAAAGCAATCCTGCCAGAAGCCACCGCATCCACCGAACTTTCATGGCTGGAAATTCATAGGGCAAACCCGTTGTCAGGACGAGCCTTTTGTGGAATAGCCCCAGCCGAACACCATCAGTGACACCGCGTTCGCGGGTTGGTCGATTCGGTCACCGAGAATCATTTCGGCGGAGATTGGCGTGACGATGACGGCAACGCGTAGACAAACAACGTGTTGGCAATTCGCGTCAGCGGTTTGTGATTTTCTCGCAACCACTGGTATTCCGGCGCCATCAGGCGGGTGGCGGAGATGACCAGATAGCCATCGCGCAGTTTCGGGACCTGGTCTGGTTTGACGAAGTCGGCGGGTACGCCGAGGTATCGAATGGCCGCGCCGGTGCCGAAGTAGTCGAGGTAGACGTGGGTGACGTGGTTGGCTTCGAGCCATTGCTTCAGGGCTTTGCCGTTCTGGCCCCAATCGAAATTGGAATCAATCAGATAGTCCTGGCCATTGGCGGGACCGCCGACGAGTTCATTGAAGTAGGCAATGTAGTCGGGATGGGCCACGAGCGCCGCCACCAGCAGCCAGGCGACGAGCAACCAGCCGACGAGTTGATCGCGCACACGCGCGCGGCCGCATTCGACTCCGGCCACGACGGCGAGGAGCGGATACATCGGTAAGACGTGACGAATGCCGATGTCGGCTTTGCTCGTCATCGCGCACGCCAGGTACGTGAGAGCGGCAATCAAGGGAGTCGCCTCGGCAAAGCTCGATTGACGGATTCGCCATATAGCGATGGCACCGGCGGAAATCATCAGGAGCAGCAGCGCCATCGGTGTCTTCACGAGAATGGCCACGGGATAGTAGTACCACCAGCCCTTGTCCGACCATTCGCCGAGCAGGTAGGCGTGGTGGCCGTTGACCACGTGGAGGAGCATGATCGTGAATCCCTTGAAAAAATCCCGCGGGACCAGGATCCACCTCAGACGGACAAACCACGCTGGAATGTGGAGGTGTTGGGCGTCCTCAAATGAGATCGGTGGCGGCGGCGTCCAGTGCGGAACATAAAACAAGACAACGGTTGCCCATGCTGTCACGCCGACGAGGCACAGGTTGGCCAAGAGACTACGGAACGAGTCCGCGCGAATCGAGCGCCACTGCTTCCACCACGCAACCACCGTGAGCACGCCAAACATCGGAATCAGAATGATTGCGGTGTGCTTCGTCAATAGCGCCCCGCCGAAAGCAATTCCCGCGACCAGTGCCGTTTGCGGGCGGGGCGAGTTGAGAAAGCGGGAGAACATCCAGACTGCCAGTGTTATCATCAGGGCGATGCCGGGATCGGTGATGATCAGATGCCCGTAAGCCAGGGCAATGGGGTTGAAGCTCCAGGCGGCGAGGGCAAACAATCCGCCGGTCGTGCTGCTGAGTGATTTCGTCCACAAGAATACCACCAGACCCGTCGCCAACATGACCAGCGCCTACATGAAGCGCCCGCAGAACAGCAGTTTGTCCGCGTCATTTGCGCCGCCATACACCAACGCCCGGCCAAACAGCCCGGTCTCCAGTGCGGGGTAATGGTAGAACCGTTCCGACGCGGTCAGTGTTTCGGCGTTTGTTCCCATACGAAAGTCCCAGGCCTGGTTCAAGGTCGACGAGACGGCTCGGTTCGTGTCTCCGAAGGTCAACTCCGCGTCGGCGGGCAATTTTATGTCGAGGAACGTCAGCGGCAGCGCGCTCCAGAGCTGCATCAGGGGTGGGTGCTCGACGTTGAGATAGTAGCGGTGGCCCTGCCAGTAGGAGTAACCGGCGCCCGAGAAATGCCGTTTCGTCCGTGGTGGCAGTCTCCTCACGCATCGGTCGCCACATCAATGCCAGCGCGACGCCCAGGATCAGTGCGACGACAAGCCACGGGAGGCAGCGACGGATCATGGGGCACTTGGTAGGCCATGCGAGTGGGGGAGTCGAGATTTTCGTGATTTTTGCCGGCAACAGCCTTACAACGTGCGCGCTTATGAAAATCATTGTCGCTTATTCGGGCGGACTGGATACGTCCGTCATTTTGCACTGGTTGAAGGAAACCTATCGGTGCGAGGTCGTCGCCTTCTGCGCCGACATCGGCCAGGAGGAGGAACTCAAGGGCCTCGACAAGAAGGCCGAAGGCACCGGCGCGTCGAAAATTTACATCGTCGATTTGCAGGAGGAATTCGCGCGCGACTTCATTTATCCCGATGATCCAGGCCGGCGCGATTTACGAGGGCCAGTATTTTCTCGGCACCAGCATCGCCCGGCCGCTCATCGCCAAGCGCATGGTCGAGATCGCCAGGAAGGAAAAGGCCGACGCCATCGCCCACGGCGCGACCGGCAAGGGCAACGACCAGGTGCGGTTCGAACTGACCGCCGCCGCGCTCGCGCCGGATTTGCAGGTCATCGCCCCGTGGCGGGACGCGCGGTATCGCAACGAATTTCCCGGCCGCGCAGGAGATGATTGATTACTGCGCCAAGCACAAGATTCCCGTCGCAGGCCAGCGCCAAGAAACCGTATCTCGATGGACCGCAACCTCCTGCACATTTCCTACGAGGCCGGCATTCTCGAAGACCCGTGGTTGGACGCGAGCGACCCGAAGAATCGCGGTTGTTCACCACGCTCTCGCGTGTTCGCCCGAAGACGCGCCGGACAAGCCGGAGTTTGTCGACGCTCGATTTCGTGAAGGGCAATTGCGTGGCGGTGAACGGCAAGAAACTTTCGCCCGCTCGGCGTGATGAAGGCGCTGAACAAACTCGGCGGCAAACACGGCGTCGGCCGGGTGGACATGGTGGAGAACCGGTACGTGGGCATGAAATCGCGCGGCGTGTATGAAACGCCCGGCGGCGCGATCCTGCATTTCGCGCATCGGCAGATGGAGAGCGCTCACGATGGACCGCGAAGTCATGCACCTGCGCGACTCGCTCATCCCGAAATACGCCGAGCTGGTCTATTACGGCTTCTGGTTTGCGCCCGAACGCGCTGGCGTTGCAGGCGCTACGTGACCGAGAGCCAGAAGAACGTCACCGGCACCGTGCGCGTGAAACTCTACAAGGGCAACATCATGGTCGCCGGCCGCAAATCCCCGGTGAGCCTCTACAACCCGCACATCGCCACGATGGAAGCCGACCCGACCAAGGCCTACAACCAGGACGACGCCACCGGCTTCATCCGGCTGAACGCGCTGCGCTTGCGGACGCGAGCAGCGGGTGTTGAAGAAGGCGAAGGGGAAGTAACGCCTTTCTTCAAACTGGTTGCGGTTGCCAAACAGCTTGCGGGTAGAGGTGCGTCTGCTACGATTGGGGCCGAGGTTCCGATCGAATTGACCAGTCCCAGAGCCGAACGATCCGTTATGCGGTGGCCGGACTTTGCGGCCTCGTGCTCCTGCTGCTCTTGGGTTGGCTTGTCCTGCGCGAATCCGCTTCCACATCGGACCAATCGGTCGCCCCTGTAGCGCCGAGCGCCCGGCCTGTCACAACTCTGTTCACACCCGACGAGGAAGTCTCGCGCGAAACGCCCACCAAGCAGGTCACTGAGTCGACTACAACCAACGCAGCCGCAATCTACCAGCAGGCCTTTGCCCTTTTCGACGCACTTTCGAAGGAGGAGAAAGATCTAATCAGAGGTGGGGCCACGAATGTTGATGCGTCGGTGGCGGCGGAACTCTGTGGGAAGATCCAGCCGATTTGCGATCTGATGCACCAAGCGGCGGCGGTGTCGAACTGCGACTGGGGTTTGGAGCAACCCGTCACAGTCCACACCCCGTTTCTGCATCTCACTCCCTGTCGAAACATAGCGCGAGCGGCAGTCTGGAGCGTGTCGCACTGTCGGACAAACGACCCGTCGGCGGCAGTCGATGATCTGATCGCGACTTCACGGCTCGGTCAGAATGTGTCGTCGCCGACCCTAATCGGATATCTTACTGACCTGGTGCTCCAAGGCCTGGTGATCGAATCGGTTGCGGGGCATGCGAGCATGTTGGCCAGTACGGGTGACACGCGGTTGATGGAACTGTTGAGTGACGCCAAGTACGATGACGAGTTGCGCCGGGCCATCCATCAGACCGCCGACATGGACGTAAGGGCGGCCGACGAGTTGGCTGCCATGCCACCGGGAGAGGCGATGCGCGCACTGGTGACAGTGGACGACCGCATCTCCGCATCCCAGATTCAGTTATTGGGGACTGCGCAGGCCATCGCGGACTTCCGTCAGGCTGCAGAACTGCAAAACGAGTACGCCGAAGCCCTGGACATGCCGGAAGCAGAGTACCACGCGTGGCTGATCAGCTGGGACGAGGCCGGAAATGCAAACCCATTTGTCGGGGTCCTCCTGACACCTCTTGAAAACGTGGTAAGCCATACGCAATACGCGACAGTGAATAGCGCGATGGCTGCAGCCGGTTTGGCGATTATGCAGGATGGGCCGGACGCGCTCTCATCAAATCCCGACCCTTCTACCGGCCAGCCATTTACCTATACGGAAACCGACGACGGCTTCACACTCGAATCAACCTTTCAACTCAATGGGAAATCGTTGAAGTTATCGTTCAAGTGATCGGAGTCAGTGCGCGACCGTCTGGGTTTCCGCTGGGCCTGTTCTGGCCGAATTTGGGCCTGGTCGGGCAAAACCGGTTGTGTTCCAGCGACTTCCGTGATCCAGAAAACAGTTGCAATTCCAAGAATATGGCCTATTCTTTTGGTGCTAGCAATGGAAGATGCCGCAGTGAGATTGGTGGAATGTCAGTCAGCCCTGTTCGCTTTGGTGGCAGTCCGAAACCCGATGGGCGGGAACAGTCACTGAGACCTCCTACCGCAGCAGAAGGATACCAAGAAACCCAGTATGGCAACCAAGTTATTCGTAGGCAACCTCTCGTTTAACACGACCGAGGGGCAGATTCTCGACCTGTTCAAGCAGGCGGGCAACGTGGTCAGTTGCGAACTCATCATGGACAAGTTCACGGGCAAGTCCCGCGGCTTTGCGTTCGTGCAAATGGGGACGCAGGAAGAGGCCAACAAGGCCGTCACCGATTTTAACGGCAAGGAAATCGATGGACGCGCCTTGACGGTCAACGAAGCGCGTCCGCGCGAGGAACGTCCCCGCGGCGACTTCGGCGGCGGTGGCGGCGGCGGTGGTCGTGGCGGCAAGCGCGACTTCGGCGGCGGCGGCGGCCGCGGTCGTCGTTAATTCGACAATCATCCGATAGCATTCACGCAAAGGACGCCTTGCTTCGGCGAGGCGTCCTTTTTGCGTTTGCGTCGTCCCTACAACAGGTCGAGCACGTCACGCGGTTTCGCCAGGATGTGCTCCGCGCCACTCTCGAGCAATTCGGCACGGTCGCGAAAACCCCAGAGCACGCCGGCGGGATGCATCCCGGCCGCGCGCGCCGTGTGCATGTCGGTATTCGTGTCGCCGAGATACAACCAGTGGGCGGGTGGTATGCCGAGTTCCTGCGTGATGTGGAGGGCGGCGGTCGGATCGGGTTTGAGCGGGACATTGGGCAACTGGCCGCGCACGACGGTGAAGGGTGACGGCTTGAAATAATGGGCGATCACCCGTTTGGTGAAGTGGTCGGGTTTGTTGGAGAGCACCGCCAGTTTGAGGCTGCGCTCCGCGAGCGCCAAGACCAATTCGGCAATTCCCGGGTACAGCCGCGTGAGGTCAAAGCAATGCTCGTCGTAGTGCTGCCTCATCAGCCGCAAGACATCATCAGTCAAGCCCTGTTTGTCCGCGGGAAGCGCGCGGGCGCACAGTTCGCGCGCGCCGTCGCCGAGCTTGTAACGATAGCTGTCGACGGGGCAGGGTGGACAACCGACCTGCTGGAGGGCCCAGTTGGTGGCGTTGGCCAGATCGGCAAGCGTGTCGGCTAGCGTCCCGTCGAGATCGAACAGCACGGCGCGGATATCGTGTTTCACGGGGGACACTGTAGCGAAGCGCGGCGCGGGCGGCGATTTTTTTGTTGTTGTGGCCCCACCGTGCTTGCTACGGTCAGCGCCACCAAGCAAAAGGAGAAACGATCTATGAAGGCATGGCGTGTCTACGCGGCAATGGCAGTGATAGCGTGTCTGGCAGTCCCGACGGGCTTTGCGCAACGGATGGTTGGCGCCGGGCCGCGTAATTTCGGCAACGCGGACATGGCGAAGATCTTTGGCAACAACCAGGCGTTCACGGCCACGGCGGACATTACGGTTGCGGATGCCCAGCGCGGTGCGCCCATGGAGATGGAAGCTTCCTACGCGTTTCTCAAGGGCAATCTGCGCACGGACATCGACACGACGAGCGTGAAAGGCACGGCCATGCCGCCCCAAGCGGTCGCCCAGATGAAAAAGATGGGCATGGATCGGGCCGTGAACATCTATCGAAGTGACAAGAAGATCATGTACCTCATGTATCCGGGGTTGAAATCGTACACAGAAATCACGCCTCCGCAGGCTTCGTCGACCGACAAGCCGGAACCGAAAGAACCCAAGGTCGATGTCACGCAGGTTGGCAAAGACACCGTGGACGGTCATCCATGCGTCGAGAACAAGATCACCTTCACGGCGGATGATGGCACGCAGCACGAGATGCTCGCGTGGCAGGCAACCGATCTCAACAATTTCCCGATCAAGACCGAGATGCAGGCCAATGGCGCGACGATCACGACGCACTTCAGCAATGTCAAGTTGTCGGCCCCGGACGCGTCCTTGTTCAATCCTCCGAGCGACTTTACGAAGTACGGCAGCATCCAGGAAATGATGATGGGCAACATGCAGCGCATGATGCCCCCGGGCGCCGGACAGCACGGCGGCGGGAACCAGTGAGGGTGTTTACCTCGTGAAGAAATCGGCTCAACGAACGTGGGGCGGTCGGTTCTCGGCCGGGCCGCGGAAGCCGTCAAGGCGTTCACCGAAAGCGTGAGCTTCGACTGGCGGCTGTATCCGCAGGACATCGCCGGTTCGATCGCGCACGCGAAGGGCCTGGCGAAGGTCGGGCTGCTTACCAGGGCCGAAACGGCGAAGATCGAGCGCGGCTTGCGGGCCATCGAACGGGAGATCAAGGCCGGCAAATTCCAGTGGGACCCCGCGTGCGAAGACGTGCACATGAACATCGAAGCCGCGCTGGTCCGCAAGATCGGCGCCGCCGGCAAGAAACTGCACACCGCGCGAAGCCGGAATGATCAGGTCGCGACGGATATCCGTCTCTGGCTCCGCGACGAAGTTGTGCGCGTGATGGAAGCCATTCGTGGACTTCAGAAATCGTTGGTCGCCCTGGCGGAGAACAACGTCGATGTTGTCATGCCCGGTTACACGCACTTGCAGCGCGCGCAGCCCGTGCTCTTCAGCCACGCCATGCTCGCGTACGCCGAAATGTTCGAGCGCGACCATCATCGGTTCGGGTTGTCGCTGCTCAGTTTGTTCCGGTGCCCGCTCGGCTCCGGCGCGCTTGCCGGGACGACGTTGAAGCTCGACCGCGCGTACGTCGCGCGTGAACTCGGCCACGCCCTGGTGACCGAGAACTCGATGGACGCGGTGAGCGACCGCGATTTCGTCGTCGCGTTCCTCAGCAATGCGGCGATTGGCGGGATGCACCTGTCGCGGCTGGCGGAAGACCTGATTCTGTGGTCAACGGCGGAGTTTGGTTTCGTCACGATCGGGGACGCGTACACGACCGGCTCGTCGCTGATGCCGCAAAAGAAGAATCCCGATGTTGCGGAACTGGTTCGCGGCAAGACCGGGCGGCTTTATGGGAATCTCGTCGCGGTGCTTACGATGATGAAAGGGTTGCCGCTGACCTACAACCGCGACATGCAAGAGGACAAGGAACCGCTGTTTGACTCGGCGGACACGTTACTCGGGTCCTTGCGGGTCATGGCGGACATGCTGGGGCACACGAAGGTGAATCGGGCCCGATGCGAGGCCGCCGCGAGCGATCCGATGCTGCTGGCGACGGATCTCGTCGACTTTCTGGTGAAGAAGGGAATGCCGTTCCGCGAGGCCCATCACGCGGTCGGCGCGCTTGTCGCCGAAGTGGAACGGACACATACGCCGTTGCCGAAACTGGCGATCAAGAAATACGGCGCGGCTGCCGGAAAAGTGTTCGACGTGCAGCGCGCGCTTGCGGCGCGCACCGCTATCGGCGCCCCGTCGCCCAAGAATGTCAAAGCGCAGCTCGCGCGGTGGAAGAAGTTATTGAAGTGATATTTTTGCCGTGTCATCGGCAGGCCGCCCCACAGCCGGTTGTAGCAAAATCTCGACGTGACTGGTTACGGGCGGATTCGCGCGAATTAGCTCTGGATTGGCCGCTGCCACGTCCATAAACTAAGTCTTACAGCTCATGTACCTCGGCGTGGAGATCGGCGGGACGAAGCTGCAGGTGGGCGTGTGCGACCGGCGGGGTCGAATCGTCCGACTCGTGCGGGTTGCGGTGGTGCGGCGCGACGGCGCTCGCGGGATTCTCAGACAGCTGGAGAAAATCATTCCGCCATTGCTGGACGACCGTCGGGTGCGGGCCATCGGGGTTGGGTTTGGTGGCCCGGTAGATGCTCCCCATGGCCGGGTGGTGCGCTCCTTTCATATCAACGGTTGGGACGGTTTTGCCTTGCGGCGTTGGTTTCGGCAGCGCTTCCAACTGCCGACCGTTATCGAAAACGATACCAATGTCGCGACGCTGGCGGAAGCGCGGATCGGCGCGGGTCGGGGACGGCGCGCGGTGCTGTACTCGAACGTCGGGACCGGAATCGGCGGCGGGTTTGTGGTCGACGGGAAGATTCAGAACGGGCGATTCGGCGCGACGGAGATCGGTCATACCCGGTTCTTCGTGCGCGGGCGCTGGCGGATCCTGGAGGAATTATCATCGGGATTGTCGATCGAGCGCGGAAAGACCACGCTGGCGCAATCGGCCAGGTATTATGGCGTCGCGCTGGCCAACGCGATCACGTTGCTCAATCCGGATATTGTTGTGGTCGGCGGCGGCGTGGCGCGAGCCGGCGAGAAGTTTCTGCGGCCGGTACGCGAGACAGCGAAGCGGTTTGTGTTCGGGCCGTATCGCCGGAATTTTCGGATTGTTCCGGCCGTGCTCGGCGAGACAGTCGTCGTGACGGGCGCAGCGTTATTGGCAGCGAATGAGGCTTAACTGATGAGATACCTCGTATTTGGAGACGTACACGCAAACCTGTTGGCGCTCGACGCCGTGTTGGCGGCGGGCCGTGCTCGCGGCGCGGAGGCGTATTTGTTCGTGGGCGATCTCATCGGGTATGGCCCGGACCCTCTGGAGTGCATGGAGCGGTTGAAGCCCCTGGCGGACAACACCAATCTGGCCTGGGTGGCGGGAAACCATGAATTGGCGCTGCGCGGGGACGTGGAATCGACCGGGTACAGTCCGGAAGCGATTCAAACGCTGGCGTGGACATGGAAAGAGATGGAGGACAAACCGTGGGCGAAGGAATTCATCGAGTCGCCGTATCTGACGACGTGCGTGAATGACACGATCTGGTTGACGCACGACTCGCTGGTGGCGCCGAGCAGCGGCGGCTATCATCGCACGCCGCGAAACGCGAAGGTCGAGTTGGCCTGTTTGCGGTTCAACAACGGGCGGGTGTGTTTCTACGGCCACACCCATACGATGCGGGCGGAGGTATCCGAGGAAGAGAAGCCGATCGTGCTCGTGCCGATGACGACGCACGAAGGGGAGGGGCGCGATCCGCATCCGGTCCGATTGAGGAAGGACGATCTCGGCTGGATCGGCACAGGGTCAGTTGGTTTTCCGACCAACGCGCAACGGCGGCCCGAATACCTGATTCTCGACGAGCTGGAGGGGAACGAGTGGCAGGTGGAGAAGTACGATGTGGAATATCCGCGCGACCAGGCGAAGGAGCGAGTCCGGAAGGTGTTGGGACCGGTTTGCGACAAGGGGATTGCGGACCGGATTGCGGCCTGGCTATAGAAGCAACGGCGACTGGGAGCGTTGACCTGATAGACCAGGTGTTTTACACACCGCGACTCACTGTGTGGCTCCCGCAAAGTGATCCTCTTTCCACAATCCATCCTGCACCGTGCCGCTCGGGTACGTCATCTTGCCAGGCCCATCCATTTTTCCATAGCGGAACTGGCCCACGTAGTTGCGACCATCGGGCCAGGTCATCGTGCCCATACCGTCAGGCACTTCAGAGCCATGCTCGGCGACCATCCAGTCCCCTTTATATTCCCGCCCGTCTTTCCAGGTAATCGTCCCACCGCTCTTGGTTCCGTCATAATTCCAGGTGCCCACCTCCCTTGTTCCATCGCGGTACACAAACGTTCCGCTGATCTTGTACCAATCACCATCCTTCCATTCGCCCTGCAGGCTTGTCCCGTTTGGCCGGATCTCGACGCCTTGGCCATGTAACCTGTCATCCTTAAATCCCCCTGCATACTTCCGTCCGTGGGGCCAGGTGACCGTGCCTTGGCCGTCCATCTTCCCGTCGCGGAACTCTCCCGAGTACTTCGTCCCATCCGGCCACGTGAACGTACCTTGGCCATTCAACACAGCCATCGGCTCGACGTATGTCAGCAGTGATTCGGCTTCCTGAGTGGTAAAACTTTTGAGGAGAGTGGCGCTGGTGCGGTTTCGAATAAAGGCAACGGATTTTCCGTCGGCGCTGAAGTTCGCATTGTTCAGGATGTGAGCGGAAGGATTCAGAACCAGAACGGTTTGTCCATCGCTCAGGCTGGCCAGCACCATACTGCCACTTGTTACCTGATTCTTATTCTGAAGAATACCGACATACCGGTCGCCGACGGGTGAAATGGCCACCGGAGCCACGCTGCTCTTCACTTCCTTCACCAGTGATCCGTCTTTGACGGAAAAGACGTCCAGGAGATCGGAGGCCCATCCGACGTACAGCGACTGATTGTCTGGAGAGAATGCCATCCGTCTGACCAACCCCGTCTTGCTAGTGCTCACAATCAACTTGCCCGTCTCAACGTCCCAGACGCGCACGGCATGCGCTTCGGCGTAGTCGCCGCCAGCGAAGAGTGACGCGTCGGGTGACAGGGCATAGGAACGACCCGTGTTGAAATCATAAATCTTCTGCCCGTCTTGAAGTCGGTAGCCGGTCGTTCGTCCGCTGGCCGCGCAGAAAATCGCAGTTTGTCCCTGTGGCGACAGGCCGAAGTTACGGTTGGCTCGTCCTTCTACCCCCTCATAGTCATCGAGCCAAATGACACGCCGGGGTGGGAGCGGATTCTCAATGCTGCTCTCCTGTTGCAGATCATAGATGGCGATGGCTTTCCGGAAGTACCGGGAATCGATATTGCCGCCGCCGGCGGCGGTGGAGCTTTCCTGCCAGAGTAACGCGAGGATTGTGCCGTTGGGGACGGAGGCGATTCCCCAGGGAATCATCACCCGATCCTCGGCTGGCTTTGGCGCCTCGCAGTGAACGGGCGAGTCCACCTGAGTCTGGTAGTTGATGCGGGAAACCCTGAGCAATTGAGAATATCGCGCTTCCGACGCACCCGATAGCCCTCCACACACAAGCAGATCATCGCGCGTCTGGCCAAGGCACCAAAAGCGGGTGTCATAATCGCGACTCGCCAGAGGATGACTCGTCCATTGAGGGTCCAGTTGGCCGCCCGGGACTGAGGACGGGAGCGCGGGGAATCGCTCTCGAAATTGGAAGACCAACACGTCGCTTGATCCTGACAGCGCCAGGAGCTGACGACGGACGTCGAAGGCCATAAACCTCAGTTCGTCGTGCGCGTGTGGCCAGAGCGATCCGAAGCGGGCCACCGATGTTGCGGTGAAATCGCCGCGCAACGCGATCTGATTGATAGCGTCGGGTATGATGAGCGCGGCGCGGAGATCCGGAAGGCCTCCCTGGGGAGATGGGCTTCCCCGGGCTACGAAGACTTGATTCCCGCTGGCCAGAACGTCATGCAATACGACTGCGCGCGGTGACTGGGCTTGTGTCGAGTCGCGATCCAGGTCATGAAAACTCAACCGCATGATGTCGGATGGCATCGTCGGAGTAAAATACCCGACGACCCGGTTGTCGGCGTAAATTTGGGCGCCTTGAGTCACAACCGAGAGCACCTTCACACTGTTGGTTGACCAGTCCCACACGACCGTCGGCTGGCCCGGCATGCCTGTATTCAAGAGAAGTTGTTTGCCGGACGGGGAAAAATCAATCGTCGCTTGCGCCGGTACGGAATAAGCAGGACTTGCTTGTCTCCCGGCGGTGTCGCCAACCACTGACTGGAAGGATCTTCGGGCCGCCTCGTGCATATCGTTGAGGTCAAGCACCGCGACCGTCGCCTGCTTATCGAGCACACCCAGCCAGCGCCCGGCCGGATCAGCCTTCAGGTAGACGATCGGCTCCGCGGACTCGTAGCTGCCCAGTTGCCGCCAGTCCGGCAACTGGTAGACGGAGACTTTTCGGTTGCGGGTGGCGACGGCACATCGCGAACCGGGCACGGCGGCGAGTTGGGCGACATCCGCCGGTCCGCGGTCAGGCAAGAGCCGTCCATCCGCAACGGAGAACAGCTTCGTGCCCTCTCCGCTGGCCAGAACCAAGTAGGGGGTCTCATCTCCCGCAAAGCACCCGATTGATGGTTTGTCGGCAATGGGTGTGCGCATCACCAGTTGCCAATCGTCCCGGCTTTTGGACACGATCTTGCCGAGCTGGTGCCCGTATTCCCAGTTCGACCCGCTCTGAATCGCCTTCTCGATGTCGGCGTAGGCTTCATCGAGCCGGCCCTGGCTGAGCATGTAGTCGGCGCTCGTGTAGTTGAGCAACCGTTGCAAATTCTCGGCTTCACTCCTGGCCTTTTGGGCTTCGGCCTCGGCACGCGCGCGCTCCTGTTGCTCTTTTCCCGTCGCCTCTTCGGCGCGCCGGGCCTCCTGTTCGGCTCGTTCTCGCTGCTGGTTGGCTCGCTGCTCGGCGCGCCGGGCGCGGACGGCCTGCCAGGTACTACCGACAACGCCCAGGAGCAGCGCCGCGAAGACGGCGGCTGCCGCCGCGACAACCAATTTGTTCCGCCGCACCAGTTTCTGGAAGCGGTAGAGTTTGCTCGGCGGGCGGGCGACGACCGGCTCGTTGTTCAGGTGGCGCTGGATGTCCATGGCCAGGCCGTTGGCCGTCTCGTAACGGCGCGTGCGGTCTTTTTCCAGGCACTTCATCACGATCCAGTCCAGGTCGCCGCGCACATGATGCCGACAAGCTTCGGCGGCTCGGATCTGCCTCAGCGTCGCGATCGTCGTCAGCTCCGCCGTCCAGCGTGCTCAGACGGGTGGAGGGCCGGGCCGGTTCTTCTCGCGGATCGTCCGGCGCATTTCGTCCAGCCCCGCTTGGCAGCAAGTCTTTGGCATCGAACGGCGTCTTGCCGGTCAGCAATTCGTAGAGCAACACGCCCAGCGCGTAGATGTCGCTGCGCGTGTCAATGTCCAGCCCGCTCATCTCCGCCTGCTCCGGGCTCATGTAGGCCGGCGTGCCGATGAACTGCTCGAAGTGCGGTGAAGAGCGTCTGCGTCGGTCAGCCGTGCCTTGCGTGGCCTTGGCGATGCCGAAATCAATCACCTTGGGCACCGGCACGCCGTCGTGCAGCGTGACCAGGATGTTCGAGGGCTTGATGTCGCGATGGATGATGCCTTTTTGGTGCGCGTGCTGGATGGCCTGGCAGACCTGGATGAACAGCTCCAGCCGTTCCTGGGTGGAGAGATTGTTCTGGTCGCAGTAATCGGTGATCTTGATGCCGCGCACCAGTTCCATGACGAAATACGGCCGGCCGGTGTCGGTCGCGCCGGCATCCAGCACCTTGGCGATGTTGGGATGGTCCATCAGCGCCAGCGCCTGCCGCTCGGCCTCGAACCGGGCGATGACCTGCTTGGTGTCCATGCCCAGCTTGATGACCTTGAGCGCCACGCGGCGGCGGACCGGTTCCTCCTGCTCGGCCATATAAACCACGCCGCAGCCGCCTTCGCCGATTTGCTGGAGCAATTTGTAGCGGCCGATGCGGTCGCCGGGTTTTTCAGTGAGAGGTTCGACCAACGGCAGGTCCGTTGACGGAGCAGATTTGACGGTCACATCCGGACCGGGAGAGTCGCCCGTCTGGGCGTGCGCCAGCAGTCGTGCTTCGACGCGTTGGAGCAGCGCCGCATCACCCACGCAGGCACCCTCCAAGTAGGCAACGCGTTCCTCCCGCGTCACAAATCGCAACGCGGCAATAAAGATTTGCTCTTCGCGTGACGGCTGATTGGCCATTGACCCGAACTGCCTGACCACAAACTATCACACAATTTCAGGTCAGGAAAAGAACTAAAGCGTTCGAGGCGTACCCGGGCTATTTGTGCTTGATCCCGTGACGGGACGACAGCCGCTCGCGGTCGTAGCGAGCGACCTCAGCGGTGGCGTTCTCGGCGAACTGGAGGGGAACGAATGGCAGGTTGAGAAGTACGACATGGAATACATCGGCGGCCAAGATCGATATTTGGCCTTGACTGGTGTATCGGTATTCCGATATTATGGGCCGTGTTGTGTAGGTGGTTCTTTGAAATAGGGGTACGACGAACGACAGAGACCCCTCGACATGCTCGGGGTGACGATGGGGGGAAAGGAAACGGCCGGACCGCGCTTATCAGGCGTGGCTGCAACGGCGAACAACGGCAACCGGGCCGGTCGCCCTACAAACGGAAAGGCGGCGCGGTGGGCCCTTCGACTCAGCTCAGGACAGGCCACCGTGCTCTACCGTCGAGAACAAGAGGCCACGCAAAAGGTACTTTGGCGTCATTCTCTCCCGATCATGCCGCCCTTCGGGCCTCGAAACGACACGAGGCCATCTCGGGCTTTCCCAAAACCCTCGATTTTGCGAAACGAACCCAATGATCCTGGCGCGAAATCAGGGCGGCAATAAATTGAAGTGCAGGGACTTATGGAAATTAAAATCGAAAAAAGTCGTTGGGTTCGTCCCCCCTAGAATTGGGTTTGGTCGAGGGGGGCAACAGCTGCCCCGGTCGATTGCGACAGGCCAATTTGCCGCAAAAACGGCATCGTGGGGCCTAGCAGGGTACTAAAGAAGTCGGGTTGACGGGCCGGTTATACTACGTGGCGAACAGGGAGGGTTTCGCATGCGTGGACAGATTGATCGGCAAGAGTCGTTGTTTGTGGTCGTTTCGTTGGAGCAGCGGGTGCCCCCGAACCATCCATTGCGGCCCATCAAGCGCCGCTGTGACGAACTGTTGGCCCAGATGAATCGGCAGTTTACCCGCGCCTATAGTTCGCTGGGGCGGCCCTCCATTCCGCCGGAGCAATTGCTCAAAGCCCTGCTGCTGCAAGCGCTGTACTCGATCCGTAGTGAGATCGCCCTGATGGAGCATATCGAGTTCAACCAACTGTATCGGTGGTTCGTGGACTTGCCGTTGGAGCAACGCGCGTGGACGCCGGAAGTGTTCAGCGTCAACCGTGAGCGTTTTGCCGAGCATGGATTGGTGCAGGCGTTCTTCGATGCGCTGGTGCGCCAAGCGATGCTGGAAGGCTACGTCAGTGACGAACACTTTACGGTGGACGGCACGTTGCTACGCTCGTGGGCCAGCCTGAAGAGCGTGCAGCCCAAGGACGGCGCCGCGTCCAGCGAACCGCCCGACGATCCGGGCAATCCGACGGTGAACTTTCATGGGCAGCGTCGCACCAACGACACCCACCAGAGTGCCACCGATCCCCAAGCCCGCTTGGCGCGCAAGGGCCTGGGCAAGGAGGCGCAGTTGTGCCACAGCGCGCACGTGTTAATGGAGAACCGTCACGGTCTGTGCGTCGGCGTCGCCGTGGATGCCGCGGACGGACACGCCGAGCGGCGGCAAGCGCGGGCGTTGGTGCGACGCGCCAAACGTCGACAGCGACTGCATCCGCGAACGCTGGGCCTGGATGGCGGTTACCAGGACGGCAAGTTTCTGGCGCAGTTGGAGCGCACCGGGATCGAACCGCACGTGCCGATTCGCCGGGGCGCCTCGTGGCCCGGGATGCGGCCGGGCGGGCCCGCCACCGAGCACGGCAGCGGATGCGCACGGCGCGCTACCGGGTCAGCCAACGCCTCCGCAAACGGGTCGAAGAAATCTTCGGCTGGTGCAAGACGGTGGGCCGGCTGGCCCGAACCCGCTTCGTAGGTCGGTGGAAGATTGCCCAAGAGGTCCTGGTGACGGTCAGCGCGTACAACTTGGTGCGACTGGTTCGTTTGGAGACCAGTTCATGAACCGACCGATTATGTCGAACTGTTGGCTCAACCCGCACGACACTCAGGACAGGGCATCGTTACAGCCCTCCCAAACCGCCATCACCCAAACCACTGCCGTAATGCAGACTTCTTTAGTAGCCTGCTAGGCTCCGCACGCTACACCACCGCCCTGCGGTGAGACAGCGCACGCTACAACGTCCAATGCGATTGTCAGTGATAGTATCGAGGTGCAGACCGGCTAGCTTTGCGCCTCGGCTTGCAGGTGTAAGGGGTTGTTGGTAAGCTCACTGCGGCCATGAACGCATTCCCATACCGTAAAGGCGAATTATATTGTGAGGGTGTGCCACTGCGGCGGTTGGCCGAGAAATTCGGCACGCCGTTGTATGTGTACAGCCAGGGACATATCACCGGGCAATGCGAGGATCTGCACAAGGCCCTGCGGTCGCTCGATCACTTGATTTGTTTTGCGGTCAAAGCGAACAGCAATCTGGCCGTGCTCCGCGCGCTGGCGCAGGCGGGAACCGGTTTTGATATCGTCAGCGGCGGCGAACTGTACCGCGTGGTGCAAGCCGGCGGTGATCCGCGGAAATGTGTGTTCTCGGGCGTGGGCAAAACACGGGACGAGATCGAGTACGCGTTGAAGCTAGGGATCTACATCTTCAACGTGGAAAGCGAGCCGGAGTTGCGGCGGATTTCGGCGGTGGCGCGACGCATGGGTCGGCGCGCGCCGATTGCGATCCGCGTGAACCCGGGAGTTGACCCGGACACACACCACTATATCTCGACGGGCAAACACGAAAGCAAATTCGGGATTTCGTTGCGCAACGCATTGGAGGTGTACGGTCAGGCGGCGCGGTTGGACGGCATCGAAATCCGCGGGGTCCAGATGCACATCGGCTCGCAAATCACCAAGACCGCGCCGTTCGAGCTGGCCATCCGAAAGATTATGCCGCTGATCGAGCGGGTACGCGAGATCGCGCCGCGCACGCTGCAATCGTTTGACGTGGGAGGCGGACTGGGTATTCGGTATCGCGACGAACGTCCGCCGACGGCGGTTGACTTTGCCGGCGCGGTCACGCCGCACGTGAAGAACCTGGGGCTGCGGATTTTGCTGGAACCGGGACGGTTCATCGTTGGGAACGGTGGCGTGCTGGTGACGCGCGTGGTACACATCAAACAGACGCCGGTGAAACGGTTCGTGATCGTCGATGCCGCGATGAACGATCTGATTCGTCCATCGCTGTACGGGAGCTATCACGAGATCCTTCCTGTGGCGGCCAGAGCGGCAGGCCGGAAGATCACGGCGGACGTCGTTGGGCCGGTCTGCGAGTCGGGGGATTTTTTGGCGCAGGGACGGCGTCTGGCGGCGGTGGAGGAGGACGGGCTCTTGGCCGTCATGAGCGCGGGAGCGTATGGCATGGCGATGGCGTCGAACTACAATGCGCGGCCGCGTCCAGCGGAAGTGATGGTGAAGGGCAGGCGGTACGAACTGGTGCGGCGACGTGAGTCGGTCAAGGACCTGATTTCGGGTGAGACGATACCGTCGTGGCTGGTGTGACGGGATTTATTCGAGTAGTTCTTTGAGGCAGTTGATGAGGTGCTGGATGGGGAACGGCTTCATGAGGTACTTCGAGTCGGTCTGGGTGAGGAACAGATTGATCTTGGGGTCGGCGGCAAAGCCCGTGATGAAGATGAAGCGATCGGCGAGGACGGGGCGCAGTTCGCGGGCGCGGATGTAGAATTCATCGCCGCGCAATTTCGGCATCATCACGTCACAGACGACGGCGTCGTACTCGTTGGCTTTCACCTTTACGAGGGCCTCATCGCCGTCGTTGGCGACATCGACGAGGAAGTTTTCGTCGGCGAGGATCCATTGTAATGCGGAGGCCAACTGCTTGTCGTCATCGACGAGGAGGAGCGCCTTGAATTCAATGGCGTCGGACGGTCGCACGGCCGTGTCGGGTTGAGAGTTGAAATCCATAGGTTTGAGGATGAAAGAGCAACTGAAATGCCAACTGAGGTGGCCAATTTCGGACGCAGGCTGCTCGTTTTCTATTTTTGCGCTGATTTGGTGGCCCGTTTTGCGGTTTTGTGTTGGCTTGATGCTGGTGGAAATGTCGCTGAGGGCCAGCCATGACACGAGGTATTGCGTTGGCGACTCAGGAGGAGCCACAATGTGCTGGACCCGGCGCGATTCTCGGATGGTTTTAGCGATGTAACTGGCTTGAGAACAGCCGAATACGGGGTTTAGGAGGTGTTTCCGCCGGTGCTTGGATTTGGGCCAACTACAGCGTTGACAAGGGCAAGAGTTCTTTTATACTGCGCGCGAAGTCTTTGGAAGTGCACCGCCGTTCCGAGGCTATCGGAGCGGCGTCTTGCCATACAGGACTGAACGAAGAAAGGTGGATGGAGACGCTATGGCATCTGGAAAAGTGAAGTGGTTCGATACGAAGAAGGGTTTTGGATTCATTCAACAGGAGGGTGGCCCCGATGTGTTCGTGCACTACACGAGCATTTCTGGCAACGGCTTCAAGAACCTGGAGGAAGGTCAAACAGTGGAGTTTGAGCTGGTTGATTCCCCCAAGGGACCGAAGGCGTCCAACGTCGTGGCAAAATAGATTAGAATTCCAGACAACACAGACCCCTGGCAACGCAAGTTGCCGGGGGTTTTTCTTTCGAGGTGAAGTCTCCCCGTCGGTTAGCCGTCGCTGCGACGCGGCAGGTACGGGGGGATGTCGCCCTTTTTCCAGCGGCGAAATTCTTCGGGTTGGTCGCGCTTGGTGAGCCGATGTTCGTTGATCCCGCTCACATTACAGCCGAGCACCAAGGCGTGGGCCTTGTAAACGCGCGGACGCCCGATGACACGCGCGACATCGGATTGGGTCGGCAGTGGTCTCTTATCGAGAACAAGAAAACTGACGGGTAAGCTCCGAAGGTCCACGCCCGCGACATTTGCGAACCTGGCCCAGTTTCCGTCCGTGTAAGCCTCTGGTGGCGACGGTGCGAGATGGTGGCACCAGTGACGTTCGTTATCGGGCGTGAGCATCCCGCAAGCGGCCTGATGCGTGCAGGGAGAGACTATCTGAAACGCGGCGCGCAGATGCTCGCGCGCGGCAATCAACCGTCGGCTGACTTCGTACGTGCCCGGTTCGACCCAAATCACGCTCGTCGCATGCACGGCCAGGCCGAGCAACTCCTGAACCTGCTCATCCGACAACTCCGTGAGAACGTGGCTGATCAGGAGTGTGCCGAAATCGTAGTCGGAGGGGCGGTCCAGCCATACGCTGATACTGGGAAATTCTTCGCGTGCCTTGCGTGCGGCAAACTGCATCGCCACGGGAGAACGGTCCCAGAAAACCAGCTTTGATGGAGGTTCCGATCCGAAATGTTCGAGAAAAACCCGCGTGGCAACCCCGCTTCCACATCCCCAATCAACCGCCTCTCCCCGAGGTGGCACCCAACCGCGCCGCTGAAGTTCCTTCAGGACGTAGTCCCACTTCCAGCGAATGCGCTGGCCAAATGTCTGATCGTAGCTCTCCAGATCGCGGTCGTTGCGCCAGTAGTCCTGTGCGCCCGCCGTTCCGTCCAGAAATGCGGAACGCAGGCGGTCCAGCGCCTTCCAGTCAATGGTCTGCCAGTCCATGGCGCAGCCATTCATCCAGCGCGTGATGCTGGATGCCGAAGAATTCCTTGAATTGCTCGACACGCGCGCGGGCCGCGGTCGACACAAATGGCTTGCCGTCGCGCACCGCCGTAATCATCAGGTTCTTGGGTGTGTGTTCCGTGGAAACAAATTCGATCATCTTGGTGCGATAACCCGCCCATTCGAGAAACAGCGCGCGCAGGCCATCCGTGGCCCATTCCGCCATTCGTTCCGTCATGATGCCGTGTTCGAGCACCGCCGCCAGGGGAGCCGGTCGCCCGAGTTGGGGCCGCACCTCCTTGTGACAGCAGGGCGCGACGATGATCAATTGTGCGCTTGCTTCGACGCCGCGTCGGATCGCATCGTCCGTGGCCGTGTTACAGGCGTGCAGGGCGATCAGCGCATCGACGGTCGGTAACTGGGCACTTTCGATGGTGCCCGCGGCAAACTCCAGTCCTTGCGCCCCGATCTGCCGTGCCAACGCATTCGCCGAATCGACCAACTCCTCTCGCGCCTCGACGCCAATCACCTTCACGGGTCGCTTCCACACCCGCGCAAACAGGTGCCACAGGCCAAACGTCAGATACCCCTTGCCGCAACCCATGTCGACGATGGTCGGACAACCGTTCTCGCGCTCCAGCCAGCCGCAGTCCTTCGCCAGATGCGTGAATATCTCGAGGTATCGGTTGATCTGGGCGTGTTTGTCCGCCATCGTGGGGCGAACGTTGCCCCGTTCATTCAGAACATCCAGACCGCGCAACCAATCGCGCGCGGAATCATCGAGAATCGCCTGTCGTGGCCTGTCGTGCTCGCGGGACGGCGCCTCGGCCTTGGAAGGCTTGTGCGCGACAAGCTTTGCTGCCCCTGAATCCTCGACAAACAATTGCCAATCCCGCTTTGTTGTGTTGAGCAGTGCACTGCGGAACCGAACACCGATCTGTTCCTTCGCCCAAGTCGCTGCTTGGTCAAGCGGCACGTTCTTGGTGGTGTCGCGCGTCGGGTAGCGAAATGTGAGCGACAAATGCGGGCCGGCCTTCAACTCGACAAGGCGTCCGATCACCTTCTCGGGTGCGTCCGCGGGATCGACGCTGCGTGACAGCACGAGCCGCACAAACGAGCCGTCGCCGAAGCTCTCGGTAGCGTGGCGAATAAACTCATCAGTAGCGGTTGCAGCGGTCCCCATACTCCGCATTCTAACCGCAAACGCGTCGCGTGGCGACCACTTATGGTGTCGCTGGCGCCGGTGCAAGAACCGGAGCAGGTGTTGGCGCGGGTGCAGGTTGCGGAGCAGCTGGCGCAGGTGTTGGTGCGGGGGTTGACGTTGCTGCTGCGGCTGCCCTCGCCTTCGCTTCGGCTTGGCGTTGCTCCTTGCGAAGGATGTAACCCGATTTCGGCAACGCGTCTTGCATGCCCGGTGGCAGATAGTTCAACACGCAACCGAAATACCACATGCTTCCTAAAATCCCCAGTACCACCACGAGGGCGATCAATTTGTTGCGTCCAGCGTGGCTCTCGGCAAATGGGTCGGTCAAATCACGTTGCGAACCCGGCGGCAGCGCGGCCACCCCCGTCAGCGACGCGCCGAACGGAATGTTGATCTTGGCCTTGGCGTTGACGGCCCAGCCGTTGGCGTCGAGAATCGGGCCGAGGTTGCGCTTGCGGAGTTTTAACGCCGCGATAATCACCGCCGGCAGCGAGATCACCAGGATGACAGCCAGAACAATAAATAACATCTTCCACGGCGCGATATCCGCCAGTTTCGCGAAGATAAGCCCGGACGCCGTGGCCAGCGAACCGAGCGCGACGCCCAACGCAGCCACGGTGCCAACATCGAATCTCTTTGCCTGCTGTGCGGCGGCGGCGGTCGTGGCTTTCTCGGCGGTCGCGGCCTGTTCGGACGTTTGCGCCAACTGCGTGTTCGTGGCGGCATCCGCGACGGCGGCGCGCTTGGCGACCTGCTCTTCAATCATCCGCACCAACTTCTTGTACGGCGACCAGAAGGCCTGGCGCAGGCTGATCGGATTGTCGATCAATTTGACGATGGTGGCGTCCCAGTCACGGCCCGCGCGGTCGTAGAAAATGCCGTTGCGCCCGACCATCAGGTTGTCAGAGTCGCCATCGGTGAACGCCGCCGCGATGGTCATCGTTTCGCCCGTGCTCTTGCGCGCGCACTCGCAATAGGCCAGATACGAACCGCTCAACGCCGCCATGAGGCTGTGCTTGGCGGTGTCCTCCACGCGGAGGCACAACTCGCAACTTCGCTGGTCAAGGTACAGCGTCCCGGCCTGGAAAACGGCCTTCGCTTTGCGTCCGTAAAAGTCGCGGAACGAAACGAAGTTGACCAGCAGCTTGTAGAGGTCGCGATAGTAACGCGTCAGACGATCCACCGCCGAAATCGAATTGACCTCGGGCTCCAATGCCTTGTCTTTCGCGATCAGGGCCGAGATCGTGTCTTTGGCCTTGCCCGACAGAATCTCCCGCGCGCGCTTGATGGCGAGTTTCTCGACCGACGCGCCCGTCTTGCTTGCGGCCCAGGCGTCGTAGCCAGCGAATTTGCCCAACACCACGGCCCAATCAGCTTCGGTGAGTACCGATTTGTCACCGAGCAGTGGTTTCACGACGCCGGCTTGGAATTGCGCGAGTGCGCCGGCCCAGGCTGGATTCACTCCCGCTTTCAGAGGCAGTGGCTTATCGGCTTCGATACGCGCCAGGGGGAATCCGGCCATTTCCGCCGAGCCCGTGGTCAGATCCTTGGCGCCCAGCGCGAGGTATTCTTTTTCTTCACGGTTCAATGCGCCGAGCGCACGCGCGTCGAATGCCGCCAGCCGGCACCGGGCAAAATAATCGTCGATCTTCACCTTGACCGCCTTGAGCGTGGTCGCCGCGGCAGGGGTTGCGTCGCCGAGCGGCAGGACGTTCACGTCGCCCTCGGCTTTCTTCCACCAATCCGAATAGGCGGCCGCGTCCGCGAAAAACTGGTCGAGCTTGGCCTGGCTGATGCCCGGCTTGCCGCTGCGGTCGGTTTCCGCGCCGAGACAATTGATGATGTCAGTGATGACCGCCTTGGTGGCGTCGTCGGACGCGGCATCGGCGGGAACGATGCCGTCGCCGTTAAAATTCGTCTGGGAGAAAATCTTCGTCGTGTCGGCAGTGTCCTCGACGGTGATCTCCGTCGCGTTCTTCTTGCCGAGATCGGAAAGGATTTGCCGCGCGGACGACAACAATGTTTTACCTTCGGGCGTCGCGTCGTTGATCGCCGCCAAGGGCAGGGCCGGGGACGACTTCAACAGATCGTCGGGGTTTTTGAGGCAACCGGCCGCCCATTTCGCCGCGGCGATGATCTCCGGGGCGCGAATTCGTCCGTCCTTGTCCGTGTCGACGAGATCGAGTGTTTTTGTGTCGAATTCGATCCCGCGCGTCGGGCAGGCCAGCGCGACCCACAATTTCTGGTCGAGTTCGTCGAGGTGGGCGAGGTCAACCCCCCGGTCCAGTTTCACCTGGTCGAATCCGCCCGCGCGAAAGAAACGCCATCTGTATGAGTTGGTCATGGTTGATTGCTCCCGTGCTTCTCCGGGGATTCTTCTAACGGATTTACGAAAGAAAGGCAACTGGAGAGAGAAGGGCCGGTTGGCGAGTGACATTCTGGACTTGCTGGGGAGCCTTCTTCGTTCTAGATATTGCCGGCATGAACATCACGCTGCGACCCGGGAAGCCGGAGGATGTCAAGGTCTGCGCCACGATTTGTTACGAGGCGTTCCAAAAGATCTCCGAAGCGCACAATTTCACTCCCGACATACCGTCCGTTGAAGTGGCGGCCGAAATTCTCGGATGGATGTTTTCGCATCCGGGGTTCTACACCGTCGTCGCCGAGGTGGACGGGCGAATTGTTGGCAGTAACATCTTGGATGAGCGCAACGACATCGCGGGCGTCGGGCCGATCACCGTTGATCCGAGCGCGCAGAATAAGATGATCGGCCGTCGGCTCATGGAAAATGTGATGGCTTGCGCCGCCGAGAAGGAGTTTCCCGGCGGTGCGGCTCGTCCAGGCCGCGTTCCACAACCGGTCGCTTGCGCTGTATACCAAGCTTGGGTTCGACGTTCGGGAACCGCTGGCGTGTATCCAGGGCCCGGCGCTGAATCTCAAGGTCTCCGGGTACGCTGTCCGACCGGCCACGGAGACGGACCTGACCGCTTGTGATCGTGTCTGCCGGCAGGTTCACGGCCACCGTCGGAGCGGGGAATTGCTCGACGCGATCCATCGCGGGACGGCAACCGTTGTGGAGCATTTTGGCCGCATCACGGGTTGCGCGTCGATCGTCGGCTTCTTTGGCTATGCGGTTGGCGAAACCAATGAGGAACTCAAAGCGCTCATTGGCGCCGCGCAGGGTTTTGCGGGCCCGGGCTTCCTCCTGCCCACGCGCAACGCCACGCTGTTCCGCTGGTGCTTGGCGCACGGACTGCGAGTGACGCAACCGATGACCCTGATGACCACCGGCCTGTACAACCGACCGACCGGGTCGTTCCTCGCGTCGATTACGTACTGATCATCGGCGTGGGGCCGGGAGCCTCAATAATCTGTTATTTCATGCCGAAAACAATCAATCCCATCGAGCCGGGCTTGACACCACACAAATGTGCGGTATCCTCCGCCCATGGATACGAAACTGATAAAGCTGGCGGAGCGTTTCATGGAACTGGTGACATTGGCGCTGATCGTGGTTGTGGCTATCAGGAACTGGAATCTTGATCGACGCGTGAGGAGGTTGGAAGCCAGTCTCGGATTCCAAGGCAAGCCGCAACGGGTCGGCATCAAACTTTCATGAGCGGGGCGGCTGTTTGCGCAACGGCTTGACCGTCCCCCAAAGGGCGATCGAGCCGACGACGAGTAGCCAGAACGGGAAGACGCCCAGACCGGGAATGGCTTCGGCGATCAAAGCCGGAAGAATGACCCATTGCCGGCCGAGGATGAAGAACAGCGCCGCGGCGGTTACGATGTCGAGTGCCCACTGCAGCGGCGGCACGAACTCAAACGCCGCGGAGAGAATATCCGACACCAACGCGACAGCGAATGCCGCGATGAGGCGCGTCTTACGCCGGACAGGCACACGCGGTTGATCCGCGGGTGGTGTGGGCTCTTCTTTCGGCAGTACTTCCCAATCAGCCATCGTGCGCTGCCTAATGCGCCGATCGCCAACTGGTGAGCACGCCGTCGTCGAAATTCAAATACTCCCTCGCGGGCGACCCGGTTTTGTAATACCACTGCTCGTGGGCGCCAGGGTTGGTCTCGGTGGAGCTGATTTCGTCGGGTTCCCCGATGGAGGCGCGAACGTCGGTCTCGGTCATTCCGGCGCAGAACATCTCCGCGCGCAATCGCCTTCTTAACCGCCGGCGAAAGATCGGGATTAGCTTCGATGTAGTGTAGACGACGCCTTGCCTCATCAAGCTGCAGTTGTTTGGCCCGCGTCTTTTCCTCGTCCTTCTTCGATGGTGTGGTATGACAACCCAGAGTCAGCACCACCAGAAGGACTATCGACACCAATCGTTTCATGTTTCGGGAGCGCCAGCCGCAATCGCTAGTGTGGTGTCACTGAAATGCCTTTCCAATGTCCATCTGGTCAAAATGAAGCGATTCATTGTAACGAAGCGTTAGGGACAGCACACTAGATTCAGTTCACAGCTAGGAGTTCCACCTCGAACACCAGCGTGGCATTGGGAGGAATCACGCCCCCCGCGCCCCGTGCGCCATAGGCCAGGCTGGCGGGAATGGTCAGCTTGCGAACACCGCCCACCTTCATTCCCACAACGCCCTGGTCCCAGCCCTTGATGACCTGACCGCCTCCCAGTTGGAACGTGAACGGCTGTCCGTGGTCCTTGGACGAGTCAAACTTGGTGCCGTCGGTGAGCCAGCCCGTGTAGTGGACCGTCACGCTCTTGCCCGTCACGGCCTGGTCGCCTGTGCCGACCTTGGTATCTTCCATTTTCAATTCGGTCACAGTAACTCCTGGTTGCGGCGCCGCAGCTGCGGTCGCTGGTTGAGGTGTCGCCGCGATGGGCGGCGGTGATACGGCATCGGCCGCTGATTGAGTTGTCGCAGCAGCCGCTGGTTGTTGGTCTTGTTTGGGCGCCTCGCTCTGCGAACAGCCTGTCGCGAAAGCGACAAGCCCGAGAACGAGTGCGTACGTGGCGGCAAATCGATGCAATGTCGTGAATGTGTTCTTCATGGGTATGTCGCAAAGTGTAGTGACAGGTAGAACCGATTGCAAGCGCGGGGCCGGAGGGGTGTCATCTCTGAAAGCGCGCTTTGTCAATACCTCTCGCTGGTTGTTCATCGGGTCGTTCCCAGTCATCTCTTCGCCCTCGTCGGGGCATGAATTTGTTCGAGAGGTGAGTCGCATTCATTCCGCGAGCCGCCGTAGGAGCCGGCTCATGACAGCTTCGCGCTGACACCTCCCTTCGATCGGCCCGCACCAAAGTTTGGATCCTGATACGATTTATTGCCTTTGAGCAGGTAAAAGGTCGCCTCCGCCAGATGGCGGGCCACCGCCCCGATCGCCTTGGCGTGGCCCTTGCGGATCTTCAACCGCCGATACAATTCGCTGACGTGGCGTTGGGGACAACGGGCGTGGTTGACCGCCACCGAATTGCCCGCTTCCACAAACGCCCATTTCAAATACCGGTTCACGTCGGGCCGCAGCCGACCGTAGCGCACCACGCCGCCGCTGGCATGCACGCGCGGCGTCGTGCCGGCGTAGCTGGCCAGGCGTTCGGCACTGGCAAAACGCTCCGCGGTACCAATCTCCAACCAGATCACCGCCGCCAGGATCACGCCCACGCCCGGCAGACTCATTAACAGGCGCATCTCGGGGGTGGCTTCGATTAGTTGCTTCAGCCGCTGTTCTTGTTCGCGAATCTGGCCTTCGATGAAATCCAATTGGGCCAGCAGCGTCCGCGTCGCCCACTGGGTTTGGGGCGGCAGTTGGCCGATCAGTCCTCCCAACTGCTGTCGCGCCTTTTGGCAGTACGGGTCACTGGCGTCGGTGACCGCCAAACCGTACTTGGCCAGGGTGGAACTGATGCGGTTCTTCAGCCGCGTGCGCTGCGCCGCCAACACCATGCGCACCCGGGTCAGTTCCCGCAGGTCGCGCAGGTCCGCGGGCGGAATCCATACCGTCGGCAACGTGCCGTTGCGTTGCAGGCGATTGAGCCCGTGCACGTCGAGCTGGTCGGTCTTGTTGATCAGGCCCATCATCAGCTTGGCCTTGCGCGGGTGCACCAGCAACGGGCGCAGCCCCGCCTGCTCGATCTCGCTGATGATCCAATACCAGTTGCCCGTGGCCTCAACGGCGACGGCTGTGCCCGGTTCGCACTCACGTAACGCTGCGCAAATCGCGCCCGGGGCATGCTCGATCCGCCGCTGTCGTGCGACGCTGGTTTGTTGGTTCTCCCGCTCCATAATCGTGTAGCGTTTGTGACTGTCAAATGCGATATACTCTCTCATGCGTGCCTCCGTTCTGGTTCTCCAACCAGTGCGATTATAAGCGCGAGGCGGACACCGTTCCGCCCGGAGGCGCGCTTTCATATATTCATTCTGAGCTTGTCGAAGAATCTCTGTCGTACTTCGTGAAGGCAGGATGAGACCACTGGACGCAGAACCAGACCCCACACTGCGCGCCAACTGCGCAGGTCGCGCCAATTCGGTCACTGTTGGCCCGACTGCGTTATCACAAACGTCTGGCCGCCGATAGTGATCGAACCAGTGACAGCGGTACTGTTGGTATTCGCAGCGACGGTATAACCGACCGTACCCTTGCCGGTCCCGCTGGCACCGCCCGTGATCGTGATAGATGAATCACTACTGACGGCGGTCCAGTCGCAGTCGCTGAGGTTGGGAGTGACCTTTATGGTTCCACTGCCCCCGGTCGCCTTAAATTTTCCATCCTTCGGGCTGAGCTTGAACGTACAGCCTCCCGCCGCTTGGTTGACCGTGACGGTCTGACCGGCAACGGTGATTGTGCCAGTCAATGATGAACTGTTGGTATTGCCGGGCACGCTGTAGTGCACCGTCCCGTCGCCCGTGCCGCTGGCTACCCCCGTGATCGTGATGAACGAGTCGTTGCTGGCCGCCGTCCACGTACAGACGGTGCCCTTGACTTTGACTTTCACAGTTTTGGAGCCGCCTTTGGCCGGTAGTTCGACACTCGGTGGACTCACGGTGATGTCGGATGGCGGAAAAACCGTTACAGTCCAGTAGAAAAACTTGTCAGCCTCGTTGCACTCCACCACTTCGTTGGAGTCGTCAATCTTGTAACCGAGGTAGTAAATTCCCGGCGTGACTGTTTGGTCAATCGTGAAAGAATTTGTTACCAGCACACTGCCACCCTCAGCACAACCACTCACGGGAATTTCGTAGGCCGCCGAAAGACCGCTAAAACTGGAGTCCATTGACCAGTAGAAGCCAACGTGAAACGGACCGGCTGCGGTTCCACCGCCGGGACACGCTTGGTTAGTGACAGTGACCGAAGCAATGAAAGTACTGCCAGTCGATACGTCGTAGCTGCCAGTAGATTCGTCGTAACAAGCGTCAAGTGAATCAGTGTAACGGGTCAAATCAGACTCAGGCTGAGGGGCGAGGGCATTGACCAGATTGCTGCCGGTTGGTGTGCCCCACCCGGTGCAAAGATCGTAGCCCAAAGCGGCAGAAAACTGGAAAGGGCTGTAATGCGTTTCGTTGTTGCCGAGTACGATGTCATGGAAGCAAGCGTCATACATTGTCCCCGTGCCGATCGCGTAGATCGCAGGATTGATAAAGCCGACGGTTGGCTGGCCATAGGCCACGGCCTGTTGGTTGACCAGTGCTGTAAACCCTGCCCACAAGGGCGCGGCAGCGCTAGTGCCCCCTACCGAATTCGTAACACCGTTGTTGTAGATCACGTAGATGCCTGACGCTGCCATACCCCTGCCACTCTTTTGTCAACAAGCTCGAAAGTGACAGCCAAAAAGAGAAGGTGACTTTGGCCTGCCTTCTTTCTTTTTGCTCGCCGCGTCGCGGACTATGCTCCGCTAACGGGAACCATCTTAGACGCCTTCAAATTCATTGACAGCGCGTCAGACCCGACGAATTTGTAGACTGACCGGATTCGAGCCCGGTTCAGTTGAAAACTTCCTTGCATAATTTGGCCGGGTTGGCATCATTGAGGGCGTGAAGAGCAGTATCACCGCCAGCATCGTGGCGTTCCTACTCATTACAGGGACTGGCCAGATCACTGCGCAAACCACCGCTCCGGCCCAGTCTCAGCAAGACCCCGCGCGACAAGCGAAACTTGCTCAATGGAAGGAAGCCATTGAGGACGTTTTCAGAATGAGGCTCGATCTTCGTAAGAAATTGCTTAAACACAGAATCACCAAACGAGCTTACGCGGCGGACATCGCTCGAATTGATACGACCGCATGTCCAAAAAGCTTCCGGGTTGCTTGGATGCACTACGTGATTGCATGGCAAAAACTTTCCACTGACCCGTCCGGCATTATTCCTTTGGTCGAGATCGTCGCATTCGCGGACACGGGAAACGTCGCCAGGACCGCACAAGGAGTCGGGGATTTAGCCAAAGATGCGAGCAAGAAAAGCCAGGATGCCGCAGCCACGACGACCGCCATGCTTGAGTGTCAAGAGGTCGCCATCAAATACAACGCCTCCTTTTCTCCTGACTAAGAGCGCGTTGTCGGCGCACTGACCGGCACTGCGTACAAACTCCGGGCGTGAATCACCGACAAAGAGTTTTGAAACTGTAGTTATTATTGTAGCCACGGGTACATGGCAATGTTGCAGTCAAGGATATCCGACAGAGAAAGGCGCCGCCTAACAAACGCGCCCGCTTGAACTTCGGCCACCTCCTCCTTGACGCCCGGTTTTGAGCTACGGCAGATTAGCAGGTGGCGTATCGGCCAGATTATCAGGCGCGGCAGCGCGCTTGGCTTTTCGCAATTCCACCTGCCTGTGGATGTCGGGGGCTATGCCGGTGCGCCACGCCGCCCGGCCGCAGGCGACAATGCCGGATCGCGCGTCTCACACCCATTCCAGCAGCTGACCGAGGTTGTGGATCACCAGATCGGGCTTGATGGCGGACTCGGGGACGGCTTCGGGCGCGAACAGGACCGTGCGGAACCCCATATGTTGCGCCGGCGCGACGTTGTTGGCCAGCGAATTGCCGACGAACACGCAGTCGTCGGGCATGATGTTGTCCTTCGTCAGAACCTCCACAGCGCGACGGAAAGCCGTGGGATCAGGCTTCGCCACGCCGAGTTCGAACGAGAAGAACACCAGACGCGAATCGAACAGGGATTCATAGGCGCGAATGGCCCCGTGACTCTCTTCGTCCAACAGATCCGACAATTCGATGGGCGTGTAGAATTGCCCGTTGGAGATGATCCCGTGCCGCACGCCGCGTTTCTGGAGCGTCGTCAACACGTCGAACGCGCGGATTTGAAGTTCCTTCGGGTTGGCCTGGCGCTCGAAGAACAGCGCCACCTCGCGGGCGAAGCTCAGCGTGGGCGGCTCGTCCGACTGGAATTTTTCGAGCAGCTTGAACCAGATTTCGTCCACGCGCACTTCGGGATGCGCAACGCCTTCCGCGATCCGCCTCTTGCGCTCGGCTTGGATACCACGCAGGAACAATTCGTGTAGCTGAGCGGGAGCAGCGTGGAGGCTGAAATTTCTTGCCGTCCGGTCGAACGCCATACGCAATTCGGTTTCGCGTTTGAGCAGCGCGTCCAGATCACCGCGACGCGCGATGACCAGCGTGCTGTACACGTCCCAGAAGACGACCTTCGTGTCGCTCATGTATCCGTAAGTTTACAATCGGGCGACCCGGCCACGAAGCACTTTATGCGACCCGGAGCGATTTCATAAATGCCGTGGAAACTCTATCCCACGAAGATCGCGTCGTCCGTCCAGTCGCCGCGCAACACGCCTTTGTCCATGTTGACCAGCGGCACGTAGTTGTGGAATACGCGGATGGGGCTGAGCAGGCGCAGGGTGGAAATCTCTTCGATCGAGTCGGGACCATGGTTCTTGCGGAGCGAGGGAACGATCTTGCCCTGGACGTTCTCGATGATGTCGGCGTCGTTCTTGCCTTCGATGATCATCACCAGCGCGACGCGTCCGTCCATCTCGGCGATGTGCGATTCGTAGATGAGGTCGGTAAAAACGGAACGCACGTTCGGCTCATTCTTGATTTCATCGACGATTTGCCTGGTGGTGACGCCAATGCGGAACTTGATGATGTACAGGTGTCGCGCGCCGAAGGTACCCGTGCCCGTTTCCTGCATGTCAATGGCCGCAAAGTAGTTGAGCAGGCCTTCGTCCTCGAGCCGCTTGCGTTTACGCCGCACGGTCGGGGTCGGAACGCCTGTGACTTTGCTGATGTAATTATCACTCTGGCGTGGGTCGCGGATGAGTGCCTTGAGGATGGCGCGCTCTTGGTCGTCGAATGTGTGCATAACGGTAGTTTTGTCAGCAGTTCAAGGAAGCCAAAGATTTCGCTTGTTTTCGTTCATAGTTTTGCTACTTTCTGACTGGAATTCAACATAAAAGTGGTATTTGTGAATAATTCAGTGCTGTAACAACGGCGAGAAAACCCCAAATGTTGCACCGAAGTATCACAAGGCATGAGGTGTAATTATCGCCCGCCGCCCCCTCGCGGGAATGCAAGGGCCGGGACGGTTTTGTCGCCGAGAGCGTACCGAATACGGAGGGTGTGTCATGAAAATCGTCGAGCAACTCGCGTTATTTCTGGAGAACAAACCGGGCGCGTTGTCGAGAGTTTGCGAAGCACTGGCTGTAGCAAAAATCAATATCTATGCAATTTCGGTTTCGGATGCGGTGGATCACGCGGTGGTGCGCATGGTCGTTGATGACCCCCACAAAGCTCTGCATCTTCTCGGCGAGCACGGTGTGCTGGTTATCGAGCGGGACGTGCTGATGCTGGAGGGCCGGAACAAGCCCGGGGAACTGGCGGACATCGCCGCCAAACTGGCCAGGAACAAGGTGAATATCGAATACGCCTACAGCGCCACGCCGACGAATGCCCGGACGGGAGCGATGGTCTTGCGGGTGGACAACCCAAAAAAGGCGGCACGGATTCTCAAGGGGCACTGATGGGAGAGCGGTTCGGGAGAATTTACCGCCAAGATGGACAATGACGTTGAAAGCGTGAAGCAAACTTGCCATATAATCGGGGCCAGGGGCGAGTTGGAAGAAAGTACGCAATGAGCAACAGGCGCACACTCACACCGTATGGTTGGCCGGAGAAACAAGGTCTGTACGACCCACGGTTCGAACATGACTCCTGCGGCGTCGGCTTCGTCGTCAACATCAAGGGCCGCAAATCACACGAGATCGTCCGCCAGGCGCTCACGGTCCTCGTGAATCTGAGTCACCGCGGGGCGTGTGGCTGTGAGGCGAACACAGGCGATGGCGCCGGGGTTTTGATACAGGTCCCGCACGAGTTCTTCAAAAAGGTGTGCGCGAAGGAAAAGATCGCGTTGCCCTCCTACGGTGAGTATGGCGTCGGCATGGTCTACCTGCCGCCGGATGCGTCGGAACGATACAAGTGCGAGAAGCTCTTTGAAGAAATCATCGAAAACGAAGGGCATCGGTTGCTTGGTTGGCGCACCGTCCCCACCTCCAACACCTCGCTCGGCGAGACGGCCCGCGCGACCGAACCGATTGTCCGCCAGGTGTTTATAGCGCGAGATGCGAAGATAAAAGACGACATGGCGTTCGAGCGCAAGCTCTATGTCGTTCGCAGGCTGGCGGAACGCGGTATCCGTTACGCCGGGCATCAAGGGCGGCAACCGGTTTTACATTTCGAGCCTTTCCTACAAGACGGTCATTTATAAGGGAATGCTTATGCCGGAGCAGGTTGACCCATTCTTTCCCGACCTGAGCGATCCCGCGGTCGAATCCGCGCTGGCGCTGGTGCACTCGCGCTTCAGCACCAACACGTTCCCGAGTTGGGAGCGCGCGCACCCGTACCGCTATGTCGCGCACAACGGTGAGATCAACACGTTGCGTGGCAACATCAACTGGATGCACGCTCGCGAATCGTTGTTGAAATCGGACCTGTTCGGCGACGAAATCAAGAAGCTGCTGCCCATTATCAACGAGGATGGCAGCGACTCAGCCATGTTCGATAATTGCCTCGAGTTCCTCGTGCTGGGTGGCCGCTCGCTTCCGCACGCCATGATGATGATGATTCCCGAGCCGTGGTCGGGACACGAGAGCATGAGCGAGGAGAAGAAGGCGTTTTACGAGTATCACGGGTGCCTGATCGAGCCCTGGGACGGCCCCGCCTCGATCGCATTCACCGATGGGCTGAAAATCGGCGCGGTACTCGACCGCAACGGGCTGCGTCCTTCTCGCTATTATGTGACGAAGGATGACCGGGTCATTATGGCCTCGGAAGTCGGCGTGCTCGATGTTCCGCCGGAGCGCGTCCTGCAGAAGGGCCGGCTCCAGCCGGGCCGGATGTTCCTGGTGGATACCGAACTTGGCCGGATCGTCGCTGATGAAGAGATCAAGCAGAAGACTTCCACCGAACGTCCCTATCGCTTGTGGCTGAAACAAAGTCTGGTGTACCTCGAAGACCTGCCCGAACCGCCGCACGTTCACCAACCAGATCACGCCACGGTACTGCTTCGGCAGCAAGCGTTTGGCTACACGTTTGAAGACCTGCGTATCCTGTTGGCGCCTATGGCCAAAGACGCCGTGCAACCGCTTGGTTCCATGGGTACGGACACGCCGCTGGCAGTGCTGTCGAACAAATCGCAGTTGCTCTACAACTATTTCAAGCAGCTGTTCGCGCAGGTCACCAATCCACCGATTGATTGCATCCGCGAAGAAATCATCACGTCGACGTACACGACCATCGGCCCGGAAGGGAACCTGCTGGATCCGCAACCGGACAGCTGCCACCAGATTCGACTGAAAGGTCCCGTGCTTAGCAACGAAGAGTTCGAGCGGTTGCGCCACATCGACCGGCCCGGCTTCCAGTCGATCACCTTGCCGATCCTTTTCAACGTCAACGAAGGCGGTCAGGGACTGGAAAAGGCGCTCGACAATCTGTTCGCCAAGGCGAGCAAGGCCATCCGCGAAGGCCACAACATCCTCATTTTATCTGATCGCGGCATCGACCACGACCATGCGGCGATTCCCGCCCTGCTCGCCGTGGCCGGTATGCACCACCATCTGATCCGTGAAGGCACGCGCACGCGGGTTGGGTTGGTGCTCGAATCAGGCGAGCCCCGCGAGATCCACCATTTTGCGTTGTTGATCGGCTACGGCGCGGGCGCGATCAATCCGTATCTGGCGTTCGAGACGCTGGACGACATGATTCGCCAGGGTATTCTCAAGGACATCGACCACAAGAAGGCCGTCAAGAATTACCTGAAGGCCGTCACCAAGAGCGTTGTGAAAACCATGGCCAAGATGGGGATTTCGACCATCCAGAGCTATTGTGGGGCGCAGATTTTTGAAGCCATCGGCCTCAACCACTCGGTTATTGACCGGTATTTCACCTGGACCGCGTCCCAAATTGAGGGTGTGGGCATCGACGTCATCGCCGAAGAAATCCGTTTGCGGCACCGACACGCGTTCCCGGCTCGGGCCGTCAACGGCGCCACGCTGGATCCCGGGGGGCAGTATCAGTGGCGGCACGACGGCGAATACCACCTGTTCAACCCCGAAACGATCCAGAAGCTGCAACTCTCGACGCGCACCAACAACTACAAGGTTTTCAAGGAATACACGGCGCTGGTCGACAACCAGTCGCAGGCGCTGTGCACGCTGCGCGGCTTGTTCGAGTTCAAACGCGCGTCACAACCCATTCCGATCGAGGAGGTCGAACCGGTCGAGAGCATCGTCAAACGGTTCAAGACCGGGGCGATGAGTTACGGCTCAATCAGCCAGGAAGCGCACGAAGCGCTGGCGATTGCCATGAACCGCATCGGCGGCAAGAGCAACACGGGTGAAGGCGGCGAAGATCCCGAACGCTACCAGCCGATGCCGAACGGTGATAACAAGAACTCGCGCAATCAAACAGGTCGCCAGCGGACGGTTCGGCGTAACGAGCCAGTACCTGATCCAGGCGAAAGAACTGCAGATCAAGATGGCGCAGGGCGCGAAACCCGGGGAGGGCGGCGAATTGCCCGGTGCGAAGGTGTATCCGTGGATCGCGAAGGTGCGCTATGCCACCCCCGGCGTCGGCCTGATTTCTCCCCCGCCGCACCACGACATTTATTCGATCGAGGACCTGGCGGAACTGATTCACGACCTCAAGAACGCGAACATGCACGCCCGCATCAGCGTGAAGCTCGTCAGCGAAATCGGCGTCGGCACGGTTGCCGCGGGCGTGGCCAAGGCGCATGCGGACGTGGTGCTGATCAGCGGCCACGATGGCGGCACGGGGGCGTCGCCGCTCTCCAGCATCAAGCACGCGGGCACGCCGTGGGAACTCGGTCTCGCCGAGACGCAACAGACGCTGGTACTGAACAATCTCCGCAGCCGCATTTATGTCGAGGCTGACGGCCAATTCAAGACCGGTCGCGACGTGGTGGTCGCCGCGCTACTGGGCGCCGAGGAATTCGGTTTCGCCACCGCGCCGCTGGTCACGCTCGGCTGCATCATGATGCGGGTGTGCCATCTCAACACCTGCCCCGTCGGCGTGGCGACGCAGGACCCGCAGTTGCGGGCGAAGTTCAGCGGCGACCCGCAATTTGTCGTGAATTTCATGCGATTCATCGCCCAGGAAGTGCGCGAATGGATGGCGCAACTGGGTTTCCGCACGATCGAGGAAATGGTCGGGCGCGTTGACCGTCTGGACGTGAACAAGGCGATCGACCATTGGAAGGCCCGTGGGCTGGATTTCTCGAAGGTGTTCCACCAACCGGCCGTGGCTGCGGACGTGGGCCGTCATCGGATGATCGCCCAGGATCACGGGCTGGAGAAATCGCTCGACAAGCAGTTGCTGTTGAAGGTGTGTGAACCGGCCCTGACCAACCGCCAGAAGGTTCACGCCACCCTGCCCATCAACAACACAAACCGCGTGGTCGGCACGATCACCGGCAGCGAAATTGACGCGCCGGTTCGGGCCCGAAGGCCTGCCGGAGGACACGATTAAACTGCATTTCAAGGGCAGCGCGGGACAGAGTTTCGGCGCGTTCATCCCCAGAGGGATGACGCTTACGCTTCAGGGGGACGCAAACGATTACGTGGGCAAGGGGCTCAGTGGCGGGAAGATCATCGTCTATCCGCCGAAGGGTTCAACATTTGTGCCCGAGGAGAACATCATCATCGGCAACGTCGCGCTTTACGGCGCGACCGGCGGCGAGGCTTACGTTCGCGGCATGGCCGGCGAGCGGTTCTGCGTCCGCAACAGCGGCGTGCGCGCGGTCGTGGAGGCGGTGGGTGACCACGGTTGCGAATACATGACCGGCGGGCGCGTGGTCGTGCTCGGCTCGACGGGGCGCAATTTTGCGGCGGGCATGAGCGGTGGCGTGGCCTACGTGCTCGATGAGGCCGGCGATTTCCCCCAGCGGTGCAACATGGCGATGGTCGGGCTGGAAAAGCTGGCGGACCCCGAGGAGATCGAGGAAGTGCGGGCGATGATTCAGCGCCACGTGGAATACACGAACAGCGAGCGAGGACGGCAACATTCTGAAGCTCTGGGAGGAGATGGCGCCCAAGTTCGTGAAGGTGATGCCCAAGGATTACAAGCGCGTCATCGAAGCGACGCAGCGGGTGAAGGCCGCCGGCTTGAGCGGCGACGAAGCGATGATGGCCGCCTTCGAAGAGAACGCCCACGATCTCGCGCGGGTGGGAGGGAATTGACGCGCTAAAAAGCAGCCATGGGCAAACCCACTGGATTTCTGGAGATCAAACGCGAATTGCCGGCGGACCGTCCGTCGTCGGAACGCATTCGCGACTGGAAGGAGTTTCACCTGCACATGCCGGTGGACAAACTCCAGCAACAGGGCGCGCGTTGCATGGATTGCGGCATCCCGTTCTGCCACACCGGCGCGCTGCTCAGCGGCATGGCGTCAGGCTGCCCGATCAACAATCTGATTCCCGAATGGAACGATCTGGTTTACCGCGGGCTTGTGGAAGGAAGCCCTCGAGCGCCTGCACAAGACGAACAATTTCCCCGAGTTCACGGGCCGCGTCTGCCCCGCGCCGTGCGAAGGTTCCTGCGTGCTGGGCATCAACGAGCCGCCGGTCACGATCAAGAACATCGAGGTCGCCATCATCGACCGCGGCTGGGACGAAGGCTGGGTGACGGCCGAACCGCCGAAGGCGCGCACCGGCAAGAAGGTGGCGGTGGTCGGTTCCGGTCCGGCGGGCCTTTGCGCCGCGGCGCAACTGAACCGGGCGGGCCACTCGGTGACGGTTTTCGAGCGCGCGGACCGTATCGGCGGACTGCTGATGTACGGCATCCCGAACATGAAGCTCGACAAGAGACGTCGTCCAGCGCCGCATCGACCTGATGGCGCAGGAGGGCGTGACGTTTGTCACCAACACGGAAGTCGGAAAGAATTATCCGGCGGAAAAGCTGCTGAAGGAATTTGACGCGGTCGTGCTGTGCGACCGGCGCGACCAAGCCGCGCGACCTGCCCATCGAGGGCCGCCAACTTGAAGGGGTGCATTTCGCGATGGAGTTCCTGACCGCGAACACGCAGAGCTTGTTGGACGGTCATCGCGAACGGTAGATTTCATTTCCGCCGAGGGGCAAGGACGTAGTGGTCATCGGCGGCGGCGATACGGGCACGGATTGCGTGGGCACCTCGATGCGGCACGGCTGCCGGAGCCTCGTCCAGCTGGAAATTCTGCCCAAGCCGCCCCTCCAGCGGGCGCCAACAATCCGTGGCCGGAGTGGCCGAAGGTTTACACGCCTGGATTACGGCCAGGAAGAAGCCGCGGCGGACTTCGGCGACGATCCGCGCGTGTATTGCCAGACCGCGCGGCGAAATTTGATCGGCGACGACGCAGGGCCACCTGAAGCAGGTCCAAACCGTCGAAATCGAATGGCAGAAGGACGACAAAGGCCAGTTCGTGCCGAAGGAGGTTCCGGGCACGGAAAAGATCGTGCCGCGCCAGCTCGTCCTGCTGGCCATGGGGTTCCTCGGCCCGGAACACCACTTCTGCGAACAACTGGGCGTCGAACGGGACGACCGCTCCAACGTCAAGGCCCGGCATCGAGAAATACACGACCAACATCCCCGGCGTTTTTGCGGCGGGCGACTGCCGCCGCGGCCAAAGCCTCGTGGTGTGGGCGTTCAACGAAGGCCGCGGCGCCGCCCGCGAGTGCGACCGGTACCTGATGGGTCAGACCGATTTGCCGTAGTCCCTGGCGAAGGTTGACTGGATCAGTCGGCGCGACCATCGAGCGGGCATCCTTCCCGTTTCTTTCCACAAGATTCCACGGTACGACCCAATCGTTGCATCGGAAAACAAAAGCGCTGGCGCCTCCCGCTATCGGGAAGCGCCAGCGCTGGTTATTTCGATGCCGTGTTAGGGCAGCAACACGCGGACGCGGTAGTACCGGTCGCTAGTGGCTGTCACGTTCGAGTCTGTCATGCTGGTTTGGAACCCAGAACCGTTTCCACTGCTGAGGATGTTGGTCGCCCCAGAGGCAGGCACTGGCAGGAAGGTGCCATTGAAACTCCCGTTGCCCGAACCGGTGGAGTATTCCAGTATGTTCGTCCGCGACATAATGCCCGCGTTGCTGTCACCGTTGGCGCCGAGATAGGTCACGGTGACGTTCGTCTGGCCTGACACCACCGCCCTGGCGACGCTGATGACGTGCAGGTACGCCGCCACGCTCGTGGGGTTGAAGCCCGCCTGGAACTTGTTGGTGTTGCTCATGCCATCACCCGTGTACGAGGCGTTCCCGCCCGTTAATGTGCCGGTCAGGCTATAGACATTCGTCGCCCACCACTGGTATGGGTCGGAGACATAGATAGTCGCCGTCGCCGGACTGGCGCTGCCATCTCCGCACGAATTCGTGACAGACAACGATGCCGTATAGGTTCCCGGCGTGGTGTACGCATAGGTCGGGCTCTCCGTCGATGACGCGCCGCCGTCACCAAACGTCCAGACCCACGTTGTGAGCGTACCGCTGTTCGCTACCGAGGTGTCGTTGAAGTTCACCGTCAATGGCGCGGCCCCGCTGGCCGACGCGGGCGTGAAGCTCGCCGTAGGCGCCGTGCACGCTGGCGCCGGATTGAGCCAGTTGTACACGGCCAGATAGTTCGTGGACGCGGCGACCCTGGTTACAAAGTAGCCCGGCTGATTGTTGGCAGGGCAGTTTCCACTATACTGGCCGAGGGTTATGCTTTCCCAACCCTGCGGCGAATTACCGATGCAATCAGCAGATGGACAACCTCCGCCTTGCCCCCCTGTGCTGTGCACAGCCAGCACGGCCCCGGGCCCCGGACTCTGGTTTCCATAGGCAGCCACCAAGCTGACGGCGTCGGTGATCCCGGCCCCGGGCTCGGCGGGTTAACGAAGACGTACGCGTTGGACTCAACGAAGTCCGTCACGAAGTACACCGGATACTGCGTGCCAAATGCGTATGTGGAGCTACCCTGTGCCCCGCCGTCGGTGTCATACGCGTCGAGTTCGCAGGTCCACGAGTACGAGCCGCTGTTATATATAATGCCGGCGTCGTTCCAAGGCAGGAATACGTTGCCCTGCTCGAAGACGTAGTTGGCGGTGGTCGGCGCATTTGTGAAGGTAATCAACGCGCCGGTAATCGCGTACTGGCTTAAGAAGTTATTGGTGACGTTTCCGGAGATAATGAGAGTGTTCGTAACCGGCCCGGCCGAGACGTACTTATACGGTTGCTGCGATGTACCAGTCGCATTCGCGCAGCCACCCGGTACCACGTACTCGTTAACGCCATACGAGCAGCCGACGCAATTGGTGGGTCCCGTGGGAGGCGTCGGATCGACGGTCATGATTTGAACTGCGTTGACATCCGGAGGCACGCCACCCCCACCCCAACCGTTTTGACCAGCAACATTGCCCACCTGGTACTGGCTGAAGTCATCGAAGATGCCGAATCCGACCTGGAGGAGGATCTCGGGCTTAGTGGAGATTTGAGTGCTGGCGCCAACGTTGGTGATCGAGAGATAGTCGTCATAGCTGGCGGGGTTGGTCAAGAGAAGGGCGTTGTTGTTGATTGACACCGTGATATTCGCCACGCTATGGCCGAGCACGCTGCCGGACAGACTGTTACCGGCGACCTGGGTGGCGCCTGGGGAACTGAGACTGGTCCAATTGTTTGACGTGAACGCGATATAGCTCAGCGCACCGGCAGTCGCGTTGGATAGTGCGTACACAGTGCTGGACGGCGTAAATACCCCGCTCCCCGGCGCTGGCGGCACGACGTTTTCAATCGAGATAAAGTTGGTGGTTGGCGTAAGGTAGAACGCGTCAACAACTATTGTGGCCAGGTTTGTATAATGTGCCACGCCGGCCGCGTTGCCAGTGTGCCAGATTATGTTTTGCGTATACGACTGTCCGCCATTTAATGAGTTGGCGTTCGCGTTGGCTGTGATGCTTACCGTGGTGCTGCCGCCATTGGCAGACAGTGTGCCACTCGAGGGCGTTTCAGTCAGCCAGCTGGGACCCGCCGTCAATGTGAATCCCGAACTCGCGGTGCCGAAATTGGCCATGTAGTACGTAACGCCGTTGCCCGGTGTGAATGTGCCGCCCTGAGGCCCACGGAAATACGGACCGTATGGCGGACCGACCTGAATCGATCCGGCAGCGGCAGCTATTGTGCCCGAGTCGCCTCCCTGCGGGACAACCGCGATGCCGCGTTCATTAACCAGCCCGGTAGAAAAGAGCGTCAGTGGTTCCTGGTTCGCTTCCGGTTCGCCCGTCTGGTTACCGAATCCGGTCGTGTCTTGATAGTAGTACAAAGCTGCATTGGTTCCTTCGGTGATGTACAAAGTGACAGTCTGGCCGTTCTGGTATCCCGCCACATCAAAAGCATCCTCCGCCCCAATGCTCCCTTCGTATTGCCAGGCACCGCTTACGTAGTTGTATTTCTCAATGGCGCCACCATAGTTTCGAGACTCAGTGTAAAAGTTCGCCGCGCTGTCGGCAAGGTACAGAGTGTCGGGCATGTTCCCGCCGTCATTTGCATTGTTCAGGTTGAACATCGCAAAGCCCATTTGGGAGGCGTTTGTCACCGAGGCGATCACCACAAAATTCGTGGGAATGGCGTTGGTCGGCAACGCGTCGCCGCTGATAAGGTTGTACGCGGCATTCACGTTCGTCGCCTGGGCGAACGCGTTGTTTTTGTCAATGTAAAGTGTGGCGCCGCCGGTGATATTGCCGAAGATACCGATTGCCCGTGAGGGCTCCATGATGGTGAGCGCGCAGACCTGCGTCGACACCTGCGATCCCCGTGTCGTATACTTGACGACCTTGTTGTCTGCGCCCGCGAACCAAAGGTTGGTGCCATCGGTGCTCGCCGCCGCGCGGATTTCGTCGCCTTCTTCGTCCTTGTTTGTCAGGGTCGTTGATGTGTAGATATGGCCGTTACCGTCCACCAACCCGATCACACGAGGAACATCGGCTTCCGTGACCGCGTTTGTGGTATATGAACCCGAGACATCGGCATTTGAGGATATGGCGGGGAACGCATAGGCCGTGAGGTTGGTCAGTTGCGCGATTGTCGCCCCAAACCCGGGCACGATCAGGTATCGTCCGTCCACAGAGCGGGTCATTAGGCCTTCGATCTGTCCCACGCCATTGGCAATCAGCGGGGCCTGGTTACCGACCCAGTTGGTCGGCATCATGATCGATTGGACCGGGGTAAGAGGAGTACAAGAGGGCCAACAACCAGCCACCGCCACAATCTCATTCGTCGTGTACTCATCCAAGTAAACAGTCTGGCCGAGATTGGTCACGGGTTGCGACCCATCGCCGATACGGTAAATGACGATGTTGCCCGACCCAAAGGCCGCCGCAAACACGCTCGTTCCCAACGCCAAAGTCACCAGCACTGCTATCAGACCAAATATTCTCTTCATTTCCTTACCCTCATCCTTTCCCGTCACTACTCTGGTTGTTTCATTTGTTAAAACTTGAGTCTCAAACGTTCCCGCAAATTATCGCCTCACTGCCTTGTCACTCCCGGCGGGTCAACGTGTCACGTTCTATGCAACATTCGTGCCACATTCCCCCCCGGTCATCTGCATCATTCAGTTCGCACTTTCACCCGCACCCAGAAATGGCCACCAGTGATACGGAATACCGTTTCCCCAGTCGCCGTTAATACCGGTTTGAGTGTACGGGATAGCGCCATACGGTAAAGGGCACTCCATACTACCATGCATCTCCCTGCAGAAATTATTAAAGGCGACCCATTCGACATGTCCGTCACCCATAACAAAGTTGGATCCACCCGAATGTCGCGTCACCGTGTCGTACTGGCCATTCGTCTCCGAGAAGTTGTCTTCCGGTTCCTCGCAAAAAACAATCGTGTTGGCCGGAGACGTAAAGCGGTCGCGCCGGAATCCCACGCTGGTCGAGTTCAGTTCATGCAGGCACGAGTTCAACGCATAATAGAAGACCGGGCTGGCCATGGTGGGGTTCACGCTCTTGTTGGTGGCGCTGGGATCGACCCATACGCTATTCTCGCGTGGCGTCGGAGGGGTTCCGATGCTGTACAACGTACACAAGGTCTTCTGCCCGACGTAGGGGGGAAGAACATTAAACCAAGCGTTTGTGTTGTCCTTGTCGCAGGGGGAATCGGGAGCGCCATCGAACGGGTAGTACTCCTCCCAATCATCGTTGTACATGTTTAACGCCAAGGCCCACTGGTGCTCGTTGCTGACCGACCTCGCGTTATTGGCTTTCTCCCTGGCCTTGGCTAGCGCGGGCAAAAGCATGCCCGCCAAAATTCCGATGATGGCAATGACCACCAGCAACTCGATGAGCGTAAAAGCGCGACTCGTTCTCCGTAACCAACCGACAATCATCTTCCGCATCTGAATATCTCCTCCGGGCCTTCTGGAACCCCCCACTCTGGCCCAAGTGCTCGCTGTTAGTGCGCTCTTGCTATCCGACTAGTGCCTTTCTCTAGTCAACGATTATTGGTCATCTCCGTCCGGTATGCAAGAAAAAAATGCGCAATTCTGTTAACACCCGAGAAACAGTCCGGAAACGAGCGCGCCGGGTTTCCAGCAGAGATCTGCAGGTCTCGATTGGATTTGTAAGACCCAGTTCTACAGCGTGTTACACAACTCCCCCTAAATCGTCTTTCGCCGCCGCCGTCTCCCGGACTGTTGCCGCACCCCAGCTCGCGACGGATCATCCGCCGAGTCACACGGAGAAATCAACTCGGTCGCAGACCTCAATACGGGGTTGGCGCATGCCCGAGGAAGCCGTCAGGACCCTAGCAGCAACAGGATCTGCACCCTCGTGCTAGGCAAAATCGGCGCATTTGTCGCATCATTATTGCCGTATCTTTCCAATCCGACCCGTCGCGCCCTGGTGCCGGTATGGCATATCGATAGCCTCCCTGACGTCTGTCAAATCAGGCCGGAGCCTCGGTGCCTGCTGGTATTGCCCGAACGCCTCCGATACGCAGTCCACCTTCTTTAAAATACGTGATTCCCGGATCGGCGAGGTTTCATCTGGATCGTATTGTGCGGCGTTCTTGTCAGGCCGATGGCCGGCGGGTACACTCCCTGAGAAAATTCCGAAAGCCAGATGGAAATGCCCCAGATGAAACACGATCGACCGGGTGCCGGCCTTCCGATCCTGGCCATCCTGCTCGTGGTTCTCACGTTCGCGACGTACGCGCCGGTCCTGCGCGGCGGCTTCACTTGGGATGATGACGCGCTGATCACGAACAACCGGATCATCAAGCGCGCTGACGGGCTTCGCAAGCTCTGGTTCACCACGGAGAGCTGGAATTACTATCCGATGACCTGGAGCATGTGCTGGCTGGAGTGGCGGGCTTGGGGCAACAACGCGCCAGGGTACCACGTGGTCAATGTGCTGTTGCACGCCGTCAATGCCGTCCTGGTGTGGATGGTCCTGCGACGCCTGAAGATTCCGGGAGCCTGGCTGGCGGCCTTGGTGTTTGCGGTGCACCCCGTCAACGTGGCTACTGTGGCTTGGATTAGTGAGCAGAAGAACACACTCGCGATGCTGTTTTACGCGGTGGCGATTCTGCTGTACTTGAGGTTCGACGAAGAAGGCCGCTGGCGGTGGTACGGTTTTTCATTGGCGGCATTCCTGCTGGCGCTGTTCAGCAAGACGGCGGTGGTCATGCTGCCCGTGGTGTTGCTGGGGTGCGTGTGGTGGTTGCGGGGCCGGGTGCGGTGGCAAGACCTCCTCCGCAGCGCGCCGTTTTTCGTGCTTTCACTGGTCATGGGATTGGTGACGATCTGGTTTGAATACAATCGGGACTTGGAGGGACGCACGACTCGAACAGATGGCTTTTTTTCTCACTTGGCAGTGGCTGGTCGGGCGCCCTGGTTTTACCTCTACAAGGCGCTCCTGCCGCTGGACCTGACGGTGATCTACCCGAAGTGGCAGATCGATGCGGGTCACTGGGTCTCCTACGTGCCGGGGGCGCTGCTGGTCGTTTGCTTCCTGGTTTTTTGGTGGAAGCGGCGGACGTGGGGGCGTCCCCTGTTATTCAGCCTCGGGTATTTTGTCGTCACGCTCTTCCCGGTATTGGGATTCTTCAACCAGGGCTTTTACACGTACTCGCTGGTGGCGGATCATTGGCAGTACTACTCCATCATCGGCGTCATTGCCCTGGCGGTCGCCGCCGGGGACGGGGCCTGCCGAAAGATCGGCCGCCAGTATTGTCATTGGGGAACGGTCGCCGCCGTGGCGGTGGTGACGGTAATGGGAGTAGCCAGTTGGCAGCGCTGCTACGTCTATGCCGCCGATGAAAGACTCTGGCAGGATAACGTGGCCAAGAACCCGCACGCGTTTCTTGCTTGGCTCAACCTGGGCCTGAACAGGGAATGGGCCGGTCACCCGGACGCCGCCGTCGGGTATATCGAGCAGGCGCTACGAATCAATCCCGACGATGCCGACGCGCACAGCAGTCTTGGACTTGCCCTGTTGCAACTCGGCAGGGCGCAGGAAGCGGTCCCGCATCTCGAGCGGGCGCTGCGACTCGATCCCAATGATGCCGACGCACACAACACTCTTGCCCTGGCTCTGTTGCGGCTCGGCCGGGCGCCGGAAGCGATCCCCCACTTCGAGCAGGCGCTGCAAATCGATCCCGATAATGCCGACACGCACATCAACCTCGGCAACGCCCTCTTCCAGGGGGGCCAGGTGTCCGAGGCGTTCTCTCACTACCAGCAGGCATTGCGACTCGATCCCGACTCCCCGCTGGTGCATGACGATCTCGGAGTCGCCTTCGAGAAGTTGGGTCGCGTACCGGAGGCGATTGAGCAATACCGGCAGGCGCTCAAGCTCAAACCGGATTTGACCGCCGCCCGAGAGGCGATCCATCGACTGCAGGCGTCTCCGTGAGCGATTGAGGCAGCCGGCGCGGGCGCGGACATCGTTGCTCGATGCCTACCCGATGGAGCCTGTCCTTGCGCGGTTCACTTTCGGGTCACAACCTGCTCTCCGGCTACTGCCAACTGCTTTACGAACGCCGCGGCACGTACGAGGAAGTCGCCCGCCGCACCAAGCTGGACCGCCGCACCGTCAAGGCGTATCTGGAAAAAGCCAGCGGCGCCGTCTAAGTGTGTTGAGGGTTTCGTCAGGATTAAGGCGGGGAGACCATCTGTGAATGCAGAATGAGCAGACCTGAACTCGTGCCGCCATCGCCGCAAGGCAAGTTGTAAGCCGTCGCAGACGTTGAACCGGGTTGCCGCGTCCAATGCCAAGCCTCGCCTTCAACGCCCTACTTGTTGAAGAGCCTGTCAAGCTCCCGTTGCACATTTGGGGGCTCGTTGCTACCAGACCTACTAACGTACTCAATCGTGTCGAATTTCCCGGTGTAATTTGTGTCGGTCACCGTGATGAACGGAAGTCCGTCAAGATTAATGATCAGGTGGTTGACCGCCCCCCTGCCGCTCTGGTCGACTTCGGTAAGGACGGTCCTGCCATCGACGACCAGCGATCTCATGGGCATGCCTTTCTGTTGTGGCCTGTGGAAGACAACCCACTCCGCCTTTGCCGGTATCCTCTCGTACGTCGTCGGCTCCTCTGGCGCAGAGACATTCGCTTGGTCACCACCTATTGAGTCCTGCATAATATAGTTAGTATTTCACCACAGTTCCGCCTGCTTCCAGAAGGCGGCGATCAGCCCGGGGCGACGGCGCATCCGGCGCAGCGCCCGGGTGGCCATGAGGCTCAGTTCCCAGCCGTGTTGGGCGCAGAAGTTCGCCAATTCGTGCTGCTTGAGGTGGCCCCAGATGTACTCGGCGGGGTTCAGTTCCGGCGCGTAGGCGGGTAAGTATTCCAAGTGGACGCGCTGGCCCAGCGTGCCGATGAAGTCACGGACCGCCCGACTGCGGTGGATGCCGGCACCGTCCCAGACAATCAACAGTCGCCCGGGCAGATGGCGCAGCAGATGCCGCAGGAACTCGATGACTTGGGGGCTCTTGATGGCGCCGTCGAAGAGCTGAAAGTAGAAGTTCCACAGGGTCAGCCCGGCCACGACCGAGAACTTCTTCCAGTTGAAGTGGTGCTGCAGGACGGGCGTGCAGCCGCGGGGTGCCCAGGTGCGGACGCGGTGCGGCTGTTGGCTCAACCCGCTCTCGTCGATGAAAACGATCAGCCGGCCTTCGCGGAGCGCTTTTTTTTAATATCCGGCCAGCGCTGGCGCTTCCAGCAGCGGATCGCCGGCTCGTTGCGTTCCAAGGCGCGACCGACGGGTCGCTGGCAACTCCAGCCCAGCTTCTGGAGCAGGCGATAAACGTGATCGGCATGAAACCGCACCCCGGTTTGCCGTTCGATGAGGTCGGCGATGCGCGGGGCCGTCCACAACGGCGTGTCGTAGCCGAGGGCCTGCGGTCCCTGACGGAGTGCCAGTTCGATCTGGTGGAGTTGGGCGGAGCCGAGTCGGGGCTTGCGACCGGCGCGTCCGGCCTTCTTCAGGCCGTCGGTCCCCTGCGCCTGCCAGACGGCGTACCAGCGCCCACTGGATTGGGCGCTGACACCCAAGCGTCGGGCGACGGCGGCCTTGCCGAGACCACGAGCGAAAAGTTTGGCCGCACGGAAGCGGCGCTGTTGGAGTTGGTCAAAGTCGCGCTTCAATCCTTTGAGGTGTCCCATACTACCTTCGACACCGCAACCCCCAATAGCGTTCACTATATTATACAGGACTCAATAGTGAGGATATGGCACATAAGCCGATCCAAAACGTCACCAAGTACAGATGTTTACGTGTTACCATTGCTTGAGTCCTTTCTGCCTTTTATTCATTTCTTGCAGCAGTTCTTATTGCACTGGGGCGGTGCACGCTTGCGCACACATACGAAGCGCCGGGTATAGCGATGTGGGGCCTATTCATTTCTTGGAATTCAGCATGGATTCGGGCGATGACTATTGCCGAGGTGGGATGCTCCATGCTTCCCTTCTGCCACTCGCAACATCTCCGGTCAATTACATAATCGATATGCTTGGCCCGAAGGAGTGTTAGAATTTCCTCTTCCCTGGCGCGAGACTCAGAGGAGGGCGGCCAGTTGGCGGCGCTTGGTGCCGATGCGATACAGGGCTTGCAGCAGCAGGTCAATCGAGACCGTCGAATCGCCGGACTCCATCTTGGCGACGCGGGACTGACTGGTTTCCAGCCGGGCGGCCAGTTCCGTTTGCGTCAGGCGCCGTTTCATCCGCTGTTCGCGCAGACAAGCGGCCAAGGCGCGCTTGGTCTCGATGTACGCCATGTCCGCGTCGGACAACTCCAAAAACTCCTGGGCCGAGCCCTGCACCCATCCGTTCTTCAATTTCTTCATGTTCCACGGAGAAATTATGTCAGAATTGACATAACGTCAAGAGGACGAGCGACCGCCGACCAAAAAAGTAGCATTCCGTTGAAAAGCGCCCGCTGGGGGCAGCGGGCCTACAGCAGGCTGCTCAAATCGAAAGAAGTTGTAGGCCGTGTGCCCCCACACGGCGTGTTGTCGGTATTCCTAAATGCGCGGCTAGCCAATTTTGCGTTTGAAGCGCAGGGCGCACAGCGAGAAGAGCGCGGCGCCCATGATGGCGAGGATCAACAGGTGCCGCCAGAATTCCACGAACCCTGCCCCGCGCAGGATGATCGCCCGCATCAACTCGATAAAATACGTCGCCGGCAGCACCGTGCTGAACGCGTAGAAAATCCACGGCATGGTCTCCCGCGGGAAAATGAATCCGGAAAAGAAGATCGAGGGCAGCGTGAACGTCAGGCTGATCTGCAACGCTTCGTTCTGGCTCTGGGCCTTGGTGGACACCAGCAATCCGAGGCTGATCAGCGCAAAAATGTACAGGAACGCCGCCCCAAACAACATCAGCAGGCTGCCGTGGATCGGCACGAAAAATACCCACCGCAGGATCGTGAACAGGAACAGCGCCATCGCCATCGAGATGCACAGGTAGGGCACGAGTTTCCCGAGCATGAGCCCCCACCGCGACATCGGGCTCACAAACAGGTTTTCCAACGTGCCGCGTTCGCGCTCGCGCACGATCGACATCGCCGCCGCGAATACCGTGGCGATCTGGAGCGCCGTGCCGATGACGCCCGGCACGAAAAAGTTCGGGGCGCGCATCGACGGGTTGTACAACACCTGCGGCCGCACTTCGACCGGCAGCTCGCGCCGGCTCGTCTCGCTAAGGAGAACGTCCGCGGATTGGTGGAACGCCACCCCGAGAGCCGTGTTCAAGGCTTGCAGGGCAAGCGTCGAACTCGAGCCATCGATCAGCACTTGCACGTCCGCCTTCTGACCCGCCTGGAGTTTGCGGGTGAAATCCGGTGGAATCCCAAGACCGACATACGCCCGTCCCTGGCGCACCATGGCTTCCAACTCCGCCCCGCTGTTCACTTCCTTCACCACGCGAAACGTTTGCGTGTTCACAAACGCATCCACGAGCTGGCGGCTCTGCGCGGTGCGGTCCTCGTTGTAGACGGCCATGGCCATGTGCTTCACGTCGCTGTCGAGGGCGAACCCGAAGGCGATGATTTGCAGCAAGGGCGGGAAAAACATGAAGTACAACGTGGTGCGGTCGCGCAGAATGGTGATGAATTCCTTGAACAGGATCGCGCGGAAACCGCGCAGAAATTTCGGCACGTGGAACATCAGGATTGCCCCCCCGTGAATTGTCCCGTCAGGGCCACGAACACGTCCTCGAGCGACGGGGCAATCGGCCGGATCTCCACCTTGTGAATGCCGACCGACCGCAGCGTTTCCCGGATGGTTTCCTCGGGCAACGTTTCCTCGACCAGCAAATGCATGGATTGGCCGAACACGGTGGCCGCCCGGACACCGTCGACCGGGCGCATCGCCCGCAGGCCCAGCGTGACGTGATCGCACGTGACCTCCAACCGACGGGTCCCCGGCAGATTCACCGCCGGCAGTTTCTTCAATTCGTACGGCGCGCCGCAGACGATCAGCTTGGACATGTAGATGTAGCCGACATGGGAACAGCGCTCCGCCTCATCCATATAATGCGTTGTCACGAACAGCGTCATCCCCGTGCTCGAAAGCTCGAACAGCAAATCCCACAGGTCGCGCCGCGCGACGGGGTCGATCCCCGCCGTCGGTTCATCGAGAAACAGCACGCTAGGCTTGTGGACGAGCGCGCAGGCCATCGCCAGCCGCTGTTTCCAGCCGCCGGAGAGCAGGGCCGCCCGCCGATCGACGTACGGCCCCAGATGCGCGAGGGCGATCAACTCGTCGCGGCGCGTCTTCATCGCCTCGCCGTGAATGCCGTATAACCGCGCGTAGAACAGGAGGTTCTCGTTCACGGTCAGTTCGTCGTACAATGAGAACTTTTGCGACATGTACCCCAGCGACCCCTTGATGGCGTTCGTCTCGGCGGACACATCGTGGCCGCCAATCCGGCCCACGCCGTCGCTCGGCTCGAGAATGCCGCACAACATGCGGATGACGGTGGATTTTCCCGACCCGTTCGGGCCGAGGAATCCGAAGATGGAGCGTTTCTGGACGGAAAAGCTGACACGATCGACAGCCGTGAAATCGCCAAACCTCTTGGTGAGGTTGTCACACTGGATCATGACTTCTTGGGGCATGGGATAATCAGTTCGGGAACGGCGGGACATTGGGAAACGACACGTCCACCGACATCCCCGCGCGCAGTTTGCCCGTGTCGCTCGGCAGGCGGACTTTGATGCCGAATACCTGGCGCACGCGGTCCTCGACCGTTTGGACGTTGCGGGGCGTGAACTCGGCCGAGCGGTTGACCTGTTCGACCGTGCCCGTGAATTCCTCGCCCGAGGAATCCGTGTGCACCTTCACCGTCTGGCCCAGATCGATCAGCCCGAGCCACGCCTCGGGCACATAGACCCGCACCCACAAGTGGTGCGGGTACAACAGCGTCGCCACCTCGTGATTGGCCGCGAGTACGTCGCCCGGTTTGACGCTCAATACTTCCAACACGCAGTTCTCGGGTGCTGCGACCTGCATCTCGTCCAACTGCGCGTCGATTTCGGCCAGTTGTGCCTTTGCCTGTTCGATGCGCTCGGGCCGCGTGCCTTCGGCCAGCAGGTCGTACCGTCTCCTGGCCGCATCGGAGCTTTCCTGGAGGCTGCGTTCGCGGCTGGTGGCGTCATCCACATCGGTCGGGGAATTCACATTCTGCTGGTACAACTCGCGCTGGCGTTTGGCTTCAGCCATGGCGAAATCGAGTTGGGCCGTGAGCGATTCCCAATCGTGCTTGGCGGCGTCGATCTCGGCGGGGCGGGGTCCGTGCACCATCTCATCGAGCAGCGCGGCGGTGTAATCACGCCGGGCGCGAAGTTCGGCGGCATCGAGTTCCACGATGGGTTGCCCGTTGGTTAGCGTGTCGCCTTCCTGGGCATTGATCTTCTCGACTCTCCCGCCGTAGCGCGAAGCCACATGGGCTTCATCCACTTCCACGGTGCCGGAAACCACGCGGGATCCGGTGACTCGTCGCGACAGCAGCCACACCGCTGCCGCACTCAGCACCAGAATCAGTATCGCATTCCAAATCGCCGGTTTCCGTATCGCCACTGTCTCCTCCGTCATCAGGCGGCCAAAAGCAACAAAGCGCCGTGCAATATAAATAGCACTCACCGTGCCGACGGGGTTTTGGGGGGATATTCAACCGCGCACCGAACGATTAACGCCAACTTTCACGGAAGCCGTATGCCGCTGGCGTGTACAAAATCGTCCTATCTTGAAGTGCCGCCGATCCCGACCGTCGTTGCCCCCGATATTCACAGGCAGGTGGAATTGCGCAAGGCCCGGTGACATAGCCGTCGAGCGACATCGTGATGTTGAGTTTGAGCTTCGTCTTTAATCACCTTTCGTCAGCGTCGTCATGCTGACACGAATGATCAGTGCTGGCTGACTCCCCGCGCGATTGAACTCCGCAGTTGTCTTGCAGCAATGAAAACCAATGACGCCACGCACAACACCACCAGCATCGCCCGCAGGTACGTGGCGGCCGGCAAAGAGATTCCGATGCCGGTCGCGAGGGCCACATACGCCGCCACACACATGGGACACTTGGGAAGCAGTGCCAGCGTAGCGCTCGGAACGATCCACCCGGCGAGTTCCCCGACGCGGCGTAGTCGTGATGCGGGCCGACGAGCGTTGTCCTCGGCGCGCGTCTTTATCTGGCAACAGTGGTGAGTATTCATTTGTGCGCCTCCGCAGCGTGGCAACACGAGCCAGCGTTCTGAGAAGGCGACCCGTGGTGGTCGAGGTTGTCGGAGCGTCCGGCCTCGAGGCGGGACCACTGGGCGATGGGGCGTCCGCCCGGCCACACTGGTTGCCAAGTGGGCGAGCCGCTGCTAGTCCGCGTGTAGGTGCACTGTTGTGGCCAGCCGGGGGGCGAGTCCTCCCACGGCTCCTGACGTCCGAACACCGTGAGGTCCATGAGCGCGTAGTTGTAGTCCATTGCCTCTACGCCGCGATGGGTCGTCCAGTAGGTTTCAAACACCTTGTCCCCGTGCCGCAGGTAGCAAACGATGTGCATCATGCCTACTCGGCGTCCAACCAAGAGGGTCTCGAGCGAGTCCCCGGGGGCCGAGAACCAAGGCACCTCCCAACCCATGAATTCACGGTAGCGGACGCTCTCGTCGTAGGGACCCTGACAGAAGACCGCGTAAGTGATGTCGCGAGAGTGAAGGTAGGACAGCTCCGCGACCTGCGTGGTGACCCACGTACAGCCTTCGCACTGCTCCGCCGCAGGGTGGCCGGTGTCCCACATGAAGTAGTAGGCGATGAGCATCCGGCGTCCCTCAAACGCGTCCAATAGTGTCACCTTCCCATGATCGCCAATGAGCAGTGTGGCGCCATCCACCTCGACCATGGGGAGCCGTCGGCGGGCGGCCGCAATGGCGTCGCCTTCTCTTGTGTGAGCCTTCTCTCGAACCCGCAGCACGTCCAGTTCGGCATGAAAGGTGGCCCGGTCGACCACTGCCGGCAGCGCCGGGGTGTCGGTGCCGCCGGCCGTCGATAACCCCACGTTCTTCGACTTTTTTTTCGTCTTCATTGATTGGCTCTCCTTTCTCTTTCTTCGCTTCCACGCACGGTTTTGATTTTTGGCATAATATTTTATTTTCCTTTCTTTGGAGGTCCCGCGACATTGCCGGACGTTCAAGAGCAGCAGCAATCTTTCGACGCGCCTTTGCCGTATTCATCATGGAGTCGCAGCCAGGTCATCGGCCCGCACTCATCCTCATTACGGCCCTTCGGCGTTCGGTCGAGGATCACGTAGTAGCCCATCAGAAATTCGGTGCCGCGGGTATAGGTGGAATAGCTGTGGTAAATATTATCCGCCTCGCGCACAAAAACGCTGAACCCGTGCCCTTCGGACAAGTATCCGGCAACGTCAGTGCCGGAAGTGCTGGCATTCTGGGCTACGACCGGCGGCAAATTCGCACGGAACTGCTGGTCGCTTAGCATCCGAAACGCCGCAAGTTCATTGGCCTCGAGCGGTGGCGCGTTCTTGTCCGGCCGCTCGGAGGCGGATACCCCGAAGTCGACGTTGAAGTCGCTTTCGTAGCTGGACGCCCAGTTGAAGCTCCAGCCCATCCGCCGGCGGTAAGCGAGCAGCTTCTCGAGCGGCGCGCGTGAGATGCAGATCATCGTCACGTCGCGGGCCTCGAGGTGCGGGAGAACCCCGTTGAAGCTGTCGGCCGTCGCCGAACAGGACGGACAGCCGGCGGTGTAGCCGGGCCCAAACATGAAGTGGTAGACGACGAGTTGCGAGCGTCCTCGAAAGAGATCAGCGAGGGACACTTTACCCTCGTCGGTCTGGAAGCGGTAGTCCTTGTCGATTCGAACCCAAGGCAGCTCCTGCCGCCGCCGCGCCAGCTCGTCGCTGCGCCGCGTCAGTTCCTTCTCGGCCTTGAGCAGCTCCACGCGGGCTGCAAGCCACTCTTCACGTGTTCCAGTCTTATGGTTGGTCATCGTTCTCTCTCCTTTCACTTGATCCTTACTTGTTGGTTTTTCCGACTACGAAACTGGCCGATGGGGATTGGCAAAAAGTGAGTCCACATAAGCCCTGGCCAGCTTCAAATTCGCTCGAATCATCTCCGTCGATTGCAGCGGCTTGCCAACCAGCGCGGAACCTTGCCAGAGACTATTGAGAAACCATGCGACTTCGGCGGGGTCGAAATCTACGGCGGGTTTCAACTGCTGTTTTGCCGCCTCCAGGCGTGAACGAAACATTTCCGTCCAGATGTCCAGTTCGCGTGCGCAGGCGGCGCGAAAACCAGGATGCTCGCCCGACATTTCCTGCGACAACATGCCTACCAGGCAAACACAAGGCTCCGGCCTTCCGGCAATACCGTCCATGATGTCAAACAGCCGATGAATTTCCTCCAACGGTTGGCCCGGCTGTTTCCATGCTTCGGCGTATACCGACTGGCCGAACTCACCCCATGCTTTTACGACTGCTTGCCCGATGTCGTCCTTGTTCTCGAAATGATAAAAGAAACTGCCTTTGGTAACGCCAGCCCCGGCGCATATCTCGTCCACCGTGGTTGCGTTGAATCCCTGCCTCAATATTAACGCGGTAGTGGCCTCAACCAGTTTGCGCCGCGTTGTTTCTGGCTGCTTTCTTAATTCTTTATGTTTCATATCTTTATATTCCATACCAACTGGTTGGTATATTATATCGCTCGGCGTATTTGTCAACTTCTGTTTTCAGTTATTTTTGGCGAGGCTGCTTACAGCGATCACGCCACGCGGGATCAACCGTTGTCAGTCTTGTTCAGCTTCAGTCGTAAGACGAACGAACAGAGGCAGTTCGGACATACGTGGCCATGAAATCCCGCTTTGAAATACGACGCGTCACTCTTTCTCCACCAACCTCGCTGGCAGTAAAAGCATCTGGGCTCACACCGGCAGCCCTTGGGCACACAAAGTCGGCAAGGGTCACAGGATGAGCATGCAGTCGCCGTAACTGAAAAAGCGGTACCGCTCGCGCACGGCTTCCTCGTATGCCTTCAACATCAACTCGCGCGAGGCAAACGCGCTGACCAACATCAGTAGGGTCGAGCGCGGCAAATGAAAATTCGTCAGCATCACGTCCACGTGGCGAAATGTGTGTGGCGGGCGAATAAAAATGTCCGTCGTGCCGTCCCGCGCCTCGACGTTGTCGCAGGATTCGAGCGTCCGCGCCACCGTCGTGCCCACCGCCACCACGCGGCCTGCGCCACGGATGGCCGCCGCCGCCGCCGTTGTAATCGAGAACCTCTCGGCGTGCATCTTGTGCTCCTCGACGTTCTCAACCTTCACGGGGCGGAAGGTGCCAATGCCGACATGTAACGTGATGAATGCGTGTCCAATGCCGCTCGCCTGAAGTTGCTCCAGCACGTCCGTAGTTAAGTGGAGTCCGGCCGTCGGCGCCGCCACGGCGCCCGGCGCGCGGGCGTACACGGTTTGGTACCGGTCGCGATCCGCGTCGAGGGGTTGCGTCGGTCGTTTGATGTACGGAGGCAACGGCGCGGCCCCGTGCGCCGCGAGATACGATTCCACGTCGCCCGAAAAACGCAGGGTCCGCCCGCCGAAATCCGTTTCCCCTTCGACCATTGCCGTCACACCGTCTTCAAATTGCAACGCCGCACCTGGTTTGGCCCGTTTGCCGGGTTTGACCAGGGCCGTCCAGCGGTCCGCCCCGATTTTTTCGACGAGCAACAACTCGACGGCCGGTGCGCGCGACCAGATGCGCGCGGGAATGACTTTGGTGTCGTTGAGCACCAACAAATCCCCCGCGTGAAGGTGGCGGCCCAGGTGACGGAACACGTCGTGGCGAATCTCGCCGGTCGCGCGGTCAACCACCATCATCCGGGACGCGGCGCGGTCGGGCAGCGGTTGCTGCGCGATCACCTCCGGCGGCAAAACATAGTCGAATTCCGACGTCTTCATGAAAAGCGTTGCGTGTTCGCGCGATGACCGCGTCTCACCGTTTGCCCAGCAGACGGAAGAGCAACGTGAGCAGGATGCTGACGAGCAGGCACGTGGTCAGCGGGAAATATAATTTGAAATGCTCGCGATCGATGCGGATATCGCCGGGCAGGCGGCCGAACCACGGCAATTTGCCACCCAGCCACAGCAGTCCTCCGAGCGCCACCAACACGAGCCCGACGAGGACCAGGATTTTGCCAATGTCGTTCATAAACACCACAACGCGGATGCCTGGCACCATGATGGCGCGTAACCGTGCCGCGCGCAAGCGGTGAAACGAGCGGGTATCCGCCGCAACGCAACAGGACCGGGCTGTGTGCGGTCTTAGAATCGACACTCCAGCTTCAAGGCGTGTTCAAGCTGCCAGAGGTATTCGTGACGCGGGATTTCGCAGGTGCCGAATTGCTGGAGGTGCGGCGTGGTCCATTGCGTGTCGAGGAGCACGAACCCGCCCGCGCGCAGCCGTTCGACCAGCGCCACGAGCGCGATCTTCGACGCGTCTGTTGCGCGATGAAACATGCTTTCCCCGAAAAACGCGCCGCCGAGCGCCACGCCGTACAGGCCGCCAACGAGCTTGCCGTCGAGCCGCGTCTCGATGCTGTGCGCGTAACCGAGCCGGTGCAGGTTGCAGTAGCTGTCGATGATCCCCGGGGAAATCCACGTGCCTTCCTTGCGCTTGGCGCACTCGCGGATCACCGTTGCGAAATCCGTGTCGGTGGTGATCTCGAATTTCTTCTGCTTGAGCACGCGCCGCAACCCGTGCGGGATATGGAACCGCGCGTCGAGCGGGATGATCGCGCGCGGATCCGGCGAAAACCAGCCGATGCGGCCCCGCTTGTCCACGGCCATCGGGAAGATGCCGCGCCGGTACGCGGTCAATAGCATCTCGGGCTCGATCACGGGCGGATTGTACTCAGTGACCGCCCCTGTTCAAGTCCCACCGCGCTCTCGGGCCATTGCCTGCCCGGCAATCCAGCCCGTGGTCCATGCCGCCTGGAAATTGAAGCCGCCGGTGATGCCGTCGATGTCGAGCAATTCCCCCGCGAAGTAGAGTCCCGGGCAGAGGCGGCTTTCCATGGTCTTGAAATCGACTTCGCGCAGACGGACGCCACCACAGGTGACAAACTCATCTTTGTTCAGGCTCTTGCCCGTCACGGCCAGTTCCGTGCGGGTCAATTGCTGAGTCAGCCGGTGCTGCGCCGCGCGCGTGAGACGCGACCAGCGAGTGTCCGCGGCGACGCCTGACGCCAGAACCAATTGTTCCCAGAGACGGGCGGGCAGAGGAGCGATGGGAGTATTGACCACGAGTTTGGCTGGTTGTTGTTCACGACGCGCGTTCAACTCCGACGCGACCTGTTCGGCGTCGAGGTGTGGGAGCCAGTTCACGTGAAGCGGGAACTGGTAGTCGCGGTCATGCAATTCGCGCGCACCCCATGCGGAGAGACGCAGGATGGCCGGCCCGCTGAGTCCGGAATGGGTCAGCAATATCGCACCCCGCTCCCGCAGTCCTGTGCCGGGGATTGATACGTCCGTCGATTCGACAGAGATACCAGCCAGCTTGTGTAGCCATGACGTGGCCGTGTGAAAGGTGAAGAGCGACGGCACGGGCGGTTCCAATGTATGTCCCAGCGAAACCGCCAACTGCCCCGCGGCAGCCGCACGACATCCACCAGTCGCGAGCAAGACGCGGTCGCATACGTCCGTTTTGCCGGTGGACATTGCCGCCTCGAATCCGCCTTCCGGGCGCTTCGACAAGCGGTGTACACCGCAATTCGTCACAAGTTTTACACCCGCAGTCTTCGCGGAGTCGATCAGGCAATCGATGATCGTTTCCGACGAATCCGTGATGGGAAACATGCGCCCATCAATTTCCGTTTTCAGTTTCACCCCGCGCGCTTCGAACCAGGCGACGGTGTCACGCGCCTGGAATCGTTGGAATGGGCCAATGAGCGGCTGCTCGCCGCGCGGAAACCGGGTGGCGAACTCCCGCGCATCGAAACAGGCATGCGTCACGTTGCAGCGTCCGCCGCCGGAGATGCGGACCTTGGAAAGAAACTGTGATGACTTCTCCAGGATGGTGACATCGGCGTCGGGCTTCGCCTCCGCGCAGGTGATGGCCGCGAAAAATCCCGCCGCGCCGCCGCCCACGATGATGACGTGAAACGCGCTCACGCCCGGCCCGATCGCAGTGTGGCTTCGAGTTGGCGCAGGTCTTTGGGCAGCGCCGCGGTCCATGTCATCCGGGCGTCGGGCTTGTCGGGGTGGTCGAGACTCAGGATTTCGGCATGCAACGCCTGACGCGGGAAATCGATGCGCGCGGCTTTGGGCGCGTCACCGTGATATTTCGGGTGATACGTCCGGTCGCCAACCAACGGCAACCCGGCGTGCGCGGCCTGCGCGCGGATTTGATGTTTGCGGCCCGTCTCGAGGCGCAGCCGAAGCTTGGTGACAACCTGCCGGCTGCCGGCCAACGGGAATTCCGTGAGGACTTCGTAGTGGGTGATCGCTTCCGACGCCTCGTCTTTGGACGCTTTGGCTTCCACTTCGGAGATGACGAACTGCCGCAATTGATCGTCGCTAAGTTTCAGCCAATTCCGCCATGTGCCCTGGGGTTTGGATGGCCGGCCTTCCACGTAGGCCACGTATTCGCGCTTCATGCTGTGGACCTTTAATTGGTCGATGAGATGTTGCCGAGCGGCCGGGTTCATCGCCATGCAGAACACGCCGCTGGTGTACTGGTCGAGACGGTGAACGGGCAGCGGTTCCAGTCGGCGGTACGCGGGCGGCAAGGAATAGCCGCGCCCATCGACACCGCGGTCGTACGCGCGGAGTTTGCCGGCGAGGAAATCGGCGAGAATGCTGAGCGCGGAGAGATCGTCCGGCTCCGCCGGGACCGAGAGCAGGCCCGGGCCTTTGTTCACGACGGCAAGGGCGGCGTCGAGATAGAGGATCGCCACGCGCGGATGAATCTGCCATCCGCTCGGTCCGCAATCCAACGCGGTGGCGTGCCGGTCCAACAACTCCAGCGCGTCTTTTGGATCCGGAATTGACTGGTTCGGCTGGCGGATGATGACCCCGTTCACGCTGACCCGGCCCGCCATGATCCATTGCTTCGCCCGTTTTTTTGGCGTGTCGGGATATCTCGCCAGCAACCACTCCAAGAGTGGCCGGATCGCCTTCTCGGTGGAATCGCCTGTCGTCATGATTCCAAGTGAACGCGGCGTTTCGCTGGATCAGATTGCTCGCGATACAACACCGCAACATGACCGACGATCCACACGAGGTCACTGTTTGTACGCGTGGCGATCTCTTCGGCGAGAGGTTTCTTCGTGTCCTTGAACGCTGTGAACTTGATCTTGATGAGTTCGTGGTCGTTCAGCGCCTGGTCGACGCTGGCGACAAACGCGTCGGTCACGCCCGCTTTGCCGAGGTGCAGGATCGGATCAAGCCGCTGCGCGAGCGACCGTAGTTGGCTGGTTTGTCGACTGGACAGTGTCATGTGCGGACTACTGTAGATTGTTTCTTGGCATCATCCACGCAAAATTCGCAGTCGAACAAACCGCTTTGTCGATTCAGGATCGAACAGTACAATGACCACGCCATGAGCGACAGTCCGTCATCCGAGCCAATTCCCGCTTCGCCGCACCGCCGGCGTCCGCGCTACGCGGGGAAAAATCCGCGTCGCTTCGAGGAGAAATACAAGGAACATAATGCTCGGCGTTATGGTGACACGGTCGCGAAAGTGCTCGCCTCGGGCAAAACGCCCGCGGGCTCGCACCGTCCGATCATGGTCGCGGAGATACTGGAGGTGTTGAAACCGCAACCGGGGGAGATCGCGGCGGATTGCACGCTCGGGTACGGCGGACATGCGAGAGAGATCCTGCCGAAGCTGCAACCCGGCGGACGCTTGATCGGGTTGGACATTGATCCCATTGAACTACCAAAAGCGGAAGCGCGGTTGCGCGAACTGGGATTCGGCCCGGACGTGTTCGTGGCGCACCGCAGCAATTTCGCCGGGCTGGGTAAGATACTCGGCGCCGAGCAATTGTCCGGCGCCGACATGGTTCTTGCCGATCTCGGCGTTTCGTCGATGCAACTGGACGATCCGGGGCGCGGGTTCTCGGTCAAGTTCGAGGGTCCGCTCGACATGCGGATGAATCCGTCGCGTGGTCAGCCCGCGAAAGCACTGCTGGAGAAAATCAACGCCGATACTCTCGCTTCGCTGCTGGAAGAAAACGCTGATGAACCACATGCCCGCGTGCTGGCCGATGTTCTCGCGGGCAAGACATTCCCCACCACGACCGCACTGGCCAGCGCCATCCGTCACATCCTCTTGCGTAAAGTCATGGACGAGGAACTCGATAACTCGATCCGCCGCGTTTTCCAGGCGGTGCGGATCGCCGTGAACGACGAATTTTCCGCGCTCGACAGTTTCCTGCGCAATCTTCCGTCGTGTCTCAATCCCGGCGGTCGCGTCGCCATCCTGACGTTCCACTCCGGCGAAGATCGCCGGGTGAAGAAGTCATTCGAGGCCGGCCTCCGCGACGGTCTCTACGCCGACATCGCCCAGGAAGTCATCCGCCCTACCCCCACCGAACGCCACGACAATCCACGCTCTTCCGCGGCAAAATTGCGCTGGGCGCGGAAAGGGGAATAACTTCGCCGCGACCCGTCTTGCTTTTGGGGCCATTTCCACGTACAATCTGGGCGTGAAGAAGCGACGAATCATCAGCGTTGACTCCGACGTGATGGGCGGCACGGCCTGCTGTACCGGCACACGTGTGCCCGTTCAAACGCTGCTCGATTATTTGCAAGCGGGCGATTCGATTGATGATTTTCTGGAAGGGTTTCCCACCGTGAAACGAGAGCAGGTCATTGCCTTCATGGAAGAAGCCAAGGACAGCCTGCTCGCCGCCACTGCGCGCTAATCCGCGACCTTGCCTTCAAGTTGGGTGACGGATATGCTGATTAGGCATTAGGTGATCTGTGACTACACGATTCCTGTTTCGCCTCGACAGTTCCAAAGAAAACGACGAGTTCATGGCTCTTCGTCGAGCTAAGAACATTGATTACGTGTACTCAGGCGCAGCAATGAAGGTTGGTCCAGGATGGATTCCGGATTTCGTTGAAGTATTGGTTGACGTACCAACCGGCAAGTGCCGTCTAACGCTTATCGAGCTGGAGGCCACACGTGCTGCTGCCAGCATATCCTCGCGCAAGTACCTACCAGAAAGTTCAGCTTCGATTCTTGAGGCCTTCATAATTTACCTCGATTCTGTTCTGTCGCAGTGCCGCGGTACCGCGGACCCGAGGATTGATGGATTTCAGGAGCTGAGGACCCGTGTCACAAGCTCTACGTCTACGACCATCTACACAGCCGGAGCGCTCCGAACGTCTCCCGATTTTCTGGAAGAACTCCCGCTCATTGATCAGCCCGTGCGAGAAGCCATCCCCATTCGGCCAACGACGGAGGCGACTCGCACATTTCGTTTCCAGGGTGATCGGGTGTTAAGCCGCGAAGAAAACAATGGGTTGCGCAGAACCATCCGCATTCTCGACGCGGTAGTCATGGGGCGGGATCACAGCGGAGGCACCTTACATTCGTGGCGAAACCTGCGGGTCAAACCGCTTGATGATAGCGTCCTTGCGCGACCAGATCGTTATCCCGAATTGAAAAAGCATTTAACGTCGAAGGCCGATGCAGGCCTTCGCATTAACTGCGACAGTATTGCAAAAGAATTGTCTGAGCTTTGGTCACATTCGGAACATCTGCGCCTTCACCAAGAGCAAGTAGCGCAGTCCATCGAGAGTTTTTACACGATCGCTTTATCCTTTCGAGAGCATGACCAGATGCGGCAGGTATTCGAAAAGGCGAGGGCCATCGTCGATGGGGAAACCGCCTAAGCGTTCACCTCCACGGCATGGTCCGGTTGGATCGGCTCACTTCGCGATCTTATCCAGTTCTTCCCAGCGGGCGTAGAGGCGGGTGACTTCGGTTTTGGCCGACTCCAATTCCTTGAGCAGGGCCGGGGCGTCTTTGGCGCGGGTGGCGTAGAAATCGGGCGTGGCGAGGGTGGTTTCCAACTCCGAGACACGGGCTTCGGCGGCGTGGATGGCGGTTTCCATGCCGGCGAGTTCGCGTTGTTCGTTGAACGTCAGTTTGCGAGGGCGGGCCGGTTTTGCTGGCGTCGGCGCGGGTTGCGTCGTGGTGATGGCGGCGGCGACGGATTGTTTCCCGCGGGTCTTTTCCCGCTCTTTGCGTTTCTCCAGGTAGTAGGAGTAATTCCCGGGCTGGACGAACACGCCGGAGTCTTCGAACGCGACGATCTGGTCGCAGATGCGGTCGAGGAAATAGCGGTCGTGACTGACGACGAGGACGCTGCCTTCGAAATCGGCCAGGGCTTCCTCGAGCATGCGGAGGCTGGGCAGATCGAGGTCGTTGGTCGGTTCGTCGAGCACCAGCGCGTTGCCGCCACGTTTCAAGACCTTGGCGAGCATCAGGCGCGCGCGTTCGCCGCCCGAGAGGCGGCTGACGGGTTCGCGGAGGCGTTCGTCGGGGAAGAGGTAGCGCAGCAGATAGGCGCGGGCGCTCATCGTTTGCGTGCCGAACAGGACCGTATCGCCGCCGCCCGCGACCTCGGCCATGACGGTGTTCGCGTCGTTGAGCTGCATGCGGGTTTGGTCGATGTAATTGAAACTCACCCGCTTCCCGATCTTCACCGTGCCGGCATCGGACGCGCGTTCGCCCATGCAGATGCGCAGGAGTGTGGTTTTGCCGACGCCGTTGCGACCGACGACGCCGGTGCACTGGCCCGGCTTCAGGGAGAAGGTTAATTGACGAAACAGCCAGCGTTCCGTCGCGCCCGCGCCGACTTTCGCGCCGGCGTTTTCGAGTTCGACGGCGGTATTACCAAGCTCGGGCGGCGGGGGAATCAGCAGGTCCATCTCGCGTTCTTCTGGCGGCGCTTCCAGGCCCTGCACCTTGTAGAAGGATTCGAGCCGATGACGCGATTTCGAGCGTTGGGCGCGCACGCCCGCGCGGACCCACTCCAGTTCGATGCGTAGGAAGCGCTGACGGCGGCGCTCGGCCTGTTCGGCGATCTGTTGGCGGGCGGCCTTGGATTCTAGATAGGCCGTGTAGTTGCCCGGATGCGAATAACACAGTCCGTCGGCCAACTCGACAATGCGCGTGGCGATGCCATCGAGAAAATAGCGGTCGTGGGTGACGAAGATGACCGCGCCCGGAAATTTCTGGAGGAATTCCTCGAGCCACAGGATGGATTCGGCGTCGAGATGGTTGGTGGGTTCGTCCAGCAAGAGCAAATCCGGTTGCGCGGCCAGCGCGCGGCAGAGCGCGACGCGACGTTTTTCGCCGCCGGAGAGCGGCCCGACCGTGGCATCCAGCGGTGGCGCGGATAAAGCGGTGACGCTCGCCTCGATGCGGGATTGCAGGTTCCAGCCGTCGGCTTGTTCGATGTTGTGCAGCAGCTCGGTCATCTCGGCCTCAGTGCGGTGACCGGATTCGTAACGGCCAAGCCAGTCCATCAGGTCAGCGGCGCCGGCCTCGATGTTTTGGCGGACGGTTTTGGCGCCATCGAGTTCGAATTCCTGCGGGAGATAACCGATGCGGAGGCCCCGTCGGCGCGAGATCTCGCCGTTGTCGGCCTGGGTTTCGCCGGCGAGGATTTTCAAGAGGCTCGTCTTTCCCGATCCGTTGCGGCCCACCAATCCGACTTTCTCGCCGGGCGAGACGGAAAGCGTGACGGCTTTGAGCAGGTGCTCCGGGCCGTAGGCCAAGGCCAGTTCAAAGGCGGAGAGCAATGCCGGTGTTGACGAAGCCATTAGCGGCGGAAATTCCTAGTCCATCGTCACGGATCGTCGCATCTCTTTCTTGGCTCCGTGATGGGACTTGTTGTCGAGCATGCGGGCTTTGGCGCGGCGGCTGCGTTTGCGTTTCTGGCGGCGGATTTTTTCGATGCGGGAACGCTCGGCGTCGACGTAGCCTTTTTTGAGGGCTTCGATCTTGTCGAGGAGGAGACGGCGGGCGAGGAAGCGGTTGAGGCCCTGGGAGCGCGTGGTCTGGCATTTGACCTGGAGCCGGGTCGGGTGATGGAGCAACATCACGCACGTGGAAGTCTTGTTGACGTTCTGGCCGCCGTGGCCGCCCGAGCGGACAAAGGACTCGTCGATATCGGCCTCGCGGACGCCGAGCGCGGCCATGCGCTGGGCGAGCTGGGCTTCTTTCTCGGGGCTGACGGGAAACGCGCTCATGCGGGCAGGGTAGCGGCGCATGCGCCGAAAGGCAATCGTGGAAGGCCTAGCAGGCTACTAAAGAAGTCTGCATTACGGCAGTGGTTTGGGTGATGGCGGTTTGGGAGGGCTGTAACGATGCCCTGTCCTGAGTGTCGTGCGGGTTGAGCCAACAGTTCGACATAATCGGTCGGTTCATGAACTGGTCTCCAAACGAACCAGTCGCACCAAGTTGTACGCGCTGACCGTCACCAGGACCTCTTGGGCAATCTTCCACCGACCTACGAAGCGGGTTCGGGCCAGCCGGCCCACCGTCTTGCACCAGCCGAAGATTTCTTCGACCCGTTTGCGGAGGCGTTGGCTGACCCGGTAGCGCGCCGTGCGCATCCGCTGCCGTGCTCGGTGGCGGGCCCGCCCTGGCCGCATCCCGGGCCACGAGGCGCCCCCGGCGAATCGGCACGTGCGGTTCGATCCCGGTGCGCTCCAACTGCGCCAGAAACTTGCCGTCCTGGTAACCGCCATCCAGGCCCAGCGTTCGCGGATGCAGTCGCTGTCGACGTTTGGCGCGTCGCACCAACGCCCGCGCTTGCCGCCGCTCGGCGTGTCCGTCCGCGGCATCCACGGCGACGCCGACGCACAGACCGTGACGGTTCTCCATTAACACGTGCGCGCTGTGGCACAACTGCGCCTCCTTGCCCAGGCCCTTGCGCGCCAAGCGGGCTTGGGGATCGGTGGCACTCTGGTGGGTGTCGTTGGTGCGACGCTGCCCATGAAAGTTCACCGTCGGATTGCCCGGATCGTCGGGCGGTTCGCTGGACGCGGCGCCGTCCTTGGGCTGCACGCTCTTCAGGCTGGCCCACGAGCGTAGCAACGTGCCGTCCACCGTAAAGTGTTCGTCACTGACGTAGCCTTCCAGCATCGCTTGGCGCACCAGCGCATCGAAGAACGCCTGCACCAATCCATGCTCGGCAAAACGCTCACGGTTGACGCTGAACACTTCCGGCGTCCACGCGCGTTGCTCCAACGGCAAGTCCACGAACCACCGATACAGTTGGTTGAACTCGATATGCTCCATCAGGGCGATCTCACTACGGATCGAGTACAGCGCTTGCAGCAGCAGGGCTTTGAGCAATTGCTCCGGCGGAATGGAGGGCCGCCCCAGCGAACTATAGGCGCGGGTAAACTGCCGATTCATCTGGGCCAACAGTTCGTCACAGCGGCGCTTGATGGGCCGCAATGGATGGTTCGGGGGCACCCGCTGCTCCAACGAAACGACCACAAACAACGACTCTTGCCGATCAATCTGTCCACGCATGCGAAACCCTCCCTGTTCGCCACGTAGTATAACCGGCCCGTCAACCCGACTTCTTTAGTACCCTGCTAGTGTGCTGTCCCTAACGCTTCGTTACAATGAATCGCTTCATTTTGACCAGATGGACATTGGAAAGGCATTTCAGTGACACCACACTAGGCATCAGGCGTTGCGGAGGATGTAGCGGCAACGGCGAGTCTCACCACGAAGTCTCGAAGTACACGAAGGCGGGATAAGCGATGATACATTGTACTACAATGTATCGTGGGTGGCGGAGGAAAATGATGATACCTTTCAGTGACAGGCATCAGGCGTAGACGGGGGAAGTATACGGCGTGGCGGCATAAGACCCGTCGGCATTCCTGGCGGCGGCAAGGGGAAAGTCGGCGGTGCGGAATCTGACTCATCGTCTGTGGGGTTTTGCTGCCCGGAAGAATGTCACTTATCGTCGATAGACTGATTTCCGACAAACGTGTCAACTATGGGGCATGCCAAAACATGACCCCATTCTAATTGCCTTTGGCCAGAGCGTCAGAAAGCACCGGGATGCAAAGGGATTCTCACAAGAGGTACTCGCGGAAAAAGCGGACCTCGACCGCACCTACATCAGCGGCATCGAGCGTGGTGTCCGCAATCCCAGTCTCCTCAGCATTGCGCGGATTGCCAAGGCGTTGGGGGTGTCAATTTCCGGTCTCTGTCGGGGGATCGGCGAATAAAAGCTGTGACCTAGATTGAAGGAATCCCGCAGCGGGTCAAATACTCCGCCGTTGCGTTGAACCAGTCAGGTGACCTCGTTGTGTCAGCGTAGTCAAAAACTTGTGGGATCGAGAACAGGATGAAGTTTTGTTCAATTTCTTCGACCGCGATATTCGCCGGTGCCAACGGACCGCCGGGTTGGATCTCGGCGCTTTGATACATTCTCGTAAGCGCTTTCACGCGGCTGGGCGGTACAATCGTGAAGAGCCCGAATAATTTAAAGCCGTTGTCGTGGCCGGTGACATTGAGCTTTTGCACATGATAATTGGCTTGGGAAAGCCTGACCGTCGTTATGGTTCGAGGTGCTTCCGGACCACTCCCGGCGGGATCAGGGGCAAGGGCCAGGGAGGTCAAGGCCGCGCATCCCGTTAGCATGGGCGCGATCAGGCCGCCCAACAAAAGGTTCAGACAAATCCTGCGTGCAAGTTTCTGGAGATTCACCTTTCCCTCCCGATAGTTTTCCGGCGGAACTGGGAACTACTTGTTTGCGCGCTTTGCCTTCTGTTGGGCAACCTTCAAAGCGGCAATTCTTTGTTGAAGAACGGCAAACTTGTGACCAAGAACGCCCAACTCCTTGACCAGTTGGTCATCGAGTTTTACGAGTTCGGCAAGTGTCTTGGTTTCGTAACGGTGGAAGTTCAGTTCCATGCGAGAAGATTACATTAATGGGTGGCGGGACGCTATGGGGTGTTGACCCCAGTGGGCAGCGTGACGGCGGGATGCTCTTGGGGGCGAGGAGACTGGCGGCAGGCGGTGCGTTGGGAGGGTAAGGCGGGCGCTGCGGTGAGGGGACGGGTGGATGAAAGTTCTTGACTGGCTATCAGATATGGATAATAGTCGGTGGAGATGAAGGGGTCATTGTTTTGCACTCGCTCGCGCCCGCTCGGCGAGCCCCGATGGGCCGCCTGCGGCGTTGCGTCTTGCCGCTCCCAGCGGCTCGGCTTTGACAACGAGGGAGTGGGGCGGTGGGGGTTGTTTTGGTCGCGCCCGGTCGGTTTGCCGCTTCGATTTCGCTTCCTGCGGGCGGGCAGGCTGAAAAAAGTAAAAATTGCAAACGAACCCAAATTTATCCAAGCCGGTGTGGAAATTTTCGAAAGGCGAAGCCAAAAACGAACCCATTTGTCATGGTGGCGTCATTTCACTGTGTTTCTTTGCGTAAGACGCTACGAGTAAACGTGTTAGGGTGGCAGATTTGAGGGATTTGAGGGATGGACGGGTTTGGCCTGCGAGCTATGAATTAGTAGTTGCTATCGTGGGGGAATGGGGTAGTGTGGAGGCGCTAGCAGATAGAAGCAGTTGCAGTGAGATTGGTAGATTGTCAGTCAGGCCTAGTTTGCTCGGTGACAGTCCGAAACCCGAAATCGGGAACAGTCACTGAGACCTCCTAACCGCAGCGGAAAGTATATACATATAATGGCTACCAAGCTATTCGTAGGAAACCTGTCATTCAACACCAGCGAAGGCGATTTGCTCGAGCTGTTCAAACAGGCGGGGAATGTCAGCAGCTGCGAGCTCATCATGGACAAGTTCACCAACAAGTCCCGTGGGTTCGCGTTCATCCAGATGGGCACGCAGGAAGAGGCCACCAAGGCGATTGCCGATTTCAACGGCAAGGAACTGGATGGTCGGGCGTTGACGGTGAATGAAGCCAAGCCCCGTGAAGAGCGTCCCCGTGGCGACTTCGGCGGCGGCCGTGGCGGCAGCAGCCGTGGCGGTGGGAAGTTCGCCGGCAGCCGGTACTAACTTTTTTCAGAAGTTGGTTTTTAACCGAAAGGCGTCCCGAGAAATCGGGGCGCCTTTTTCTTTTTGTAGGAGAACCAGCACCCGCCGACCCAAACGGCGCAACACGCCACGAGAGATAGGGCTATTGTGCGGGCGCGACGGAGACTTGCGCACGGGGCCGTCTTGACGCAGAATGGCTTGTTGCTCAAGCAATCCAGGAGAGTTCCATGACGACATCGGCGACATTTGAAGTGGCGTTGGACAACCCCAAAACCAAACTGCTCGACCAGTTGTGCATCGACACGATCCGCACGCTGGCGATGGACGGCGTCCAGAAGGCCAACTCGGGCCATCCCGGCGCGCCGATGGGCCTGGCGCCCGTTGCGTACTGGCTCTGGGAGAAATTTCTTCGGCACAACCCGGATAATCCGCACTGGCCGAACCGTGACCGGTTCGTGTTGTCGGGCGGGCACGCCTCGATGTTGCTGTACAGCCTGCTGCACCTGACCGGCTACGACCTGCCGATGAGCGAGTTGGAGCGGTTCCGTCAACTGGGCAGCCGCACGCCCGGCCATCCCGAATACGGCCTGACCCCAGGCGTGGAAACGACGACCGGGCCGCTCGGCCAGGGATTCGCCAATTCCGTCGGGATGGCGATTGCCGAGCGCTGGCTGGCGGAACATTTCAATCGCGACGGCCACGAGATCGTCAATTACCGCGTGTTTGCCATGGGCGGCGACGGGGACATGATGGAAGGTGTTTGCTCGGAAGCGGCGTCGCTGGCGGGCCATCTCGGCTTGCACAAGCTGCTGTGGATTTACGACAACAACAAGATCACCATCGAAGGCAAGACGTCGCTGGCGTTCAGCGAAGACGTCGGGGCGCGATTCAAGGCGTATGGCTGGTTCGTCCAACACGTGGCCGACGCCAACGATCTGCGGGCAATCAACCGCGCCATCAAGCGGGCGGTCAAGCAAACCGACAAACCGTCGTTCATCGTACTCAACAGCCATATCGGGTACGGCGCGCCGACGAAGCAGGACTCGCGCGAGGCCCATGGCGAGCCGCTCGGCGAAGAAGAGGTCCGCAAGACCAAGGAGCGGTACGGTTGGCCGCCCGATGCGAAGTTCCTCGTGCCGGAGGAAGCCGCCAAGCACATGCAGAAGCAGTTCCGTCGCGGACGGAAGCTGGAAAAGGAATGGCAGACGAAATTCGACGCGTACGCGACGGCCAATCCGGCCCTCGCCACGGAGTGGAAGCTGATGCAGGACCGAGATCTCCCGGCGGGTTGGGACAAGGACATACCGACATTCCCGGCCGATCCGAAGGGGCTCGCGACGCGCGAATCCAGCAACAAAGTGCTCAATGCCGTCGGGAAGAACATCCCCTGGCTGCTCGGCGGCGCCGCCGATCTCGCGCCGTCCACCAAGACGTTGCTGGCGAATGCGGCCGATTTCGAGAAAGGATCGTACAGCGGCCGGAATTTTCATTTTGGCATTCGCGAGCACGCCATGGTGGGCGCGGTCAACGGCATGGTGCTCAGCAAACTGCGCGCGTACGGCGCCGGCTTCCTGATTTTCTCGGATTACGCGCGGGGATCGATTCGGCTCGGCGCGGTGATGGAAATACCGGTGCTTCACCTGTTCACTCACGACAGCATCGGGGTCGGCGAAGACGGCCCGACGCATCAGCCGGTGGAACAACTTTTCTCGCTGCGGGCGATTCCGCACATGATCGTGATCCGTCCCGGGGACGCGAACGAAGTGTCCGAGGCGTGGCGGGTGATTCTGGCGGAGAAGAAACATCCCATCGCTCTCGCGCTGACGCGGCAAGGTGTGCCGACGCTCGATCGCACCAAGTATGCGCCGGCGACCGGCCTGCGGCAGGGCGCGTACATCCTCAGCGACAGCCAGGGTCAACCCGACATCATCCTCATCGGCACCGGCTCGGAATTGCAATGGTGCGTCGAGGCCGGCGAGAAGTTGAAGGCCGAAGGCGTGAAGGTGCGGGTGGTCAGCATGCCGTCGTTCGAATTGTTCGAGCGCCAACCGCGCGAATACCGGGACCTTGTACTGCCACCCTCCGTGCGCAAACGTCTTTCCGTTGAAGCGGGCGTGACGCTGGGTTGGTCGAAGTACGTCGGTCTGGATGGCGCGTCGGTCGGTCGCGACGGATTCGGCGCGTCGGCCCCGGTCAAGGATGTGATGAAGCATTTCGGGTTTACGGGGGAAAACGTGTATAGCGCCGCGAAAGCGTTGCTGGCCGGGCAGCCGGTGGTGGCTGCCGGCGCGGCGAAGTGAGAGCGGCGAGAATTGGAAAGTCGAAGTGAGACGAACAAAGGAGATCACCGATGCACTCCACAAGACGAGTCCGATATCTGACGGGCATGCTGCTGTGCTGCGTTGCATTGTTCGCTGGTGGGTGTACGAGCTATTACGCCGTCACCGACCCATCCAGTAACAAGACCTACTACACGACGGACTGGGACACGGTCCGGGGCGGCGCCACGCGGTTTGTGGACGCCCGAAACGGGGCGATCGTCACCATTCACGAGTCGGAGATTCGCGAGATCAGCCAGAAAGAGTTCCAGGCCGCCGGCGGCAAGGATTAGGTGGTGTGGAAGCGGGCTGATGCGCGGTGTTCTCATGCAGATTTCCTCAGCTTCTCCGGCACCTCTGTCATACCATCTCGCTTGTAATGGCGATGACCCTGGGCGCGGGCTGCGCCCAGGTTAGTTACCGGTATTATCAGGGAAGCCCCAAGCCGCACGAACAACTGGCGATTCTCCACACCTCCATGGAGGATCCGGTTCTGCATCCGGTCGATTGACGGGCGATCTTTCTCGTACGCAAGAATCCTGGCGCGCGTCAATGTCGACTCCCCGTTTATCATCGAGTTACTGCCCGGCACCCACGACATTGTTGTTTTCTTTTCCGATTCCTCGGCGATCCACACCCACCTGGTCAGCCGCAAGGATCTCACGCTCCTGACGGAATTGAAGGCCGGATATGACTACCATTTTACCGCCGAGATTACGGAAACCGATCTTGCGGGTCGGACACAACGGGTATGGAGGCCTGCCATTGTTGACGAACAGAAGGAGACTCAGAAGTGACAACCCTTTCGTGTTTTCACAGTCTCGTCGAATGATCTTCTCCCGACAACATGGGATCTGGTCTGGAGGTGAGTGCTGGAAACGGCTCGACTTGGCATGGCCGGAATGCTAGTCTGATTGCCGCATTGGCGAGAGTCGCTCGGGTTCTGATCGAAGTCAGTCAACGGCCGGGAGAGGAACGTCGGGTAATGGACAAGCGGGTTCTGGTCAGGCTTACGGCGGCGAGGATGCTCCGCCTTGCCATCTCATTGATCTTATCAGTCTTGCTTGGCCGGACTTTCAACGCCAACGGACAGACGGAAACGAATCTTTACAGCTTCGCCGGCCGCCCCCCCCGATGGGGGCTATCCATATGGCGGTCTGGTACAGGGGACTAATGGAAATTTCTACGGGACGACCACGGCTGGCGGCTACGGCTCCGTGTTTCGGATCAGTCCCGGCGGCAACTACACGAATCTACACGTCTTTGTGGGCCACCCCACCGATGGGGGCTATCCATACGCGGGGCTCGTACAGGGCGGAGACGGAAATTTCTATGGGACAACCGAAGTCGGTGGGATCAACAACACCGGCACCGTGTTTCGGATCAGTCCGAGCGGCAGCTATACGAGTCTTTACTCCTTTGTCGGCTCCCCCACCGATGGCGCTTATCCGGAAGACGAACTCGTGCAGGGCACCGACGGCAACTTCTACGGGACGACCGGTCTTGGCGGGAACGGCCCTTGCCCCGGCGGCTGCGGCACGCTGTTTCGGATCAGTCCCAGCGGCAGCTACACGAATCTTTACTCTTTCAGCGGTTATCCCACCGATGGGGCCAATCCACAAGCCGGGCTCGTGCAGGGCAGTGACGGCAATTTCTACGGGACGACGTATGCAGGCGGGACGAGCAGCAACGGTACGGTGTTTCGGATCAGTCCGAGCGGCAGCTACACGAATCTTTACTCCTTTATCGGCCACCCCACCGATGGGGCCAATCCATTCGCCGGGCTCGTACAGAGCAGCGACGGTAATTTCTACGGGACGACCTTCGGCGGCGGCATGAACTACTGGGGTACCGTGTTTCGGATCAGTCCCAGTGGGAGCTATACGAATCTCTACTCGTTTCTCGGCTACCCGGGAAACGATGGGAGCACCCCACTAGGCGGGCTTGTGCAGGGCAGCGACGGCAGTTTCTACGGGACGGCCTATTACGGGGGGACGCGTACTAACGGCACGGTGTTCCGTTTCAGTCCCAGTGGCACCTACACAAGCCTTTATTCCTTTGGCAGTTACCCCGGGGATGGAGCCGCCCCTGTGGCCGGGCTTGTGCAGGGCAGCGACGGCAGTTTCTACGGGACGACCTCTGCAGGCGGGACAAACAATGGTGGCACCATCTTCAAATTGACCATTTCTCTCAACCCGCCGCCCTGGCCGATCAATCAAATTACCGGAGCCCAGGCGTCGGGCACGAACGTCGTTTTCAATGTCGTCTCCATCGCCTACGAGACGTATCAATTGCAGTTTAGTAGTTCGATGGACCCGACGAATTGGGTCAATGTCCCGGGCGTGTCGGTCACGAACAGTATTGGGGCGCTGCTGACGGTAACGAATTTCGGTGGAGCTGTCGGGCCGCAAGGGTTCTATCGGTTCGCCATCACGCCTTAAGGGTGGCGCGGCGACCAACGCCTTTGGTCTGGCATTATAACGGCTACAATACGGCTTGAGGATGGCTGGGAATGCGAGTAAACTGACGGGCATGAAAGCCAGGTTGGATGAAGTCGCCAAGAACGCCTTGTCGTTGCCGGTGGGTGACCAGGAAGTGCTGGCCGAAAAGCTCGTGGGCAATCTCGTGTCGCGCGTACCCGCGGAGCTTAAGAAGCGGCAGTTGGCCGAAGTCATGCGGCGGCGCGCCGACATCTTGAGCGGCAAGGTGCCGGGGATCGAGGCGGCGCAGGTGGTGCGAGAGATTCAAGCACTGTTCGAGTGATGGAATTCGTCTTCCATCCTGACGCGCTGGCGGAATTCAAGGCGGAGATCGCCTATTACGAGGGCAAGCAAGCCGGGTTGGGGGCCGCCTTTGCTGAAGAGACGTTGCGAACCATCGAATTGGTCTGTCTGTTTCCACGAATTGGGTCACCGGAAAGAAGCCGGTGTGCGCAGCGTCATGACCAAACGGTTTCCATTCCTGATCTACTACGAGGTGCTCGAAGATAAACTGTGGATTTGGGCCGTGATGCACGCCGCCAGAGAACCCGGCTACTGGAAATCGCGACAACAAGCATGACCAGCCTCCACAGGCTTCCCATGTGAGTCCGATTCACTCCTTTTGACGCTTTTGCGCGAGTAGGACGAGGCGCTGCCACCACCAGACGATTTTGCCGTCTTCTTCGCCGAGCCGGAACAGATTTCTGGCTTCGGGCGGGGCGGTGTGGATAAGTTCCAAGGCTGCGGCGCGATTTTCTGGAGACGTGTTCGAGGTGTCGAAGTACCAATTCACATCCGGCTGTTTGAAGGGCTGGAGTTCCGAAAATACCACTCGCAGGCCGGCGTCCTGGCAAAGTTTCGTCCATGCGCCCTGGCTCAGCAACCGATGATGGCTCGGGTCGTGAAGTTTCTCGATGGCGTGAAGCCATTCTTCGGCGACAGGCTGGCCGTCCTCGATCGAACCGTCGATCAGGAGAAATGCCCCGCCGGGTTTGAGGACGCGGGCGGTCTCGCGCACGAACACCGAGGGATCACTGAAATGGTGAGCGGCCACGCGGCAGGTCACGAGGTCAAACGCGCCATCCGCGTAGGGAAACGTTTCGGCGGCATGCTGGCGGATTTCGACGCGGAGACCGCGTTCGCGGGCGGTGGCGGCGGCGCGTTCGAGCATTGCGGCGGAGATATCCGCCAGTGTGACCTGCCACCCAACGCTGACCAGATACAGGCCCGTATGACCCGCGCCGGTAGCCACATCCAGCGCCCGGCCCGGTTTCAGCCAGTCCAGACGCCCCAGTGCGACCTTGACGTCGGAGACATCGGACAGGATGTGACCCTTGCCGTAGCGTTCGCTCTGGCGGTCAAATTGTTGTTGGGCTGCAAGCTGGATTGGGTTCAACTCGTCCATGGCCATAGATGGGTATGCATTGTGCTGTGAGAGTGGGACTAATGCAAGTGCACTCATATCAAACCATTGCAAATGGACAGCCCTTTCGTGTAGAGTCCCGCTCAATGAAAATGAAGAGGATACTCCTGACGTGTCTCGTGTTGACTGTGTGCCTTTGTGGCACCACTCGTGTCCGCGCGGCCGAAGACCCGGGCGACAAATTTCTGGAAGCCTATTTTCTGATTCAGGACGGTGACACCGCCGAACACAACAGCGACTGGGTGAAAGCGAACGCGAAATTCAGCGCCGCACATGAGATCCTCGACCAGATCAAGACACAAAATCCCGAGTGGAACCCGCACATCATCGAGTTCCGCACGAAGTACGTGGAAGACCATCTGGCGGCCCTGAAGGAGAAGGTGGGCGCCCCCGCCGCGCCGGAAACGCCACCAGCGGCCCCGGCCCCGACACCGGAAGCACCGGCCATTCCCCATACGCCTGTCGTGCTGGCTCCATCAGCGGCACCCACGCCTGAGATAACAACATCCAACGCATTGCCCCTGGCGGCGGCCGCTCCGACTCCGAAGGTTATATCCTTTGCCCCGGCGCCTCCCGTGCCGCCCGCCGAGAATGAACAAGTCAAGCAATTGAACACGGAACTGGAGCGGGCCCGTCAACAGATCGAGCAATTGCAAGCCGCACGCGACGAATTGAACACCAAGCTTCAAGAGCAGCTCAGCAAGGTCGCGCCGGCGCAGACCAATCAGCAGATCGAAGACCTGCTGAAAACCAACCAGGTGCTCGCGGCCCAACTGGCGGCGGCGCAGACGGAGGCCGCCGAGGCCCGCGAGCGCGCCAAGCCTGTTCCGCCCCCGGCTCCAGCGCCGCCACCAACCCCGCCGGCGGAATCACCCGCGTTGGCGCAGTTGCGCACGGAACTCGCCCAGACCCGTGGCGAATTGCAACAGGCGAAGGAAGAACTCCAGCAGACGCGCGTCGAGCTGGACACGACCAAGGAATCGCTGGCGAAAGAGCAGGTCGACAACGCCGAGATGCGCCATTCCTATGATGCGGTCATCGCCCAACTCACGGACGCCAACAAGCGACTGGCCTCCGCCAAGGCTTCTGGCGACAAGGACGACGAAATCATCCGTCAGTTGCGCAAAGAGAACGCGCTGTTGCGGATCATCGCCGAGCGCAAAGCTTCCGCGTCATTTGTTGGCGGGGAAAGCGGGGAAAGCACCAATGGGCCGTCGATTCCCGAGCTTCGCGGCTGGCGTCCTCATCAGCGCCCCGCGCTGGCCAAGGAACAGTCCCAACCGGAAACAGCGACGCCCGCTTCCGCCATGGAAGAATCTGGCCGGGGCAAACTGGTAGCCACGTTAACGTCCCCGAAGAAGGCTGAGACACCGCCCACACCGGCGGCTGTGCCACCCGCGAACACGCAGACGAACACGCCGCCCAAGCCCGTGGTAACGGTGAAGAAGACACCACCGCCGACGCCCGCATTGACATCGACGAACGCACCGGCACCCAAACCGACGCCACCAGCGCCAGCACCCAAACCGGCACCGGCTCCGAAACCGACTCCGGCACCGGTGCCGACGCAAACGTCTACAAACGCGCCCGCACCGGCACCCAAGCCGACACCGCTACCAGCGCCAGCACGGACTTCGACGAACACGCCGGCGCGAACAGTTACGAACACACCGCCACCGGCTGCAACACCCGTACCGGCGCCGGCACCCGCACCGGTTCCGACAGCCACCGTGACACCCGTGCCAGCACCAGCTCCAACACCGGCACCGGTTCCAGCAGCAACCGTGACACCGGCTCCCGCGCCGTCTCCCGCGCCAGTGCCGCCAGCCGCTCAGCCCAAGCTGCTGGTAGTCAAACCAAGTCCAGCCCCGGCTCCGGTCGTGGTCGCCACTCCGCCGCCAGCGCCGAATGAGCGCCAATTGCTGAACGAGGCCCGCGCTGCGCTGGCCCTGAAACAACTGGATCGAGCGGGAATCAAGTACACCAGCGTGCTCGACGTCGACCCGACGAACCTTGTCGCCCTGTCCAGCCTGGGAGCGATCCGTTACCAGCAGAACCGATACGACGACGCGGAGGATTACCTGCGCAAAGCGGTTGCAGAGGCGCCGAACGATGCGGAAACGCGATCCCTGCTCGGAGTCGTGTTCTATCGCAAGGGATTGACCGAGGACTCGTTCAATGAGTTGACGCGCGCCGTGGCGCTCGACCCGCACAACGCCGAGGCGCACAACTATCTCGGCATCGTACTCAGCCAGAAGGGCTGGGGTGCTGCTGGTGAACAGGAAATTCGGCGCGCGATTGAGATCAACCCGCAATACGCCGACGCGCATTTCAACCTGGCCGTTGTCTACGCCAAACAACGCACCCCCAACGTCGAGCTTGCAAAGTATCACTACAAGAAGGCGCTCGATCTCGGCGCGCCGGCCGACCCCCAACTCGAAGCGCTCCTGAAGAAGCTGTCGGAAGCTCCGCCCTCACCTGATCCCGGGGACACGACAAAATAGCAATCTGCTGGGAACTGGCGTCGCAACGCTACACCGGCAGCAAGATGCGGAATGTGGTGCCCCGTTTCGGGGCGCTTTTTACTTCGATTTTCCCGCGGTGAGCTTCGACGATCTTTTGGACAATGGCGAGGCCAAGCCCGGTGCCCCGGGCTTTCGTGGTAAGGAACGGCACAAAAAGTTGTTTCTGTTTCTCAGGCGCCATGCCCATGCCCGTGTCCGTGAACGTCACCTGAAGGAACGATGACGAATGCGGCGCGGTGCCCACGGTCAGGGTGCCGCCGTCCGACATCGCATCCGCGGCGTTGAGGATGAGATTCAGGCACATCTGCTCGATCTGACCGCGGTCGGCGCGCACCTTGGGCAGGCGGTCGCCAAACTTCCTCACCAACTCGATTTGTTGCTGGCGCAGCTTTTGCCTCGTCAGCAGCAGGACGTCGTCGAGCAGGTCGTTCACATCCACGAGATCGAATGTCGGTTCGGTGAACCGCGCGTATCCCAGGAGATGATCGACGATCTTGTTCAGGTGATCCATCTTTTCGGACATGATCTCGGCGTCACGCCCGCGCGGGTCCTCGGGGGGAAACTTCAAGTCGAGCGAGTGGAACGTCATTTTCATGACGGTCAGGGGATTGCGAATCTCATGGGCCACCTCGGCGGCCAGGAGACCCAGCGTGCTGAGCCGTTCGTTGCGCCGCAACTGCTCTTCGACATCCACGATCTTCTCGTGCAGCCGCGCGTTTTCGATGGCGACGGCGGCCAGGCTCGCGAGCGCGGACAACGTCCGCACGTCTTGGTTGGAATAATGGTACGGGACCGCCGTGTACACATTGAGCGCGCCGATGGCCGCGTCGCCCACCAGCAGCGGCACGGACAACAGCGAGACCAGCCCCTCCTTGCGGGCCATCTCGGTGTGCCGATATTCGTCGTGTTCCTGCACGTTGAAGACGCGGAGTGGCTTGCGACGGCGGATGACGAAGCCGACGACACTGTCGTCCACGGGCAACGGCGGTTTCTGGAGGTACTCGGCACCGGCGCCGTGGCAGGCGCGAAGTTCCAGGAGGTCGCGCGCCGGATTGAGCAGCATGAGCGAGCAGACCTTCGAGTCCATCAAGCGGCACGCGTCGCGGGTGACGTGTTGGAGAATTTCCTGCAGGTTGAGCGAGGAGATGATCGAGTGGGCGACGGAAAACAACGATTCGAGTTGGCGGGCGTTGTGGGCGACGGCCTGGTACAACCACGAATTCTGGATTACCTGGGCGGATTGATTGGCAATGGCGACCAGCAATTCCTCGTCTTCGGCGCTGAAGGCGTCGTGCTCCTTCGAGTCAACATTCAGCACGCCAATCAATGTGCCCTCGACGAGCAGCGGCACCGCCAGCTCGCTGCGAATGTCCTTGCGCACGGAAACGTAACGGGGATCGGCCGTCACATCCGGCACGCGCAGCGGCTTACCCGTTTTGGCGACCCAACCCGTGACGCCGCGGCCAATGGCGAGCTGGGTCTTCTGCGCCTGTTGGCTCAGGCCGATGGCGACTTCAATCTGGAGAAGTTGCGTGTGCGGGTCGATGAACACGAGCGACCCACTGGTGGCCTGCATCGCCTGCACGGCCTCGGCGATAACGCGATTGAGGACCTCTTTCGGTTCGAGAGTGGAGTTGATGACGCTGCTCACCCGCGCCAGCAACTCAAACTGGCGGAGCTTCCGTTCCTGCGACGTCGCGGCACGTGGCATGGTCAATTTGTTCCTTCGCAGAATTCTAATCCAGCGCGTCGGAAGAAACACGCGGTTTTTGCAGGCGGCGTCAGACCCCTCAAATGAGTCGCGCCACGCCCAGCCGCGCCTCCCAATTCAAGCGCATCACGTCACGATTACGTCTAACTCCGACGATTTACCCCGATTCCCAGACCCGGGACCTGCCCCGATTTGGCTTCGTGAGGGGGGGACGAACCCAACCAAAAAATCCAAAACAAAAAGTCCCAACCACCCGTCCCACAAGCTTATCCATACGCATTTCTAATTCCAGAAGTTTGGGTTCGTTTCGCAAAAAGTGCCTTTTTTGCCCAAGCCCCTGGCCCCCGGGCACAGGGCTACTATGGCGGCGATCTGCGACCGTCGGTCATGTGCCACTCCCCTTGTCCCAAGCCCCTCTATGTCAAAGAACGACTCTCTATATCGAAGAACCGATATCATAGTGCGTATTCCGGTGAAAGTTTCCACTGGTTCCGGTTTTATGTTTCCAGTGGTCGGAGCGTAGCGACGCTGGCTGTTGTGTTCATATAATAGTGGCAACTTTGAGTCAAGCTTGCGGGTTCACTGGGCATCATCGGAGTCCCGCGTCAGCGGGACGACGTGTCCGTCCCTTTCCTTTGCTTTATCGTCCATTCTGAAGCCGCCCGCGCAGGCGGGCGGTACCGGGTCGTTGGGATCAGGGACGTGCCTGGCGTTTGCGTAGGGAGTCTCCTTTCAGTTCCAGGCGGTGGGCGTTGTGGATGAGCCGGTCTAACAACGCATCGGCCACTGTCGGGTCCGGGACCACCTCATGCCAGGCGCTGACGGGGAACTGGCTGGTGATCACGGTGGAGCCGTGGCCGTGACGATCGTCGAGGATCTCCAGGAACTCACGACATTGGCGTTCATCGACCTTGACCAAGCCCCAGTCGTCGACGGCCAGCACTTGGACCTTGGCGATCTTTTTGAGCAGCTTGGTCAGACTGCCGTCGGCTGTCGCACTGCTCAGGGCGCGAAACAGTTTCGGCGCGTAGAAGTACAGCGCCCGGTGACCTTCGCGGCAGGCCTTGTGCGCCAGGGCACAGGCGACGAACGTCTTGCCGCAGCCGGTCGGGCCGGTGATGATGATGTTCTGGCGATGCTGGACCCAGTCGCAGGGGCTGAGTTGTTCGATCAGCGCGCGTTTCAAGCCGCGGGCGGCGGTGAAGTCGAGGTCCTCGATGCAGGCAGGCTGTTTCAGGCGGGCTTGGGCCAGACGGGTGGCCAGCGCGCGATTCTCTCTCCAGAGCCATTGGCGCTCGACCAGCAAGCCGAAGCGTTCGTCGAACGACAACTCGCCACTGCGGGATTGGGCGCGTTGTTCGTCATAAGCCTCGGCCATGCCGTTGAGTTTCATGGCGTAGAGTTTGGTTTTGGTGGGTTCGTGCAGCATGCGGTTTCTCCTGTGTTGTGGGGTTACTGGTAGTAGTGGCGGCCGCGCAGGTTGTCGTGCGTGACCAGCCCTGTGGTGACGGGGGGTTGCGCCGGTCCGGGCTGGGTCTCCAGCTTGGCGTCGAGAATCGATTTGATGCTGCGATACGAGCAGACCTCCAGCAGCAAGGCGCGCTGGCACGCCTGTTCCAGCCGGGTGCGTCCATGGTGGCGGCTCAACCGCATCAGACCAAGACAGGAACGATACCCCTGTTCGGGATGCGGCTTGTGTTCCAGGATGTAGGTCACGGCGGCGGCGCACTGCGGCCCGACTTGGTTTTGCGCCCAGCCAATCAGCCGGGCCGGTGTCCAGTCGAGATGGCGTTGGTGCGCCTTGGGACGATGCGCCGGGTCGGTGGTGAACCCACCGGGTTGGTGGCTGCGCTGGTGGAGCGCGACACGCTGGCCGCGATGGAAGATCTCCACGGTGCGCACGGTCAGGCGCACTTCGACCGGCTGATGGGTCAAGCGGTACGGGACGCTGTAGTTGTGCCAGTCAACTTGGACATGATAGTCGATGTTGGCTTTGGCCTTGCGCCACAACGCCAGTTCGTAGCGGGTGGCCGGTAAGGGCTGCAACGCGGGCTGGTCGAGTTCGGCAAACAATGTGGCGCGGGAACCGGGCAACTTCTGGAAGGGCCGCTCGTTGAGAGAGTGGAGTTCCCGGCGGATGGCTGTGTTGAGTTCGGCCAGGCTGAAGAACCGCTGATCGCGCAGCACGGCCAGGATGCGGCGTTCGGCGTGTTGGACGGCCGCTTCGACCTTGGCCTTGTCCTGCGGTTTGCGGGCGCGAGCCGGTAGAATCACCGTGCCATAATGCGCCGCCAGTTCCTGGTAGCTGGTGTTGAGTTCGGGCTCATACCGGCAGGCGTGGGTGACGGCGGTATTCGGATTGTCCGGCACGGTCAGCCGCGCCACGCCGCCAAAGAACTCCCAGGCGTGAACATGGGCTTCAATCCACGACGGCAACTGGGTGTTCTCAAACGCTTCGGTGAAGGTGTAGTTGCTGGCGCCCAGCACCGCGACGAACAGGTACGCGGGCCGCGATTGACCGGTCTGCGGATCGAACAGCGGAATGGTCACCCCCGCCCAGTCCACAAACATCCGTTCGCCCGCCGGGTGTGGCTGACGCAGTGCCGGTTCGAGCTGGGCGCAGAAGCGCCGGTAGTACTCCCAGAACTGGGAGTGACCATACCCCTGCGGATGCGCCCGGTGATATTCCTCCCAGACCAGTTGGAGCGTCACGCCCTTGCGTCGCAGTTCGCGATGCACCTCGTCCATCGGCGGCAAATAGCGTTTGGATTCCGATGGTGGTTTCTGGGCGGCCAGTAGCAACTGCCGCAACTGGTCCTCGTCGAGCGGGTCGGGCAGTGGCCAGCCGATCCCCGCCTGGCCGATCCGCCGCAGGTACTGGCCGACACAGGTGTGGCTGAGGTGCAAACTGGCGGCAATCTGACGGTTGGTCAGTCCCAGTTCGTGTTTGAGTCGCAGAATCTCTTTGGTCTTGCGCATGGATACTGGCCTTCGGGCCATGGGAGCGCTCCTTTCAATGGTTGAAAGGCGCACAGCATAGCCGCCGTATCCAGCGTCACTGCACCGCGTTCCGGAGTTATGTTTCCATTCGTTCCGGTCGATTGTTTCCACCCATTCCGGTCAGGACCGAAACACTGGAAACTTTCAAACCGGAATCGCTGGCAACTTTGCTCCGGATTCAGTGGAAACTTATTTCCGGATTACCTGGAAACTTTGCTCCGGAATCCGCATCATAGCACGATAACCATGTCAACACCAAAATCGCGTAACGATTCAGGGCCACGCAACACGGCGCGAGCAGCAGGGCGTGGCCTCGACATTCTCGACGGACTGTTCGCCGCCGAAGTGCAGAGCGAGACGGCGAAACATTACGAGGGACCGCAGGCAGACCAAAAGCAAATGCAGTTGGAAGAAACGGCGGGCATCCCGACGGGCATCGCCCCCGATATTCACGGGCAAGTGGAGTTGCGCAAGGCCAAGCGCGCCGCCGCGCCCGACAATCTGGGGACGGAAGAAAACAACACACCCGCATAGGCCACGAATGCCACTTCACTTTTGATAGCTAATTGCAGTTGTCTGGAGCCAGAGACACAGCAGGGCGACCGCCGGGGAGTATTCTGTTGATTTCACTTGCCCGCAGTCAATGTTACATTAAGCATGTTCGACTGCACGTGTCCCCTCCAGAGTCTCTCCTCTTCGATGATTGGCACACCCGCGTTTCTGTGTTTTTCGAGTTCGGAAGGGGAGTCGTTCACAAAATGCGCACGTCCTCCCGTAAAAAGAGGACTGGGGGTGTAGGAGAACTCGACTTGTAATCCGTAGGGTCCTCCCGCGAGTGACGGTGTTTGATTCACAACCGTGTCCACCAAGATTTGAAATCGTAATTCCTGCATAGGCTGGAGCATCGTGTATGCGCTATTTGTCTGCACCGACACGCGCGCGGGCACGGAAATTTGCCTTGCTGTTGGTTCTGCAACAGGGAAGGCTTCAATTCCACCCTGGAGACTTTCCGGCATTGCAATTTGCACATCGTTGCTGCCGACGTTTTTCAGGTCAACTGTGACCGGAATCTTGTCACCTATGCGATATGCATTTGTTGATGTGCTGATCACACAAGCGATAGACTGAGTACAGGGCGTGGAATTGTCGCCCCTGCACTCAATGGTAGGAAACGTCGCGGCCACGCAAACGAGCATCCCCATAGTTGTCATGTTCTTCATTTGTATCGTGAATGCCGACAGGCTCAATTCTCGGTGAGGGTGATCTTGACGATGTTGGATTCTAGTTTGCCTTTCCAGACCTTTTCGGGATCTACAATCACTCGATCAGCCTTGGGATGGACCGCCTCCCCCGTCGGATTCCGTGGGTCTCCCGGCAGATATTTGGGATATTCTACTGAGGCTCGTACAACAGGCTAACATTTGTTGGGGGTGGTGATAAGGTGGGCGCATGGCGACAAAGCGCGACCATGCGGTGATGGAACGGCGGCGGCTGAAGGCTGTCGCATTGTTTGAAAAGGGACTTGGCCCCAGTGCGGTGGCCCGACGGTTGGGCGTGCGGCGGCAATCGGCCCACGCTTGGAAGCGGCGCTGGCACCAGGAGGGTCGGGCAGGTCTACAGAGCAAAGGTCCAGCCGGGCCCAAAAGCCGCCTGACCTCGGCACAGGAGGAGACCCTCGCCCAGGCCATCTTGGACGGTCCTACTGCTGCCGGTCACGCCACTGCCGTCTGGACTTTGCCCCGCATCGCTGCCCTGATTCGTCAACGCCATGGAGTTGAGTATCACCCCGGCCACGTCTGGCATCTGCTGGATCGACTCGGCTTCAGTTGTCAACGGCCTACCCGACGGGCACTCGAACGCAACCAGGCAGAGATTGGTCGCTGGCAACGCCACCGCTGGCCGGGGCTTAAAAAAAAGCCCGCCGCGAAGGCCGCACCATTGTCTTCATAGACGAAAGCGGGTTGAGTACCCGCCCGCATCGGGTGCGCACCTGGGGGCGGCGCGGCCAGACGCCGGTCGTGCAGGAAAGCTTCAACTGGCAGAGCTTGTCGCTGATCGGCGGGCTGAGTCTGTGGCGGTTCTACTTTCGAGCGTATGCAGGCAGCATCAAGTCGCCGCAAGTGGTGGAGTTCCTCGGAGCCCTGTTGCGACATCTGCCCGGCCCGTTGCTGGTGGTTTGGGACGGGGCCCCGATCCACCGCTCGGCCTTGGTGCGGGACTTCGTGGCGACGCAAGGGACACGGTTGGTGGTGGAACGACTGCCCGGCGTATGCGCCGGAACTAAACCCGGTGGAATATGTGTGGGCCCACTTGAAAGAGCATGAGTTGGGCAACCTGATCGTGCGACACGCTCACGAACTGGATCACCATGCCACCCGTGCCCTGCGGCGCATGCGCCGCCGTCCCTCCTTGATCCGCGCCTGCTGGAAACAGGCCGAACTTTGGCCTTGATGTCAGCCTATTGTACGAGTCTCAATAAGTCGTCGCGGGTGCATCTAGTGTGCTGTCCCTAACGCTTCGTTACAATGAATCGCTTCATTTTGACCAGATGGACATTGGAAAGGCATTTCAGTGACACCACACTAGCAGGCTACTAAAGAAGTCTGCATTACGGCAGTGGTTTGGGTGATGGCGGTTTGGGAGGGCTGTAACGATGCCCTGTCCTGAGTGTCGTGCGGGTTGAGCCAACAGTTCGACATAATCGGTCGGTTCATGAACTGGTCTCCAAACGAACCAGTCGCACCAAGTTGTACGCGCTGACCATCACCAGGACCTCTTGGGCAATCTTCCACCGACCTACGAAGCGGGTTCGGGCCAGCCGGCCCACCGTCTTGCACCAGCCGAAGATTTCTTCGACCCGTTTGCGGAGGCGTTGGCTGACCCGGTAGCGCGCCGTGCGCATCCGCTGCCGTGCTCGGTGGCGGGCCCGCCCGGCCGCATCCCGGGCCACGAGGCGCCCCCGGCGAATCGGCACGTGCGGTTCGATCCCGGTGCGCTCCAACTGCGCCAGAAACTTGCCGTCCTGGTAACCGCCATCCAGGCCCAGCGTTCGCGGATGCAGTCGCTGTCGACGTTTGGCGCGTCGCACCAACGCCCGCGCTTGCCGCCGCTCGGCGTGTCCGTCCGCGGCATCCACGGCGACGCCGACGCACAGACCGTGACGGTTCTCCATTAACACGTGCGCGCTGTGGCACAACTGCGCCTCCTTGCCCAGGCCCTTGCGCGCCAAGCGGGCTTGGGGATCGGTGGCACTCTGGTGGGTGTCGTTGGTGCGACGCTGCCCATGAAAGTTCACCGTCGGATTGCCCGGATCGTCGGGCGGTTCGCTGGACGCGGCGCCGTCCTTGGGCTGCACGCTCTTCAGGCTGGCCCACGAGCGTAGCAACGTGCCGTCCACCGTAAAGTGTTCGTCACTGACGTAGCCTTCCAGCATCGCTTGGCGCACCAGCGCATCGAAGAACGCCTGCACCAATCCATGCTCGGCAAAACGCTCACGGTTGACGCTGAACACTTCCGGCGTCCACGCGCGTTGCTCCAACGGCAAGTCCACGAACCACCGATACAGTTGGTTGAACTCGATATGCTCCATCAGGGCGATCTCACTACGGATCGAGTACAGCGCTTGCAGCAGCAGGGCTTTGAGCAATTGCTCCGGCGGAATGGAGGGCCGCCCCAGCGAACTATAGGCGCGGGTAAACTGCCGATTCATCTGGGCCAACAGTTCGTCACAGCGGCGCTTGATGGGCCGCAATGGATGGTTCGGGGGCACCCGCTGCTCCAACGAAACGACCACAAACAACGACTCTTGCCGATCAATCTGTCCACGCATGCGAAACCCTCCCTGTTCGCCACGTAGTATAACCGGCCCGTCAACCCGACTTCTTTAGTACCCTGCTAGTGTGCTGTCCCTAACGCTTCGTTACAATGAATCGCTTCATTTTGACCAGATGGACATTGGAAAGGCATTTCAGTGACACCACACTAGTGGACCATCGGACCAGCACGCATTTCATTTGGCAATTGAGGTCACATCTAATGGGCCTGTTGCCCAAAGGCGTATTTTGGTATGGGGATTGTGGGCGCAGAGGGATCAGCCTTCGGCGAGTAAGGCGGGCGGTGGCCCGAACGACTTCAACAGGATCTTGATGTTCTGGATGGCAGCGATCAGCCAGTCCTGAATTTGGACCCGCCACAGCCGCCGCCACCGCGCGCGTTTGAAGCCGTGATGATTGGTGGCATCCGCGAAACTAACTTCTGCCAAGTGCTGCCGTCGTTTCCGATCCCGTCGCGCGGCGGCACTGTGGGCTTGCTGGCGCGCTCGATCCAACAAGGCTTGGTGTTCATGCCGATGAATCGTGCGACCGTAGACGGTGGCGCGGGTGCATTGGGAGCGGAGCGCGCAGGCGGCGCAGACGGCTTTGGGTAGCGAGTATTCCCAGGTCCGCTTGAGCGGGTGGAGTCGTCGCGGTCGCATGGTCTGACCGGCCGGACAACGCACCGTGTTGGTGCCGGCCTGGTAGTGGAAGGCGCTCTCCGGGAAGATTCCTTCGCTACGGACGTGATGATGTTTGGCGCGGGCATCACCGAGATGCGTGCGAATGCCCAACTGCTGACAGGCCACGAAGTTCTCGGCTGTGCCGTACTTGCTGTCGGCCACAGCGGTGCGCACGGTCTGCCCGGTCTGGGTTTGATGCTGCTGGACCAATGGTAGCAGCCGCTTGTTCTCCGCGATGCTGCCGGTGGTCGTTTCGACTGCGGTGATCACTCCCTGGGCGTCGTCGACGGCGCGGTGATGATGATAGCGCGGGCGTGGCGGTTGTGAACCATGGCGCACCACCGTCGCGTCCGGATCGGTCGTGCAAACGACCCGGTCATTGACCGCCTCGTACGCGGCGGGGGTGGTGGCGTCGTCGAGTTTGCTCTCGGTCGCTTGGTACGCGGCCTTCAACGCCGCGATCAAGCTCGGGGCCCCCGTCCGCACGGAGTCACAGGCCGCGTGCGCTTCATTCAAACTGCTGTCGACGTGCAGCTTGGTTCCATCCACCAAACCGGCGCTGACGCATTGCCCAACCGTGCGCACGAAGAACTTCTCAAACACGTCGCGGCCCCACCGCGTCCGCGCCTTGGACAACACACTGTGATCCGGAATCACCTCGTCGAGTCCGTAGCCCAGAAACCACAGATAATCCAGCCGTTCCGGAATCACCCGCATCAATTCCCGTTCGCTGGCCACGTTCTCGTAGAACAACAGGAACATCATCTTCAGGATGACGGCTGGATCGACCGACTCGTTGCCGTTGGCGCCGTAGAGCGCAGCCACTTCCGCGCGCACGAAGCCAAAGTCGACCGCTTCGTGCACACGACGTAAGGGATGATCGGAGCGCACCCGCTTGTCCAGATTGACCCGATAGGTAAACAACGCCCCCTGCCCGTTCTGTGTGCCCATCATGCGCCCACGCCCTCCTTCGCACTTCTTCTACACGATCTTACTTGCCACCGGAAGAAAAATCATCCATTTGGGCAACAGGCCCTAATCATTGTAACAATTCGGTTTTCATTAACTCGCCAAGAGATCGATGGCGGATTCGAGTTTGGCGCGGATGCCGGACAGGCGGGCGGGATCAGTGATTTTGTTGCCGAGCTGGTCCTGCACGTAAAACGTGTCGATGGCCGCGCCCTTTTCCGTGGAGATTTTCGCGAAGCTGATGTCCAGGCCCAACTCGCTGAGCGTGTGCGTGATCGCGTAGAGCAGACCGAGACGGTCCTCCGTCTGGATCTCGATGATGGTCCGTCCTTTGCTGGTCTCGTTGTCAAAGCTGATCAGGGTCGGGATGTGTACTTCGCGAATCCCGGGCGTCGGGCCGCGGATCGCGCGCAGGCGCTTCAGCACGTCCGCAAACTCAATCTTTTCGCGGTCGCTCAACATCCGTTCGAGCATTCCCTCGGCCGTCTTGATGGCCCGCTGGTCCGTGACGGCCGCGAGGTTCTTGTCGCAGACGTCGAACATATCGAGGACGACGTGGTCGCTACGGGTGTAGATGTTGGCGCGCAGGACATTCAACTCCGCCGACGCAAACGAGCCGCAGATTTTCGAGAACAATCCGAGGCGATCCCAGGTGCAAATGGATACCTGGGAATAACTTTGCGCGGGGAACGATTGCCAGTCGACGACCGGCACGAGCGCCTCCTCGGCTTCCTCGACTTCGAGCTGGCGCGTGAGAAACCGGTGGATCACCATCAGGTGGCGCGTGATCTCGGCGGCGCTGGTGTTGATATAGTAGCTGGCCGGCATCAACTCGAAATGCGAATAGATCTCCTCCAGCGGCAACTTATCCTTGAGCTCGGCGCTGACCTCGCCATAGAGCTGCTCGATGCGGCGGGAGAGAATGTCGCGTACGCGCTCGGCCCCGGAGAGCGTTTGTTTCGTCCGCCGGTACAGTTGCCAGAGCAGGGCTTCCTTCCATTCGGTCCACGTCTTGATGCTGGTACCGGCCGCGTCGGCGAAGGTCAGCAACATCAAGGTGTTGAGGTTGACCTCGTCCCTGACGATATGGGCGGCGGCGTCGATGGTGGACTGATCGTCAATGTCGCGGCGCTGGGAGAGCATCGAGAGTTTGAGATGATCGCGGACGAGGAACAGCAACTGCGCGGTCTCATCGACGTCCAGGCGCAATCGTTGGGCGACCCGGCGGGCCATTTCCAAACTGGCCTCGGCGTGATGTTCGACGTTGGCCGCCTTGCCGACGTCGTGCAGCAGCAGCGCCAGGTACAACACGTGCGGGCGCTCGACGTGCTGGAAAATCTTCTTATAGCTGGCGTGGGGTGGCTCGGTGGCATCGATGATCCGGTCGAGATTTTCGATCACCTGGATCGTGTGTTCGTCCGCCGTGTAGCGGTGAAAGAACTCGTGCTGGACCAGACACGTCAGCCGGCCAAACTCGGGAATATACTTGCCGAGAAATTCGACCTCATGCATCCGGCGCAGGATGCGGGCGACCTGTCCCTTGTGTTGCAGGATGGCCAGGAACACGTCGCGGGCTTGCTGCGAGCAACGAAACGACCGGTCGACCAGTTTCAGGTTCTGCCGGATCTGCGAGCGCAGTTCCGGGCTTAGCTCGACGTCCCGTTGCTGCACGTAATGAAACACGCGAATCAGGCGCAGCGGGTCCTGTTTGAAAATCGTCGGACCGCTCGCGGAGATCATGCCGTCGCGGAGGAGGAAGCCGTCGACCTCCTCCGGCTTGCGCGAGCGACGCAGCAAGGAACTGAATCGCGATGATTTGGCCGGTTGGAGCGCCATGCGGTCGGCGAGTGCGTTGGTGAGCAGGAAAATGTTGCGCGAGTGCGTGTAATAATCGCGCATGAACGCTTCGGTGCGCCGCAGCAGGTCGTGATGGCGATAGCCGAATTCCGTGGCGATTTGCGGTTGAAGCCCGAGACCGATGACGTCGCACGCGCGATTGGTCATGTAATGCATCGCATTGCGCACCCGCAGGATGAAATCGTAGGCGGCGTCGAGTTGGCGCTGCTCGGTCGGTTCGACGAAACCGCGCTGGCGCAATTCGGAAAGTTCCCGGCACCCGTACTTGAAGAACGCCATCCAGGTCAGGTTCTGGAAATCGCGCAACCCGCCGCAGCCGGCCTTCACGTTGGGCTCCTGCAGGTACACCGTGTCGCCGAATTTCTCGTGACGGGCCCGCTGGTCCTCCTTGCGGGCCGCAATGTATTCGTCCTCGTGGCCTTTGACGCAACCCTTGACCAGCGCCTGCTGAAACGACTCGTAAATCTTCTCGTTGCCGACGAGCCATCGCGATTCGATCATCGAGGTCTTCGACTGCATGTCCTGGTTGGCTTGCGAGACCGCGTCGTCCACCGACCGGGTCGAATGACCGACCTTGAGGCCGACGTCCCACAACATATACAAGACCTGCTCGACCATTTCCTTGAGGTAGGGATGATGCGACGTTGCCTGCGCCGAAGAATCGTGCAGGAACATGATATCGATGTCAGAATACGGACTGAGTTCGCCACGCCCGTAACCGCCAATCGCCACCAACGACACGGAAACCTCCGCGACCTCCGGATGCGTCTGGCGATAGTTCTCATCCGCCGCCTGGAACACATGCCGAAGCACCACGTCCAAGACATGCGCTCGGCCGTGGGCGATTTCGCGGCCCCCTCCACCCGCGCGATGCAACATCCGCAGGCGGTGTTCTTCGACCTTGAGGAACTTCTTGTAGAGGTTCAATATCTCCGCCGGGCGGGCACCGGACTTCAGGACGAGCCGTTCTTCGGCATGCCGAAGCACTTTCTCGAGGTAGCCCAGTTCGCTCATGAGGCAACAATAGGGGACAACCTGAATGCGGGCAAGTTGAAATGCCCTCGTTGCAAGTGCCTTGCTATCAATCCACTATAATTGCTGCCAATTTGTCACCGTGGGCCAGTTGACAAAGCGCCTTCTTGGGCTACCGTAGCGCAAGTTTCTCACCCTTCAAGGAGGGGGTACAAATGACGTTACGTCACAGAAAACCAGATCCTCTCGCTGATGTTGTTCGATCCCAGCAAGAGGAAATAAAGAAGTACAAGTGGATCGAAAGCGAGAAGGTCGGTCGGGACATCGGTTGGGAACGCGCGTCGCGGGAGTGGATGCAAAAACACTTCCCGGATTGGAAGCGAGACAGTTGGAATCGTTTCGTGCAAGAGGCGCTGCGTAGCCAGAACTGCCTGAACTAACCGCGCCTCCATCCATGGGAAGCAGCGGACGCGTTGCTTCGTCTGAGCGATCCAGTATTGCGGACAGGCGTGGAAATATGTACCTTGTCCGCATGCTCAAGCTTGGGCTCAACATCGATCACGTGGCCACACTGCGGCAGGCGCGCTACCGCTCGGCCCACGAACCATTGGGCGCGATTCCCGAGCCGGATCCCGTTTGGGCGGCGATCGCGGGGGAGCTGGCCGGCGCACACTCAATCACCGCGCATCTGCGGGAAGATCGGCGCCACATTCAGGACCGCGATGTGCGATTGATCCGCCAGACCATTCGCACGCAGTTGAATCTTGAAATGGCGGACGTGCCCGAGATTGTCGCCATCGCCGAGGAAGTGAAGCCCGCGGAAGTCTGCCTCGTGCCGGAGAAGCGGCAGGAAGTCACCACCGAAGGCGGATTGAATGTGGCGGGTGCATCCAAATCGCTGGCGGGCACCGTCGTCCGGCTCGAAGAAGGCGGGTATTGCGGTCAGCCTGTTTGTGGATCCCGATGAACGGCAAATCAAGGCAAGCGCGGATGCCGGGGCGGACATTGTCGAATTGCACACGGGCACGTATGCGAATTTGCGGCACGAGGCGGAGCAAGCCGCCGAGATCCGGAAACTGGCCGCGGCATCGCAGTTGGCCCACACACTCGGGTTGCGCGTGAACGCGGGGCACGGGTTGAACTACGAGAACACGCCGGGGATCCTTGCGGTCCCGCATTTGGAGACGCTGAATACGGGCCATTCGATCATCTCCCGCGCCCTGTTCGTCGGGCTGCGGCAGGCCATCGCCGAAATGCTGGCGTTGATGACGCCGCCGCTGAAATGAAGACCGAAGGCACGAACATCCTCGGCACCGGTGTCGATATTATCGAGACAGCGCGGATTCAGGATTCCCTCGACAAATTTGGCGAACGGTTTCTGAATCGCTGCTTCTGGCATGAGGAAATCGCGTACTGCAACGGCATGAAATTTCCGGCGTTACATTTCGCGGCGCGGTTCGCGGCGAAGGAGGCCATCTCGAAGGCGTTCGGCACGGGCATTGGCCATCACCTCGGCTGGAAGGACATGGAGATTCGCAGACGCGACAGCGGCGAACCCTACGCGGTGCTCCACGGCAAAGGAGCGGACCTGGCGAAAGCGCGCGGCGTCACGACCATCTTTGTCAGTCTGTCCCATTGCAAGGACTACGCCGCGGCGCATGCCGTGATCGCCGGGCATGCGCCGTCAGCGGGCACGGAACAGTAACACCGACCCGACGCAGGCGAAGATCGCGTTCGTCGTCCAGGCGGCAGCCACGGCCGGAATACGGCCGCCGTCTCCCAGCGCGAGCGTGATGTTGTTGAGGAAATAGAACACGACGACGAGCGTCAGCGCCGTGCCCACGCCGAGCAACGGTCCACTGCGGCTTACGCGCATTCCCAGCGGTATCCCCATGAGCACGACGATCAGGCAGGTCAGGGGGAACGCGTAGCGGGATTGGAGTCGGACCTCGTACTTGGCCAGGCCGACGAGGTGATTCGCGACCCGCTGGGTGTGAATATAGCGGCGGAGTTCGCGGGTGGTCAGGTCGTCGGGGTTTTTGCCTTCGACGGCGAGACGGGCGGGTGATTCCTTGAACGCGGGGAAGTTCGTTTCGGCGGCGTGCGCGACCGGGGGCATCCCTTGATGGTTGTACACGTCCGCGTTGAAGAAATGCCATTGATGATCGATCCAGCGCGCGCTCTCGGCATAGACATCGATATCGGGGTCACCGTTCTCCTTCCGGTCGTGAATTTCCACCGTGTCCATCTCGGAGTGGCGCGTGTCGAAGTGCCGCGCATACCAATCGCGCCGTTCGACGGTGTTGGCGAAAAAGAAATTCTCCAAGACATCCGGTTGGCCCCGGCCCTTGACGCGCGCCCGCAACGCATCCGCTTTTTCATGCGCGTGCGGGACAAACAGCTCATTGACGATGAAGACGGCGATGGTGGCGGCGGCACCGATGGCCAGCAGCGGCATGGCGATACGCAGGAGGCTGATCCCGTTGACCCGCATGGCGACCAGTTCGTTGTACTTGCTGAGGTTGGCGAGGCAGAACAACAGTCCGAGCAGGAGGGCCATGGGCATGATGATCACGAACATCTCGGGAAACAAAATGAGATAATAGTGGACGACGGTACCGAGGCGGGCGTGGTACTGGATGAAGTCGTCGAGGGTGCCGAACAAATCGATGACGATCATCAACATCGCGAAGGCATCGAAGCAGTACAGCAACGGCCAGGCGTATTCGCGCAGCAGATATTTGTCGAGAATCCGCACGCCACGGAGAGTAGGAAAAGGACGGCGCTGCCGCGAGAAAAAAGCGCGGGGCGGGATGAGGGGCAGGAGTCGGTAGCCGAGTAGCCGAGTAGCCAAGAGGCGGGCGAGCGAGCGAAGGCCAAGCCGTTCGCTAGCGGATCGGTGAATGGTGAGGCGGTGGGCGTCTACGTCAGCCTAGCAGGCGCTTCACTCGGTCTGTCATTTCCAAGGTGAGTTTGCTCATTGCCTTGAGGTTCACACCGCGCTTGCCCGCGATGCACGCATTCGCCATTCTCTCCAGTGGAATTACAAGCGCCGCCAGTTGTTGCTTCAGCACTCTGTGTTCACGCAGTCGCTGAAGAAATGGACGGTCGAGCGCAAGCAGTTCTATCATATACTGCGCGGGCGCTTGTCTTGCCCGAATGGCGCCGCTCTCTTGAACAAGAAAGTAGCTTTTCCGATTCACACCGAACGGATCCAAGAAACCTTCCTGCCCTCTGAAGGTCGCCACCTTGCCTTTGGCGGGCCACCAATCTGATTTCAGTCCGTTGCAGCTTTTACAGGCGTAGATAAGGTTACGCGGCTCGTCAGCGAGATGGGCAAACCGCTTGTGGCTCCGGGGGCGAAAGTGATCTAAGTCCATACTGGTTGTGCCGCCAAGGTGCTCTAGCACTAGTCGCGTGCCGTGTGGAAAACGGCATGCATCGCCGGTTAGCGGATCAAAGTTTAGGTGTGGGAGTGAGTAGATGTGGTGTTCGATGCTTTCCAAGCGAGCCTCTGAACCTTCGTAACGGGTCCAGTCAACATCCAGCTCCAAGGCTTCTGACGTGCCCTTCTTCTTAGATTGGACCAGCGTCCGCTGGCACAGACGATCAAGGCCGAGGCGACCAAGCCCCTTTTCTCCCGTCATAACGCGCCCCTTGGCCGTTGGCTTACGCCCCCAAGCCTTCGTGCCGACGCCGATGACCATCCAAGAAGCCTGCAGATCGCGGGTGCTCATCCCATCTCCGTCGTCTTCGACAACCATCTTGGGAGCATCGCCCTCAAGACCCCCAAAACGAATATGGACATTTCTAGCGTCGGCGTCGTATGCGTTTTTCACCAATTCGATGATTGCTGTAACTGAGCTGGAGATGCTCTCCCTGCCTAACTGCATGGCAACGCGGGCAGTTACCGAAAACGCTGCTTGCCCAGCAGGTTCCCTCTTGATGTCAGGCTTCGCCGGTGTAGCGGTGTGCAACTTGGGCGGTGTGGATTTCGCGTTCACGAAGCCTTTACCCAAAACGGAAGCTCCCGCAAAACCTTAACGGTTAAGTGACGGCAGCGTATTCGTTTGTCCAGCCAAGCTCGGGTACGGGCATCGCGCAGATTGGCCACAATTCGTTCGCAGCTCTTTACCTTGCCATCAATTGGCCTGAGCGCAATGAGATGGTTTTCGAGTGCAACGCGTCGACGGCCGGAGACAATAGTCCCTATGGCTCGTTCGGGGTCTCTTGGACCTGATGTTCTGCGTACGGCTACGAATGGTGGTCTGATTGTCGGCCCCGCGAACCGGCGGTGCGTTGCAATCGAGGTCACTTTGCTCCAAGCGGGCAATTCGCCAACTGTGAGATACGGCACCCAAGGTCCCACTGTCGGGTCTCGGTGTGGGACAACGGCCCCGACTCGTACATTGCACAGCGACACTAAAGAATGGTGACTAAACGCATGTCGCAGATGCAGCCAACTGATACCATTCTGCTCTCGTTTGTCGCTGACAACGCCCTCAAGGATGAATACATCCACGTCGGCGTGGCGATCAAATCGGCCAACGACTTCGATGCGGGTCGCGTTTAAGCGTTCCTGTACCTTCGTGCGCCAGCTCTCATACCGGCTTCCACTTCGCAATACGTCTGGAAGAATTGCAACGACTCGCTGTCCAGCCTGGCATCTGTCGACGCACAATAGAAACGAAAGCGCGGCGAGCGAGACCCTGCCGGTAGCCCATTTGCACTCAGCTGGCGCAGTTGTATGCGTGAACGGAGGGTTCATCAAAAGCGTCGCGTTCGTCGGGACTGTCAACTCAGGCGCAAGCACGTCGGCGACAGTCAGTCCCGGGAAAAGATCGTCAATAGAAGGTCGTGAGCCCGCGAGCCATCGCGCTCCTTGCGACACAGCAAGTAAAACTAGGCGGCGTTTTGCCACTTCGATGAATTCAGGGTGCAGGTCGCTCCCCAAGATCAGCTTTTGCCAATGTGCGATCGTCGCTGCCAAATCGGGTTTGACCGGCAGTCGCTCAGCCCAACGCAGCAGGAGGTCGCCCCCGCCACAGTTTGGATCGTAGGCTGGGCGCTTGAGCAAGGCTCGCCTTTGTGTGAGCGGGCCGAGGGTGCGGCGGCCGAGTTCTTCGCCTGTGAAGAACGCGCCATACCGCCGTAGATGCCTTTCGGACACCGACCTTCGGAGGGTTTTCGCAGCCCCTCCGTTTAGGCATTCGTGCACCGCCGCACGAGCATTGCCGACCGAGTTTCCCCATTCGACCCTGTCGAGGAGCCCGTCAAGATGTTGCCTGTAAACCTTGTAGGCCTTCATGAGATCGTCCCGGTCATTAAGGTCATTCTCACTTTGAACCAGCTGGACATGCTTCGTGTATCGCGCAAAACGATACCTGTAAAGAGTTTATAGAGGGTCGCTGCACTAGTCAATCTTGGCGCAACGTGGCCCCACCATCGGCGGGCGAGTGTGGGGGCCCGTCGGGTGGCGTGGCGCTGGGTCGATAGGCGATTTCGGGGTTGACTCGGGTATCGGGGTGTGATATCGGTTGTCAGATAGGAAGGGTCGTTGATTGTTCTTTGATATGAGGTGACCAGGGACAGGTGAGAGGCTATCGGCTGGGATTGCGCCGTCGGCAAAGATTCGGCGCGTGTCGTCGGACTCCGCTTGCCGACGCTACAACGATGGCAGCCGGGCCGCCCCGACCTAGGGGTCGGGGTAAACTCGACGGATGGTCGGTCCGCGTACACGGTACGCGGCTGCAAGGGGAAGGGCCCGACGGGGATGGATTGCGACCGGGGACACGACGGGGTCGCTTTCTCCAATGGGAGATTACCAAAAGGAGGAGAATTACCAAACGAACCCAATTCTATGCACGCCGGGTTGGTTTTCTGTAATTGGCTTTGGGGAAACGAAGCCAATTGGCGCACACGGCAGGGGAAGGAGGGCTGCGCGAAAACACGCTTTGGCAGCGTTCCTTCCCGATCACGCTGCCCTTCGGGCCTCGAAACGGCACGACGCCTTCTCGGGTTTTCCCAAAACCCTCGATTTTGCGAAACGAAGCCAACGAGGTCATCGCGAAATTGCAAATGAACGTCATTGTACCACAATGGGTTAGCAAAAAAGAATTTGCGAAAAACGGTTGGGTTCGTCCCCCCCCTATAATTGGGTTTGGTTGACGGCGCTCACGCCCGTTCGCGTCGCCGGGGACAGGCACGGATGGGTGACAAACGGTCGTGTGGTCGGGGTTGGACTCTTGACGGAACCGTGGAGGGTTCAGTCTTTGAGTTGGTAGACGGCGCGGGTCACGCGGCGGGCCTCGGGCATGAGGTTGAGGATCCGCAGGATGTAGCCGGTGCCGCGGCGACTGTGCGGTTGCATACGCTCGTTGTACAGGCGCGTCAACTCATGGAAATGGATCGGCTGCTGGCGACTGCGCAGGATATCGACAATGACCACGGACGCCCCGACCATGGGGAGAAAGTACCGGCGTTCCACCGTGCCGCTGATTTCCGGGTGGTGATCCAGAAGCACCGTCACCAACCGCGGGCGTTGGCCGTTGAGGAAACTGAGTTCATCGGAAACGCTGGCGAGGATTTTCTCAAACGGAACGGGCTCCCTGGACGCGTGGAGGAGTTGCAGGATTTGTTTTTCGACCTGATTCAGGACCGGCCCCGGCAGGACGGAGAAGTAATCGTAGCGAAAGGCAATCCGCTCGAGCGTCTCACTGACCAACAAGAGCGATCCCCACGGTTGATACCCTCCGAAGCTCTGGTCATCGGTCCAGCCGCCCAGCTCGGCGGACGTCACCACGCAACTGCCGGACAGGATCTGGTTGGCCCAATACACTTCCTGGGTCTCGGCCACGGCCCGGGCGAGATGCGACCGCAGGGTTGCGATGGCTGATTCCTCGATTTGGCGGACGCGTTCGCGGGTAACGCGAATGCGCATGCGGGCGATCTCCTGCAGCGTGCGCCGCTTCATGTGGGGCCGGAACAACGGGTCGGTCAAGCCGTAGCGTTGCTCGATCACGAACAGTTCCTGACTGTTGAGAAATTCCCGCAACAATGCGCGAAAGTTGGCGACCTGGCCGTTACCGGCCTCGAGGCGGCGAGTCCAGTTGAAAAACCAGCGAACGTTTTCCAGTGATGTCGCGCCGAAATTGGTGAGGTTCAGGAGTTGCTGATCGTCCCAGCCGCGGAGTTGGCCGATGTTCTTGACGCCGGCCTCTTCCAGGCAGTGGACAACGCGCGCACTCAAGCCCGACCCGGCCACAGGCCAGTTGTCGATTGCTTGGCGCGTAATCTTTTGCGTCTGAAACTTATTCATGGCAAAATGCTACTTGTTTCTTCTGCGACCCGACTAGAGGTAGTGTCCGGTGCGACCCGTCATCCCTACTGATGGTAGTATCAAAGCCAACAGCCCATTAGAATGCAAGCAGAATTTTTTATAATGTGAAGCGCTTTACGAAGTGTGTGTGAAAGATGCTACTCTATTTTTCTCTTCGCATCCAACTGGAATCGCGCTAAGATACACGTATGGAATCTGTTCTGTCGAAAATCACCGAAGATGCCCGTCGTACACTGCAAGCATTGGCAGGTGAAGAGGCGCCTTCCAAAAGATAGCGGCGGCAGCCGTCGCCTGTCTCAGGTCGGGAGGAAAAATTCTTGCCTGCGGCAATGGAGGCAGCGCTGCCGACGCCATGCATCTCACCCAGGAGCTCGTGGGTCGCTTCCGCGGCAACCGCCGGTCCCTTCCAGCGGTCAGCCTGACAGCGGACCCAACGGCATTGACCTGTATCGGCAACGATTTCGGCTTTGAGAACGTGTTTTCCCGTCAGGTGGAAGGCTTGGCCAACCCGAACGATCTCCTCGTTTGTTTTTCCACGAGTGGGAACTCCCCGAACATCCTTCGGGCGCTGGAAGCCGCAAAGTCCAAAGGCGTCAAAACCGTGTCGCTCCTCGGCAAAGGTGGTGGGAAGGCCAAAGGCAAAGCCGACTTTGAGATTATTGTCGCCAACGCGGACAGCGGGCGCGTCCAAGAGGCGCACACGCTGATTCTGCACGCGCTATTGGAAGTGATCGAGCGCGAGATCACCGACTGAATTATTTCCCCGCAGGCGGCGGAGGCGAACCGGGAGGGGGAACAGCCTGTACCGGATGCTGATCAGCACCATCCGGCGGCGGTTGTGAGCGCTGCGACATCATCTGCCCAATGTCTACCACTTGAGCATCGGGGGGCGGGTGGTACACAAATGTGGAGTCAGCCACGTCCTGATTGAACTTTAGGTTCTTGAACTCCATGGCCATGACCATGTTCGTTTGGGACTTGTCATACTGTTCCAGCCGATGGACAAACCCGTCCGTCTGCCCGATGAAGACGCGCGTCTTGCCCACCATCGCGGCCAGCGTCGCCAACTGTTGGTTCGTCAGGGCGGCCTGCTTCAACGCGCCTTCCAGGACATACATCGGTTGGCCTTCGAGTTTGCTGGTCGGGCCGACATTGAGGTCGCACATTCCCTTGGTGGTCTCCAATTGCTTGGCGGGATCGAATTGATCGAGGGGATTGCCCTGCACGCCGGCCTGCGCCAGAACATTGCTGCCGAGCTTGTTCATGTCCATTTTCATGATCTGCTGCTGCGTCCCCATTTTCATGATCTGCCACATGACGCCGTCCTGGCCCAGGATCATGGTCATCTGGCTGTGCTGGCCCATGATCGGCATATCCAACTGCATCCACACACGATGCGGCGGCTTTTGCACCACGGAGCCGTTGATCTGCATGCGGGTACCGAACATGCTCATGCTCTGGGTGTACTCCGCCGACCATGACTTGTAGGCCGGGGTCTTCGATTCCGCAAAATCGACAATCTGTTGCGTGGTCTTCAGCCCCTGCGCGGAAGCGACCATGGTGAACGCGGCCATGAAGATACAGGCGGCCCGGGTCATCGCGGTTTTATAGAAGCGTTGCATGAGCATCTCCCTTCGTTTTAGTGGTCGCGACCCTAGCACGCGGGCGCGCCCGGGGCAAGCGTGATACCCTGCTACGGCTTACTCCCGTCGAAGACTTCGGGAGCGATGACACCGTCCGCGACCCGGGTCACTCCGCCGGTCATCCGGATCGAGAAGTCCTCGCCAATCTCGATGGCGATGATGCCCCCGGGCATGTGAACGGAAACGGAGCGGTCACAGAGGCCGATCCGATAGGCCACGGCCGCGGCGGCGCTGCTGCTGCTGCCGGACGCCAGCGTGTATCCCGCGCCGCGCTCCCAAATCTCAATCTGAATGTTCCGGCGGTCGAGCACCTTGAGGAACTGGACGTTGGTGCGATTCGGGAAACTCGCGTGCGTTTCCAGCAACGGCCCGAACCGCCGCGCCATCTCGGCGTCGATTTCCGGCAGCGGCAACACGCAATGCGGATTGCCGATCGTCGCCGCGCAAAACAGAAAGGTGCGACCGCCCACCGTAATGGATTCGTTGATGACCTCGCGGCGCGGCCCCGCCACGGGGATTTTGTCGCTCCAGAAACTCACCTGGCCCATTTCCACGCGCACCACTCGGCCGCCATCGATCACGGTGGCGCGCACCAGGCCGCCCGCGGTCTCGATGGCAAATTCTTCGTTGCCCACGAGTTTGCGGTCCCAGAGATAACGCGAAAAAATCCGCAAACCGTTACCGCTTTTCTCCGCCTCGCTGCCGTCGGGGTTGAAAATGCGAAGGGCGCACTGCGCGCTTTGCGACGGCAGCGGGCCGAGCAGAATGCCGTCCGATCCGACGCCAAAATTGCGATGGCAGATGGTTTTGATCTGTTCCGTCGTCAGCGGTGACGGGAGGTGCTTGGGGTCGATGACGATATAATCATTGCCCAGCGCGTGATATTTGGAGAACTCCAGTGCCATGGGGGGAGATTATCGCCCGCCAGTCGGGGTTCAAAGTCCAAAATGCCGGCTCGCTCGCCAGTTCGTGTGACCAAAAGGGCTTGAAAAAAGTCGCCCGGCAGCGCTATAAATACCCGACGGCCCCCGGGCAGGGGCTTATCTATGTGTGGCGTGAGGCTGGCTGCGGTGCAAGGGACATGTGTGGGCTATGGGTCGTTGATCAATCGTTTTGAACACCTGGGTGAGTACATCAAATCCCTGTTCACATTCATCGCGCCTGTCAGCTCTGATTCGGCCTCGCCGATTGGCGATGGCGTAGTAGACGCCGGAGCAGAAGCCATTGATCCCATTCTTTGTCGCCGCAGCCTTCGCGGCCTCTGGCTGCTGTTGGTCTTGTGGGCATTGCTGGTTCCATGGCGAGTGCTGGCCGGGACGTGGACGGCGTTGACTCATACAGCGCCAAGTGAGATTGGCACAATGTTGTTGCTCTCCGATGGCACGGTTCTGGCCCAACAATCCGGTATCAGTAGCGGTTGGTATCGGCTCTCACCAGATACGAATGGCAGTTACGTAACCGGCACCTGGTCCACCCTCGCTTCAATGCACTCCACTCGCCTGTATTATTCTTCGCAGGTCCTCACCAACGGGCGGGTCTTTGTTGCCGGCGCCGAGTATGGGACCGGATGGGACACGGCCGAGGTCTATGACCCTGTGTCGAATACGTGGACGCAGGTCACGGTACTTCCGGGCTTGCTCGATACAAACAACGTGGTCCAGTCCAATGGACAGAACACCGCCGGTTTTATCGACATGATTTCCGAAACCCTGGCCAATGGCGATGTGTTGATGGCACCGGTGGAGCCCGCCACATGCGGCGAAACCGTCCTCTATAGCCCCACCAGCAACACCTGTTCGGAAGGCCCGAGCGTGCTGAACGCCTGCAATCAGGACGAAGCAAGCTGGGTCAAGCTCCCGGACAACAGCATCCTGACGATTGACCCCTTTGGCACTGAGACGGAACGATACATTCCGTCGTTAAACGAATGGGTCGAGGATGCGATTGTTTCGGTCTATTTGTGGAGTACGAATTACGAACTCGGCGCAGCCTTTCTACTGCCGACCGGGCAGGCGTTTTTTCTGGGCGGCAATGGCCACACGGCCCTGTACACTCCGACCGGCACCACCAGTCCCGGCACTTGGACGACGGGCCCCAACATTCCCAGTGGGCTGGGAATCAACGATGCGCCGGCAGCCATGATGATCGATGGCAGTGTTCTCTGTGCGGCCGGCTCCACCTTGACATACAACGCACCGACGTACTTCTATGAGTATAACCCGTTCTCCAACACGTTCACGCAGGTGAGCGGCCCGACGGGAACCAGCTATAACGACTCGCCATACAATACCCGGTTGCTCGACTTGCCGGACGGGACCGTCTTGTTCTCCGATGGCAATAGCCGCCAACTCTACGAGTACCGGCCCACGGGCTCACCGTTGACGGCGGGCGTGCCCACCATCACCAACATCATCCAGAACGCTGATGGCTCGTACCTGCTGGAGGGCACATTGTTGAATGGGATTTCCGAAGGCGCCGCCTATGGCGACAACGTCCAGATGAACAGCAACTATCCCATTATTCGGATGACGGCCGGTAACGGCCAGGTGTATTTTGCGCGGACGTTCAACTGGAGCAGTACGGGCGTCATGACCGGCACGAACCTGGTGACCACAGAGTTTACCGTGCCCGTGGGACTGCCGGTGGGAACCTATTCCCTGGTTGTGGTGGCCAATGGGATCAGTTCATTCCCGTTCCCGTTCCAAATCTCACAGGGGCCGCTCCCGCCGACCAACCTCACCGCCACCGCCGTGGGCGTCAACCAGATCAATCTCGCCTGGATCGTCGCCAGCGGCGCCACCGGCTGACATCGTCAATCGCGGCGGCAGCCCGATCGCCACCACCGCCACGAACAGTTATTCCGACACAGGGCTGACGATGGGCACAACCTATTGCTACGCGGTCGCCGCGACCAACAGCGCCGGGGTTTCGTCCAATTCCACATCCGCTTGCGCCACGACTTTCACTGGGACGACCAACGGCACTCTGCTGGCGTATTGGACCTTCGACGAAGGCAGCGGGGCGATCGCGTACGATTCCTCCGGGAACAACAACACGGGCACCGTTGTTATCGGCAGCGGCCAATGGACCAATGGCATGGTCAACGGCGCCCTGTTCTTTGACGGTGAGCTTACGCAGGTGACGGCCTCCAACTCCGCGTCACTCAACCCCGTCAACGGCATCACCATCGCCGCGTGGGTCAATCAGAGCAGCAATTGCTGGTGCAATCCTTCCCGCATTTTGGAGAAGGGCGAGACCGACAGTCAATACGGGCTCTTTATCAACTCGTCCGGCTCGCTCGAGTTCCTGTTGACCGGCGTGACCAACGGCACGCTGTCCACCATTCCTCCTTCCGTCAACGCCTGGCATCATCTGGCCGCCACCTACGACGGTTCGTCGTTAATCAGTCTGTACATCGACGGTCAACTGGCCACGCAACAAGTTGCCAGTGGCTCAGTCCCTGTCACCACCGATCCGCTGGCCATCGGCAACAAACCCACGGGAACCAACGCGTCTAATTTCTTCAACGGCACGCTCGATGACATCCGCATTTACGGCAGCGCCCTGACGCCCGCCCAAGTCGCCCAACTTTACAACCTCGACATCGTCGGCGACGGCATTCCCGATTGGTGGCGCTTGCAGTACTTCAACAACAGCTCATCCACTGGCGCCACCTCCTGTGCCGCGTGCGATTTCGATGGCACGGGACAGAACAACTTGTTCAAGTATGTGGCGGGGCTCAATCCGACGGACCCGACGGCGGTGTTTGTGCTCGATATCGCCAGCGTGACCAACCAGCCGATCCAACAGAACCTTCTCTTTGATCCCATCACGGCTGGTCGCACCTACACGGTGCAGTACAGCACGGATTTGGTGAATGGCGTCTGGCTGCCGCTCACAACGTATACAGGGCCAGTGACCAACATTGGCAATCAGGTCACGGTCACCGACACGAATGCCGTCCTGCCGCAGGAGTTCTATCGCATCGACATCAGTTTGCCGTGATGGACGACGGGCCTGTGGTTACCGTAAGGATTGCTAACTTTGGCTGCATATCCTGCAAGCATCACATAATGAAATGAATACACAGTGATGCGCCCATTGGTTGGGTAATAGTTGTCGGGAAATATTACGGTAACCTAGGTAACCGCGGGTGTGTGCAATCAAAGTACACAAGCACGCAACGCCAAGGCAATCAATGAGTTGCGTGTTGCCAGCGATGGTGTTGAAAACAGCCCGGCATTCGGACTGCTAAGTCAGTGTGTCGCGATGTACGTAGTAGGTCGTGAACCAAACAACTGACTAGTGAGGGGTAGAGGGTATGAGCACACAGTTTCGCAGCAATCATGGTATTCGTTCGTTTGTTACCGTCGTGGTGGCGTTGTGCGGCATCGTCGGCACGGCGAAAAGCCAATCGTTTACCGTAGGAACGCCGATTCCCCTGTCCGAAGCGGAACCGCTTCTCGTGGCGGGCGGCGGCGACGTAACCGTGACCATAACCGCCGATGCATCGAGCGCGGCAGACACGGACGTGTTGTCTCTCTACGCGGTCAACCCGAATAGCGGGATTGTTACCCTGGTAAATCCGCTGACGACTCCCCTCGTGAATAACCAAACCACTCCCGTGGGCACCAAAGTGGATCTGGGCTCCTTTGTCGCGGGTTCCGAGTTGATTTTCCAAGTGTACAACCAGAGTACGAAAACAACCTTTTATAGTGGATCGGGTTCTTCTCTCAATCCGGACGGCTACACACATTTCGACGTGCAAAGCTCTTCGGGCGGTTCGACGACAGTTGGAGTCGAGGATTTGGCTGCCTACCAAAACTCGGACTTTGATTATAACAACGTCGTCTACACGTTCACCGGCGTATCGGCCGTCGCCGTGCCAGAGGCCTCGTCGACGCTGCCGTTGTTCGGAATGGGACTTGGCGTTCTGAGTCTGTTCGCCCGACGGATCAAGAAGTAGTCCGTCGTCGCGGCGCTCGCACACCGACGTATCTGTAGCCGGTCAACCAAGAAGATTGTTTCCACAGGGAAGACCCCGCGACGGGCCTTCCCTGTTGGCTTTCCAGAGCGCCAGATAATTGTCAGCCGTCATCCGCCGTTTGCCTCTGCCTCAGCGGCAACCGGGTAAATCTCGCTGTCGCGCGCAATCAGTCCCGTGATCGCGCAGGCCGGTCACTTCTGGCCCGACTGGGTTACCGTGAATGTCTCCCCGCCGATGGTCATCGAGCCCGTGCGCGTGACGGAATTGGTGTTGGGGTTGACGAAGTAACTGACCGTTCCCACGCCGACACCGCTCCTGCCGTCCGTGATGTTGATAAACGAATCGTTGCTGACGGCGGTCCACGCGCAATCGCTGAGGTTGGGCTTCACCGTCACGGTCGCCGAAACCCCGGCGGCCTGGAGTTTCGCCTTCTTCGGACTGAGCGAGAACTTGCAGCCTCCTGCCGCCTGATTCACGGTGAATGTCTGGCCCGCAATCGTCATCGTGCCGGTCCGTGCCGTGGTGTTCGTGTTGCCAGGGACGGTGTAATCGACCTTGCCCTTGCCCGAGCCGCTGCTGCCAGAGGTGATAATGATAAATGGATCGTTGCTCACAGCCGTCCATTCGCAGCCGGTCGCCAGGATTGTCACGCCCACGTTCTTCGAGCCGCCCTTGGCCCAGCTTGGCGCTCGTCGCATTCAGCGCGAAGGTGCAGTTGCCAACGGTGGGTGTGCCGAGTTCCGTGACGGTGAACGTTTGCCCGGCAATCGTCATCGTGCCGGTGAGAATGTTCGTGGTCGTGTTGGGCGCGACTGAATAGCTGACCGTGCCGCTGCCCACGCCATTGGTGCCCGCGGTGATGGTAAGGAAGCTATCGTTGTTGGTGGCCGTCCACGAACAGCCATTGGACGCGGTGACGCTTACGTTGCTGGAGCCGCCCGCGGCGTCGACCGTGGCATTGGTGGAACCGATCGAAAACGCGCAGTTGGTGATGCCGCTGACGAAAGCGAGTTTGAACACGGTGCCGTCGCCGTTGTTCCCGCCGTAACGGGTGGTCCCGTAGAAATTGCCGTCGCTGCCCTGCACCAGCCCGGCATAGGGATTTTGTCCATCGGTGGGTGAGCCGGCGAAGGAGTACAGATTCGTGTAGTCGCCGCTGGAACTGATCCGAAACACGGTGCCGTCGCCATTGTTCCCGCCGTAAAGGGCGGTGCCGTAGAAACTGCTATCGCTGCCCTGCACCAGCCCGGCTGTTGGACCGGCCCCATCCCTGGGGGCCCCGGCAAAGGAGTACAGATTCGTGTAACTGCCACCGGGACTGATCCGAAACACGGTCCCGTTGCTGTTGGTCCCGCCCGCGCCGGTCGTCCCGTAGAGATTGCCGTCGCTGCCCTGCACCAGCCCAGCCAGTGGATAGCTTCCATCATTGGGGGGACCGGCAAACGAGTAGAGGCTCGTGTAGGTGCCGCTGGGACTGATCTGAAACACCGTGCCACAGCCAGCGCCGCAATTGGTGCTCATCCCACCGAACTGGGTCGTCCCGTAGAAATTGCTGTCGCTGCCCTGCACCAGCCCGGCTTGTGGATCGGCTCCATCGCCGGGATAACCGGCAAAGAAGTAGAGCGTCGTGTAGGTGCCGCCGGGACTGATCTGAAACACCGTACCGTTGCCGTTGCCGTTGAATTCGCTGGTCATACCCCCGAAATAGGTCGTCCCGTAGAAATTGCCGTCGTTGCCCTGCACCAGCCCGGCGGCGGGATCAGCGCCATCGTTGGGGAGGCCGGCAAAGGAATAGAGAGTCGTATAGGTGCCACTGGGATTAATCTGAAACACGGTGCCTTTGTCGCTCGTCCCGCCGAAATAGGTCGTCCCGTAGAAATTGCTGTCGCTGCCCTGCACCAGCCCGGCGACTGGCTCGGCCCCATCGTTGGGGTAGCTGCCAAACGCGTACAGATTCGTGTAGTCGGCGCTGGGACTGAACTCAAACACGGTGCCAGCCCCGTTCGTCCCGCCGCTGCTGGTCGTCCCGTAAAAGTTGCCGTCGCTGCCCTGCACCAGCCCGGCCTGCGGATTGGCCCCATCGATTGGGGAACCGGCAAAGGAATAAAGATTCGTCTCCGTTTGTGCGTCGGCCTGGAAGGTTCGACCGGCCACAACCACCAGGCCAGTGACCAATAGAACGCGAAGAATCTTCATGGTGTTTCCTATTCCGTTTTTCATCGATGCCGGGTTCCCTTGAACGGATGATTCCTTCTCGATATGACCGCCCTGCCCGACCAAAACTCACCAGTGGGTTATACTGGCGCGATTGGGACCGGCAGCTGAATGACGAGGAGAAGGTTGACGCGCCGACGACCGCCGCCAACTCGCTTCAGCGGTTTCTCTTGCTAACAGCCCAGCGACCGCGAGTCAATGAATTTATGGGGAGCGGCCGAGCCGCCTCGGCTAGGTGTTGGGACGCGGCGGGTCACGGTGATTCAGGGATTTGCGAATCCCGCCAATGAGGTCTCGCGGTGTGAGCGGTTTCTGGACGAAACCACAAAGTCCACCCTGAAGCAGCTTGGGCGAGACGTCGTCATCACACGCGGTCGTTAACAGGACACGAACGTGCGGATTGATGCGTTGCAGGCGCTCAAAGACTTCGTCGCCGCGAAGGGTGGGCATGAAATAGTCCAGCAACACCAGCTGGATTGTCTGCCAATGAGTCTCGTACACCTGGAGGCCCTCTTGCGGGTCGGAGGCGGTCCACACCACCCAGCCTTCGCGGATCAATAGCCTGCGGACACTGTTCAAGATTTCTACATCATCGTCGATGGCGAGGATCACCTTTTGCCCGCCGCCCACAGACTTGTCGGTGGTGGAATGATCGGCCTGAAGACCCACCGGGTTCTCATGAGAGTTTGCTTCGGTTCCCATAATCTCACCACACCCATAGCGCCCGATGCCCATAGCCGTTACGACATCAACTCAAATGCCCGGGGGCGCCAGCCATCCGTGCCTAGTATTATTATTCGCCGAATTCGGGCAAAATGCAAGCCGGCCCGGTGGTGGTCCCGGACTTCGATCCAAGCCGGTGCGTCCATTGAGGACCGCCGCGATGCGCAACGGTCTCAGATGCATCGAGGGATCTGGCCACTCACTTTTCTCTTGCCGCTGTGCGAGATTGCGCTGGACGGATCAATGCGCCGCCTCTGTCATGTTCACCAGAGCTTGCGCGTGACACCCGATTCCTCGGCGAGGCTGTTCTGTTTTTTCGTAGTGGTGACATGGTTGTATCGGCTCGATGACCAGACGGAGGCCCAGCGATGACGCTCCGCATCAAGAGATGGCGGTGTCGTCCCCTGCACCGGGAACTTCCTTCGCGCGTCGGCCCTGGCTCCTGGCTTTGGTCTTGGTGATCGTCACGTCCGTAGCGTACCAGCCGGTGCAGCACGCGGGGTTTATCTGGGATGACGACGTTTGGATCACCCAGAACCCGATGATTCGAGCCAGCGATGGGCTCCAGCGGATCTGGTTTACGACGGAAGCCAAGGATTATTATCCGCTGACCTGGAGTTTGTGTTGGCTGGAGTGGCGGGCTTGGGGCGACCATGCGACGGGCTACCACGCGGTCAACGTGTTGTTGCACGCGGTCAACGCCGTGCTGGTGTGGATGGTCCTGCGGCGCCTCAAGATTCCGGGGGCTTGGCTGGCGGGACTCGTGTTTGCGATCCATCCGGTCAATGTCGCCACGGTGGCGTGGATGAGCGAACAAAAGAACACGCTGTCGATGTTGTTCTACCTGGTGGCGATTCTGCTGTATTTGCGATTCGACGAGGAGCGCCGGTGGGGCTGGTACGGTCTGTCGTTGGCGGCATTTGGATTGGCCCTGCTGAGCAAGACGGCGGTGGTGATGCTGCCGGTGGTGTTGTTGGGCGTTGTCTGGTGGGTGCATCGCACCGTGCGGGTGAGAGACGCCCTCTCCAGCGTGCCGTTTTTTGTCCTTTCCCTGGTCATGGGATTGGTGAACATCTCGTTTGAGTATTATCGGTCAATGGGAGGACACCCGGTTCGCACGGTTGGTTTCCTATTTCGTCTCGCCGCGGCGGGTTGGGTGCCCTGGTTCTACCTGTACAAAGCTCTGCTGCCGGTCAACCTGATGGTAATTTATCCCCGGTGGGAGATTGAGGCCTCCCGGTGGGTGTCGTATGTGCCCGGAATGGTCTTGATTGGCAGTCTCGCCTTGTTCTGGTGGAAGCGCCAAACGTGGGGAAGACCCTGGTTGTTCGGGCTGGGTTACTTTGTCGTGACGCTTTTCCCGGTATTGGGTTTCTTCGATCAGAGTTTTTATCGCCTCTCGTTGGTAGCGGACCACTGGCAGTATTACTCCATCATTGGAGCCATCGGCCTGGCGGTCGCCGGCGGCGAATGGATATGCCGCCGAATGGGCGAACCGGGTCGGTATGCCAGAGCCGTGGCTTGCGCGGCGGTATTGATGATTCTGGGAGGCGCCACGTGGCGACGGAGCGGTGTGTATGCTGGCGAAGAAACACTCTGGCGAGACAATGTGGCAAAGAATCCCGGTGCCGGGCTGGCGCACAACAACCTGGGGATTGCCTTGATGCGATCGGGCAGGCTGCAGGACGCCATCGCGGAATACGAGCAGGCGTTGCGGATCAAGCCTGATTTCGCCAGGGCGCACTACACCCTCGGGATCGCTTTGGTGGAAGCGGGCAAGGTGGTGGACGCCATCGAACACTACCGGCAGGCGCTGCGGATTAATCCGGATTACGCGAACGCGCACGAGAGCCTGGGGGTTGCCCTGGTGCAACTGGGGAGGCTGCCGGAGGCGATTGGGCAGTATCAGCAAGCGCTCCAGATCGATCCCGAGAACGCCGAGGCGCACTACAACCTGGGAAATGCTCTTCAACAACTGGGCAACATTCCCGAGGCCATCAGCCATTATCAGGAAGCCGTGAGGATTAACCCCAATTTCGCGGAGGCCCACAATAACTTGGGGAATTTCCTGTTGCAAGAGGGCCGCGTCAGGGACGCCATCGCGGAATATGAGCAGGCGTTGCGAATCAAGCCTGACTCGGCTGCGGCGGAGAGCGACCTGGGATTGGGGTTGGCCCGGCTCGGCAAATTCCAGGATGCGATCGCTCACTACCAGCGGGCGCTACGGATCGATTCCAACCGCGCCGAGGCACACTACAATTGGGGGCTCGCCCTGGTTCAACTGGGCCGGGTGCCGGAGGCGATTGCCCAGTACGAGCAGGCCCTGCGGATCAACCCCGATGATGCCGACGCGCAGAACGCGCTGGCACGACTGCAACCTCACCAGTAAGCGGAAACGCTGTTCTGTTTTTTCGTAATGGTGACATGCTATGATCGGCTCGATGACAAGATGGGAGCCAATCGTTGGTGCTCCGCATCAACGGAAGGACGCGTGGAAATCGCCGGTTGTCAGTGCGGCCCTCATCGTTCTGGCGACGGTGCTGGCGTACCTGCCCGGTGATGCACGGGGGATTCGTCTGGGACGACGATTCGTGGACGACCGGCATCTCGTCGCTGCTGCGCGACTTTTCCGGCCTGCGTACGATGTGGTGCCAGCTTACCGCTCTACAGCAATATTACCCACTTTCGGGCACCACGTTTTGGCTCGACTACCATCTCTGGGGTTTCTGGACGCTGCCCTATCACGTGGAGAATGTGTTGCTGCACGCCGCATCAGCCGTGCTGTTTTGGCAGTTGCTGCGGCGGCTGGAAACGCCCGGGGCGTGGCTGGCTGGCGCCGTTTTCGCGCTTCACCCGGTGATGGTCGAATCCGCCGGGTGGATCACGGAACGAAAGAATGTTCTCTCACTGGTGTTCTATCTTGGGGCATTGCTGGCGTATGGCCGGTTCAATTCGTTTTGGAAGGAAGACAACGGCTCCCGAGCGCAACACCGGGGCGCGTACGGGCTGGCGTTGCTGTTGTGTCTGGGCGCGCTGTTGGCGAAAACGACGGCATTCTCCCTTCCGGCCGTAATTGTGTTGATCGGCTGGTGGAAGCGCGGACGCATTCGGTGGCGGGAGGACGTGCTGCCAATGCTGCCAATGTTTCTGTTGGCAATCAGCTTTTGTCTGATGACGTCCCGGCTGGAGAAAACGCACGTTGGCGCTCAGGGACCGGACTTTACCCTGACTTTTCCGGAACGGTGTCTTATCGCCGGGAGGGTGCCATGGTTCTACATCGGCAAACTGCTATGGCCGGTCAATCTGTGTTTTGTCTATCCGCGGTGGCAGCCCGACCCCGGGTCGTGGCAACAATGGTTGTACCCGGCGGCCACCGTCGGCATGCTCGTCGCGCTCTGGCTGGCACGGCACCGGATTGGACGCGGGCCGGTGACGGCGGCCTTCTTTTTCGTGGGCACACTTCTCCCATTGCTGGGATTTTTCAACGCGTATGGGATGCGCTACTCGTTCGTGTGGAACCACTGGGTATATCTCCCCAGCCTCGGCCTGATTGCGCTGGCCGCGGCACTGACCGCCCGTGCGGCTGTTGTTCGCCGGGCTCCCCGTGCGGTCTACGGAGTGGTCGCCGTCGTGCTGGTGGCGCTGGGTACACTCACCTGGCAGCAGGCACACAGTTACCGGGATGTCGAAACACTCTGGCGCGATACGCTGGCCAAAAATCCCCGGTGTTGGATGGCCCACAACAATCTGGGATTGGTCTTGGTGTCATTGGGCCGGGTGCCGGAGGCAATTGCCCACTACGAGCAGGCCCTGCGGATCAGACCCGATCTCGCCGAGGTGCACTGCTATCTCGGGATCGCCTTGATGGACTCGGGCAGGATACCGGAAGCAATCGAGCACTTCGACCAGGCGCTGCGGATCAATCCGGATTTGACCGACGCGCACCTCAATCTGGGGATCGCCTTGATGCGATCGGACAGGATACCGGAAGCGATTGCGCATTTGCAGCAGGCCCTGCGACTCCAGCCCGAGTACGCCGATGCGCACCTCAATCTGGGGATCGCTTCGTATCAGACCGGCAAGCGTGAAGAGGCTGTTGAACACTTCCAGCACGCCCTGCGAATCAATCCCGATTGCGCGGAAGCCCACTGCAATCTGGGGGTCGCCTTGAAGCAATCCGGCAGGATACCGGAAGCCATCGCCCACTATCAGCAGGCCCTGCGGATCAAGCCCGATTACGCCGAGGCGCACTTCAATTTGGGGAACGCTCTGGCGCAGGTGGGCCGGGTGCCGGAGGCGACTGGACAGTACAAGGAGGCCCTGCGGATAGAGCCGGATTTCACTCTGGCGCAGAACGCACTGGCGCGACTGCAAGCTCACCAGTAAGCGGAAACGCTGTTCTGTTTTTTCGTAATGGCGACATGCTAGTATCGGCTTGATGATCACACGGAGGCCCAGCGATGACGCTCCGCATCAACCGACGGCGGTGTTGTCCCCTGCCACCCGCCTGGTGCACCGCCCCTGGCTCCTGGCTTTGGTCTTGGTGGTCGTCACATTCGTAGTCTGCCAGCCGGTGCAGCACGCCGGGTTCATCTGGGATGACGACGATCACCTGACCGCCAACCCGGCGATGACCGCGCCGCACGGGTTAAAGATGATCTGGTCGTCATTGGCGGTCTCGCGGTACTACCCATTGACACTGACAACCTTCTGGGTTCAACGGCGGCTTTGGGGTCTGAATCCCCTGCCCTATCATCTGGTCAATGTCGCGCTTCATGCGGTCAATGGCATCCTGATATTCCTGGTGCTGCGTCGGCTGCGGGTGACGGCGGCGTGGTTGGCAGCCATGTTGTGGGTCCTTCATCCGGTCAATGTGGAGTCGGTGGCGTGGATCACCGAGCTGAAGAACACCCAGTCGGGTGTTTTCTTTTTCTGTCGATGCTGTGTTTTTTGCGGTCCGACGCAGACCGGAAAGCTGGCTGGTATGCGCTGGCTATCGCGTGCGGGCTGGCGGCTATGCTCAGCAAACCATCGACGGTGGTGCTACCCTTGGTGTTGCTGCTGTGTGCTTGGTGGGAACGAGGCCGTTGGACCCGCTGGGACATGGTGCGAACCGCTCCCTTCTTTGGGCTGGCAGTCGGGATGTCCGCGCTGACGATCCTCGAGCAACGCGGTCATGTCCTGAGAGCCGGCGCGACCAGCTGGCAGTTGGGGCCTGCCGAGCGGTTGGTGGTCGCGGGGAAAGCCATCGGGTTCTATGCGGCCAGGGTTTTGTGGCCCGCGCGCTTGACGTTCGTGTATCCACGATGGGCGGTTGACGCCTCGCACTTGTGGTCGTGGGCGCCGGCCGTTGCGCTGGTGGCGGTCGCGGTGGCGCTCTGGCGATATCGGAGCCGTGGGTGGGGCCGGGCCGCGGTGTTTGGAGCCGGTTTCTTTGTGGTGGCGCTGTTACCGGTGCTCGGATTCTTTAATGTCTATTACTTTCGTTTCTCCTACGTTGCCGACCACTTTCAATACCTGGCCTGCCTTGGGTTGATCTCTCTGGCCGCGAGCACTGGCGCGGCGATCTGCGAACGCGCCGGTCCACGCGGGCGCGATTGGGGCGTGGTCGCCGCCGCCGTCGTGCTGCTGATCCTGGGAGTGTCCACATGGAGGCAGGCCCGCATTTATCAAGACCCGGAAACACTTTGGCGCGATACGCTGACGAAAAATCCCCAGTGTTGGATGGCACACAACAATCTGGCGACGACCTTGAAGTCATTGGGCCGGGTACAGGAAGCGGTGGAACATTGGGAGCAGTGCCTGAGGATCAAACCCGATTACGCGGAAGCGCACTGCAATCTGGGGTACACCTGGCAGCAAATGGGTAAGATCGAGGAAGCCATCGCCCAGTACGAGCAGGCGCTGCGGAGCAAGCCTGATTTCGCCGAGGCGCACAACAATCTGGGAACTGTCTTATTGCAGGAGGGTCGGGTCAGCGAGGCCCTCGGGCAGTATGAACAGGCGCTGCGGAGCAACCCCGATTACGCCGAGGCGCACAACAACCTGGGAACCGTCTTATTGCAGGAGGGTAAGGTCAACAGTGCCCTCGGGCAGTATGAACAGGCGCTGCGGAGCAAGCCCGATTACGCCGAGGCGCACTACAATCTGGGAATTGCCCTGGTCCGACTGGGCCGGGTACAGGAGGCGGTCGGACATTGGGAGCAAGCGCTACGAATCAAACCCGATTATGCCGAGGTGCAGTACTCGTTGGGGACCACGTTGCAACAGGCCGGCCGCGTGACGGAGGCCGTCGGGCATTATGAACAGGCGCTGCGGAGCAACCCCGATTACGCCGAGGCGCACTACAATCTCGGAGTCGCCTTGGGCCAGACGGGCCGGATACGGGAAGCGATGGAGCATTGGCAGCAGGCGCTGCGGATCAAGCCCGATTATCGCCGAGGCGCACTGCGCCCTGGGGATGGCCTTGGAGCAAGCGGACCAGGTGCGGGAAGCCCTCGGACACTACGAACAGGCGCTACGGATCAAACCGGATTTCACGCCAGCACAGAATGCGCTCGCGCGACTGCAAGCCCGCCAATAAGCCGAGTCAGACGGAGCCGAGTCTTCGAGACGCGACCATGTCGTGCCCAGGTCGCAAACGCGCCACAGACTTGCTGGTGGCGCAACAGCCGCCTTCTGAAGTTCAAACGAGGCAGCGGGTGGTGGATTCGCCCGCGCCGGGCACGAGGATCGTCCTCTTTCTTGATTGCAACGAAATCCCGTTTCCCTGAAGATGACTTCCGTCAGTTGTATGTAACAGGGACCAGACAACCTCGGAAAGACTGACCAACCATTGAGGACTTACGCGTGAACGCATCCGCCACCGACCTGGAACGCATCGCCAAACGCGTGCAGGAACTGCTTGCCGCCGGGGGCAACCCGACCGGCGCCGCCACTGTCGCCAAGCCGAAGTTTTCTCCGTACGAGATCGCGCAATTCATCGATCACAGCGGGTTGCGTCCCAATCTCACCCGCGCTGACCTTGAGCAGCTTTGCCGCGAAGCGCGCCAGCACAAGTTTTACTCCGTGTGCATCAATCCGACGTGGGTGTCGTTGGCGCGCGAGCTTCTGGCCGGCTCGAACGTGAAAATCTGTTGCGTTGTCGGTTTCCCATTCGGCGCTCAACCGCCCGAGACCAAAGCGATGGAAACGCGCGCCGCCATCCGCCAAGGCGCGAAGGAAATCGACATGGTCATTAATATTGGCGAACTCAAGGGCGGCAATGACGAATTGGTGTTGCGGGACATCCGTGCCGTGGTCGAAGCCTGCCGCGACGGCAGCGCGAAGAGCAAGGTGATTTTGGAGACGTCGTTCCTGACCAACGAAGAGAAGGCGCGCGCGTGCGAATTGTCTATGAAAGCCCATGCCGACTTCGTCAAGACCTCGACGGGTTTTAGTTCGGGCGGCGCGACCGTGGAAGACGTGTCGCTGATGAGCCGGATCGTGCGCGACAAGGGACTCGGCGTGAAAGCGGCCGGCAACGTGCGCTCGCTGGCCGACCTGCTGAAGATGGTCGCGGCCGGGGCGACCCGTGTCGGCACGTCGAGCAGCCTGAGGATCATGAAGGAAGCCGCGGGAGAAACCGTTTCGGGCGAAGCCGCGGGATATTGATCGCAAACGGAACGCAACGCGGCGGCCCGGCGCTCCTGCCGTTGTGGGATGACGCCATCCGTGAATGAACGGTTCTGACGCCGCGGGTTTGAGTAACGGAACGGCGCGCTCGACATGAATGCCGTCCTGCGGCAGGAGTTCTCCCGCATCGACATCTCGCTACCTTGATTGCGCGTCGGGTTACTCGCCTCATGGGTGACCCCGGCGACACGGCGAAAGGAGCCTATATCGTGTTACTGGCAAAGGCTCACTTTTCGTATCGTTCATTCAGCGACGCTGCGAATTGGCTTGACCCTCGTAGACCGAACGATTACTAAGAGACTTAACACCCCGTTGGGAGCCTGTTATCTACGGCCCAAGAAGCGCGCTTGTGCGAGACTAGAGGAGCGCAATGCATTGCTGCGAGTTATCTGCCATGTGTCCGCGAACCGGATGCACAGCAGCAGGTTTATTTGCAGCGGTTCTTCCGCTTAACTAAAGGAGCTGACTGGTGAAAGCAATTCCCCGATACTGGATTATTGTTCCTGTCCTCGCATTGGCCCTGGTGGCGCCTGCTCAAGCGGCAGAGAGCCGACAACTGACCGGCCACGTACCCGCAGCCGTGGCCAAACTCAATCTGCAACCGATTGGCCGTCTTCCGGCAACGACACGACTGAACCTGGCGATTGGGCTGCCACTGCGCAATCAGTCGGCACTCGACGCCTTGCTCCAGAAGATTAGCGACCCAGCCAGTCCCGAATTTCGTCATTATCTGACGCCCGAACAGTTTACCGAGAGGTACGGTCCAACGGAAAAGGATTACCAGGCGGTCATCAGTTTCGCCAGAGCCAACGGCTTGTCGGTGACCGGTACGCATGCCAATCGCACGTTACTCGATGTGGTCGGGACGGTGGCGGACATTGAGAAAACCTTCCATGTGACGATGCTGGTTTACCAGCATCCGACGGAAGCACGCACGTTTTACGCGCCGGATATCGAGCCCTCGCTCGACCTGGCGGTACCCGTCCTGGCGATCAATGGCCTGAACAATTATACCCTGCCGCGTCCTCTGTACCGCCAACGGCCTGGTCCGCAGGCTTTTCTGAGCCCGTCCCTGTCGGGCTCGGGACCTGACGGCAACTACTGGGGGCGGGATTTCCGGAACGCCTACGCGCCGGGCGTCCCGCAAACTGGCAGCGGACAGTCCGTGGCGCTCTTCGAGTGTGATGGGTACTTCGCCAATGCCATTGCGATGTACGTCAGCCAGACCGGTTTGCCGGGTGTCACGCTGACCAACGTGTTGATTGATGGGTTCAACGGAATCGCGACCGTGGGCGATCAGGACAATGTCGAGGTGGCCTTGGACATTGAGATGACGATGTCGATGGCGCCCGGCTTGTCCAGGATCCTCGTCTATGAGGGGCCGCTCCCGACGACCGACTCCGCCTATGCAGCGGAGGCCGTGGACATCCTGAATCGGATCGCCACGGACAACCTCGCCAAGCAAATCAGTTCGTCCTGGGTGCTTTTCCCGAGCCAGCAAAACGACCAGATCTACCAGCAATTTGCCGCGCAAGGCCAGTCGTTCTTCCAGGCGTGCGGCGACGAGGATGCGTATTACCCGGGCATCGCTGACTATGAGGATAGCGCCTATGCGACTCTGGTTGGCGGAACGACGTTGACCATGACCAGTACGGGCGTCGCGTGGTCCGCGGAAACCGTCTGGAACTGGATCGGCGGCACCGGCACCGGCGGTGGAATCAGCACCAATGTCCCGATCCCTGTTTGGCAGCAAGGCCTGAGCATGACCGCCAACCATGGCTCCACGACCCGGTCGCAATATCCCCGACATGGCTCTGACGGCGGACGGTGTGTACGTCATCGCCGACAATGGTGTCGCGTATTACCGGTGTGGGCGGTACCAGCTGCGCCGGCGCCGTTGTGGGCGGGGTTCACGGCGTTGATCAATCAACAAGCCGCCGCCGGCCTGTCGCCTGTCGGTTTCATCAACCCCGCCGTCTACCAAATCGGGCAAAGCGCCAATTACAGCAATTGTTTCCATGACATCACCACGGGCAATAACGAGAGTCCCGAGCAACCCCACCAATTTCCCTGCCGTTAGTGGCTACGACTTGTGCACGGGCTGGGGCACCCCCGCGGGGACCAACTTAATCAACGCCATACTGTCCGGGAACGCGTACCAGCGCTCACGATCGTTGGGACGACGGTGACGGGCGGAAACGGCAATGGAGTGATCGACCCGGATGAGTGCGACTTTCTCTATGTGTCGATCCAGAATTACGGCGACGGGACCGCCACCGTGGTGAATGCCACGTTGAGCACCACCACACCCGGCGCTGACGATTCTTCAGCCCACATCGACCTATCCGGCCCTCGTGCCAACTGCCATCGCCTCCAACACAATTCCCTTCCAGATCAGCACGTCGCCATCGTTCGTATGCAGTGCTCCCATCGCGCTCAGCTTGGCGGTCACCTTCAACGGCGGCTCGAGTACACTTACGTACACAAACCCGAGCAGCAGTGTCTACGCCATCACGCAAACGAACGGCGCGAGCATCGTGCCGGGCGTTACCGACACCGGGAATCATTGTGACGACTGCTGCACCACGATTGGGCTGCCCTTCGCCTACCCGTTTTATAGACTGACCTATACCAACGTGACCCTGAGCTCCAATGGAAACCTCCAATTCACCGGCAGCAACGACACCCCCAAGAATGTCTGTGTGCCAGCCTACGGATTTGACCAGAGCATCTTCCCGCTATGGCAGGACTTGCGGACCGATGGCACTGTCAATGGCGCCTCCAACGGGGTCTTTACCTCGACCAGCGGCGTGGCGCCAAACCGCATTTTCAACATCGAGTTCCGCGCCGTGTATTACAGCGGCGGCGTGTCCACAGACATGGTCAATTTCGAGGTGCGACTCTACGAAGGCCAGGAACGCTTCGATATCATCTACGGCAACCTAAACGGCAATGGCAGCAGCGCCACGGTCGGCGTTCAAAACGACACGAATACCTTCACCCAATTTGAGTGCAGCAGCGGTGTCCTTGCCGATGGACTACAGTTGACCTTCCAGGTTCCGCCGTGCCCGGACGGCGGCGGCCAATGCCAAACCGGACTGCTGGGTTACTGGACGTTTGATGAAGGCAGCGGAAGCACGGCTTACGATTCCTCGGGCAACTCGAACACAGGGGCCATTGTCGATACAGGCGGCAATCCCATCTCGTGGACTGGCGGCGTGTTCAACGGAGCGTTGTATTTTGATGGCCAGACACAGGTGATCGTTTCGAATTCCCCGTCACTCAATCCGTTCAGCGGCATCACGATCTCCGCGTGGGTGAACGCCAACGATTGGGGCAGCGCCGGTTACGCTCCGCGAATCCTGGAGAAGGGCGATTCGGATAACCAGTATGCGCTGCTCTCAACCTCGTCCGGACAACTCGAGTTCCAGCTGCCCGGGGTCAGCAATGGGGTTTTGGTCGCCAACGCGCCGTCATCCGGGAGTTGGCATCACCTGGCCGGCACGTTTAACGGATCGTCGATGATCCTGTATATTGATGGACAAATCGCGGCACAGCAATCGGCCTATGGTGTCCTGTCGATCACGTCCGACGGGCTGGCCATCGGAAACAATCCCTCGGGAAGCGTATCGAACGGGTTCGGCGGCGCGATGGATGACGTGCGGATCTATGGAGCAGCACTCTCGGCTGCTGCAATCGCACAATTGTACAATACCGATACCGTCGGCGACGGAATCCCCAATTGGTGGCGTCAGCAGTACTTTGGAACTGGATCGTCCACCAATCCGAGCTCCTGCGCCACGTGCGACCTCGATGGCACCAGCCAGAACAATCTCTTCAAGTATATCGCGGGCCTTGACCCGACCAACCCCTCGTCGACGTTTGGGCTCAACATTGCCATGGTTACCACCAACTTTGATGTGACCAGCGGTCTGGTTGCATCTTACCCGTTCAATGGGAATTTGACCAACGATGCCTCGGGCAATGGGTATAACGGGATTGCCGTTGGCGGCGTTACACTTACCACCGACAGATTCGGCAATCCGAACAGCGCATTGCAATGTGACGGCGCCACTGGATACATTCGTATTCCCACGCAATTGACCACGGGCAATCCGTTCACATGGTCGGTTTGGTTTCAGCCAGGGTTTACGGACACCAACGTGCAATACAATCTGGTTGGCGAGGGAGGCAACCCCGGACAACGCGGGACCTCGCCTGCCCTGTTTCTAAATAATGTTTATCCTGGAACGATTGATTTCTATTATTATGGCTCGGCGGGAGGAGTCCAGTTGGTCTCCCAAGCGACAACCCAATGGAACACCAACACATGGTATTATGTGGCCGTGACCAGTGACGGATCGGGCAACCGATGTCTGTATGTCAATGGCGTCTGCGAGGACTCAGCCACTGACCAACCATTTGGACAAAGCCAGCCGAATTTCTATATTGGCGCGAACGCTTCCGACAACGACCTGTATTTCCCCGGCGACATCGACGACATCAATATCTACAACCGGGCGCTGTCGGCGCAAGAGATTCAAGAGTTGTACGCCGGCGCATCCGTCACGCGACCCACCGTGCAGTTCAGCCCGTTGTTCGCCGGGCGCACCTACACCCCGCAATTCAGCACGGACCTGGTCAGCGGCGTCTGGCTGCCGCTCGCGACCTACACGGGTCCCCTGACCAACGGCAACCAGGTCACGATCACCGACACGAACCCGATTCCGCCGCAGGAATTCTACCGCATCCACATTTCGAAGCCGTAGCGCGGCCGGGCCGGAGGTCATGCGAAGGATGCGCTTGACTTGAGGTGGGGACGGGCGGAAATTCGTAGCCGTCGCAGTGCGAGTGACCAACGTTGGCGTGGTTAGATGGTTCGTCTGGTCTGGCGTCCAGACATACACGGCGAAATCGTGTCCTCTACTTTGCCAACATGACCCCGAAAGGAAGTGGCTATGAGCAAGGGCAACGACGAGCCAGAAGTTCATCACGACGCAACCGCGCTCGGAGCCGGCGTCCCGGCCCCCGACTTCTCGCTACACAGCACGCCGGACCAGAGCGTATTGCTGAGTGATTTTCGCGGCCAGCCCGTCATCCTGGCGTTCTACCCGGCGGACTGGAGCCCGGTGTGCGGGGACCAGATGGCGCTGTACAATGAGATCCTGCCGGAGTTTCACCGTTTTAATGCGGAACTGATCGGCATTTCGGTGGATGGCATCTGGTGCCACCTGGCGTTCGCCAAAGACCGCAAGTTGCGGTTCCCGTTGTTGACGGACTTCGAGCCGAAAGGCGCGGTGGCGCGGGCCTACGGAGTCTATCGAGCGCAAGACGGCTGCACCGAGCGGGCGCTGTTTGTGATCGATGCGGACGGAACGATTCGCTGGAGCTACGTGTCGCCGATCGGCGTCAATCCCGGCGCCGATGGGATTCTCGCGGCCCTCGAAGGGCTTCCCACGAAGCGGGAGGTGACGGCATGAGAACGAGCTGGCAAGCCAGACTGACCCTTCCCGTTGGCGAGCGCGATCACATCCAGGGTGTGGCGACCGCCGCGATCACACTCGTGGAATACGGCGACTATGAGTGCCCGTATTGCGGCCAGGCCCATCCGATTGTGAAAGAACTCCAGAAGCGGCTCGGGAAACGATTGCGGTTTGTCTTTCGCAATTTTCCGCTGAGCACGATGCATCCCCACGCCGAGCATGCCGCGGAAGCCGCCGAGGCGGCCGGCGCGCATGGCAGGTTCTGGGAGATGCACGACGCGTTGTACGAGAACCAGCAAGCCCTCGACGACAGCGATCTGGTTGAGTACGCCGCGGCGGTCGGTCTCGATCCGGTCCTGTTCACCAGCGAGATGGCCAAACATATGCAGGCCGCGCGGGTCCGTGAGGATTTCATGAGCGGCGTGCGCAGCGGTGTGAACGGCACGCCGACACTTTTCATCAACGGCGTGCGCCACGATGATTCGTTTGATCTCGATACGTTGTTGAATGCCATGGAGCCATCATCATGAAAGAACAAACCACCGATCAATCGGTCCTCAAACACATCAAGGGCCTCGCGGCCGAAGAACATCGGCTGTACGAGCAAGAGTCGCTGGCCGACGCCGACGCGGCGAAGCTCAAGAAAATTCAGGTCGAACTGGACCAGTGCTGGGACTTGCTGCGTCAGCGTCAGGCCCGCCGCGCGGCCGGACAGGATCCGAACAAGGCGCACGTGCGTCCGCCGGGAATCGTCGAGAACTACGAGCAGTAGGCTCTGCTTTTCAGCAGAGTTCGGTCGCTCGAACTGTGGTTCCCGCCCCGTGATCGCGAGGCGGTTACTTCACGCCCGCCTGTGTCACCGTGAACGTCTCACCGGCGACGGTGACCGTGCCCGTGAGAATATTGGAGGTTGCGTTGGCCGGTACCGAGTATGTGACCGTTCCTTTGCCCGTGCCACTGGCGCCACCCGTGATCGTGATCAGCGAATCGTTGCTGACGGCGGTCCAGTCGCAATCGCTGAGGTTGGGGGTCACCTTGATGGTGGCGGTGCCGCCGGCCGCCTTGAGTTTGCCGGACTTGGGGCTGAGCTTGTAGGTGCATCCGCCCGCGCCCTGATTGACGGTGAACGTCTGGCCCGCAATCGTGATCGTGCCGATTAGCGGCGTGGTATTCGTGTTACCGCGGACGGTGTAATCGACCTTGCCTTTGCCCGAGCCGCTGCTGCCGGCGGTAATCGTGATGAATGGATCGTTGCTCACGGCCGTCCAGGCGCAGTCGGCACCCTTGACTTTGACTTTCACGCTCACATTTTTCGAGCCGCCCTTCTCGCTCAAATTCACGCTGGCGGGACTGAGGCTGAAGCCGCAGGACGCCGCTTGCGTGACGGTGAAGGTCTGACCGGCAATCGTCATGGTGCCGACGAGCTCGTTGGTGCTTGAGTTGGCGGCGACGGTATAACTGACCGTGCCATTGCCAACGCCATTCGTACCGGCCGTGATCGTGATGAAGCCATTGTTGCTGGCGGCAGTCCACGCGCAGTTGGTCCCGTTGGCGGTGATGACAACGTTACTGGCGCCTCCCGCCGCGCTGTAGCTCGCGCTGGTCGAGTCCAGCGAGAGGTGGCAGGCGAGCGCCGCCTGGGTGACGGTGAACGTCTGCCCGGCGACGGTCATCGAGCCGGTCTGGCCGATGGTGTTGGTGTTGGCGGCGACGGTGTAACTGACCGTGCCATTGCCGACGCCATTTGTACCGGCCGTAATCGTGATGAAGCCGCTGTTGCTGAGAGCCGTCCAGGTGCAGTTGGTCCCGTTGGCGGTGATCACAATATTACTGGAGCCTCCCGACGCGCTGAAGTTGGCGCTGGTCGAAGCGGGCGAGACGCTGCAGGGAGCCGCCGCCTCGGTGATGGTGTAGGTTTGTCCGGCAATGGTCATCGAGCCGGTCTCGGCAATGGCGTTGCCGTTGGCGGCGACGGTATAACTGACCGTGCCGTCGCCGGAGCCGCTGCTGCCGGAGTTGATCGTGATGAAGCCGCTGTTGCTGACAGCCGTCCAGACGCAGTCGTTGGTCGCGTTGGCGGTGACCAGAACGTTGCTGGATCCTCCCGCCGCGCCGTAGCTGGCGCTGGTCGAATCGAGCAAGAAGGTGCAGCCCACGCCGGTTTGGACGATGGTGAACGTCTGTCCGGCGATGGTCATCGAGCCGCTCAGCCCGCTGAAATTGGTGGTGGCCGCCACCGAATAACTGACCGAGCCGTTGCCGGAACCGCTGCTGCCCGAGTTGATCGTGATGAAGCTGTTGTTGGTGGTGGCTGTCCAGGCGCAGCCGTCCTGCGCGGTGATGTTGACCCCGCCGGAGCCGCCCGGCGGCGGTAAAGACCGCGTTGGTCGGACTGATGGCAAACACGCAGACGGTGGTGCCGCCGGCCAGGACGCTGAACTGGGTCTGTTCGAAGTCAGCCGGTCACGCCGAGGGCGCCCGGTACGCTGTTGGTGTCGCGGGTCAGCACCTTAACGAACAGCAGGGACCCCGTATTGGTGGATCCCGGTGTCAACGTCCCCGGGGCAACGAGGAAATTCGTTACCGTCCCGTCCAACTGCCCGGGCTCTCCGAAGTCAGGCGAATTGGTGATCGCGTTGCCAAATTGGTCGTCGAGCTCGAAGCGGACGATATCATTCGTGGTCCCGTTGGTGAATGATCCCCACACGAAATCGAAGTTGGTCGAGGCGTAGATCACCTGGGCCGCATCGAAATTCAGTAGCTGCGGCGGGTTGGGATAGTCGTCGCCGGGCAGACTCATCGCGGGGGTGAACGTCCCGTCGTCTGCGGTGCCGATGGTCATGGTGTAGAGGCTGTCTGAGAACGCGGCGTCCAGGGCCGCTTTGTTTGTAAACGCCGCGTTGAACTCGGCCTCGGGACTCCCGGGGCCATCCAGCGATAGAACGACGTTGCTGCCGCCCGGAACCTGGTCGGTGGCGCTGAGGACCGTATTCGAGCCGGTGCCATCGATCTCGGCGTGGAACGCGAACCCGGTTGCCGACAACGTGGGCGCGCCCGACGAGAGCTGGTTCAACTCCTGGCCCTTGGCCGCTGCTATGTAAGCGGCGACGTCCTGATTGGTCGGGCTGGTTGGGGCGGTGAGCTGGACGTTGCCGAGGGCGAAGCTGTTGCCCAGCGAGGCGATGCCGGAATTGGTGAAGCCCTCGAAGGCTTGCAGGCGCACGGCGTCGAGGAGGTTGGTGAAGAAGCCGGGGATCGCCATGTCTGTCAATACCGTGCCATTCATGGAAAAGGAAAATGTGCCCGCGGGATAATTCAACACCAGCACATTGGTCATGACGGTGTTTTTGAAGGCGCTCCAAGTGCCAATTTGCTCGAAGGGCAGGTCCAGGGGACTGATCGACGGAGTGTTGGTAAACACGACGACCCGGCCATCATCGTTGATGAAGAGCAACGGCGTATCGTTCTCGTTGGAATTAACGTCCGAACGTCAGCAAGTTCACGAGGAACCCGCCGTAGTGGCCGGAGGTTTTCGTGGCGGGAATCCACAACGTGAAGCTCAAGATCAGAACCTGATCGGTCTGCGTTACGGCGAGATCGCCTTCGTAGTTCTCCGAGTACGGGACGGTGCCAGGCTTAAAAAACGCCTGGGTGCTGCCCAGGAAATTCGACGCTACCACCATCGTCGAATTCGGTGTGCTGTCGTTGTTCGTAATGGTGACGTACGCGCCGACGTTCGGGTCGTAATTCGTTCCAGACAGCACCGTGCCGACCGGGAAATTGTTGGAAGTTATCGAAGAAAAGAGTGCTGGCGTGTGCGTTTCCGGCCAGCAACAGAACGGCAAGGAATCCTCGAAATAGCCACGAATCAGAAAACTTCATTGTCTCCCCCCAAGTTGTTGGAATGTCAGTGCGCCTGCGATTCTGGAAAGGTAGGAAGAGAAAACGCAGACGAGACGCTGTATCTCAATCTCCCCCCCCAATTGCCCAGTACATCAAACAAATCACCTGACTGTCAACTGAATTCCAGGGCGATTGCATTTAGAAGTTGAGCAGGGAGGCGAGGTACTGGTGGTCCCAGCCGGCGGCCTTTTGTTTGGCGCGGATGCCGAGTTTGACTCGCTGGTCGCGGCGCAGTTGGTTCAGGCATAAGGCCCGCAGCGTGGCCAGGTTCTGCGCCGCGTTCTGCTGGCGCACGGCGCAGCGGTCTTCGCCCATCTGCACGTCCAGCACCCAGTGCAGGCAATTCTCGATCTCCCAGTGGCCGCGCACCGCCGCCGCAAACCGCTCGACCTGCGCCGGCAGGCTGCTGAGATAGTAGCGCCGCTGCGTCGTCGATTTCCCCTGCACCTCCCGCACTGCTTCGACCATCCCGACGCTGCGTAAGGCTTCCCACTGGGGCCTGTCGGCCAGCCAAGCGATCGCTTCGGTAATCCAATAGCGACGGGTCTCGATGCGCCCGTGATCCTTCTCCAGGGTCTGGGTGAATTGATGGGCGAGGCCAGCAAAACCGCGCGCGTGGGCGTCGTCCAGAAACGCTTGGACTTCGGCGTGCAGCGTGCCCTGATTGCCTTTCAGTGCCAGCACGTAGTCGGCATCGGCCTCGTGAATCTCTTTGGCCACGGTCTTTTGGCAGCCCATCGCGTCCACCGTCACCACACAGCCGGCCAATTCCAGCGCCCGGAGCAGCGGGGGCAGTGCGGTGATCTCGTTGCTGTGGTCGTCCACCTTCAGTTGCCCCAGCACCAAGCGATTCCGGGCCGCCCAGACGTTGACCAGGTGGATCGGCCCGTGCCCGCGCGCCCGACTGTGCCGCAGCGTCTTGCCATCCAACGCCACCAATTCGCCGACGACGACCTGGCGCAGGCTTTGCGTCCACGCCAGGAAACAGTCCCGAAACTTCGCCGGATCAATGAGCCCGAACACACGGTTGAAGGTGTCGTGCGAGGGAATGCCGTGCGGCAACGCCAGCCAGCTTTTGAACCACTCGGCCTTGCACCGACCGCACTGGGCGATTTCGGTGAAGCCCTCCGCACCGCAGAGCATGGCGCAGACGGCGATCATCAGGATATCCAGCAACTCGTGGCGCTTGGCCGGGCCGACGCGCGGGTCGGGTAGTGGAGCGAAGTGGTCTTTCAAATTGCGGAACGAGGATCGTTGGTTTTGCATCCCCATCTTCCACCACAAATCCCCGGAAACCGGAAGCAAAAACTTGTCGTCGCAAACCGGCTCCACCGGCCCACTTACAAAGAATTCCTTTCGCACCCCCCTTAAGAATCAAAATGCAATCGCCCTGCGACTCCGGTCCGCTTCTCCATAGAAACCGCCTCTGCGCACAACTCGTGGAGGGGCAGTCCGAAGGATACACGAACCGCCGAGGGTGTCTACACAAAACACAGTTAACACTCTGGAACAGCCCGACCTTTCCTGATTGTTTAACTAGCTTGTGACGGTTGTACCGAAACATCGCAAGGCTGTCGGGGAAGCAATCCGCACTCACCGAAGGAGAGCGGGCCTTACCCAGGAGAAACTTGCGGAATTGGCAGAACTCCACCCGAATTACATCGGCGAGGTCGAACGTGGCGAGTACTCGATCTCGCTAGACCCTCTCTACCGTGTCGCCAAAGCCCTACACGTGCGCGTCCGCGATCTGGTAGCGGACATCTAAAGAGCGCGCGTTACCGTACAGCGATCTCGGACAGGTGCGCGCCGGTGTCGTCCTTGCCTTCCAGCACCATTTTGGATTGCGTCTGCTTGAACACCCCGGACAGGGAACTGCGCTGGGTGTCGGTCCCAAACGTCCGGTCGAGGGCCGCGTTCACCTTGTTCTCCGACGAGACAATGATCGTGCCAGAGAGAGTGAACGAACCCGCCTCGCTCGAGCCCTGCCCGGTAACGTCGAAGACGGCCGGGTAATTGGAGGAGGCGGTCGCGGTAAACGACTCGTTGAGGGCTTTCCCACTTCGTTTGACTGCGGCGTTCCACGAACCGCTCAAATCATCAGGAAAACTCTCGGGTTGCTCGCCCTTGCACCGATATCCGCCGCTGCTGCCCGTGGCCTTGCCCCGGAACCGAACGGAAGACAGCATGTGGGCGGTGAGAGTGAACGCCGAGCCGGCGCCGTTGACCGTTTGGATGTAGGCGACGACGACGTCGCCCTTGCTGTTGACGCTCCAATTGCCCGCCAGGGTGATGAACCCGAATTATCTTCGGGGTGATGCCGTAGCCGCTGACGATGAAATTATTGGAAAATGTCATCATCACGGTGCCTTTTCGGAGCCCAAAATGCTGACCTGCCATGTGCCGACCGGCGAGATGGATTGCCCGCGCGAGAGCGCGGGTTGACTGATACAAGCGCCCAGAAAAAGGGCGCAAATCAAGAACGACCGTTTCATTACCTCCTCTTTTTCGTTACAAACGTCCCCGATTCGGGTTTTTAATGCATTCTCCTTTGCAGGGCAACGCAAAAAATGTTGAGAAGGACGGGTGTGGTGACGGCTGGACTTTGGGACGTCGGCAGTATGCAGATTTACTCTCTGCTCAACGCGCACAACCTTGGGGTTGTCGGCTTTGTTTACCGGCGATCGGTTTCCAACAGCGCCGCGGCGATCGCCAGCGCCTTCTCATAGACCGGGTCCCGAGCGGGACTGTCGAGCTCCTGTGACAAAAGCGATGCGTCATCCGCGGGCCAGAACGCACGCTTGCGCGGCAACCCGCACGCGTGGGGCATGTCGACAGTCGCGCTGGCAGTGCTTTCCCCGTGATTCTTGCGGATGGAGAATGTCGCGTCGCCGGTTTTGATGGCGATGGACAAGATCCCCACCAACGTCGCATCACGGTCGTCGCGCTCGGACAGATGGATTCGGGCCCTGGCTTCTGGCAGAGGCCATCGGAGCTGGGCCGCGAACCAGGAGCCGTACAGCAACGCGCGCAAGCCGGCGCCCGGTCCGCGCCCATGCGCGATGTCGACGGCGCGGATCTGGGCCAGTTCGGCGCAACAGTGCGGTTCGTCGAAAAACTCGGCAGCGAGCTTGCGCCACAACCCCAGCCGGGTCCAACTCAAGTCGGTAAAACTGCAGCGCGGATATTCCGTGAGGATGCGCACGAGACCGGCAAGCTGCGGTTGCGGATTCGGCCAGGCCGAGGTGTCGTAGATGATCCGGTCGGCCACAGCGACGAGGCGGCGAAACAGATCGATTCGTGTCAGGAAGTCGCCCGGCCACCACACAATCGTCGGGAGATCTGATTCCAGCAATGGCAACACCGCCGAACCAAGGTGCGCGACGCTCTGGCCGCTCGCATGAATGGCGATTTGCTCGCAACACACCTGCTTCTGCCCCGTGCCGGCAAGATGGCAATGGGCGGAGATCGACGCGGACAATTCCGATAGGGATGTGCTCGATGCCACGGAGAGCACGATCGCCCGGCAGGGGTGATGACTCGTGAGCGCACTGATCACCTCACTGGCGTGCGCGGCCTCCGCATCGGTTTCCGCGAGCACGACGAAGTTAAACAAGCAGGCCCGGGTGATCTGGCGTTGCGTCGGGTCCTTTTCCGATTCGCCGGCGAGCTGCCAGAGTTCGTGAAGCTGGCGCTCGATCTGCGCCACATCCACGGCCGTTTCGACGCCGGCCGCGAAGGTCTCGAGTTGGGCGCTGTTGGGCATGGTTAGGGGCGTCTCCATTCTCGTCCATCGCGCTCGATGAATTCATCGGCCTCGGGCGGGCCCCATGTGCCCGATTCGTACGGGAACGGCGCGGGCGACGCATCCCAGCCAGCGATGATCGCGTCGATGATTTTCCAGGAACGTTCCACCTCGTCACGCCGGGTGAACAACGTCGAGTCGCCGACAATGGCATCGTGCAGCAGTCGTTCGTAGGCTTCGGGCGAGCGCGCGCCGAAGCTGCCGCCGTAGCGGAAATCCATCTTCACGGGTTGCAAATTGATCACGTTGCCGGGCACCTTGGCGTTCATGCGGATGGCGATGCCTTCGTCGGGTTGGATGCGGAGCACGAGCGCATTCGGCCGTAGCGGCTCGGGCGATTCGGCGGCGAACAGCACCGCGGGTGGCGCCTTGAACTGGATGGCGATCTCGGCGACGCCCTTCGGGAGGCGTTTGCCGTGCCGGAGGTAGAAGGGCACGCCAGCCCAGCGCCAGTTGTCGACGAACAATTTCAAGGCGACAAACGTTCTCGGTGCGTGAGCCGGGAGCGACATTCGTTTCTTCCTGATAACCGGGCACGGGTTTCCCGGCCATCGACCCGCTCGCGTACTGGCCCCGGACGGTGAACTGCTGGACCTGGTCGGGTGTGATCGGCCGGATCGCGCGGAGGACTTTCACTTTTTCGTCGTGGATGACCTCGGCTTCGAGCGCGGTGGGCGGCTCCATGGCCACAAGCGAGAGCAACTGCATCATGTGGTTTTGCACCATGTCGCGGAGGGCGCCCGACTGGTCGTAGTAGCCGCCCCGACCTTCGACGCCCAACGATTCGGCCACTGTGATTTGCACGTGGTCGATGTATTTCTGGTTCCAGAGCGGTTCGAAAATCTCGTTGGCAAACCGCAGGGCAAGGATGTTCTGGACGGTCTCCTTGCCGAGGTAGTGGTCGATGCGGAAGATATGCTGTTCGTCGAAGACATCGGCCAACACGTGGTTCAATTCCTCCGCGGTGGGCAGGCTGCGGCCGAAGGGCTTTTCCACGATGATGCGTTGTCGCGCACCCGGACCTGAGCCCGACTGGACGAGGCCGTTCGCCCCCAGTTGTTCGATGATGCCGATAAACTCTGTCGGAGCCGTGGCCAGATAGAATAGACGATTACCGGCCGTCCCACGCTCGGCATCCAGTTTCTTAAGCAATCCGTCGAGCGACTTATACCCTTGGGCGTCGCCAAATTCGGATTGATGATAAAAAATCGCCTGGGCCAGCGAGTCCCACACGGCGGGATTGATCGGTTGGAAGCGCGAAAATTGCGCGACGGCGTCGCGCAACTCGGCGCGGAACTGATCATGCGTTTTCGGGCGGCGCGCAAAGCCGACGACGACGAAGGACTGGGGAAGTTGGCCTTCGTGGGCGAGGTTGTAGAGCGCGGGGACGAGCTTGCGGTGGGTGAGGTCGCCGGTAGCACCGAAGATGACAAGCGCACGCGGTTCCGGCGCCTGCCGTGTGCTGATGCCTTCGCGAAGCGGATTGGAAGTGAGTGCGCTTTGCATAGCCGTGACCCAAGCCAAGGTTACCACACGTACGATGCCGGACGGAAGGGGCAGTTTCTGGCCATGATCGGTTTGGAAAGCGCAAAGGCGTCCAACGTGGCATATCCTTGGTTGGAAACCGATGGCCGTAGGGGCGAAATGCTGGCTCGTGGCTTCGACGCCCGCCAAGTACCGAGCAATCCATAACGTGCTTCACTGCGTCTGACGAGGCGGCGAATTTGTTGACGGCACCGCGTCCTGATTTGGCGGCGCCGGCGGGGAGCCGGACAGGCGTTGATTGATCGAGTTCGGAGGAGTTGTTGTTGCCGGTTGCCCAAGCAGGTCCCGGCGGCTGCTGTAATAGGGAGCGGGCGCGGCAGTATTGCAGCCGCTCGTGACGAGGCCAAGGATCGCGGTGAATAAGATTGCCGACCAGGACCGCTTCATGTCCCTGCCACTGTAACACCGTGGCGCATCTCGGCCAAGTTCAGTTACACGGTGTCGAGCGAAATTGCGTCCGGCGACCCGATCTGTTCTAATTCGGGAATCGTGAAACGGCTTCTCGTCATTGTGTTCCTGCTGGCGGCGGTCTTGGCGCGTGCGGACCAGCCGGATGCGAAGGTCGTGGTCGGCAAGGCGCGGTTCACGGTCATTGCTCCCGAGTGCATCCGGATCGAATACGCGACGGACGGGAAGTTCGTGGATGCGAAATCCATGTTTGCTGTGGGGCGTGATGCGGTTTGGCGTGGTTTCAAGTTGAGCCGCGACGGCAGCAACGTGATTATCGACACCGGAAAGATCCGATTACAGTACCGACCCGACGATGAACCCTTCAACCAGGGGAATTTGCGGGCGCGCATTGCGCGGGGCGCCGAATGGGTCGATTGGTGGCCCGGTCTGCCGAACCAGCAGAACCTGGGGGGGACGATTCGCACGCTGGATCGCGTGAAAGGCCCGGTCGATCTGGGTGACGGCGTGCTGGCGCGAGATGGTTGGTATCTGCTGGATGACTCGTCGACACACCTTCTGACGGACGATTGGGTGGAGGAGCGCCCGGACAATGGAAACACGGACTGGTATTTGTTCGGTTACGGAACGGACTACAAGGCGGGCTTGAAAGCGCTGACGCGCATTGGCGGGGCGGTGCCACTTCCGCGAAAATACGTGTTGGGTGCCTGGTACTCGCGGTATTGGCCGTACTCGTCGAAGGATTACCATCAGATTGTCGAGGAGTATGCTCAGCACGATTTTCCGCTCGATGTAATCGTCATGGACATGGATTGGCATAAGAGCGGATGGACCGGCTGGTCGTGGAACCGCGACTTGCTGCCCGACGCCGAGGAGTTGTTGCAATGGTTTCACCAGCAAGGGCTGCACGTTACCTTGAATGTGCATCCGGCCGATGGTGTCGGCCCGCAGGAGGACATGTATGAGCCGTTCATGCGCGCGATGGGCGAGGATCCGTCAACCGGAGCGACGCTGCCGTACGATGCGGCCAACAAGAAATACTTGGACACCTTGTTTCAGTATACGCACGAGCCCCATGAGCGTGAGGGCGTGGATTTTTGGTGGTTGGACTGGCAACAATTCCCTTGCACGCGTAGCCTGCCGCAATTGTCCAATCTCTCCTGGCTCAATGAGTATTACTATCGCTACACTGGCCGCAACGGTCTGCGCGGCCAGTCATTCAGCCGTTGGGCGGGCTGGGGCGATCATCGCCATCCGATCCACTTCTCGGGTGACGCTGACACGGGCTGGGAAATGCTGACGTTTGAAGTGCCGTTCACGTCCACCGCCGGGAATATCGGGTGCTTTTTCTGGTCGCACGACATCGGCGGACACATGGGCGGCCGTAACGAGGAGAGCTACGTGCGCTGGGTCCAATTTGGCGCGACCTCGGCGGCCCTCCGCTCGCATTCCACGCGCAAACCGGACATGGATCGCCGACCCTGGACATACGGCCACCAAGCGGAGGACTCAATGCGCCTGGCGTTTCATTTGCGGTCGGAGTTGTTCCCGTACATCTACTCGAGCATATGGCAAAGCTGCTCGGAATCGGTGCCACTGAACCGACCGATGTACATCGAGTACCCCACCAACGATGAAGCCTATCATCACCCACAACAGTATTTCTTCGGCGATAGTCTGCTGGTCGCACCCATCACAACCCCCGGGGAAGGGCCGGACAAGCTGGCGCGGCAAGTCGTGTGGTTCCCGGCGGGAGATTGGTACGACTGGTTCAGCGGCCAGCATTTTTCAGGGGAACGAACCGAGACCGTTTCGGCAGACATCAATCGGTTCCCGCTGTACGTGAAGGGCGGCGTGCCGATTCCGTTGCAGCCTTATTCACCACGGATGACCACGGCTCCGCTGACGAATTTGGTGGTTCTCTGCTATCCGGGCCCGGATGGCGTGAGCACCAGCACGACGCTCTATGAGGACGATGGTGTGACGACGGCGTACTCGAAAGGTGAAAATTCACAAACCCTCCTGACGTATCGGCGTTCCGGCAACGAAATCACGATAAGCATATCACCGTCAAAGGGCAGTTACGCGGGGCAAGTTCAGAAGCGGTCGTATGTGGTGGAATTGCCTGAGACTGGTAAACCGCACGCCGTTTCCGTCAACGGCAAACGGGCCACGACAGACTATCAGGAGAGCACTCGTACAACTCGCGTGAGTGTGGCAACTCGTTCGATTCGTGATGCCGTACAGGTTGTCGTGAACTTCTGAAAGCGCACGATTCAGACCGTATCAACTGCCTCGTGCACGCGCTGGATGAAGTCCTCAAAATGGAACGGCTTGTGGATGTACCCGAAAAGCCCCTCTTGAAACATCCGTTGCGCGACGTTGTCTTCGCAGCCAGTCAGCAGAATGGTGCGCACCTCGGGGTTCTGGCGCTTTAAACATTCAAAGACGAGATCCCCTGTCATCTCCGGCATCAGGAAGTCGAGTAAAACCAGCTTGATGTTCTGCCAGTTCTTCTCGTAAAAATCGACCCCCTCTTTGGCGCTGGATGCGGTGTAGACCTGAAATCCGGCGGGTTCCAGACAGCCGCGGACGATCTCCAAGAGTTCGGGTTCGTCGTCGATTGCCAGGACCGCGCCGCGTGTTATGGTATTGATCGCCTCCATAAACAGAGGAGAAATGAAGCAAGGGGTATTCCACCGTAACAGCGTCAAAAAGGAACCGAGGGGATGGATACGTTGGTGCTTTACTGCTGAAGCTGTTGTGGCAGAAGGCACTGCGTGGCACGCGAGGTGCTCGGATTGAGGCGAAGACATTTGATGCGGGGGGCCGCGCACAGTAGAAAGGCAAATCATGGAACCAAGCGAACCAGCAAGAAACGGGGCGGACCTTGCCGACATCCGCATCTTGATTATTGATGATGACAACATCAACGCGATGTTGGCCAAATGTGTCCTGGAACGGCTGGGATGCACCATCCAAATCTCATGCAACTCGGTAAAGGCGCTCGAGAAGTACGCGCGCGAAAAGGACACAATCGATCTGGTGCTGGTGGATTATTTTATGCCCACCTTGGACGGTGGCGCGACGGTCGATCACCTGCGAAAGCTTAATCCCGAGATCAAAGTGCTCCTCTTTCCGGTGCGGATGAAATGCGGCTGCGGCAAATCATCCGTCAACATTCCATTGAGGGCTACCTTCATAAACCTCTACGGAAAGAAGAAGCGCAGCAACTCATTCGCCAGATTTTCCCGGCACGATACGAGCCGGTAGCCAGCACCTGATCCTCCCGGCGATCCGGAAAACACGAACACCACGCGCATTACTCCTGGCGGAAATGCGCCAACGATAAATTATCCGACAATACAATCCCCGGATCAATCCGGCTTGCCAGTTTGACCGCGCGTCCCACCGAGTGCCTTCACGGCAGCGTTGTAATTGGTGACCAACTCGTTGTACTTGCGGATGCTGGCGTTCAAGTCGGCGGCCAGTTCTTCAATCCGCGCGTTGGCTTCCTTCATGCGCTCGTCGCGTAGTGCCACGGCATTCGCCCAGTTTGTAATCGCGCCCTTGAGTTGATCCCGTTCCAAGGTCAGTTGCTCGTTGGCGGCTTCGGCCGTCCCGAATTTCTGTTCGATTTGAGACCGGAGGTCCCGCTCGGCGGAAAGCGACGCTTTCAGTTGATCGAGATCCTCGTTCAATCCCTTCAACTGGTTGGCTTGATCGTCGATCTTTGCGGACTGTTCCAAGCGCACCTGATCAAGGCGTTTGATTTCGAGGTTCAAGCGCCGGTCGTGCAGCCATTGAGTGACGCACAGGCACGCCAGCGCCACGACGCCGATAAGATTCACGTATTTTAGCTGACCATTCATGGCTGCGCGGGTGTCGGCTCGCAAATTTCAAAGGCGACTTTCTGGATGCCCGTCGCTCGCACCAGATCGAGCACATGGACGACCGCGCCATAGCGGACGTCCTGGTCGCCACTAATGAACACGCGGAGGTTTTCATTGGTGTGATGCCAGGCATTCAACCGCAACACCAACTCGTTCGGGCCGACGGGTTGCTTGTCAAGGTACAGCGCGCCGTCTTTATCCACCGAGATGCTCGCAAAATCGTTCTTTGTATCGAGTGTTGCCCTAGTCGCTGTTGGCAGGTTGACCTTGACACTTTTCAGATTGACCATGCTCAGGCTCACCAGCATGAAACTGGCGAGCAGAAAGAACATGATGTCGATCAACGGGATGATTTCAATCCGTGCGTCGGATTCGGATGATTGTTTGGGGCCAAGTTTCAGCGGCATGGGGGCACCTCAGGATCGGAATTTGGGTGTCGACATGGGGCGTCCCTCGGCTTGGGCGCGCTTGGCGCGTTGCCGGGCAAATTCCTCAAGATCGTAGCCGTGATGTTTGGCTGATTCGACGACCAACTCGACATGATTGATGGTTTGTTCCAGTCGAGATCGGAACCGCGCCAGTCGGTGGTTGTAGAAATTGAATGGCAGCAGGCAAAGAATCGCCGTGCCCAAACCGCACGCCGTGGCAATCAGGGCTTCAGCGATACCACCGCTGACTTTCACCGCCGCCAGCTCTTCCTGGCCGACGAAGCTGAACGATCGCATGATGCCGGTGACCGTGCCGAGCAGCCCGAGCAGCGGGGCCAGCGTGATCAGGGTGCCGAGGATCCAGACGTATTTTTCCGCTTTCTCGATCTCGTCGTTGGCGCGCAATTGCATGGCCCCGAGCAGCGACGAATGCGCGTGCAACAGGCCTTCGTGGACCGTGCTCAGGAATGGATCGTCGGTGGCAGTCGTCATTTGTACCGCGCGGTCGAAATCGCCGTCCGCAATGGCGTCAAACGCCTCGTGCAACGACCGGGAGTCTCGCCCGGCGACGAAGACTGGTCCACCAGAGTGCGCGCTCGACAATCACCACGAGGGCGGCGAGAAACGCGAGGAGAATTGGCCACATGACCGGGCCGCCTTTGAAGAAGAAATCCACGACAATATTGGCGAGCAGTATAGGCATCATAGATGGAGGTCTTTCATTGGGAGGTGATTTGAAAGTGAATCGGTACGTCGTAAACACGCGCGTTGCCTGGAGCGAACCGCCACTGGTGGCGAACAGTCCGGACAGCGGATTCGTTTAGTAACGGCCAGGGACAGGGTTGGATCACTTCGGCGGAGGTGACCAGGCCGCTCTCACCGACGACAAGGCGGATAACCACGGTGCCTTCCTGGTGTTGCTCAATCGCCTCTCGCGGATACTCCGGAGAAGCCTGTTGTCCCTCACCAACGCCGAACGTGAGTCGTTGGACGGACGGGACGGGCTTTGACGGCCGGCCGTACGCCGCCTGGTCGAAGGGAACAACGCGTGTGGCGCCTTCCACGGGTACGGCGAACGCGATGGCGGGGGACGGTTCCGCAACGGGAATCGCCGGTGGAGCCATTTCATCAGACGGCAAGGCCGTTGAGGACCCGCCGTTGGCAGGCTGGCGTTCGTTCTCTGTTGGCACAATGGTTTCCTTGCCCAGTTGCACAAACAGTTTTTCCACCTTGACCGGTTCGGGTGCCTTAACGAAGCGGCGGCCGCGGGAGTATGGCAGCCGGAACCCGAGGTATCCCACGGCCAAGCAGACCATCCATATCACAAACGTTACCACGGGGATGAGGGACGTGTCGTCGCTTGACTCCATACCGATGTGAGCGATCGAGTCCGTCGGGCGCGCCGTTACCGGCGGCCCGACGAACTGAATGGTACTTTTGGCATTCACAAATGACTATTCTCCATTTCAGAATGCTAACCCGAGCGAGCCGAATATACCACGGCGCATGCCGTATTGGGCAGCGTTGACGCCGACGCCGGTGCCGCTGCGGAGTTCATACGAATTGTCCGTGATATTCACAATATCCAACCGGGCCTTCAACACCCGTGTCTTGTCCAGCTTCATGTCTTGTTCCACGCCCATGTTTATTGAGTAGTACTCCGGTACGTTGGAGCCATTGGGAATAAGCGCGGTCGGATCGTTGGATTCAAATCCCCCCCCGTCCTGTCGCAGACCGCTGCCGTAGATCGCGTCCATGTACACGTGCGTGCCGCCGTGCACTTCTTTCCACGTGTACGCCGCGCCAAAGGAGCCGCTGATACGCTGATCGTGGTCGAGGTAGATCCAATGGTTTTGGACATACGTCAGGTCGTTGGGAGAAAACAGGAATTGAGACGAGTTCCAATCCTTCCCCTGAGCCACTGAGTAGGCGACATTCGCATAGGAGGAGAAGCCACCGGTCGCGTAGCTGCCGGTGAATTCCACCCCATACACCTGGCCCAGTCGATAGTTGAATGCCGAGAGAATCAGCGACTGCCCGAACAGCCCGTCATCCAGTTGGTTTTGGGCGTGTTTGTAATAACCATCCACGCCCACTTGCAGCCCCGGCGCGAGTTTCTGGCTGATGCCGGCGTCGAAGTAATTCGCGCGCTCGGCCTTGACCGGATCGTCCTGGGTCGTTGCGGACTCGTTCGACGTGCCTTTGAATTGCGACACGTCCGTCGCCGGCACATTTTCCAGTGGCGGCGGCGTGAAATACCGCGAATACCCGGCGTGCAACGTGGTATTGGTCGTCGCTTGGTAGATCAGGTTGGCGCGCGGGCTGACCTGATTTTCCTTGTCGAACGAAGAGGAATACAAGTCAAAGCGCCCGCCAAAGTTGAGTGTGAGTTTCGGCACGATTTTCCATTCATCCTGCAGGTACACGCCGAAGAACGTCGCGTGTTGGTGGCCATCCTGGACGATGGGAAACGCCGATCCCGACACAGCGCCACTGCTGTTGGTTGGATAGACCGTCGTTGTCGTGTCGGATGCCAGGGATTCCTGCAAGACCATCACACCAGCGCGCAAGGTGTGTTGATCGTTGAGGACATAACTGCCATCGGCTTGCACGCCGCCCGAATCGAGCGATCGATTCACGTCGGTGGCCACTCCGTTGAAGTAGAGGTCCCCCGTGGGATCGGGCAGGAAATGCACGCCGCTGTAGCGACCGTAGGCGGCGGCCTGAAAGTTCAAATCGCCCGCGGATTTTTGGTAGGCCAACACACCGTAGTAATTCTGCTCGTCCTGGTTCTCATTCAAATCGGCGGAATTGAACGTCGCCGGCTGGCCGGGCGCATTCGCAAACGCGGCATTGGTGTTTCCCGGTGCGTTGGGGATTTGATACGCACTGTAGGATGCGCTTCCCATGAGGCTGACGCGGCTGGTGTCATCCAGGATATAGGACAAATACGTGAACCCCTTGTACTGGTCCGTGTTATCATGAATCGGAATCGCGCTGTCAGTCGGATTCTCGATGCCGATGCCGTTTTGGTCGTAACTGCCGTCCACGAAGTAGCTCAGTTTCCCTTGCGTGCCGCCGTATTCAAAACTCGGCCGGAGCGTGTCGTACGATCCGCCATACATGTCCGCCTCGCCGCCGTTCTCGAATCCGTCCTTGGTCTGGATGTCCACAATGCCCGCGGTGCGGAAACCATATTGCGCCGGCAATGACCCGGTGATGAGTTCCATGCTGTTAACAAACCGCGGATCGAGTTCCAATCCGAACCCCGTGATGCCTTCCGGCAGCAACACGTCGTTGATGCGGTATTGCAGGTTCGCGTGTTCGCCGCGAACGTGCAGGTCTCCGTTCACCGCCGAATCCTGCGCGACACCCGGCGCGCGCAAGACCACTTGATTGAACGGCGCATTCTCGCCCTGCGCTTCCGACTCGATTTGCGCCTGGCTCACCGAGTAGGCCGTCGCCCCCAGATCCGGCAGAATCTGGCTGCGGGCCTGGTCCAATTTGCCGTAGACCGTCACCTCGGGGAGCGTCGATACGTTGGTGGAACTGCCAGAAGTCACCGGGGCGTACGCGACCACGGGAGCGTTCGTTTCCGTGGATGCGGGAACAGCGGCGACCGGTGGACTGCTGATTGGAAGCGGAGTCTCCACCGGAGGGGTGACGATAATGGGGGATTCGGGCGGGACGGGGACGACGGGTGTCGCCGTCGGATTATTGGTCGGTGCCGCTACGGGAGTGGCGGCGTCGGGTGGATTGTCGGTTTGCGCCAGAACGACATGGGTGCAAACCAACAAGGCGCTTGCGATCGCTGCGACACACGCGCAGGCGAGACCGGGGCGTGCCCATTCGCCGAGCCGAACGGTGTGTGGCTCGAAGTTCGATTTCATTTCTTATTCCATTTAAACAAAGGTTTCCTCTCCTGGCTTGACAGGTTCACATACCTGGAATGCGGGCAGGAGAAACCCGTTCATTCTTTGGTCTGCGAAAGTCGCTCCTTCGACCCGTCTTTCAAAAAAAGGCGGCGGGTCACTGCGGCAGAGAATTGGAGCGCAGACTTGTCCATGAATTCCATGTGCGAGCGTGCGCACCCGCTCAATGCCGCGGGGCGATCTGGATGCCTGGATTATGCCGGGGAAGCAGGGGGAGCGCGGCTGGCGGTGGCCGCGGCAAAAACGGACAGCGGATGAAAATGATCGATGCGCGGCTGCGTATCCACAAACACCAGCGCTACGATCGGGAGAATAACCACGACCGGCACGTCGGACGTAACGGCCATGGCCCATTGGCAGGCGCCGCAGTGGTCGGGTTCGTTCAGGCCACATTGGTCCTCATGGTGATGGACGACGCCGAAATAGAGCGCGACGCTCAGGTACAGGAGGGAAACGATCCACGTTACGCCACGCCGCTTCATGTTGCCGTGCGCAAATCTGCCAGCGCCACCTCGGAAAGTCAAGTGCCCGTGCTCGCGGGCGGCTTGATATTGATGCGAAGCTGTCGGTAGACTGGCGCGGCCTTGCGGCGACGGGAAAGGAACAAACTCATGCGGAACATCCAACCGGGTTGCGTAGTCGGACTCGCGGTTCTGGCGGCAACGCTCATCGCGGACGAATGCCGGGCGTTGGTGGCATTGCCGGAGTCGCGGGATGGGATCAGTGTTCAGGTGGAGACCAACGGTGAGTACCACATTCGGGGCCGCGCGCAGGGATGGACCTTCCGCGGAAGCACGGGCTATCCAGTTCAGGAGATTACGAACGTATCCGGCCAGGATGCCATCGGTGCGTTTCAAGAGGTGAAATTTCGCTGGCGAGGACAGTTCTCGGGAAGCATCCGTCGTTACGATGACCGGCCCGCGGTGCTTTTCTCCGTGGACGCGCCCGCCGGGGCGAATGTGACCAACGTGGCGTTCCCATCGTTTGGTGGATTGCCCCCCGGTCTGCACGGGTTCAGCTACGGCGAGAAGAATTTTGCGCCGCCAAGTTTCGATCTCGAAGAAAACGGGACGCCGTGGCTGTTGTTCGACGATATGGCGAACACAGCGGTGATTTCGCCGGCGGCGAACTTTCTGGTGGCGCGCATGTCGGGTGACGGTCGAACAAGCATTGTCAGCGGGCTGAATCCAGAGATTGGCACGTTGGCGAAGCCGGTGACACATCAGAGCCTGCTAATTCTGGGACGTGGAGTGGGCCAGACATTCGAGACGTGGGGGCGCGTGTTGACCGATCTGTACGAGAAGAAACGCCCGTCGTGTGACGGCGATCCGACACTGAAGTATTACGGTTACTGGACGGACAATGGCGCAGATTATTATTACCGATATGACAAGACTCTGGGGTATGGCGGGACGCTGCTGAAATTGGTGGAGCGTTATCGGGAGGAACGCATCGCGCTGGGCTATTTCCAGCTCGACAGTTGGTGGTATCAGAAATCGACGAACGAACCCGACGGCAAACCGGGCAAGGACAAAAAGGCGCAGGATTTGCCGGCGGGCTGGTGGAACCGATACGGCGGCACGATGGATTACACGGCCGACCCTGACTTGTTTCCGCAGGGACTGAGCCCGTTTCAGAAGGAACTGGGATTGCCGCTGGTCGTTCATGGCCGCTGGGTGGACCGCGACAGCCCGTACCAGAAACAGTACAAATTCTCCGGTGTGGCGCCGATTGATCCGGCCTACTGGGAGGATCGAATGGCGTATCTCGCGGCCAACGGAGTGGTTTGTTACGAGCAAGATTGGTTGGACCGCATTTATGTCAACAGCGAGCTGGGGCGCGTGATCGGCGCGGGCGACGCGTTTACCGACGGCATGGCCGCGGCAAGCGCGAAGCACGGTTTGGTGATGCAGTATTGCATGGGGTTGCCGCGCCATTTCTTGCAGGGCGCGAAGTATTCCAACCTTACGACCATCCGTACCAGTGGCGACCGGTTTGAACCGGGGAAGTGGCGTCCTTTCCTCTACACGTCTCAACTCGCGTCCGCACTGGGCATCTGGCCGTGGTGCGACGTGTTCAAAAGCGGCGAGACGGGCAACATGATCGTGGCTGTGCTTTCCGCCGGCGCGGTCGGCACCGGTGACGCGATGGGCCAGGAAGTGCCCGAGAACATCCACACGGCGGCCCGCGCGGATGGCGTGTTGGTCAAACCCGACCGGCCAATGGTTCCCACCGACGAAACATATTTGCGGGAGGCGCATGGCGACCACGGCGCGCTCGCCGCGTGGACCTGCACCGACCACGGTGACCACCGGACGCTGTACGCTTTCGCGTTCGTTCCCGGAAAGATGGCGGCAGGAGAAACAGATTTCCCCTGGGAAATCACGCCGGCTTCGTTTGGTATCGGGTCGTCCGCATATGCCTATGACGTGACGCGTAAGCAGGGCGTGCTGGTGCCGGCGGGTCAGTCCTATCACGGATTGTTGGAAAGCGGTCAATACGGGTTTGTCATCATCGCGCCGGTCGGTCCTTCGGGCATCGCGTTTCTCGGTGACGAGGACAAGATTGCCTCGACTGGCAAGCAACGAATCGCTGATATCCGCGAGAGCGTCGGAAACATGGAAGTCACCGTCCTGAGTGCGCCAGCGGAAGTTGTAAAACTCCACGGTTTCGCTGACGCCTTTCCCCGTTGCTTCATCGCCGATGGAAAGCCCTTGCCCGTACAATATGATTCTGCGACAAAGCACTTCGCCGTTACTGTCCACATGCCCCCCGCAGGTGGCCAACAGTTCGTGTCGTTCCACCGTGCAGGCCAGTAGGCCATGCTGAATACGTAAGGGCTCAGCGGCACTGATGAAAAGATGTTTCTCGTCAATGAAAAATTGTGTATAAGAACAGAAAGACATTGAACGAAAGAGGACAGTTTCCTCCAAGATTTGAAATAACCATGCATGCCCAACGGTCAAGAAATTTCCCCGGGGGTCGCGAAGGCCCGCGATGAACACCAATCTGAATACCATTACGGTCACGCTGGACAATGGCGAACGGATTCCATGCGCCACCGGGACGACCGTCCGCGATGTTGTTTCCCAACGCCGTTCGCCGGACGGGCTCGACTACGTGGGCGCGCTGGTCAACAACGATGCGGTTTCGTTCACCTATCCGTTGGAGGTCGACAGCAACGTCACGCTGCTGACACGGGGCGACCCGCACGGTTTCCAGATTTACCGCCGCTCGGTTTGGTTTCTGCTTGCGAAGACAGTCAAGGAACTGTTCCCGGACGCTCATTTTGCGGTCGAGCACTCGCTGGGCGCGGGTTTTTTCTGTAGTTTCGAGATGGAGGGCAAGTCGGGCATTTGCGACGAGCAATTGCAGAGCATCGACCAGAGGATGCGGGCCATCGTTGAGCGGGACGTTCCCATCGAGATGCGCAAGATCGCGTTCACGGAGGCGGTTCAGCGGTTCGAACAGGAGAAACAGTGGGACAAATACAACCTCCTGCGCTTTCGCAACCCGCCCAAGATCGCCACGTGGTGGTGCGAGAATTTTTCCGATCTCTCGCACGGTCCGCTGGCCTCGGGCACGGGCGCGCTGGCGCTGTTCAAGTTGATTCCGTACCCGCCCGGTTTTGTACTGCAGATTCCCGAGCAGGCGAAACCCAAAACGCTGCCGCCGTTCGAGCCGCAGCCGCAGCTGTTCCAGATTTTTCAGGAGCACAAGGAGTGGGGCCGCGTTCTCGGCGTCAACACGGTGGGCCGGCTGAACGAGATCATTGCGACGCGGGAGATCGGCGATTTCATCAAGATCGCCGAGGCGTTCCACGAGAAAAAGATCGCGCAGATTGCCGACCACATTTACGAACACCGGGACCAGATCAAGTGGTGCCTGATCGCCGGGCCGTCGTCCTCGGGCAAGACCACGTTTGCCAAGCGGCTGGCAGTGCAGTTGCGCGTCGACGGTCTGCGGCCCGTGACCATTTCGGTGGACAATTACTTCGTCAACCGCGAGCAAACACCCCGGGATCAAAAACGGCGAACCCGATTTCGAGAGCATCGATACGGTGGACCTGCCGTTGTTCAACGACCACCTGATGCGGTTGGACAAGGGCGAAGAGGTGGACTTGCCCACGTTCAATTTCGAGAAGGGCTGCCGCGAGTATCGGGGCGAGAAGCTGCGGATCGAACCCGGCCAAATCGTCCTCGTCGAGGGCATTCACGGGCTGAACCCGCGGCTCACGCAATCGGTGCCGCCCGCGCACAAATTGCGGATCTACATCAGCGCGCTGACCCAGTTGAATCTCGATTCGAACAACCGGATCTCAACGACGGACAACCGTCTGGTGCGGCGGCTGGTGCGCGACAACAACTACCGGGGCAATTCGGCGCTGAAAACGCTGGGCATGTGGCCGAGCGTGCGCCAGGGCGAGAGGACCTGGATATTTCCGTACCAACAAGCAGCGGACATCGCGTTCAACTCGGCCCTGGACTACGAACTGGCGGTGCTCAAACCGCTGGTGGAGCCGTTGCTGGCCGAGGTCAAACCGCACCACCCGCAGTACGCAGAGGCGCGGCGGCTGCAGGAGTTCCTGTCCAGTTTTCTCAGCGTCTCCGATCATCTGGTCCCGCCGACGTCGATCCTGCGGGAGTTTGTCGGCCACAGCAGCTTCCGTTACTGAGACAAGCGAATGAAAAGAAACGAATCCATGCAAGGGTGCTCGCCCGGCTGGAACGACCGGAGGTGGTTCCCGTGAATAAGACGATCGCGCCCGCGTTTGTGCGCGCCATTCCCAAGACCGACCTGCATTTGCATCTGGACGGTTCGCTGCGAATCCCGACACTGATCGAATTGGCGAAGGAACATCGCGTGAAGGTGCCGTCGCACAGCGAAGACGGATTGCGGCGGCTGGTGTTCAAAGACACGTATGCGAGTCTGCCCGAGTACCTGAAAGGATTCGCCTATACGTGCGCGGTGATGCAAACCGCCGAGAGCCTGGAACGCATTGCCTTTGAGTTGGCCGAGGACAATCTCGCGGAGGGCGTCCGCTACGTCGAGGTGCGGTTTGCGCCGCAGTTGCACGTCAACGACCGGCTGAACATGGAAGAGGTGGTCAGCGCGGTCTGCCGCGGACTGGAGCGCGCGCGCCGGCGCCACAATCAATCGCGGGCGGTCGTCTCGGGCGCGGACGTGCCGTTTCACTTTGGCATCATCGCCTGCGCGTTGCGGTTTTTCGTGCCGCCGATGTCGCCGTACTATCGGCGGTTGTTTGAGGTGATGTCGTACGCGGCCCCGAAACAGGTATTTGCGGCGGCGTCGATGGAGTTGGCGCGAGCCGCGGTGGACCTGGCGCACAACAAGGGGTTGCCGGTCGTCGGCTTCGACCTGGCCGGGGCGGAGGCGGGCTATCCCGCCGAAGACCACAGCGCCGCGTATCAGTACGCGCACTCCCACTTCATCCGCAAGACGGTGCACGCGGGCGAAGCGTACGGGCCCGAATCGATTTTCCAGGCGATCACGAAATGCTACGCCAATCGCATCGGGCACGGGACATGGCTGTTCGCGCACGAGATGATCCAGAACCCGAACATCACCGACCCGAAAGCGTACAGCCAGTATCTGGCCGAGTACGTGGCCAGCCAGCGCATCACCATCGAAGTCTGCCTCACCAGCAACGCGCAGACCCTGCCGCGGATGCGGGACCTCTCTCGCCATCCGCTACGCCAGATGCTCGACCACGAGTTGTCCGTTTCGATCTGCACCGACAACCGGCTCGATGTCGAACACGAGCGTGACCAAGGAACTGCTCATTGCCATCGACAAACTGAAGATGACCCCGCGCGAACTGCGCAACGTGGTCATCGCCGGTTTCAAAGGCAGCTTCTTCCCCGGCACGTACAGCGAGAAACGCCATTTTGTGCGTCAGGTGATCGATCGATATGAGGCGCTGGAGCGAGAGTTGATTGCGGGCCCTGCACGGAGCACAGTCAGGACGCGCAATCGGCGGTAAAGAGCGCGCGTCGCGGTGAAGGCGCTCGGGCGCGGTAATCGCACGCGTTGCACCTCATTCAAGGGATGGCTACTGGCCGACCGTCGTCACGCTCCGTGGGCTGAAAAACGATCAGAATGGTGCGCCGTGTACGAATCGAAAGCACCGAACATTCGCAAAATTCTGCAAGAAAACACAAAAAGCCTGTATACACAACCAGCCTCACAAAGCTCAGGCACATTAGCACTCGACCCTAAAAAGGTCATCGACGCATGGCCTGCAATTTCGCTTGAAATCCGTGTGGCAGTGTTGGCTGTCATTGAATGAGCCAAGGGAAACCGACGGTACGCGTCAGGATCCCACGCCATCAATGCCACGTTTCCCCGCAGCGCACGACCAGTCGAAACCGACCACTCCGCCCAACTGGGCTGTCGGCAAGATTTAGCCACTCAAACGGCAGATGGAGCCGCGATTCGTACAGCTTCGGCAGTCAGCTCGCGGATGTTTTTCCAGTTCTTCTCCGCAATCAGTTTGCGATCGACCATCCATGACCCGCCGATGGCCGCGACGATCGGCAGCGCCAGATAGTTGCGGGCATTGGCGGTGTTGATGCCGCCCAGAGGAATGAATTTCAGGCCGGTCGGCCCGAACGGGCCCGCGAATGCCTGGAGCATCTTCACACCACCGGCGGCTTCGGCGGGGAAAAACTTCTGGAGCTTGCACCCCAAGGTCAGGCCGCGTTCGACATCGGAGGGGGTCATCACGCCGGGGACGAACGGCAGATTCAAGGCCAGTGCTTTTAGGACAATCGTCTCGTTCAGGCCGGGAGCGATGCCGAATTGCGCGCCCGCATCGACGGCGCTGTGAAGTTGATCCTCGTCGAGGATCGTGCCCGCGCCTACGAACATCGTGGGGAATGCCTCGCGGACGCTGCGGATCGCTGCCGCGGCTACAGGTGTCCGAAAAGTGACCTCCATCACGTCGAGACCGCCGGCGAGCAATGCCTCGGCCAGCGGCACGGCGTCTTCCGCCTTGTCGATGACAACCACGGGGACAATTCGTCTCAGGAAGATCGGGTGCACGAAAATGCTCTTTGATTCAACTTCCCAAACAGTCTGGGAAGGGTTTTGATTCGGTGCAAGAGAAATCGTCGCATGACGAGAGCTTCCATCACAATGGTTCGAGCGGTGCTGTCGCTGGTCGCCTTGTTCGGGGGTAATGTGTTCGCCGAAGACAAACCGGATATTGAATATGGCCGGGCGTCGGGTGAAAGCCTGCGGTTGGACGCGCATATCCCTAATGGCAGCGGGCCGTTCCCGATGGTCGTCATGGTTCACGGTGGCGGCTGGACCAGTGGCGACAAGCGCAAGGACATAGCCGTGATCCTGGAACCGCTGACAAAGTCCGGGGAGTTCACGTGGTTCTCGATCAACTACCGCATGGCGCCGACGAATCACTGGCCGGCTTGCTTCGAGGACGTGCAAACAGCCATTCGCTGGGCCAAGGCCCACGCCACGGAGTACAAGGGCGACCCGCAACGTGTCGCCCTGGTGGGATATTCGGCCGGTGGACAATTGGCCTGTCTGGCTGCTGTGCGGGCCGGGGAAGACACACGCGTGCAGGCTGTAGTCGGTTTTTCGCCGCCGACGGATATGGTTGCCGACACTGAACGGCGTGGCGGCCTCAGCAAATCGCTGCAAGTCCTGTTTGGCCGCGAAATGGTGGATGATGCGACAAGAGCATTGTTGAAGGAAATGTCGCCAATCACCTACGTCAAGCCGGGCCTGCCGCCGTTTCTTTTCGTCCAGGGCGATGCCGACAAGACCGTCCCGTACGACCAAACCCTCGCGTTCGTGTCGAAGCTCAAGGAAAACGGCGTCACGAACGACATCGTGACCATCAGAGGGGCGTCGCATGGGATCGCCGAATGGAACAAATTCGACCCGACGTACAAGGAGAAGCTGATCGCGTGGCTGGAACAGAAGTTGGCAGTGAAAGAATGATTCAATGCATTTGAGAGAAAGGAATCAGAATCAAGAATGAAAACCATGAACGATTCGATAGGGCGGACACAGGCTTTTCGCCTGGTCCTGTGCCTGCTGCTGTCCTGGGCATGTTTGCCCGTCATCAGTGGCTGGGCGGCGGATACCGCCACGCCGGCCGCCAGCGCGTCAAGCAAAGTGTTGAATGTCCGGGAGTTTGGCGCCAAAGGGGATGGTAAGACGCTGGATACCGCACCGATCCAGAAAGCGCTCGATGAATGCGGGAAGGCCGGTGGCGGCACGGTACAGTTTCCCTCGGGTACTTATCTCAGCAAACCCATTACCTTGCGCACCAGGACGACGGTGCAGATTGATGATGGCGCGGTGATCAAGGCGACCGATGATCGGGCTGATTTCGAGATCGCTGGGAAACCGAACACATTTGTGCCGTTCATTGGAGGCAAGGACCTTCAAGACGTCACCATCACTGGGCAGGGGGTGATCGACGGGTCCGGCGCCAAATGGTGGGGACCGGCTGAGGAAGCCCGCCGAAAACAGCCGGGCTACACGTTGCCGCGTCCCAATTTGATCGTATTGACCGGCTGCAGGAACTTGCGGGTGGAAAACATCACCATCAAAGACTCTCCCAAATTCCATTTGGTTCCTACTGATTGCGATGGCGTGGTCATTTCGAACGTGACGATCACCGCGCCCGAACACGCGGCCAATACCGACGCCATCGATCCCACCATTTGCCGGAATGTGTTGATCACAAAATGCCGGATTGACGTGGGAGATGACAACGTCGCGATTAAGTCCGGGCGCAAGGTGGAGGGACAAGAATTCGGCTGCGAGAACATTACCGTGACCGATTGCACGTTCCTGCACGGGCATGGGATGTCCATTGGCAGCGAAACGTCCGGCGGAGTACGCAACGTGCAGGTGCGAAACTGTACGTTTGAAGGCACGGAAAACGGGATTCGCATCAAGTCGCAACGAGGCAAAGGCGGTGTGGTGGAGAACGTCAGTTACAGTGATATCACGATGAAGGACGTTGATCCTGCGATCACGCTAACGTGTTACTACATGTACAACTCTGCCGGGGATGCGGTGCAGCGCTCGGCCCCCGAGAAAGACACAGCGCAAGCCGTCAGTGAAAAGACCCCGGTTTTCCACAATATTCAGATCAGGAACCTGCAGGCCACGACCAAGCGTGGGGCGGGCACCATTCTGGGTTTGCCCGAAAGCCCCATCGCCAATGTGGTGCTCGAAAATGTGCAAATCAGCGCCGCGACAAAAGGGCTGGAAATCAAGAATGCGAAGGGTGTTCAGTTCAAGAACGTCCAGTTGACCAACAAGGAAGGTCCTCCGCTGCTGACCGAGAACGCCGAAGTGGATGGCTGGAAAGATCCAGCTCAGAAATGACGGCGGGGGGAGCCGGGGCAATTATCTCGAAGCGTCGGCATCGAGCTGATCTCTTCGTATGAGAGCGTTTTCGCTCAATGAATGGCCTTGCTACGCTTCCAGCATCGACTTGTAGCGGGAATCAAGGTATCAGTAGAGTATCGGTGACCGGCACCATTCTCCGCGGTGGCCTTAGTGGATAACTATCAGCGGTATAGTCACTTGCGACGGAAACAGAGTTAATGCGCCATGTATGTCTTGTATGCATACAGTAGAAGGGTTTTCTATGAAGCATCTTCTTTGTAGTGTTCTTGTTATGGCCGCGATGGTCAGCCTTGCGATACCCAGCCATGCCGTCGTCATCTTGGATGATACCTGGGCTGACGGAAACCGGAACAATACCAGCCTACCGACAAACGCCGCGTGGTATGCCTCAAGCGGTTCGGCGCTAACCGCCACGACCGGTTCCATGACACTTACGCTCGGTAGCAGTGCCATCCTGGCGGTCTCGTATTTCACGACCAATGCCGCTAGCCCCGTCCAACTGACGGTGGGCGATACTCTTCTGACGACGATCACGTTTACATTCAACGGTGTGGCTGCGGAGAATACGTCCGAAGGATTTCGGTTGGGCATCTATGAATTCGGCTCCAATCGGGTGAGCGCGGACTTCAGTGGAAACGGGACACAGGGCGCCGGTGTTCAGGGATATGCACTGTTCCAGAATATGGGGGCGGCGTTCAACGACACCACTCCGATAGACATCCGTGTGCGCTCGAATGTGGCAGACAGTTCACTGCTGGGAACATCGGGTGACTACACGTCTTTGGGGACCGGTCCCGGCAATACGAATAATTTTAGTGGGTTCGCCAACGGCACCACCTACACGTTGCAATATGCTTTCCAGCGAACCGCGAGCAACGTGATGGCGATCACCGTTTCCTGGTTGGATGCGACAAACGGTGCGACGCTGCTGACTTCGGTGACCGACAACAATGCCACCAATTTCAATTTTGACGGGATCGGCATCCGTCCACAAGAGGCGAGTGAGGCGGCAACCACGACGATCTTCCAGGAGGTCAAAGTGGAATACATCCCCGGTGCCACGGCTCCGTCGATCACGGAAGATGTGCAGGACCAACAAGTCTACGTGAGCCAGACGGCCTCGTTCAGCGTGTTGGCCAGCGGAACGTTGCCATTGAACTACCAGTGGTATTACAACACGAACTCGATTCTGACGAATGCCACCAGTTCATCGATCACCATCACAAACGCGCAGTTGACAGATGCCGGAGGGTACTCCGTGGTTGTGTCCAACGCGTACGGCGTGGTCACCAGCGCGGTGGCCCAGTTGTCCGTGACCGTTCCCGATGCGCCCTCCATCATCACGCAGCCGCAAGACCAAACCGTTTTGCCCGGAGACACCGCGACATTTACCGTGGAAGCCGGCGGCTCCGAGCCGTTCAGCTATCAGTGGTACTACAACACGAACACGGTGGTGGACGGAGCGACGGACAGCACGTTGACATTGACCAATGTTCAGCCGGGCGAGGCGGGTGCGTATTCCGTGGTGGTCAGCAATCTCGCAGGCACCATTACCAGCTCCAACGCGATGCTCAACGTCAATACAAACCCCGTGGCTCCGGTCTTTAGCACGGAGCCCGCTTCTCAGGTGGTATTGGCGGGTAGCACCGCCACGCTGACAGCGTCCGCCGACGGCACGGCGCCCATCAGCTACCAGTGGTATGATAATAACGCGCCGATTTCAGGGGCAACTTCGTACATACTGACCCTGGCAAACATTCAGACCTCCGCCGATGGCAGTTACTATGTCACGGCTTCCAACAGCGTGGGAGTCGCTACCAGCGATGCCGCGCAGCTTACAGTTACCCCGACGATTCCCGTGCCTCTTTCCGCGTACAATCTGGTTGGCTTTGCCCAGGCAACCACAGGCGGCGGCGTGCTGGCGGACACGGATCCCAACTACGCCAAGGTTTCTACTGCGACCGACCTTGCGAACGCGCTCAATAGCAAGACCGTCAAGGTCATTGAGATCATGAACGACCTCAATCTTGGCTATAATGAAATCGAAGCCTCTGCAAAAACCAACAGCGAGCCGTTCCGCCCCGGTGAAACACCGTTGCTTCATCCCGTGTTGCTTGTGACCGGCGAAAGTGACGTTGATATCCAAAAGAAGAACGGTTTGACGATTTTCTCCGCAAACGGTTCGGCCATCCATCACGCCAAGTTGAACATCAAGAATTGCAGCAACATCATCGTCCGCAATCTCAAATTCGACCAACTGTGGGAATGGGATGAGGCCACCAAGGGACAATACGACCGAAACGACTGGGACTTCATCACGCTTGGCGACGGCGGCGCGGTGAGCAACATCTGGGTGGATCACTGCACGTTCACGAAATCCTACGACGGCAATCTCGATACCAAGGCCGGCTGCTCGGGCATCACCATTTCCTGGTGCAACTACGTCGGTGACGATGGTGCCACCAATACCAACAGCTGGGTCTGGCAGCAGATCAATTATCTGGAACAGAGTCCGTCCAGCTATCCGATGTATAATTTCCTTCGTACTCGCGGTTACAGCACCACCAACATCGTGACCATCATGCAAGCGCATGACAAGACGCACTTGGCGGGTCAAAACGATCTCGACCCGAACAACGCGACCATCTCGATGACCTTCCATCACCTGCACTTGGGCGTGTGGGATCGTTGCGTGCCGCGCCTCCGCGCCGGCAACGTGCATGATTACAATCTCTATGTGGACGACACGTTGGTGCTGGCGGCCAAGCGTCTGCGCGATGCGGTCGCGGCCACCATGAGCACCGCCGATCAAAACACACTGAACAACATCTACAGTTTCGACCCGCCCGTCAACGGCACGATCTCGACCGAAAGCGGCGCCATTTTGGTGGAAAAGTCGGTTTATATTGATTGCCTCTGGCCGTTGCGCAACAACCAGACGGATCCGTCGGATCCCGAATACACCGGCAAGATCATGGCGCTGGATTCGATCTATCACTTTGACAATTCCGATGGCTCGACCACCGATTACCGGGGCGACAGCACGAATGCCACCGGATTCGCCGACTTCGGTCCGGCCCAGGCGCCCATCATTCCCTTCTCATGGAATCTGACCAGGCAACCAATTGCCGTACACCTATTACCCGGATGATCCGGCCCAGCTGCAAGCCATCGTCACCAGCCCCACGGCTGGCGCAGGCGCGGGCGTGCTCACGTGGAACAAGACGAACTGGCTGATGACCTCCTATGCACCGACTGGCCCGGTTATCGTTGCCAGTCCGCAGAGCCAGACCGTTTCAACGGGTCAAAGTGCGACGTTCACCGTGGTGGCCGGCGGCAGCGCACCGCTGACATACCAATGGTACTTCAACACCAATTCACCGATCGCCAATGCGACCAGCTCCACACTGACGATACCGAACGTATCGGGCACCAACGTGGGCACGTATTTCGTAGTCGTCAGCAACAGCGTGAGCGCCGCCACCAGCGGCTCGGCAATGCTTGCGATTCCCGTGGCGGCCCCGTTCTCCTCATGGCAGTCAAACTACTTCGGGTGCACCTATAGCGGCACCAATTGTACGCAGGCCGCGCCAGACGCGGATCCCTACGGCAAGGGCATCAGCAACACCAACCAGTTCCTGTTAGGCCTGAACCCGACGAATCCGGCTTCGGTGTTCCGGATTCTCAGCGTCGTGCCTCAAACCAATGGCGATATGATGATCACATGGGCAACGGGCGCCGGGCCGACAAATGTGGTGCAGGCGACGAGTGGCGACGGGAGCGGTGGCTACTCCACGAACTTCATGGATATCAGCGGGCCGCTGGCGATTCCGGGAAGCGGAGATGTGACGAACAGCTATCCTGACCCGGGCGGTGCGACCAACAACCCGTCTCGCTATTACCGAATTCGTCTGGGACCGTAGCGCGATCTCTCTCGATGCGGGGGAATTAAGTGGATTGTCGGCTGGCAGTTGTGGAGTGGTTCCGTCCGCCGCGCTACGGCTCTAGTGCGCCGCACTGTCGCGAAATTGTTTCGGTGTCATGTCTGTCGCCTGTTTGAACACGAGCCAGAAACTGTTGACGCTTTGGCACCCACACAAACCGGAAAGCACCTCGAATTTGTACTGTGATTCCGCGAGCCACCGCTCGGCGCGCTACAGCGCGCCCGGTTCAAGGCCGAAGTAGTTCTTCGCGTTGTGGTAGCAGACGTTGCGAACGAGCTCACCCAGCATCTCCATGTCATGCGGCAGGTTGCCATTGGCGACGTCGTGCCCGATGAGATGGCAGAGTAATCGGCGGAAATATTCGTGACGGGAGTACGAGAGGAAGCTGCGCGAATCAGTAATCATCCCCACGAAACGGCTGAGCAGGCCGAGGTTCGACAGCGCGTTGATCTGCCACTCCATGCCCTCTTGCTGGTCAAGAAACCACCAGCCGCTGCCCAATTGGAGCTTGCCCGGGACGCTCCCGTCCTGGAAGTTGCCGAGCATCGTGGCGAACGCGTAATTGTCCGCGGGATTGAGGTTGTACAGGATGGTCTTTGGCAGGCGGTCCTTTTGGTCGAGCTTGTCGAGGTAGCGGGCCAGGGGCTCCGCTTGGGGCCAGTCGCCGATCGAATCAAAGCCCGTGTCCGGTCCCAGCGTGCGCATCATCCGAGAGTTGTTGTTGCGCATGGCGCCGAGGTGGAATTGCATGACCCAGCCGCGGGCCTGGTATTGTTCGCCGAGCCACAGCAGGAGGAAACTGCGAAACTGGTCCGCCTCCGCGCGCGATACGGTCCGTCCCGCCCGCGCCGCGTCAAACACCCGCGCCGCTTCCGTTTCGGTGCAATCGTCGGCGTAGACATGATTTAACCCGTGGTCGGACAATCGGCAGCCGTTCGTGTGGAAGAAATCGAGCCGCTTCACCAGTTCCCCGAGGAATACGGACAACGTTGGGCAGTCACCGAGCTTGCTCACCCACGCCGTCCACGCCGTGGGTTGGTCCACCGCCAGCGCCTTGTCGGGACGAAACGTCGGATACACCCGGGTGCGCAGGGTGCCCGACTCACGGATTCGCCGATGATGTTCGAGGGAGTCGGTCGGATCATCCGTCGTGCACACCACGACGACGCGGTTGGTTTCGAGGATCCGCTGCACGGGCATCGAAGCCAGCTTCTCGTTCGCCTCGTCCCAGATCTCTTTGGCCGTGCTTTCGTCGAGGAGTTGGGTGATGCCGAAGAAGCGTTTCAGTTCGATGTGCGTCCAGTGATAGAGCGGGTTGCGCAGCGTATGCGGGACCGTGCGGGCAAAGGCGAGAAACTTCTCCCAATCGGTGGCATCGCCTGTGCAGTATTTCTCGGGCACGCCATCCGAGCGCATGGCCCGCCACTTGTAATGGTCGCCCGCCAGCCAGATTTCACACAGGTTGCGGAACTGTTTGTTCGCCGCGATCTGGTCGGGGGGCAGATGACAATGATAATCAAAAATCGGTTCGTGCGCCGCGATCTCGTGATACAACTCGCGCGCGACCGGGGTTTCCAGGAGAAAGTTTTCGGTAATGAACGCCCGCATGTGACTCACCCGTTCGCCAACAGCGACAGGTGCTTCGTCAGGTGCCGCTCCACCAATTCTTCATGCAACGCGGTGTGCTTCTCCAGTATTTCCAGGATCCGCGGCTTGAACGTCGGATGCGTGAGCACCGAGCCAAAGGTCACGTGCAACAGCTGCCGACCCGCCACTTCGTCCAGAAACAGGGGTTCTTCCCTGGGCCCGGTGAATTTCGGCAGGGCCGCGACGTGCGCCAGCGTAGTCGAGATGTGGTAGCTCTGACGATCCGTCTCGAACCGGCCGCGGCAGAACTCGACGATCTCCGCGAATACCGGCGGGGCCGTGCGCGCCACGACCCGCAAGCCTTCGAGGTAGCTGGTTCCGGATGTTTTCACGTGGAGCAAGGGGCCGCAGACGCGGCCGAGGATGGGATAGATCGCAAACTTGTCCGAGCCGCTGTGAACGCTGATCTTGTACGGGCCGCAGAACCGCGCGATCTCCAGGTGTTCGCGCAGGGACGCCTCGAATTTCTGGAGGTCGCCCTTGTAATCGATGCCCTTTTCAAAGTCGCCGATGAATCGTGGCGCCACGCTGATCACGTGGGGAACGGCCAGCCGGCGCAGTTCCAGGCCAATGAACAAATGATCCAACACGCTGGTGGGTTCACTGGTCTCATCCACGCTGACCTCGATCTCGAACGGGCGCGGACCCATCGTCTTGGCGATGTGACGGCCCATCAGGCCGACGTGCTCGAGGGCGCGCCCATATTTTATCGCGGCGCTCCGCAGTGACGAGGCGTCGAATTGCAGCTTATCAACATTGGGCACATCGAACTTGCGTCCCAGGTATGTTGACTCCAACCCGGGCGTTAGCGCGCCTTTGCCGACGTACTCGGAGGGATCGATCGTGAAGAAGCAGAAACCGGCTTCCGCCGTCCGGTCCACATGTTCCGTTGTCTTCAAATGGTCCGCGTCGGCTCCCCACTTGCCGCCGTAGCCATGCTGCGCGAGTGCGGTGGTTGCGGCCTTGACGATCTGCTGGGGTGTGCGTTGCGTGCGTTCCAGTTCACGAATGGATTGCTGCGCGAAAATCGGGGCGAAATCAAATTTCTGCGCCGCGGCGAGGTGCCCCGGCGTGGCCAGCCCGAAGCGATCGCCGAAACCAAAAGATTTCACAAGACCAAGTGTCGTGGGGGACGCTACGGCTCTGGTGGCGAATGGGCCAGCAGGAGGCGTTTTTCTTGTTGCGAGGCCAGCAGGAGATGTCGTATTCATTAGGTTCACAATAAGTTATAGGGGCATATGCCGCTGCAATTACATCTTACGACGGAACGGTTCACGCGCCAATACGATTCGCGTATCTTGTTGCATCATGATTGTTGAGACTACTTGGATGTGTGTATGAGCTTGCTTCCGAAGGTATTACATCTTCCGCCGCCCGGGCGTCCGCGTTGGGTCTGTCCGGAAAGCGCCCAGCTTGACCTCCTGTATTTGGCGTGGGGACATCGGCAGTATGGCCAGAACCCCATTCCCGTGTCCCGCCACCCCGGTTGGCACTATGTTTTGGTGAATCGGGGCAAGCCAACCTTGGTCCTCGAAAACGAGCAGAAGACGCTCAATACCGGCGACTTTTTGGTGATCGACCCCGATTGCGCCAGCGGTTGGACGGATCGACCTGACGGCCTGTCGGACCTTCTTGTCTGGATCTGGCGAACCGGCCCGCGTTGTCCGGAGTGCGCCGTGGAATCGGGAGGGTATCGGCAATGGACGATTGGCACGCGCTTGTGGCACAAGCTGGAGCAGTTGCACGGGTTGTGTCGCCTGGAAGTGGAGCGACCCGACGAATTGACCAAGCTCGCCATTGAGCAGTTGCACCTCTCCATTGACGTCACGGTGGCCCGGCATGTCCAGCGCAAAATCGGGCCGCCCGAGCCATCGTTGCGGATGGAGTTGGCCGTGCGCTGGATGGCCCAGAACCTTGCCGAACCGAATCCGGTCACGGCGCTGTGCGAGTACCTGCAAATCTCTCCGGCCACGGTCGTGCGGATGTTTCAAACGCATCACGGGGAATCGCCGGCGACGTATCATCAGCGTCTCAAGATGGCGCGGGCCCAGGAGTTGTTGGAGACCGAACGTTTCTCCGTCAAGGAAATCGCGTACGCGCTGGGGTACAAGCATCCCAACGATTTCAGCCGGGCGTTCAAGCAATTCGTCGGCAGGAGCCCGAAGTCGGTCGGCGAAGGCCGGAACTCGCGCAACGCGTCCCATTGAGTGGGGTTGGCTTTCGAAACGAACCCCAAACTTTTGACCGCTGGGTTGCCTGTCGATCTGCTTGATGGGCAGAGAGTCAGAACGGGCGATCTCATGCCGCGCCCGCGGCTTCGTTTGGGTTGGAATGGACATCAATTTCGAACTATCAGGCCGTGGCGATGGCTTTTTCCTCGATATCGGCCACTTCAAGGTTGGGGACGAGGAGGTGTACGATCAGCAACGCGAGGAGGTACGCGATGCTGCCCATGAGGAAAACGGGGAAATAGTTGCCCGTGTGTTTGAGGACCTTGCCCGTGACGAAAAACAGGATGAGTCCACCGATTGCGCCGATCATGCCGCCGAAGCCCGTGACCGAACCGACGAGGCGCTTGGGGAACATGTCGCCGGCGAGACTGAAGACATTGGCCGACCATGCCTGGTGAGCCGATGCGGCAATCGTGATGAGGATCGCCGCCGCCCACTTGCTGTCGGTCGTGGTCGAGAACACGACGGGCACGACAAACACCGCGCAGATGAGAAGCGTAATCTTGCGGGCTTTGTTGGTGGTCCAGCCGCGTTTCATGAAGGAACCCGCCAGCCAGCCGCCGGCGATGCTGCCCACTGAAGCGACGACATAGATTAGCATGATCTGGTATTTGCGGTCTTCGGGGCCCAGGTGGAATTTTGTGTTGAAGAAGTCCGGCGAGCCGAACAGGTAGAACCACCAGAAACAATCCGTCATGAGCTTGGCGGTGGCATAGGCCCACGTTTGTATGTGTGGGAAAAGCCGACGCCACGGGATTCTGACCGTGGGCTCGACGGTTTCGCCCTGGATATACACCAACTCTTCCTTGTTGACCCGCGGGTGGTCTTCGGGTTTTCGGTAAACCGCCAGCCAGGCGACGATCCACAGGAGATCGATGACGGCCGTGATGATAAACGCACCTCGCCAACCCACCGTGGTGCCGGCAATGGTGATCGCGGAGAACTGGGCAACGACGAAGGGAAGGCCCCAGGGCACGAGAATCCCGCCGATATTGGAACCGGAGTTAAACAGACCGGTGGCCAGGGCGCGTTCGCGTTTCGGGAACCATTCGGCGGTCGTTTTGATGGCGGCGGGGAAGTTGCCGCCTTCACCCAGGCCGAGCAGGATGCGACAGATGAGGAAGCCCGTGACGGCACTGCCGAAGAGATGCCCGATTTCGGGCGCAAACGCGTGAGACATGGAAGCCAGCCCCCAGAAGGCGCAGGCAAAGACGAATCCCCAGCGCAAGCCCATCACATCCATCAACCGGCCCATGACGACCATGCTGACCGCGTAGGCAGCGCTGAAGGCCACCTGCATGTTCCAGTAATCCTCCTCGGTCCAACCGAACGTTTTTCGAAGCTCCGGAGCCAGATTGCCGAAGACGCCGCGGTCGATGTAGTTGGCGGTTGTGACCCAGAACAGCAGCGCGCAAATCACCCACCGATAGTTCGTCATTCGTTGCGCGTCGGCTGTCGTTGCGGAACCTGTTGCCGTGGTCATGTCCGATCTCCTGGTTTATTGCTCCGCTCGCGATGTTGTCCTAACGTCCCATCCAGCCGCCGTCCACGGTCAGGATCGTGCCGTTCACGTACTGCGATGCGCCCGAGGCCAGAAAGACCACCGCACCCCGCAAATCTTCCGGTCGTCCCCAGCGCCCGGCGGGAATCCGGTCCAGAATTGCTTTCGCCCGGGCGGGGTCCGCGCGCAACGCCGCCGTGTTATCAGTTTCGATGTAGCCGGGCGCAATCGCGTTGACGTTTACGCCCTTGCGGGCCCATTCGTTGGACAAGGCCATCGTCAGTTGCGCGATCCCACCCTTGCTCGCGGCGTATCCCGGCACCGTAATGCCGCCCTGAAACGCCAGCAGGGAAGCGATGAAGATGATCTTTCCCTGGCCGCGCTCGATCATCCGTTTGCCAATTTCACGGGCGAGGACAAACTGCGCGTTGAGATTCACCTCGATCACGATGTCCCAATCCTCGTCGGAATGCTCGGCGGCCGGCATCCGACGGATCAGGCCGGCGTTGTTCACCAAAATATCGATCGGCGCGCCAGCCGCGGTGACCTGACGAATGAACTGGTGAAGCGCCGTTCTGTCGGCGAAATCACAATTGAATCCGCGCCACTTCCGCCCCAATTTGGTCACGCGCTTGGCGACTTCCTCGCCGCTTTTCCGCAGGAAAGCGCTCACGCCAATGATGTCCGCTCCGGCCTCGGCCAGTGCTTCGGCCAGCGCCATTCCGATTCCGCGCCGGCATCCCGTGACGAGCGCCGTCTGACCATCCAGTCGGAATTGATCGAGGATCATTTCAAATCCTCGACGGCGATCTGGTCCATGTCGGTGAACTCCTGGTTTTCTCCGCCCATCGCCCAGATGAAACAGTAATGTCGCGTTCCCGCACCACAGTGAATGGACCATGGCGGCGACAACACGGCCTCGCCGTTGCGCACGACGAGATGCCGCGTCTCCTGCGCGCGACCCATAAAGTGAAATACCGCCGCATCCGATGGCAAATCAAAATACAGATAGACTTCCGTCCGACGTGAGTGCGTGTGCGGCGGCATTGTGTTCCAAACGCTGCCCTCCTGTAATTCCGTACAGCCCATGACGAGTTGGCAGCTTTGAATTCCATCTTTGTGGATGTACTTGTGAATGGTGCGCTGATTTGCATCTCGTTGTGTACCAAGTACTACCGCAGCAGCTTCGGCGTTGGTTGCCAGACGTGTCGGATGTGCCACGTGGGCCGGGTAGCTGATAAGATAGAACCAAGCAGGGTCTTGTTCACTCCCGCTTGCGAACTCAACCTGTTTGCTTCCACGACCGATGTAGAGACAGTCGCGGTTTGCGAGGGCAAACTCTTTGCCGTCGACGGTAATCGAACCCGTTCCGCCGATGTTGATGACACCGATCTCGCGCCGTTCGGCAAAATATGTTGATGCAATTTGTCTTGCCGTACCCAACGCGAGAGTTCTCGAGGTTGGCACAACGCCGCCGATCACCGCGCGGTCCAAATCCGTGTAAACCAGTTGAATCGTTCCCGTCTGAAACAGATTCGGCACGAGGAAGCCGGCGCCGAGTTCATCGGTTGTCAGGTGCGAATAACGCTCGATGTCCGGTGCGTATCTGAGTTCCATGGTTGTGGTGGCCGTCGGTGTTATCGCTGGACGCGGGCACTGCCATCGCCCATGACCTTTTCGACTTCCTTTTGCGTGGCCATGGAGGTGTCGCCAGGGGTGGTCATGGCCAGCGCGCCGTGCGCCGCGCCATAGTCCACCGCTTTTTGCGCGTCACCCGTCTTCAGGAAACCAAAAATCAAGCCGCTCGCGAAACTGTCGCCGCCGCCAACGCGGTCAAGGATTTCCAACTCGGGATACTGGCGGCTCTCGTAAAATTTGCCGTCCATCCAGCAAATCGCGCTCCAATCGTTCTTGGTCGCGGTGATGACCTTGCGCAACGTGGTGGCCGCGACCTTGAAGTTCTTGAATTCGCTCACCGCCTTCTCGATCATCTTCTTGAAGGCGTCGGTGTCGATCTTGGTGATATTGTGGTCCAAGCCTTCGACCTCGAAGCCGAGGCACGCGGTGAAATCCTCCTCGTTGCCGATCATCACATCCACGTATTTGGCGATCTCGCGGTTGACCTCGCGGGCCCTGGCTTGCGCCGCCGATGCATTTCCACAGGCTGGGACGATAATTCAGGTCGTAGCTGACGATGGTGCCGTACTTGGCGGCGGCCTTGACGGCTTCAATGGTCAATGCCGCTGTGCTCTCGCTCAATGCGGCGAAGATGCCGCCCGTATGGAACCAGCGCACGCCGATTTGACCGAATATCTTCTCCCAATCGAAATCGCCGGGCTTGAGCTGGCTGGCCGCCGTGTGACCGCGGTCCGGCACGCCGACCGCCCCGCGGATGCCGAAGCCGCGCTCGGTGAAATTCGAGCCCGTTGCGCACCGTGCGCCCGATGCCGTCATCCGCCCGCCAGAGAATGAAGTCGGTGGCGACGCCGCCCTGCATGATGAAGTCCTCAATGAGATGGCCGACCTCGTTGTCCACGAACGCGGTGCAGACCGCCGTTTTCAGGCCGAAGCATTTGCGCAGGCCGCGCGCGACGTTGTATTCGCCACCGCCTTCCCAGACCGTGAACTCGCGCGCCGTGCGGATGCGTCCCTCGCCGGGGTCGAGCCGCAACATGATTTCCCCGAGTGAAAGTTGGTCGAATGTGTATTTATCGCGAAGTTTTAGTGGCATTCCTGATCTCCATTCGAGGTCGTTGTGTCTTGCTCATGGAAAACTCTTGTGCGCGTTCCTTCAAATTGTATTCGCCTGAGCCAGCGGTTTCTTCCCGTCGAGGACGGCGATGAGGTTTTGCGCGGCCATTTTTGCCTGGCGGGCGACGCTTTCGTAGGTGCGCGAACCGATGTGCGGCGTAATGACGGCGTTCGTACAGGAGAACAACGGGTGATCCTTCGGCGGCGGCTCCTGCTCGAGCACATCGGCGCCGTAACCGAGCAACTGGCCACTTTTCAAGGCGGCAGCGACATCGTTGGTCTCGACCAATTCACCGCGGGCGGTATTGATGAGCACGGATCCTTTTTTCAGCAGCGCCAGCCGCTTGGCGTTGATCAGGTGGCGCGTTTCATCCGTAAGGTTTGTGTGCAACGTGACAATGTCCGCGCCTTTCAACACGTCGTCGACCGACGCAACGCGCGTGACATTGTGGGCCTGCGCGAATTTGTCGTCCCAGTAGATGTCGTACCCGAGCACGTTCATACCAAACGCCCGGGCGCGGATGGCGACTTCCTTGCCAATGCGGCCAACGCCGATGATGCCGATGGTTTTCCCGAGCAGCTCGTGGCCGGTGAGGCGTTTCCACTGGCCGGACTTCACGTAATTGCACTCGGGGACGATATCGCGGTAAATCGCCAGGAGCAGGCCGAACACATGCTCGGCGACCGTGGTGTGATTGACACCGGGGCAGTATGTAACGGGCACTTTCAATTCCGTCGCGGCTTTGACGTCTACTTTATCGAGGCCGATACCGTATTTGCTGATGACTTTCAACCGCGGAAGCGATTTCTGGATAACGGCGCGGGTGATCGCATCATCGCCGATGAGCCAACCATCGAAATCACCCTTGCTAACGAGTTCGAGCATGCGTGGTTCGGGCAGGGGGCCGCGATCGCGAACGATCTGGAAGCCGGCATCTTCCAACAGTTTGTGATGTTCGCCCGGAGTATCCTGAAACGAGGTCGTGGTCAGAAGAATCCGTCTCATGATTCGACCATAATGTCTGGCAGGCAAAACCGCCGTCAACACGAATATCAGCGCCGAACCGAAGCTGACGGATTCTGCGCCGGGGGAAAGAGGCATACGGCTGGCGTTTGCCGCCTCTGCCTGCTACGCTGATGGGCATCTTTCCGCTTCAGCTCACAATGAAGAAAACGTGGAGATCAACCGGCGCGCGCGCAGCCCTGATTCTGCTGCTGACGATCGTGGCATACATACCGGCGATGCACGCAGGATTCATTTGGGATGACGACGATCATCTGACAACAAATCCGGCGATGAGCGCACCGCACGGGCTGCGGATGATTTGGTCGTCACTGGCGGTGTCGCGTTACTATCCATTAACGCTCACGAACTTCTGGTTTCAGCATCGGTTGTGGGGACTGAACCCCCTGCCGTATCACGTAGTCAACGTTACCATCCATGCGATCAATGGCGTGCTGCTTTATCTCCTGCTACGTCGCCTGCGGATTCCCGTGGCGTGGTGGGCGGCGGCGTTGTGGGCGGTGCACCCGGTGAATGTGGAATCCGTGGCATGGATCACGGAGTTAAAAAACACCCAATCAGGCTTCTTCTTCTTTTGTGCCCTGTTGTGCTACCTGCAGTTTGAAACCGAGGAGCGGCGCAGTTGGTACGCCCTGGCGCTGTTGTGTGGGGTGGCGGCGGTGCTGAGCAAGCCGTCAACGGTGGTACTGCCGCTGGTGCTGTTATTGTGTGACGGTTGGCAACGAGGACGTTGGGCGTGGAAGGACATGCTGCGAACCCTGCCGTTCTTCGCCATGGCGTTGCTGATGTCCACGCTGACGATCGTCGAGCAGCGGGGACACATTTTGAATCAGGCAAGTACCGAATGGTCGATGGGGATTGTGGAACGGCTCGTCGTCGCGGGCCGGGCGGTTTGGTTTTACGCGGGAAAGGTTCTTTGGCCCGTGGATCTTGCGTTCGTGTATCCGCGATGGGACGTAGCGGTGAACACCGCTTGGGCGTGGTTGCCGCTGGCCGCGTTGGTGGCGGTTGGCGTGCTGTTGTGGGTCTGGCGATCCCGCCCAGGGGGGGCGCGGCCCTCTTCGGGTTGGGCTACTTTGTCTGCGCGCTGTTGCCGGTACTCGGATTCTTCGATATTTACTACTTTCGGTACTCGTTTGTGGCGGATCACTTCCAATACCTTGCGAGTGTGGGAATTGTTACACTGGCGGCGAGCGGAATCGTGCACATCCTGGATCGTGACAGGTTGTGGCCGGCGTCGTTGAGGACAGCCGTGTGTTCGGTGCCATTGGCGGCGCTGGCTGTTCTGACGTGGCAACAAAGCCAGATGTACGTGAATGGGGAGACGCTCTTTCGAAGGACGATCCAGCTCAATCCCGGTTGCTGGATGGCGTACAACAACCTGGGGATCCTTGTATCATCGAATCACGTTGAGGATGCGATGGAGATGTACCAACAATCGCTGCGGATCAACCCCAACAACGCCGAGGCGCACATCAACATCGGGAACGCCGTGCTCCAGTTGGGCCGGGTGGCCGAAGCGCGGGAGCAGTATCAAGAGGCTGTGCGCTTGAGGCCCGGTTTTGCCGAGGCCCATCACAATCTCGGGGTCGCGCTGTCCCGGTTGGGCCAATGGCAGGAGGCGAGGGAGCAGTGGGAGCAAGCGGTGCGGATCGACCCGAATTACGCCGATGCACTCGTCAACTTGGGCACTGCTTTGGCCCAGGCGGGCGACATGGAGGGCGCCGTCGGACACTTGACCCGTGCGCTGCAAATCAAGCCCGATAATGTGGAGGCACTAGACGACCTTGGGAATGTGATGATGGGATGGGCCCGGGTGCAAGAGGCAATCAGTTATTATGAACAGGCGCTACGGCTCAAACCCGATTCGGTCCAGGCGCACAACAACATGGGAATCGCGCTGACTCGCCTGGGCCGGGTGGCGGAAGCGATCACCCACTGGAGGCGGGCCATGGAAATCGACCCGTATTACGCCGATGCCCATTACAACCTGGCAGTTGCCCTCGAACGAACAGGCAAGCTGGGCGAAGCCATTGAACAGTACCAGCAGACGCTGCGGATCAAGCCGGATTATGCCGAAGCACAGAAGAAACTGGCACGGCTTCAGAGCGTTCGGTAGGTTGCTCCGGGCATGAAAAACGCGTGGAGATCATGGGGTGCGGGTGCAGTTGCCATCTTGGTGGTGACGATTGTGGCGTATATACCCGTCATGAGGGGCGAATTCCTGTTTGACGATTTTTACCTCATCACCAACAACGCGATGATCGATGCTCGGGATGGACTCTATCGGTTCTGGTTTACGACGGAAGCCCCGGACTATTATCCACTGACCTCGAGTTTGTGGTGGTTCGAGTGGCGGTGGTGGGGGGACAACCCGATAGGCTATCACCTGCTCAATGTCCTATTTCATGCCGCCAACGCGGTCCTGGTATGGATGATTCTGCGCCGCCTGAAAATTCCGGGAGCGTGGCTCGCGGGACTTGTGTTTGCGATTCACCCGGTGAACGTGGCGACCGTCGCCTGGATTAGCGAGCAGAAGAACACGCTATCGATGTTGTTGTATGCCCTCGCGATCTTTCTCTATTTACGATTTTACGAAGATGGCCGGTGGCGTTGGCACGCCCTGTCGTTGGTGACGTTTTTGCTGGCCTTACTCAGCAAGAGTGCGGTGGTCATGTTACCGGTCGTGTTGTTGGGCTGCGTGTGGTGGTTGCGCCGCAAGGTGGAGTGGAGGGATGTCATGCGCAGCCTCCCGTTTTTCGCGCTTTCAGTCGCCTTCGGCCTGGTAACGATTTGGTTTCAACATCACCGGGCTTTGAGTGGGGCTTTCCGAACGGTTGGTTTTGGATTCCGGTTGGCTGGGGCAGGCAGCGCGGTATGGTTCTATTTGTGCAAGGCACTGGTGCCGTGCAACTTAACCCTTGTTTATCCGAAGTGGGAGATCGACGCTTCCCTCTGGACGTGGTATGTACCGGGGGCGCTGTTACTGGGCTCTTTGCTTGCGTTTTGGTGGAAGCGTGACACTTGGGGAAGACCGTTGGTGTTCGCGCTGGGGTATTTTGTTGTGTCGCTTTTCCCGGTGTTGGGGTTCTTCGATCAGGGTTTCTATACCTACTCCCTGGTGGCCGATCACTGGCAATACTACTCGATTGTCAGCGTCATCGCCCTGGTAGTTGCCAGTGGCCAGAACATCTGCCTTCGAATGGGAAAACGCGGCCCAAGCATCGGATCACTGGCGAGCGTGGTTGTGTTGGCAATTTTGGCAGTGGCCACATCGAGGCGCGCAGCGATTTATCGATCTGAGGAGACACTGTGGCGGGATACGCTGGCAAAGAACCCTGATGCCGCAGAAGCACACTACAACATCGGCGTGGGACTTGTGCGAAAGGGGAGGTTGGAGGAAGGGATTGAACAGTGGGAAAAGCAATTACAGGCCGAGCCCAATAACGTCGAGGTGCGTTACAATCTCGGGATCGTGCTGGCGCAAGCGGGCAGGACACAGGAAGCGATGGAACAATGGAAACAGGCGCTGCGATTGAAACCCGACCTGGCCGAGGCGCATTTCAATCTGGGTGTTGCGCTGGCGGGGTTGGGCAGGGTCAAGGAGGCCATCGGGCATTGGGAGCAAGCGCTACAGATCAGGTCAGACTATGCCGAGGCGCACTACAATCTGGGGGTCGCCTCCGAGCAAACCGGCAACGTCCGTGGCGCCATTCAACATTACCAGCAGGCGCTCCGGTTCAACCCCGATTACCGCGAGGCGAGCAACAGCCTGGCGCGATTGCAGGTGGCTCGGTAAGCGGCCACAACGGTCGTCACCCCTTGAATCCCCCGGTGACGGCGTGCTCGTCGGTCGGGCCCTTCTGTCAGGCCGAATTGCGGAGAGGGATGTGGCCGTCCTCTGCTTGCCGCATGACGACCAACTGCGCTTCCCGCCGCGTCACCAACGACTACCGTACCGAACCCTTCAGACCACTTATCTGGTGGCCTGTAATCGCGCCAGGTTCACTTTCGCCTGGGTGAAACCAGGATCAAGACGCAGTGTTTCCTCGTACTGTGCGATGGCGTCTTCGACACGGCCCGCTCGAGACAGAGTGTTTCCCAGGTAGAAATGCGTTAGGGCTGCATCGGGCCGAATCCGTGCTGCTTGCTCGTAGTGTGCAATCGCCTCATCGAGTTTGCCCAGTTGCGCCAGGGCATTTCCCAGGTTGATGTGCGCCCCGGCGAAATCGGGCTGGATCCGTATTGCCTGCTCGTAATGCGCGATCGCCTCGTCGAGCCGGCCCAGCTGCCGCAGCGCAGTCCCCAAATTGTTGTGTGCCTCAGCCATATCAGGCTCGGTGCGTAGCGCCTGCTCGTAGTGTCCAACCGCCTCGTCGAGCCGGCCCAGTTGTACCAGGGTAACTCCCAGGTTGAAATGACCCTGTCCCCACTCCGGTTCAATCCGCAGAGCCCGCTCGTAGTGCGCAATCGCCTCCGGTGCCCGGCCCGTCCTGGCCAGAACGTCGGCCAGGCTAATCTGGGCCATCCAGGCATTCGGATTTTTCTCCACGTTGTCTTTCCAGAGTGATTCCTCGTCTGCATAAACACAGCTCCGCCTCCAGGTGCCCACTCCCAGCAGTATGAGTAGCGCCGCGCCAGTCACGGCGCCCCAATATCGGCCCCGTTCTCCCCGGCGACGCCAAATCAACGCCCCGGCGGCCACCACCAGGGCGATCGGCGCGACAATTGCATAGTACTGCCAGTGATCCGCCACCAACGAGTTGCGATAAAAACCCTGATCGAAAAATCCCATCACAGGGAAAAGAGTCACCACAAAGTACCCCAGCCCGAAAAGCAATGGCCGTCCCCATCGGTTGCGTTTCCACCAGAATGATGTGAGAGCGCCAATCAGGATTAGTCCGGGCGCGTACGACACCCAGCGCGAAGGATTGACCTCCCACTTGGGATAAATCACCATCAGGTTGACAGGCAACAGGGCTTTGGAAAGGTAAAACCAGGGCACCCAGCCAGCCGTGGCCAGACGACAGGGAAAACCAACCGTACGGACCGTGTGTCCTCCCATTAGCCGATGATATTCAAACCAGATGTGTACCAATCCCATGACCACGGAAAGGACGAAGAACGGTAGGCTACAGAGAATGTCTCTCCCCCGCACGGTCCGATGCAACCACCACATACAGCCCAACAACACCACCGGCAGCATCACCACCGCCGTCTTGCTGAGCAGGGCCAATAGAAATGCCGCCAACGAAAGACCGTACCAGTGCCAGCGGTTCGTTTCGTCAAATTCCAGATAGAGCAGGATTGCCACGGCGTAGAAGAACATCGAGAGTGTGTTCTTCTGCTCACTGATCCAGGCTCCTGTGGCTACGTTCACCGGGTGAATCGCAAACACAAGTCCCGCCACCCAGGCCCCGGGGACCCGGAGACGTTTTAGGGCCGTCCATACCAGGACGGCATTGGCGGCGTGCAGCAATACGTTGACCACATGATAACCCATCGGATTGGCGCTCCACCACCGCCATTCCAGCCACCACAAACTGGATGTCAACGGATAGTACGCTGGCGCTTCCGTCGTAAACCAGAATCGATACAGGCCGTCGCTGGCTTTGACGATCCGGTTGCCAATGATCAGGATGTAATCATCGAAGACAAACTTACCTCGTAAAGCAGGCAGGTAAGCGATAACCGTGAGGATCATCAACACGACAGCCAAAGCCGGCACGCGGCTGCGCGCACGGTTTTGATTCTTCTCGGTCGTCCCCATCTTTCGTTAGCTTCTTTGACCGAGTCTACGCCCCGGGCCATCTGCCTGACAAGAGCGCCAAACGGTTCGATTCCGATAGCCCCCGACCCGCACCGCTACGCACACCGCTCCAAAAAACTCACCCCCGCCTCCTATGAACAACGCCGCAATGGCACTACCGGCTGGTTTCCTTCTTCAAACCCTGCGCGATCCAACGCAGAAAAAAGCGAGGGCGCCCCGAACGTCTACGGGGCGCCCTCTTAAGGGTCACTTTACTACGATTGCTTTTGTTTAGTGGCGACGATGTCGGCGAGCCAGACCGATCATCATGCCAAGCCCGGCTACGACCAACAGCACTGTGGACGGTTCGGGCACCGCCTGGATTTGCTGCACCTCGAACAGGCTGGTGTCGAACTCGTTGGCGGTTGTGTTCGTGTTCCCCGGTCGAATGTCGAACGTGTCGAACGAAAGCCCGGCACCGTCGGTGGTCGGGGAGGGGTCAACGTAGGAAACCGACATGCTCCCCACGTTGTTGAGACTGTCGCCCACGATCGTGGACGTGACGTCCAGATCGCCATTGCCGCTGGGATCCAATTCCATGGTCATCGTAAGGGTGTACTGTGTGCCGCTGGTATAACCCGTGGCACCCTTCGTACCAGTGCTGACTTGTACGTTGCCATTGGAGAGACCGCTCCAATTACCCGATGAGCCGAGGAGAGCGCTGGAGGTGGCGCCCAAGCCCCACCGCTTCAGTTGGAACGGGGCGGTATTGCTCAAGGTCGTGCCCATGTTCATGAACATGGCAAAACCGGTGTACACGTTGTTCGGTATGCTCGCATCGCCGGCCGACCGGCCGCCCGCCGGGGTCAGGGCGACAGCCAGGCTTAGGCCCTGGTTGTTATTCAGGGCGGCAACGCCGATCGGCGTAAACTGCCACGTGAGAATCATTTCATCGCCCGGATTCTTTAGCGTGACGCCATCGGTTGTCTGACTGGGTGGGATGTTGGTTGGCGTGAAATAGGTGTACCATGAGGCGGAATTGGCGCCTTCGCCGTTACCCGCCAACACGTTCGGACTGCCGAGCACCGCAGCACCCCCGCCGGGGGCTTGGACCGTGATCGTACCGGAGCCACCCCTGATGAACTGGGACTCGATGTCGCCCTCGCTATTCACGACACCATCTTCCGAGTAAGGCGGAATCCCGGGATACAGACGGTTGGCCTCGTTAAAAGTATTGCTGACAATCGTGGTTATCGTCTGGGCGCGGCTGGACGACGCCAGCGCGCAGACTGCCAGGATTGCCCCTGCTACCACATACAGACGTTTAATCTTCATGACCCTTACCACTCCTTCTTTGATACCTCGTTGTTGCTTGTGTGCTTGACCCTGTTAAGCCCACACACTTCCACTCCACGTTTTTACTGCTTTACCCTCTGACCCCGCATCTGCGAGGCGTGACTCGTCTCTCCAGACGAGAAATTCTAGTACACCAGATTCACACGGCAAATTAAGAGCGCAGCCGCCGGGTGTTCACCGAGTCGTGAACGAAGGCATTTGTTATTCGCTGTCATACCTTTCATTTCCGTGCGGCTGCGCTAATCGTATGGCTGTTCTCCAAATTGGGATACCCTCATTACGGCGACGAGATGCGATAGTACCTCGTGTGCGTGGTCGTGTTCGTCACGCCGCCCACGTCCAGATAATTGGTCGTGGCGGTGGTGACGACGATATTGGACAGGTTCGCGAAACCGTTCGTCGAGTAACTGCCGTTCGCCGTGCCCGTGGTGAACTGCACGTGGTTGTTCGTCGCGCCGTTCGTGTTCCACTGGATCAGGATATCGTTGTTGCCGTCCACGCCGCTATTGGTGCGGGTGATCGACGTGATCGTCGCCACAGGCGGCGGGCAGCTCGGGCAGCCAACGATCAAATCGATCTCATTGGGGGTGTTGGTGCTGATCGTGTACGAGTAGCTGTTATTGGGAACAGTCCCAATGGTCGGAGCGCAACTGAACGTGTTGTGATAGTTGGCCCCGTTAGCAGTATAGCTGCCCAAGACAGACGACGGATACGTGATCAAGGTGTAGGTGTGGGGAGCCGTGAACCCGCCCGAGTCGACAAAGTTGATGGTCCCATTAAGGGCGAGATTGTTCGTCAAGGCTGGCGAGGAGGGAGCCTGCGGATACGCCGTGCCCATCCCGACCGCGATGGGATAATAGTTCGTGCCCAAGGAGATCTGCAGGACGCAGTTCGAGGCCAGGGTGAAACCATTGCTCAGAACCAACGCGCCGACCTGATTGCTAACAGCCGTGAAGCCGAACCCGCCGCCAGTGAGGAAGCCGCTGTAGGTGTTGCTGGCGGTATTCAGGCTGCCGACAATGACGCCCCAGCCTTCAAACACGCCGTAGTTGGTAATACATCCGAGCGGGTCGGCGAGGGTGGTAAAATACCCGTTTCGTATTCCGCCAAAAGTCCCGCCGTATAATTGGAAAGTATTGCTGGGCGTGATGCATATTTGAGAGAATCCGTATCCGAGACCGCCAGCCTGCACTTGAAACACGTTGCCCGTGGCATAGTTGACACCGCCGGCGCAACCACTGCAGGGGACGATCTGGCAAACAGGTGAGCAGGCAGCTCCCACGACAAGGCTGTGGTTGGTATTATCCCAAAGGCCGCCATTCGCGATGATGGCCATGTTGTTGTAGGCCGCCGAGCCCGTAACGGTGGATCGATTGCCGATGGTGACAGGCGCGCCCCCATTGATGGAAATAAACCCATTGTCTGCCACAACGAGCAGGCAATTGCTGCTGGTTTGGGTGACACTGCTGCCGATTCGAAACGTGCTGCTCAGCGTGAGTGACGCCGAGTTCGAGACGATGAGCGTGTCGCCGTAGCTGGCGTTCGTGTTGCCAATGGAGATTTGTTTGCCCTCCCACCACGTGTTTGGTCCACTGACGATGAGAGTCCCGTACCCGCTGCCAGTTCCGATATTCGCGTTTCCTGAAATATTTTGCACCCATCCATTGGTGATGATCAACATGCCGATACCGTCGTGGCCGATAGAAAAGTTCCCGCCGGTTTGAACGCCGTCGGGGTAAGCGGAAGAAGCCAGATAAACAATGGTTGTTTCGTTGCTGCCTTCCCCAACGGACATGGCGGTTTGCGGGTCGGAGACGAACGGAGCCAGTGTGCCGCCGTTCAGTGTCAACGTGATTGTGGCCGTGGACACGACGCCTGTGGCACAGCTGAAAATGTTGCTTGAGGTGCCGATGGTATCGCCGGAATTGATCGTAACGGAATAGGTCCCGGAATTCGTAAACGCCGCGTAGTCCCCTTGGCCGTTAGCCCCTGGCACGCCCGGATAAGTGGTCGTTGCCACGGCGTTACTGAGTACCCAGTTGTTGGGGTTCTCCCAAACACCATCGCCCGCGCTACCCGTCCACCAGTAATTCGTGGGCACCTGCGCCTGGCTGCTGGCGGCGACTACGAACAACAAGCCGAGGCCTATCGCTCCGGCGGTGATACATCTTGCAAATCGTGACAACGAAGAAAAGTTTGAAACTGAGTTGGCAGGATTGTTTTGAAATGCGCGCACGACTGCTCCCGTCTGATTCATCGTGAATCTCATGGTCTTCCAACCCCTCGCGTTTTGAGGTGCCCTAACACCGCTTTCCCACTCCATCGTACACAAGCGTAGGAGGCTCTCGCAGGCCTTCTCACCCCGTTCGTTGTAAACCACATTACTAAAAATTGGATAAATGTCAATCCATCTTGGTCGTCCGTTGCATAGCATGTTGAATCACAGACAGGGGAGGCTCTCAGAGTTGAGACCGGGGCTGAACCCCGACGGGCTGGCGCATTTCGCAAGCGATTGGGGGGCTCTTTGCCGTGGTAAGTCGGCAAAAACACTAGCGGCAATCTTCACAGGTGACAGCGGCCCCCCTCTCGCCCTGGCGGCAAAACACACAGTTTCGGAGGTCACGCGGGCTTACGGTGTCGTTTATTTGTCAAGAATTACATTCGGGGAATCAAATCGCCTCCAGAACTGTCCCGGCAACCGATTGCAAGTGAGGGCGATAGTTTGTGATGCCGTAATCATTGGGCCAAAACCCCGAAGTCGGGGTGGAAAACGGGTGGATGTGCTGAGGTCATTTGGGCGGGTTGCGCGATGGCAAACTGCTGCCGGCAAAATCCTCTCTCACTGGATCCGCCGCCGCGCCATTCTCAACGGCTCGTGCGCGTCTGACAGGTCTGGTTCGGAATGCGCAAAGGCTCTGAACGGAAACCTTCTGATTCAGATGATAGACAAAAGTGTCGGCAGTCTCAAGCCGTCGTGCGCATGTATTGGAGCTGGAATTTTTCACGTCCCGGCCAATAGCAGTACGGAGCATGAGCCAGGGTTGGTTGATGTCGGCGGCACACCACATCACCCCGTCGGCTCGCGTCATCACGAACGCGGACGGCGCCATCTTTGGAATCATTATTAGCACGTGGTCTGCGAAGCCAAGTGTTTTGTACAAGAAACGCCTGCCAAGCGATAGAATCGGCCCGTTGAAGTGGTTTGTCAAGTGCGTATCGCGGGTAGCATGCCTAATCGCTGAGAGAACAGGCTCTTGAAATCGGGCTCCTGGCGACAGCATATTCCTTGCAAAGTCCACTGGAAGAAAGTAAACTTTCGGAGGATAGAGTGGTCCGACAACGACCGAGAAACGGGCGTGGTTTGGGCATGAATCAAGACGGGATACGCAGTATTGTAAATGGTTTTACAACCGGAGGCGTGGCTGATCAGATGCAATTCAAGCAAAACAGGAACCAGGCGTTCACTCTCATTGAGTTGCTGGTGGTCATCGCGATCATCGGGATTCTGGCGGCAATGTTGCTGCCGGCGCTGAACCGGGCACGGTCGAAGGCGCAACAGGCCAATTGCGTTGCCCGACTGAAACAATGGGGCCTCGCGATGTCCATGTATGCCGACGATTACGGTGGCTGGCTCTATGATACGGAGCATTGGCAATCGACTACATTTCAAGATTTCGATAACAATGAGTGCACGAATGCTTACCTGCATTACATGTCCGGCGGTGCGGGGAATCTCGATCACAAAATTATTGAGATGAGAACCTGTCCGATGGTCGAGGGCCGAAATGGGAGGGTTGCCGGGTCTGGTGGCTGCCAGTGTTGCAGGGAGTCGATTTTTGCCTATGTGGCGGTGCGTTCCCAACATGATAGAAAATGGGCAGTATCAATACAGCAGGGCACTGTCATCGGCGGAACGTTGTTTAGCGGACACGTATTTTTACCGGGTCGATATAGTGCCCATGCCTGCGGACTTTGTAGTGATATGGCGATACCCGATGGGAGCTCGTATCACTTAACGGACAAGCAAGGAAATAGCCCTTAAGGGGCTACTTACGCCTTCGGAAATACAGGGCCGTCATGGCGGGGTTATCAACATGCTTCATGCGGATTGGCATGTGGACTCTGCGCAAATTTCCGCCGTGACGGCTCAGGTGGATGTTCCTGCGGCTCAAAACACTTGGTTTATGGGCGACTAGCGCCGCCTCGCTGGATGCGGCCGGTGTTGTCCGGTTCAACCAGGAGAGCCAGAACCGCAAGGGGCTTCGGTGTTTTCGCGGCAGTCGGATGTACAAGATGGAATCGGGAACTGATGGCCTGCGCGGTAACACTGGCAGTGATTGGTGACATTGACACGCGCAAGTTCGGACCAGGTGTTTTTATGGGAGTCAGGGAATTCAGCAGGGTCGATGCAGCCAACGTCATGTCAACCCGGGTAAACCGGTCACGGCAGTCATTCGTTATCCCATTGCGTTCGTTTTGCGTCATGACCTGTTGGGATGCACGAAAATGAACGCCGTGAAGTGGCAAACAGCTTGCTGGGGATGTAATGTACACAGTGGCGGGCGATACGGAGCAGGTTTGAACCTGTCCTCTTGCGATAGACGCGGCGCGGGCACAACAGCATGTAGCTAGGGGTTTATAATGAAAAAGTATACGGGAGTGCGGCGTTCGGCAGTGCGTGCCGAGAAGCTTCAGGCGCCAGGCAATCAGCGGTTGCACAATCGGTCCGTTGCCGCTCTGTGGCGACCGTCGACCGCCGGGGCCATGCTGTTGTTGCTGGCGGTGTCGGCGCGCGCCACTACGGTGCCTCTCCCGGTCATCAACACCAATCTGATATTCAGCGTCACCAACACAACGTTTGCGGGTGGCGCGCTTGGCAACGGTGTTTCCAACAGCACGGCCGCGATTCAGGCGGCCATCAATGCCGCGTCGGCCTCCATCGTTGGGGGCGCAACCGGCGGCACCGTCGAGATCCCAGCAGTGGCCGGGTTCACCAATTATATGTGCGGCCCGATCACGATGGCCAGCCACGTCAACTTGCAGATCGATAGCGGCGCGATGCTCCAGATGTTCCCGATGACCACTTGGTCCAGCCTGTACGGCACCACCACGCCCTTCGTCAATGGGACCACTCTCACCGACGCCGAGATCAGCGGGCCGGGCACCATCGATGGCCAGGGCACGAACTGGTGGTGTTGTCCCCTCGCCCCGTCGCGGCCAAACTTTATCGAGTTCGACCATTGCACACGGGTGCTGATCCAGAACGTGACGCTGCAAAACCCGCCGACTTTCACCATCTACCTGAAGAAGAACGACATAAGTGTCACGATCCAGGGCATTACAATCAATACCCCGTTCGATTCGCACAATACCGACGGGGCGGATATCAGTTCCACCAACGTGCTGATCAGCAACTGCACGATCAGCACCGGAGACGACAACCTCGAGATCGGGGGCAGTGGCGCCGCGTCGACGGATATTACCGTCTCCAATTGCCATTTCGGCACCGGACATGGCTTGTCGATGGGCAGCGATATCCAGGACGGGGTCAACAACCTGATCGTGAGCAATTGTTACTGGAACGGCACCGAGTACGGCATCAAGATCAAGGCAGAGCGGGGCAGCGGCGGCTTGGTGCAAAATCTCAAGTATTGCGATCTCACCATGACCAATGTGAATTTCCCGATCGCGTTTTACATGGATTATAATGTGATATCAGCGCCCGTAAACGACATCGACGTTACTCCCGAGGACGCCGCGGCGAATGGGCCCCAATCGGTCGGCTCCACCCCGGTCTACCAGAACATCACCATCAGCAATCTCACGGCTGTGGGAAATAGCAGCACCAATGGCCCGGGCAATATCGCCGGTTTCATGTATGGCGTGCCCGAATCGCCCATCTCGAACGTGACTCTGTGCGCCGTCAACTTCCTGAACCGCACCAACGGTGACGGAACGTTCTGCATGTATGACGTCACGGCCATCCACATCATCGACTCCAATCTCTCCGCGCCCACCACCGGCACCAACACGCTGACCCTCTACAACGCCGCTTTCACCATCACCAACAGCGTCGCCAACACGAATCTGGTCTCGATCGGGGGATTGGCAAGACCGCCAACCAACAACGTGCTCAGCTTCTTCAACGGCCAGGCCTCGATCACCGACACCAACGGCAACGAATTGGGCGCCGGCACCATCACGCTGGGCGGCAGCACGATTACCCTGATCCAGGGATCGGTGAACTTTTCCAATACCATCAGCGTCGTCAGCACCAGCACGCTGGCCGTGACCAGTGGCACCAACATTTATACGGGCGCGCTCAGCGGCGCCGGCGGGTTGACGCTTAATGCCGGTGGCAGCGTCCTGATGTTTAAGAGTGCCTCCCCGAATTATAGCGGACAGCTAACCGTCACCAATGGAACATTGCTCGTCGACAACACCACCGGCAGCGGCACGGGATCTGGCTCGGTCACGATCGTCCCCGGTGGGACTCTGGGCGGCACCGGCGTGGTCGCCGGGCCGGTGACAATCAACGGCACGTTGTCGCCGGGCAACAGCCCGGGCACACTGACGGTGAGCAACAACCTCGTCGTCAACAGCACAGCGGTGTTGCAGTACCAGTTGGGCACCAGCAGCGATCTGACCAAGGTCAGTGGCAATTTGACTCTCGGCGGCACGCTCAATGTTTCCGATGCCCGGCGGGTTCACGACCACAACGTACACGCTGTTCACCTACGCCGGAACACTGACCTATAACGGCGTTGCCATTGGCACCACGCCCGACCCGAGTTTCACGTACACCGTTTCCACCAACACCGCCGGACAGGTGAACTTGATCGTCGCGCCTCCGGTGGCGCCTCCGTCGGCCAGTTTCACGAACAATCCCGCCAGCGGAGCGGCGCCCCTGACCGTGAACTTCTACGATACCTCGACCGGCTCGCCCACGAGCTGGAATTGGACGTTTGGTGACGGCGTCGGCACATCAACGGCACAGTTCCCGAGCTACACGTACGACTATCCGGGCACCTACACCGTGACCCAGATCGTGGCCAACACGGGCGGATCCAGTACCGATACAGTGGCGATTAGCGTGTTTGACCCGTTCGCCTGGTGGCAGCAAGCCTACAGCCTCAGCGGCACGTTAAGTACCGGGAACGCCTCCTACACGGGCGACGGCATGAGCAATACCAACAAGTTCATGGCGGGCTTCAGCCCCACCAGCCCGGCGGCCTACCTGCACGTCATCAGCGTCGTCGAGCAATTGGTGTCGGGAAATACCAACGTCGTCGTGACCTACCTTGGCGCCAACGGGGACGACACCTACCAGCCGGGGATCGCGTCACGGACCAACGTGCTGGATTTCACGACCGGTACCGCAAACGGCAGCTATACCAATGGCGGTTGGCAGGACACCGGCCAGACCAACATCCTCAGCGGCGGCAACGGCTCCGGCACCATCACCAGCATGACGCACTCGAACATAACCGCCACTCCCGATCTCTACTACCGCGTCCGCGTCCTGTTGCCCTAACAGCCCGCAACATAACTTGCCGTTGATCGTAGCTGCGGGCTTTAGCCTGCGCTCATAGTAGGCTCACATACCCCAGTTATTGGCTTCGTTTTGCAAAACGAAGCCAACCAAAATTTACCCACTCATATCGCCGTAACTCCTTATCCCACAACAATCCAAATGCCAACTTTTTGTCAATTATAATTGGCTTCGTTTGGCAGAACTACATATATTGGGGGGCACCCCCTGCCTGTCCTGCCAGCGGTGAGCCCGCCGAACCGAGCACTATCGAAGGGCCTGCGCTAGTGTGGTGTCACTGAAATGCCTTTCCAATGTCCATCTGGTCAAAATGAAGCGATTCATTGTAACGAAGCGTTAGGGACAGCACACTAGCTTGCCGAAACCGCCCCGGGCCGTCTGTCGTGCCGAGACGGCAAATCTCTGTCGTCGCCGATGCCGATAGCCGACTGCTGAAAGCCCAACGCTTTATGTCAAAGATCAAAGAACAACATCGCCTACAATACATTGCCGCATACACACTGTCAAGCCCGTTCCGGGGCCGGTCAAAAAAATGAGAACGACGGAGCGTCTCATCGTGAAAGCGATTGCGCTTTGTCGGGACAAGCGTACTATTAGCAACATTGCAAGACGGAGGCTCTGATGATTTGGAAATTGTTCCCGATATTGTTCTTAGCGGTACTTTCCACCAAAGTTTGCCTTGCTGAAGAGGATTCCCGGCTAGTCTGATGTCCCATAATTAACGTGACAATGGTGCGTTCCGTGGTATTCTCTGGGTATGTTCAAACCCGCTCGGCCGCTCCACCTCGATTCGACCCAACAGAAACGGCTCCAGTCACTCGTGCGCTCAGGCAAGACATCACAGAAGATTGTCCTGCGGGCGAGCATCATCTTAGCCGCGGCGGCTGGGACACCCAACCATGCCATCGCCCAAGAACTCCACACCAGTCGTCCAACCGTGTTACGCTGGCGCGCTCGGTTTCGCCGCTTCGGTGTGCCGGGTTTGATGAAAGATGCCACGCGCGCCGGACGCAAACCGTCGCTTTCCGCCGAGCGCATCCAAGAGATCGTCGAGGCCACCTTGCACACGACTCCGGCCCAGGCTACACAGTGGAGCGTCCGCACGATGGCCAAGGCGCAAGGGCTTTCCCGCATGACGGTCCAGCGGATCTGGCACGCGCACCGGTTGCAGCCCCACCGGGTGGAGACGTTCAAGCTGTCGCGGGATCCGCACTTTGTCGAGAAGCTGCGGGATATCGTGGGGCTGTATTTGAATCCGCCGGACAAGGCGTTGGTCTTGGCGGTGGACGAGAAGAGCCAGATCCAAGCGTTGGATCGGACGGCACCCTTACTGCCGTTGCGACCGGGGATTCCGGCCCGCCAGACCCATGATTACAAGCGCCACGGCACCACCACGTTGTTCGCCGCGCTGAGCCTGTTGGACGGCAGCGTCATCGGCGAATGTTTACCGCGACATCGGGGGCGCGAGTTCATTCGCTTTCTGGAGCGCATCGACCGCGAGACCCGGCAGGATCTCGACCTGCATCTGATCGTGGACAACTACAGCACGCACAAGACTCCGCAGGTGCAGCGCTGGCTCAAGCGTCACCGGCGCTTTCATCTGCATTTCACCCCGACGAGCAGTTCCTGGCTGAACTTGGTCGAACGATGGTTTGGCGAGATTACGCGGCGACGGATTCGGCGCGGCAGCTTTCGCAGCGTCAACGAACTGATTGCGGCGATCAACGCGTACTTGGAAGAACACAATCGGGAACCCAAGCGGTTCACTTGGACCAAGGATGCAAAAACGATCCTGCGCAAAATCCAGCATTGTAACGAAGCGTTAGGGACAGCACACTAGGATTCCCAAAGTCTTCGGAAATCACTGTTCTCTTGGGGAAGCAGCCTTGGATAAGCGGCCTGCGCCAGATTCCGGCCACGGTCATTGACAAGGGTGTCATGCGCAATGTTCCCTACCTCTCCTTCCAGTCGGGCGATTACGAACTGAACGTTTACGGCGACCCCAACAATCCAGCGGGCGTAGAAATCGGCATCTATCGAGGCTTGTTGAATGATGATACCGCCAAGAAGGGGTGCATCGAGTTCATATCGAAGCTTCTCCCCGAACAGACCCATCGAGCGGCATTACAGAATCTTGACCACAAGAAAGACCTGGCCACTAGCGGCGCAATGACGGTTGAGATTACCCCTCCGACAGACGAGGACGCCTACGGGGGTTGGTGGGTTTCAGCGTATTACGTGACGGCCTTGGATTATTTTAGGGCCTCACCCGCAGAGCTCGCGGACATAACCGTTCCGAAAAGCATTCCACCTTCCAGCCCACAAGCGCTCGCCTCAGGGTGGTCGCAGTCCGACATGAAGCTTGCGCGCCCCACCACAAACCCGCTGGAAATAGATGTTCCGAGCATTACCGTTGGCGGTGTCGAATACAAACGTGCGCGCATTGTGAAGCGCAACCCGGCAGAGGCCACCGTCTATCATTCAACCGGAGTCGCCACATATCCCCTGGAACAACTGAGCCCTGATATACAGCAGCAATTTGGTTACGACCCAAATGCGGCGGATGCGTACAGAAAAGCGCAGGCTGAAAACCAGTCTCGACCCGCACAGCAATCAGCGACGGCTTCGACGCAAGGGTCTGTTGACGATAATTCATCAACTCCGACCCACCTGCCGGGGTACGACTCTGGCAGTAACTATAAAGCACATTCATACGCCGACGACTCACCATCTTCGACCTATGTGCCAGAGTATGACTCTACTCGTAACTATAAAGCACATTCATATGATCACGGCTCGGTTTACGTCAGGGCCTACTACCGCAAGAACGGAACCTACGTCCATTCGTACACCCGTAGCCGCTAGGCAGGGTCGTTCAAAATATCCGCAACGCACCGGGCGCAAGAAAGGAAAGGGCAAGACATGCAGAGATATCCGAACCTGCCGGACCCGCGCGAAGAAGAAAGGGACGCAGCGGCGGCGATCAATCGGAGCCGCGACGCGATGTACGCGACGGTGTTTTTCGGTATGGCAATGATCGCGGCGGGGATCATCATGACATTTTATTTTGCGGTGGGCTACGATGCGACGGTGGAGACGACGATCCCGGGCGAGACGGTCGGTTGGGGCGAGAACCGGTTCACCACGCCGGAGCGGCATGAGCGGGTGAACAATCTCGGGCTGGAGGAAAACCGTCTGATCGGGGTGCTCTGCGGGCTCGGGCTGTGCGGCATGGGCGGCGGCCTGCTGCTGATGGCGAAGTTGATGAGCATGGGGCGGGAGATGGAGCGGGCGGCGGATGCGGTGGAGGCGACGGGCGAGATTGTGGCGCGGCAGGATGCGGAATGGCGGAAGAAGGGCGCGGATCCGAATCAGGCGGAAGACACGCCCCCGAACCCGTAACGACCCATGGAGGCTCCGCTCCCCAAAGCCCCCACCCCACAGGGCGATTGCATTTAGAAGTTGAGCAGGGAGGCGAGGTACTGGTGGTCCCAGCCGGCGGCCTTTTGTTTGGCGCGGATGCCGAGTTTGACTCGCTGGTCGCGGCGCAGTTGGTTCAGGCATAAGGCCCGCAGCGTGGCCAGGTTCTGCGCCGCGTTCTGCTGGCGCACGGCGCAGCGGTCTTCGCCCATCTGCACGTCCAGCACCCAGTGCAGGCAATTCTCGATCTCCCAGTGGCCGCGCACCGCCGCCGCAAACCGCTCGACCTGCGCCGGCAGGCTGCTGAGATAGTAGCGCCGCTGCGTCGTCGATTTCCCCTGCACCTCCCGCACTGCTTCGACCATCCCGACGCTGCGTAAGGCTTCCCACTGGGGCCTGTCGGCCAGCCAAGCGATCGCTTCGGTAATCCAATAGCGACGGGTCTCGATGCGCCCGTGATCCTTCTCCAGGGTCTGGGTGAATTGATGGGCGAGGCCAGCAAAACCGCGCGCGTGGGCGTCGTCCAGAAACGCTTGGACTTCGGCGTGCAGCGTGCCCTGATTGCCTTTCAGTGCCAGCACGTAGTCGGCATCGGCCTCGTGAATCTCTTTGGCCACGGTCTTTTGGCAGCCCATCGCGTCCACCGTCACCACACAGCCGGCCAATTCCAGCGCCCGGAGCAGCGGGGGCAGTGCGGTGATCTCGTTGCTGTGGTCGTCCACCTTCAGTTGCCCCAGCACCAAGCGATTCCGGGCCGCCCAGACGTTGACCAGGTGGATCGGCCCGTGCCCGCGCGCCCGACTGTGCCGCAGCGTCTTGCCATCCAACGCCACCAATTCGCCGACGACGACCTGGCGCAGGCTTTGCGTCCACGCCAGGAAACAGTCCCGAAACTTCGCCGGATCAATGAGCCCGAACACACGGTTGAAGGTGTCGTGCGAGGGAATGCCGTGCGGCAACGCCAGCCAGCTTTTGAACCACTCGGCCTTGCACCGACCGCACTGGGCGATTTCGGTGAAGCCCTCCGCACCGCAGAGCATGGCGCAGACGGCGATCATCAGGATATCCAGCAACTCGTGGCGCTTGGCCGGGCCGACGCGCGGGTCGGGTCGTGGAGCGAAGTGGTCTTTCAAATTGCGGAACGAGGATCGTTGGTTTTGCATCCCCATCTTCCACCACAAATCCCCGGAAACCGGAAGCAAAAACTTGTCGTCGCAAACCGGCTCCACCGGCCCACTTACAAAGAATTCCTTTCGCACCCCCCTTAAGAATCAAAATGCAATCGCCCTGGCACGATCCGCGGAAAACGCCCAACTCCCAAGCGGTAGGCGCTTTCCAGAGGCACTTCGGCACGGTATTCTCGGCGGTGTTGGATTTGTCATCATCACCCTGATGGGCGTCCGCTCACGCCTGGCGAATTCAATCTCATCGAGCATGAAACACAGCAATATCACTAATAGCCTGACTGCCGGACTGGTCGTCTATCCCTTGATTAAACTGGCCTCCGGGCGCTACCGCGGACTGAGTTGGGGCGGTGTTTCGCTCGGTTTCTTGTGTTTGATCTACTACATCTTCGGTTTGCCGCATTGATGATTCTGCCGAGGCTTTTCAGCCGCCGCATTCCTCCTTTTTGAGATTCGCCGCTCGTCCCCCTCATCGGGATTCCCTGAATTTTGGCCCTTGGAAGGGGGTTGGCATACCCACTGCTATTCAGGCTTACAGTCAGGCGTTAGTCAGATAGGCGTTAGGCAGAGGCAGGACCAAAAAATGATCGAAGCCGATAAACAAGCAATTTACCGAGTGCTCATCGTGGATGAAAACGCCGCCATGCGCGAGATGTTGGCCGGGTTGCTCCGCGCGCCGAATCGTAGCGTCGAAGTGCGCGATGGCGCCCGCGCGGCATTGGAATTCGTCCAACACAATCCCATCGATGTTGCCTTTGTCGACGCCGCGCTCACCAATGCGTCCGCCCAACACCTGGCCGATGCCATCAAGAAACGTTGCCCGCACGCGCACGTCGTCGCCTGTGCGGGGCGTTTGTCTCAGCCGTGGGACGCCGCCGGTCGTTCCAAGAAGGGCGACAGCGCCCTGAGACAACCCTTCAATTTTGGCGAAGCTCTCGAGCTCGCCGATTCGTGTACCACCGAGTGAAAACTAACCCGTTTATGGCGCTGGCTCTAGGGTTGGCTATGAAGCAGGCTGCGCGGGGTGCGCAGGATATACCGTTCATGGCGGGCCAGCGCCTGTTTTACAGCGGAGCGACCCGGGTCCCCCACGGACCCGGTCCTTCCGCGCGTCACGGGTTGAGAGTCAACTGTTCGAATCCCCCCAACGCCATCAAGGTCGGCGCCTCCTCCGACCGAAGAACAGGCTGAACTCTCAACCCGCGCGCGCGGTGGATTCCCATCGCGCGCGCATTTTTTTGCCGCCGTTTCTCCACTCCACTGGCTTGCTTTCTTCCCGCCGTCCGCCTATATTGACCCCGCCACACAGCGCAATGTTCTCATGGGGGCGAAACGGATTCGACTTTGTGGGGTGAGCGTGAGCGGCATGCCGAGGTTGTCGGGAGGCCTCGTTAAACACCTGACAAAAACATAACTGCGAACCAAGAACTCGCACTCGCGGCTTAATTGACCGCGACGTCTCACCAGCGACACCTGCTGGTTGGCTGAGACGACAATAGCAGGTTAGTTCGTGGATGTTGTCTTCAGGTCCACGGGCGAATCTTTCACTGGAGGCTGGCGCGGCGCGTGGCCTGTCCATCGGCAGCGCGCCGGGCGAGAACCATAGATGGACTACGCATGTAGTCATTCACGTACGCTTTGCAGAGGACGTGGGTTCAACTCCCACCGCCTCCACCACTTTTTATTGGTGAAAATAGAAAGTTCTTGAAATCTGTAGCAGATTGTAGCAGATTTGGCCATCATGATGGCCAAAATCAAAGCCCAGAAGCCTAACGCTGAAACGAGGTCGTTTCAGGTCACTGTCGGAGGCGTCACGGTCAAGTGCTACGCCGGTCGAGACGGACGGTGGTTCGTCACCTACGCAATTGCGGGCAAGAGACGCACGGAAGCCTTTCGCACCAAGGAGGCGGCGCGCGACCGAGCCGCAGAGATCGCGGGCGCTGTCCACAATCAAAAGGCGACCGCAAAAACTCTCACCGGTAAAGACCTTGAGGCGTATCAGTACGCGGTGGCGGCACTGGAACGTTTCGGCATGCCGCTCAGTTCGGCAATCCACGAATACATCGCAGCCAGGGAGAAAATCGGTCAAGCCTCCCTCAACGAGGCTGCCGAGTTCTTTTGCCGTCACAATCTTCCTGATGTGCCGCAGAAGACGGTCGCTGACATCGCCGCCGAAATGGTCGAGGCCAAACGCCGTGACGGCGCCAGCGAGGCATACCTCGAAGACTTGAACAAACGGCTACCGCATATCACGGCTGTGCTGTCCGGCCCGATCATGCAGATCACCCGGCCGAAAATCGAGGAGTGGCTGCGTTCACTCTCCGTGTCCCCCCGGTCGCGCAACAACTTCCGCAACGTCACTGTGACCCTGTGGCGCTTTGCTAAACAAGCCGGATATTTGCCCCGTGATCGCTCCACGGAAGCTGATGGCCTCCCCCGCGCGAAGGCAATCGGCGACAAGATCGAGATTTTCCGCCCCGCAGATTTCACCAAGCTGATCGCCAAAGCCGATGCGGAGCTGGTTCCCTTTCTCGCCATCGGGGCGTTTACCGGCCTACGTCATGCCGAGCTTCTTCGCCTTGAATGGGAAGATGTCCGTTTTGCACAAGGGTTTGTTGAAGTGGCGGCAAGGAAAGCCAAGACAGCCCAACGCAGGCTCGTTCCGATCCAGGCGAATTTGGCTGCATGGCTCGCACCGTATCGCGGACGCACAGGCAAAGTCTGTGCATGGATTCGCATCGGCCGGACCGCATCGGCGCTGGCGAAGGCGCATGGCATTGATTGGCCGAACAATGGCTTGCGCCACTCCTACGCGAGCTACCGGCTGGCGCAGTGCCAGGACGCCGCCAAGGTTGCATTGGAAATGGGGAACACGCCGACCATGATCTTCCGGCACTACCGCGAGTTGGTCATGCCGCAGGACGCAAATGCGTGGTGGAATATCTGTCCGGAACAAGCGGCGAACGTTGTACCTATGAGCGCGCACCAGAGTACAAACTAAAAAATCACCCGCAACGACCGGTCAAGCCGATACCGCGCTCAGTATCCATTTGAGGGGCACCAAGTATTCGTCATCTCGCCATCGCTCGCTCAGGCTATCCCAAGGGGCGCGAGTGGCGCGAGCGTCGCTTGGACGGCGGCGCTGGAGCAAAAATAATGCAATTTTCCTCTTGCATCGCATTTTGACTTCTGTAGTATGCGGTCATGCAGTCGCACGACTGCACGATTTATAGGAGAAAATATGAGCAGACCAACTATTGATGAATTGGAAGACATCCTTAAAAACGAGGAAGAGGTTCCTATTGAAATCCTGCCAAACGGGGAAGTTCGAGCCAAGGGTTCGACCTCGCTGCTGGAGACCGGAGGCAAAAAGCCGTTGACCATGCGTGAAAACCTCGGCGGCGAATACGGGAGGGATGCGCTTTGATGGACATCTATCGAATCCGAAGCGAGGTGTCTCAAGCGGCTAATACGTTTGGCTGGCTTGAGGCCCGTGCGACGACTGATGGGCAGGGCGTGTTCGTGAAGGCGGCGATGCAGACATCTGTAGGGAACATTTACACCCTGGTGATTAACTTCCCGAACTATCCGAGCCAAATGCCAAAGGTCACGATCAGTCAACCGTCTATCCGTCCTTCACCGCATCGCTACAACGACAATACCATCTGCTACCTCCATCCGAACTTTTGGAACCCTGGCATGCACAATCTGACGTTTGTTCTTGGTCGTGTGGCCAAGTGGCTAAACAAGTACGAAGTCTGGTGCGCTAAAGGAAACTGGCCGGGAGCGCAGTTACAGCACTGATTATGATTCAATCATCAAACACAGCACAGGATTTCAGCGTACTTTCTATGACGGAGTTGCGCGAGCGTCCCGGCGAAATTCTTGATCGCGTAGCGGATGATGGAATCGGATTCATCATCGAGCGGAACGGTAAGCGGAAGGCTTGCCTCGTTCCAATGTCCGTCTTTTTTCCGGATATTTCGCCGTCACGGATCGGCGACGAAATTGAAGAATTGACGAAGAATGGGGAAGCACCGCGCACCAGTATTACGAACGAGCGGGAGCTAGTTTTCCGCTTTCCTCACAACTTGGCAGGCAACACAGAAGTTGATTTGGAGATTGTGCTTCCGCATGGGTATCCGAGCGCCTGCCCGAAAGCATACGTGCGGGCTATCGCGGGCAACGTGCCGCATCAATGGAGTGACGGGGCTTTATGTTTATATGGCGTGACGACCGCTTGGAATCCCGGCAAGCACACCATTCTGTCCACGCTAAAGTTAAGCCGCCTCTGGCTCCAACACTACGACGCTTGGCGGGAGAAGGGAATCTGGCCTAAAGACGAAGGAACTGCGGATGAATGACGAGAGACTCTTTGCGCGGATCGCCCCTTTGTTTGAGGTGGGCCTGTTGAAGGAAGCTCGCGTTCTGATTGCCGGGTGCGGTTCTGGAGGAAGCAACGTCGCTCTCCAGTTGGTGATGTCAGGCGTTCACAATTTTGCGCTTTTTGACGCTGACGTGCTCGAACCCGAAAATGTCATCCGCCATGCCTGTGGCAGACGTTACGTCGGCCAGTTAAAAGTGGATGCGCTTGCCGACGTTCTGCTCGACCGGAATCCTTCCGCAAATATCGAACGGTATAACACCGATTTGATGACCTGCGGAGACTTGGCAGACCATATCCGAAAAAGCTCGGTTGTCGTGCTCGCTACGGACAATGATCCCACGCGTTACCGTTTCAATCAGTTGTGCGTCGAAAACGGGGTGCCTTTCGTACTAGGCAAGGTGTTCACGCGTGGCATCGGCGGTGAGGTATTCGCGTATCGACCTTCCGGTGGTGGTTGTTTGGCCTGCTTAGAGGGCTTGCTACAACGCACCCCGTACCGCGACGGCGTTCGCGAAATCGATTTGGCCTCGGAGGAAGAACGCGAAAAGATGTACGGCATGGAAATTCCGGAAATCAAAGACTCTCCCGGACTTAATGTGGACATTTCGTTTATTACCAGCTTCCATACACGCTTCGTTCTGGACGCCATCGCGAGCAAGTTGGCCGAACGGCCTAAATTCCTTCCCCCGATTGATGAGAACTACGTGGTTTGGGGAAACCGACCGATTCATCCGTTCACTAAACACTTCCAACTTCAGCGGATCACGCTGACGCCTCAAAGCGGCTGCCTGATATGCGGAAACGGTGAGACCAAATGATTCTTCATCACGCCAGCAATGTTCAAATCATTCTTCCGAAAGCCGTCCTGTCGGTGATTTTTGATGAATGCGATCTTTACGATCACGATGAAACGGGGGGGCGCATTGTCGGCACATATCGGGAGCATGGTGGCAAGCTCACCATTGAAGTTTTAGGCATCATCGGACCCGGCCCTAAAGCCCGACGTTCGGCGGTCATGCTTTTTCAGGACGGTGAGTATCAGGAACGGGCATTCCGTACAATCGAGGAAAAGCATCCAAACATTGAGCATCTTGGGACATGGCACACTCACCATGTAAACGGTTTGCAGACCCTGAGCGGCGGCGACATTACGACGTACAGCAAAACCGTCAACCACCAGAACCACAACACAAATTTCTTTTACGCGCTGCTTGTCGTTGGCAAACGTAAGAGCAAAGACCCGTTGGAGCGGTACTCCTTCAAACACTTTGTTTTTCGCCGGGGCGACGACCAGTTTTACGAGATTGCGCCGCGACACGTAGAGACTGTGGATGCGCCGCTCGTCTGGCCACTTGCTCCCTCCGCGGAACATATGCGCGGTGTGCACGCTTCAAAGCAGGTAGAGGCGGCGTATCGAGATGTTTCACGATCTGCGCCGGAAGTGGTGCGGCCACAGGTTGAACGCGTCTACGACCGTGACATTCTCGGCGAGTTTTACGATGGAATTCGGCCTTTTACGTCTGCAAAACTTGGGTTTTACTGGCGCGGCCCGATCGAATTGTTGGACCGGTCCAGAGTTCAGGTTGTCGTTACTGAAGACTCGTCTTCGGGTACACCGATCTATTCGATGATTTTGAGGGAGCCCCCAAGCGCCTTGAAGGAAGTTGCTGAGCAACTTGCGAAGCGGGAGTTTTCGTCAGCCCGTGCTGCACTCATCACGACCGAACGAAATTGCAATCGCATTCTCTACGAGCAACGCGATGGCGGATCGAAAAAGACAGAAACAGGAGGATTAAACAAAATGGAAATCTTTACGCTTTATGTGGGACAAGGAAGCTTGGCGGCAGTTCGTGATGGCGACGAGGTGGTTATCGTTGACGCGCATATGCCGGAAACGGAAGAAGTTACTCAAGAGCAAATCGAGGCGAGCCTGGATGGTTTTGTTGGCAAGAGGAAAGTGCGTGGCTTGATTGTGACTGGGCTAGATAAGGATCACGCGTGCCCTGCGGGCGTGGAATCCATTCTCAGCAGGTATGAACCAGATTGGGTCATGTATCCGAAGTATTACAAGGACACAGACGCGGCCACGGAAGTTTTCGCCATCATCGCAAAACATGAGAAGAGCCGTGAAAAAACACGGCATCCACTCACGCGCCATTCAGTGCGGGTTGACAACGTCGATTCGCGGAGTCTGGCAGACTTGGCAACCAACTTCACATTCGAGTTGTTTTCGCCTCACATGGACGACATGGACAGTTCCAACAATGCCAGCATTGTTCTTAAGCTGACAGGCCTCGGTCAAAATGGTTTCAGCTACCTGATTACAGGGGACACTGAAACGGAACGATGGGACAGCATTAACAAGTATTTCGGGAAGTATTTGCAGTCTCCGGTTATGGCCGCACCCCACCACGGTTCTGTAACAGGTGTTAATGCGAAGTCGTTGTTGCTGGTGGACCCAAACACTGCGCTGATCAGCGCCGGGGTGGACAACTCTTACGGTCATCCGGACGGGGCCGCTGTCAAAGTGTACCAAAAGGTCGCCAAGCATGTGTTTGCCACAAACTCCACCAGTGATGGCACGTGCTTGTTTACCAGACGCGTCGGCGACGATTATGAGACGCGCCTTGTTCGGCACCCTGAAGCGGTGAAGACCGCCAATGCGTAGCACTAAAGAGGGTGGCCTGCCAACAGCTAGCTGGCTTGTTGGGGTCTAGCGTATGAGTACGATCAAGTCATATTCAGTCGGGAACGGCGACATGTTCTATATCGACCACGGGAGTGATAATTTCACGATCATTGATTGCTGCCTGGACGAGGAAAGGCAAGAATCAGTGTTGGATGACATTGCACCTTTGAGCAAAAAGAAAGGTATCACACGATTCATCTCCACACACCCCGACGAGGACCATATCCGGGGACTGGAACTCTTGGATGACAAAATCGGCATCGTGAATGTTTATTGTGTTAAAAATGGTGCAACCAAAGCGGACGAGACAGACAGCTTCACCAAATACGTCGAGCTTCGTGACGATGGGAAAAAGGCCTTTTATATTTTTAAGGGATGCAGTCGAAGGTGGATGAACACAAAGAGTGATGAACGCGGATCGTCTGGAATTAACATCCTTTGGCCAGACATGAACAATGAAGACTTCAAGAACGCTCTAGCTGAAGCGGAGGAAGGCGGAAGTCCGAACAACATGTCCGCAGTCATTAAGTACACCCTCAATGAGGGGGCAACCGTTCTTTGGATGGGCGACTTAGAAACCGACTTCATGGAAGCAATCGAAGATGAATTAGACCTTCCGGCCGTGGATATACTTTTTGCCCCACATCACGGCAGGGACAGTGGCAGAGTTCCCGATTCCATGCTGACGAAGATGTCTCCCAAAGTCATCGTCGTCGGAGAAGCGCCGAGCGAGGATCTCCACTATTATCCGGGATACAACACAATCACTCAGAACACCGCTGGGGACATAGTCTTCGAATGTGAAGAGGGTAAGGTCCACATTTTTACTTCAAACGAATACGACGTGGATTACCTAGACGACGAGTCGATAAGCCTAGACGGCTATCACTATGTGGGAACTCTTAATGTGGGGTAGCTGATGGCTGATTGGAAACTATTTGACCACTACAGCTTTCGCGCAAGGCTTCAGCCTGCTTTGCTGACGTTGTTGCCAGCGGCTCTTGGCATTTTTGCTTGGACGGGGTCCGGCGTAAAATGGCAGTCTGCCCTTTGGACGCTTTTCGGGACCGTGGGTGGAACATTTTATTTAGCCATCCTTGCCCGGAATTGTGGAAAGCAGATTGAACCAGACCTGTGGCAGTCTTGGGGTGGCTCACCGACAACACAACTGCTTCGACACGCGGGAACGGGCAATCCGATCCTGCGCGAACGTTGGCACAAATTCCTTTCCAAGTTACTGGGAAAACCTCTTCCGACCCTGCAAGAGGAACAAGCCGACCCAAAATCCGCAGATGACATCTACAATGCGGGCATAAAGCTACTGATAAATAGAACGCGCGACGTGAAAAAATTTCATCTCATTTACAAAGAAAACATCCAATACGGGTATTGTCGAAATCTTTTCGCCATGCGGTTCATGGGATTAACCTTTTCTCTGCTGGGTTCGGGCGCGTGCTTGGCCGCCGGTTTGTGGAACACGTACACCGGAGATCCGAAAATCTATTCGTGGGTGTGCTTGGCGGCCGACATAGTATTTCTCGTTTGGTGGGTTTTTGTAATCACGCCCGCTTGGGTTAGAGTGCCAGCTTCTGCCTACGCTGAACGACTGTTGGAGAGCATTGAGAACATTCCTCAGCCAAGGAAAGCAAGCGCGGAAAAGGGCGGGCTGTGAGGCCCGCCCGATTGATCCGTTACTTCGATTTAGCGGATTGGACACGGAGAGTGATGAATCCATGGAGTGGCACTGCGTCAAGTTGGATGTTAAAGCCTTTGCCGTCGGCGTTTGTCCAGGCTCTGCCGATGCGAGTCCAGAAGCTTTTGCCGTTGTCGAGGTCACGCACCTGATAGCCGCCACCATTGGCTATGCTCACGCGTTGCACGCCCAGTGCAAGGCAGAATCACTCACTCTTGCGAATCATGCGTCGAACGACTTGGAGGACTGCACTCCGTCACTATGATTTCACAAATCACCGGCTGACCTTCAGCAGCCAGCGACCGCGAGCTTTCCACCACTCTGGCGATGAACGCCAGCTCCATCCGTTGCATAACCGTTTCAAGACGACGCAAGGCATGACCACGAACCACGATTTCGTGCGTGGCGAAGACCAATCGCAGATGCTGTTCCTTGCCTTCGCTGGTCAACTCGGAAAAACTGAATTGATCGAACGGCAGCAACAGCGACCGTTCCGAGGAAACCTCCACGCGCAATGCGTGGGCTTGGGGGTCAGACGCCCAACATTCGGGTGTTTTTGTGCTCATGTTTTTGTATGATTTGATGATGATGATGATGGACGTGTTGGAGACGACAGAAAATCTCGGCGGCTCGACGACCGAAGCGAAGCAAGATAACCGTGCAAGCCGATCCCAAAGCACGACACTGCGACGCGGGCCGAACTGACCGGCAAATTCCATCGCCAGCGGCCGGTGACCGGAGCGGGTGACATTTTCGCGAAGTTGCTCTTTGTCCGGCGTGAAAATGCGGATGCCGCGCCGCCCGCGCGAAATGGTCACATACCATTGCTGCGCGTTGGTCGCGGCCTTGATGGTCGAATCGGAAAACAGAACGTAATCCACGGTTTTGCCCTGTGAACCGTAGGACGTGACGGCGTAGCCGGGCAAGAACTCGCGAAATTACTTGTCCAAAACCCGGCCATCGGCCAGTTCAATTCCGCCATCGGCGCGGACGGATTTCACCGTGACCAGTTCACCATTGGTGACGCGACCGCCGGAAGCCAGCTTGCGATTGGCCTTGAGATGCAGCCGGTCGCCTTCCGCCACCGGGAATTCGCGCGGCTGGCAGACCGTGATGCGGTCGAGCAACTTGTTCGAGACCGTGACGAACCTTCCGTCGACTTCGACCAGCACGCCCGATTTCACGATGCCGGCCAGTTTGCCTTTCGCGCCCGGTTCGGCATCGCGCACTTTCTGATTGAAAACAATCACGGCATCGGGCGGATAAAATCGTTCATCCCGCTTCTGCGCGTTGGTCAGATCAAGTTTTTCCAGTGCTTGAACAGCGGCGTCCTTCGCGCCGAGCAATCCCTTTGCTTTCAGCGCATCGCGCACGCGCGAGTTGACGCGATGCACTTCCGCCCAAGTCTGCGACACGACCACGGCCGAAGCGTTTTGCTCCGCCAGCCGGAGATATTCATCGCCGAGCTTGTCGGCTTGTTCGCCCAAGCCGCACGCAACAACCGCGCCCATCTTGTCGAGCCGTTCAAACGATTCGCCCAGCTTGCCAGCCGCCGCCGCTTCGACGGCCTTGCGATACTGCTTGATGCGCGTGCGTTCATCTTCATCACGGGCCAGCGCCGGGTCTTGCCGGCGAATCTTGTGCAGTTCAACCGGCTTGACGCCGGAATGCCGTTCAATGGCCAGCAGCGCATCCGAAGCCTCAACCGCTCCATGCTGCCGCGTGTCGCCGGACAGAATCAGCCGCGCGTTTCGCTCGCGGCACCAGCCGGATCAATTCGAGCATCTGCCGTCCGCCAATCTGACCGGCCTCGTCCACCACGACGACCGCGCCGTCGGCAAGTTCACGCTTGAGCAGAAAATTGGCGACCGTCGTTGGCGACGGAAATCCCGCCTTCTCCATGTCCACGACTTGCTGGCGTTGCGGCGCGAGAACGACCACGCGCCGCTCCGACTGCCGGATTTGCTCGACCAGTTCGCGCAGGACAAAACTTTTGCCCGTGCCCGCACCGCCACGAAAAACCGACACCGTATTGGTTGAACAAAGCAGCGGCGTCAAGCGCCTGGCGTTGTTCATCATCCAGTTGTGGATTCGGCTGAGCGGGGATTCGCCACCAGCGGACGACAGGCCCCGACGCCATCTTTGGCGGTTTGAACAATTTCCCATTCGCGCAGCAGAACTTCGCGCAAAGTCACTTCATCTGGACGCTCGGCGTTCCGGATGTAGTCGCGCTCGCCGCGTGAATTCCATGAGTTCGCGAAACCGAGAAATCCTCGCCCCGCGCCCGGCCCAATGCCTCCTGCCACACCTGGCATTCCAGCACGACCGAGTTGCGGTCGAACAGATGTTCTTCCGCCCATTGCACGGCTTCACCCACGCTGATGGGCTGTGCGATTCTCACCGGCCTTTCCGGGGTTGCTTGAAGCTGGCGCAGCGATTCGCGTTCGGATTTGGTCAATTGTGAGTTCCACAACGTTTGCAGTTCATCCCGGCTCAAGTCCTTTTGTTTCCGCGTTCGTTCCGAGGTCGCCAGTCGCTCGCGCCAATCTTGGAGATTTCCAGCGGCGATTTCCGGCTTCTCCGCCAGCAGTTTCGCCAGCGCCTCGTCAATCTGCGCGTCCCGTTTGGAAAAGCGGTCGCAGAGTTCTTCGGAAACGCCTTCGACATTGAAAATCTCCACGCGCCCGGTTGCGAATCCGATAGCCAAAACTGCGCAGTTCGCGGGCAAGTTCGTGGTAATAGACGTTCTCGGCAAATTTTCGGGCGCGCAGAAGTTCGTAGTTTTGCAGCGCCTTCCAGCGATTTTCGACCGCATCAAAAGTGGCGTTGAAGACGATGCAATGCGTGTGCAGATGCGGATCAAGCGCGCGCGACGTGTCGTGCGTGAACAGGCCGGCAACGAAATTGCCGGTGAGACGGTCGTTCTGTGCGCCGCCCGTCCGAATGCGCGTCGCGGCAAACGCCTCGAATTCCTCGCAGCGCGGACCGCACGGCTTGCGCATGGGCTCCGAGAATCCGCTCATCTTGCACCAATCAGTGCCGCCAGCGAAACCGATTTCGGCGGCGAGAACGTGAAGTCATAGAAAATCCGCCGATTGGCCGCGCTCTGGCCGTCCTCTGTCCGCGTGGTGTTCAGCCGTTGCGTCAATGTCTCGCCTGTGGCCGGATGTTGGTTTTCGCAGAGCCGCAAGAAATCATCGGCGCGGACTTTGCCGGACAATCCGAGCCGTTCCGCACCCAGCCCAAACCATTCGCCGGCCACACGCTGCCCTTCATCGTAGTAATCGCCAACGCAGAGGTGTTCCTCAAAGTATTCCTGCGCGTTCTTCAGATTGTATTGCGTCTTGGCCGTGACCACGCAGCGGACATTACACGGACTGTCCGCGGATTTTGTGTAGCTGATACATCAGCGGGCGCCCGATTTGTGGTGAACTGTGCCCATGAAAACGACACAGACTCTGAAGCCAAAACCGGGCAACCAACTCTGGGGAATTTACCACACCGACCGGGAATATCGCCCGCGAGGTGGGTGATCCACTTCGCACAGTCGTTGAAGCGCCCACCAAATTCGCCGCCGAGGAAACCGCCGCACGACTTGGCTTCAGCGATCCGTGGGCACACCCCATCACAGCCGAGCAAGCGAAGCGACAGCAAGAACTCTCGCGCAAACGCACGCGCGGCATCCGGGTGTAACCAATTAGATCAACCAACAAGGAATTATGAAGATCACAACCGACGAAGAAATCGAAACCGCCTTAACCGTTCTGGACGCGCTCAAGGATGAACTGAAAGCGCATACGGAACGACGTAAGAAACGGGTGCTAAATAACGAAGTGTGGGAAAACAATGTCGAGGGTATCGACTGGGATCTTCGCGGGAATCTTTCCAGTATCTATTGTCTGAAACTGGAACTGAGGCATTGGAGAAAACGTCGCCTCAAATCGAATCAACGCAACTGTCAACCCTGACCATGCAAACTCCCACGACCGCTCAATTACGCACTGCCATCGAAGTGTTGAAGATGCTCGGTGAACGCATCAACAACAACGCTGCCAACGCCGTCATGGAACTACCCGAAGCGCAGTACTACGACCGCCACGCCGGGAACATTGAGGCTCGCAGCATCGAGCAAATCAGCCGCATCGAAACCGTCTCCGCGCAACTTGAGAATTGGCGCGATCAACTACAGCAGCAACGGAGGCAGTGTGTTTCTCATCATGTTTAAGACAAGGCACGCCCTACCCCTTCGCAAGCCAAGGTTTCCGCGTCCGCGAAGGCGACGCGGTGAGGACGCGGAATGTCCGCGCGAAGTACTCGGTTCATGTCCGCGGCATCGGGCAGTCCACGACCTCAAACAGTCCCCAACCAGGACGCGGACACAGCCTGTCCGAGTCCATGAACAGTCCATGTCCACGTTCAGTCCGCGCCAACGGACACGTCCACGAACAGTCCACATCCACGGTCAGCCAACGATCATGACTGTTCACGAACAGGCAACGGACGTGGCCATGAATAATCCACAAACAGGTTACGGCCCCGGACAATCCGCGTCTGCGAATAGTCCGTGTCCACGTTCAGTCCACGGCAACGAACGTGGTCGCAAACAGTCCGCATCCACGGTCGCGCAGGGGCTTCAACTATCCACCAACAGGCAACGGACATGGCCTTGAACTGTCCACGAACAGGCCACGGCTCCGGACAATCCACGTCCGCGAACAGGTCGTGGCCGCACACAGGCAACGATTATGACCACGTTTGATCCAACTACCATCCGCCAAGCGGTCGCGGAATTTACACCGCGCCGGCCACAGAAATTCCAGGACTTGCTCCCGGCGAAAGATGTCATCGCTGAGTTGCGGCAAAAGCGCGCCTCATACCGCGCGATTGCCGACTTGCTGACCAAGCATTGTTTGCCGACCAGCAAGACCGCCATCGCCGTGTTCTGCCACGAAGTGCTCGGCGAGCATGTCCGCCCATATCGACGGCCTGAACGAAAGCGCGCAGCCGCTCCCGCTGCGGCAACCGGTGACGCAACCGTTCCTGCTGAGCCAGCGTCAGCCGCCGATCCGAACACTGCTCCACCAACTCGCACTCGTGGCCCGCGCATCGCTCAGGTCCGGATGCTCACCCCAGAAACCACATGAAACGACTCGATCTCATCCTCAACGGCAAAGGCGGCGTCGGCAAAAGCTTCTTCGCCGTCAACTTTGTCCAATTCCTCAAAGACAAGGGCATCGCCCATGTCGCCATTGACAGCGACAACGAAAACTCGACATTGAAACGGTTTCATCCCGACACGCGATTTCTCGATCTCGCAAATCGGCGCGAACTCGACGGCATTTTCACCGCGCTGGAGAAAACAAATCTGGTCGTCGTGGATTGCCGGGCCGCCTCCACCGACCTGTTCATTGATTTCTTCACCGAAATTGATGTGCCCGCCGTGCTTGCCGGCGCTCGGCGCGGCGCTCACGCTGGTCATGCCGGTGAACCACGAGTCGGACAGCGTGGACCAGATGCAACGGCTGACCGACGAGCTTGAGAAGACAATGCAGCTACGTTGTCGTCCGCAACGCCGCCCACAGCGACAGCTTCGCGCTGTTCGAGTCTGCCGAAGTGCGCGCCCAATTGCAAAGACAAACTCGGCGGACGGGAAATCGCCATGACCCGGTTGCAGGACTGGCTGGTCGAGGCGCTCAACGCGGAAAACCTGACCATCACGGCGGCAGCGAAACATTCCGCGTTCAGCCTGCTGGACCGGCAACGACTGCAAACATGGCAGCGGAAACTTTTCGCCGAAATCGAATCCGCCGCCGACTTGCTGTTGCCCTCAAAGTGATGTCCCATGCCGAGCGAAAAGCCACCGCGATTTCGACGAGGAATTCGACCAAGGCCGTTGCCGAGTGGCGCGAGAAACATCGGCTGCGAGAAGACGATGCCGTGCTGTTGCTTGTCGAATTGTTTCGCATCCACCAGCGGCATTGGGATGAACTCCGCCGCCGGGAGATGCCCGTCGTTCGAGCAGTTCCGCGCGGACATACGCAAGCTCGTCGAGGCAGCACGAACATTTCAGCAACATCGCGACCTTGTTGAAGCACTGCAGAATCAACCGCCGGGTCACCGCGACGCGCAAGGATCACCCGCGCCGCCGCAATTTTTGCCGCTCTCGCCGCCTTGCTGGCCGGTTATCTCATCGGAAGGGCGTGGCCATGAAACTTGATTTCATTCCGTTTGACCCGATAAGCCGCTTCAGCTTTCATCTCGTGATGAGACACCCGCGATACATCTTCTTGGCCAGGCGGAATTCTTCTGGCCGATCATCGCGGTTTGGCTGTTGTTTGTTCCGCGAAAGCGCAACGGCTACGTCGCGCGACTCGGCGGCCTGACTTGGAAACGCAATCAATTCTGTCGTGGCTGGCTCATCACCGGCGACACCGGCTCCGGCAAAACCAGTTCCGGCATCAACCAACTGGCCCATCAGGTTTTTCAAAACGAACCAACATGGGGCGGTCTGTGCATTGATGAAAAAGGCGTCTATTGGGAAACGCTCGCGGCAATGGCGCGTCACTACGGCCGCGAACACGATTTGATTCATCTGCAAATCCGCGCGACGACACCGACACGCAGTGGACGCCGCCGCATCGCTACAATCTGACCGGCGACCGCAGCATCCCTTTCACCACCTACGCCAAGTTCGTCGTGGACACCGCCACGAGTCTCGGCCAGGGCGGGGACAAGGGATTTTTCAAAAGCCAGGCGCAGACCCACATCGCCCACGCGCTCGAATTGCTCTTTGAATTGAACCGGCCCGTGACGCTTGCTCGGCGCGTATGAATCTGTTGTCCAACCGCGACCTGCTCGAAGCAGGAAATGGAGAATCTCGAAAATCTCCTCGAAACACCGCGCCGGGCCGCCGTTCATGCGCATTTCTTAGACCGTTTTCTCACCCAGCCCGCCGAACAACTTGGCGGCGTCCGCGAAACCATCGGCAATTACCTGCAATACTTCCTGACGCCCGAAGTCGCCGAGGTGTTTTGCACCGGCGAAAGCACGTTTGATTTTTCGGCGATTGATCAGGGCAAAATCATCCTCGTGACCATGCCGCAGAAATTTCAGACCGAGCGGCGTTATGTGAACACATTCCTGAAACTGCTTTTCTACAATCATGCCTTGCGCCGCTTCGACCAATCCAAGGCCGAGCGCGCGAAAGACAATTTGCTCATCCTGTGGGCCGACGAAGCGCAGCGATTCATGACGGCCAGCGAAGACGGCACGAGCGATTACAATTGCGTGGACGTGATCCGCGAGGCCGGCGCAACCATCGTCGCCGCCGCGCAAACCACCACTTCGCTTGTCCCACCGCTGGGCAACGACAAATCGAAAGTGCTGACCTTGAATCTTCGCAACCGGATGATTTTCCGCTCCGCCGATGAAGCCGATGCCGTTCAAGCCGCCGATTTTCTCGGCAAAAAGCGGGTCGTGAAACGCTCATGGGGTTCAGCGCCGGAAAACGCAACGTGAATTACTCCGAAACCGAGGAACACAAAATCAAACCCCACAAACTCCGCAATCTCCGCGACCACGAGTGCGTGCTGGTCCACTGCGAAAAAGGCTTCCGGAAAACCGTCCTGCCGCCCCTCGAACCCAACGGCCAAGTCTCCTCATGGTTTAGGAGACAGTGGATTTGAGTAATCTTTACGTTTGCAAAAGGTTACAGATTCTGTAACCTTATGCAAACGAGATGAATCATGAAACATGAGGCTTTAGCTGGGTTTGTTGAACGCCTACAAGGTGTTGCGCATTACACATTCACCAAAGAAGAAGCGCGGCAGGCCACAGGTCTGCGAGCCAACGGATTCAAGGTTGCTGCTTGGCGATTAGAGCAGGCCAAGCGGATCGTTGGCGTCCGACGAGGGTTCTACGTCATCGTTCCTGTCGAATACCGTGCCGGTGGCATCCTGCCACCCGACTGGTTTATTAACGACTTGATGAAGTTTTTCGGCCAACCCTATTACGTCGGGCTGCTGAGTGCCGCCGAACTGCATGGAGCCGCCCACCAACGTCCGCAAGCGTTTCACGTCATCACTTCCAAGCCAATGCGCGAAGTTGAGGCCGCCGGGCTTCGGATTCGATTTTTCAAGAAGACGAATGTGGCTGCAACCCCGCAGATCAAGAAACGCACTTTCACGGGCGACATTGCCGTGTCCAGTCCGGCCGCGACGGCGCTAGACCTTGTCGCCTACGAACGTAGTATTGGCGGACTGGATCGCGTGCTCACTGTTTTGCAGGAACTCGGTGAAAGTATTGTCCTGGATGATCTAGTCGAAGCGGCGAAAGCAGACGGACGACTGCCAAACATCCAGCGACTGGGCTGGCTGTTGGACAGAGCGGGGCACAAAGGGTTGACCGGGAAACTCCATAAATGGTTGGAACGGCACAAAACAAAACCGGTGGCGCTTGCGCCCTCCTTGCCCATCGCACAACACCCTCACGACCCGAGATGGAACGTCGTTGTGAACACCGAAGTCGAGAGTGATCTGTGATTCCGCAAGCCGACATCTTGGAATGGCGGACGCATGCGCCATGGAAAACACTGGAACAAGTTGAGCAGGACTTGGTCATTTGCCGTGCAGTCGTCGGTTTATTTTCCCACGGGCAGTTGCGGAAGCTGATCGCATTTCGCGGTGGGACAGCGTTGCACAAGCTGCATCTTGCGCCGGCCATTCGATACTCCGAGGACATTGACTTGGTTCAGGTGCGGAAAGGACCACAGGGGCCGGTCATGGATGGCATCCGGCAAGTGCTCGACGGGTTGCTGGGTGATCCACACCGGGAGTGGGGCGAAGGTATCGCTACGCTGACCTATCGTTTTCCGGCTGAGCCTCCGTCCACCGGCAGACTGAGATTGAAGGTGGAGTTCAACACGCGGGAGCAGCTCGCCATTTTGGGAACAACTGAACAGCCGTTTGCGGTGAAATCCCGGTGGTTCACAGGCCAGTGCCACATCGTGAGTTTCCAAATCAACGAACTGCTGGCAACGAAAATGCGAGCGTTGTACCAACGCCGGAAGGGCCGCGACTTGTTCGATCTATGGTACGGCATCAGCGTTGGCCACGCCGAACCATCGGTGATCGTGGACACGTTTCGGAAATACATGGAAGCCGAAGGTCATTCAATCTCGCAAAAGCAGTATCGGCAGAATCTGGCGGAGAAAATGAAGAACGCCAGGTTCTTGGGCGACACCGCCGACCTGCTCCGTCCCGATGCCCACTACGACCACGAACAGGCATATCACGTTGTTGACCAACAAGTGCTCGCCCTGCTGTAACCATTTGGTTGTTTGGCGTCACACTCTCTCCACCCCGTCCCTCTCCGTGACCACGAATGCGTGCTCGTCCATTGCGAAAGGGGTTCAAGCAAACTGTCCTGCCGCCCGTTGATCCCAACCGTCAAATCTCACCGTGGATCAAAATCCGTTGTGTCGAGCAAAATCTGTTCTCATTTGGGAACACCGATTGTGAGAAAACTCTGTATACTTGCCCCCATCATGAACAACACATCTTACTCAATTAGGAAAAAACGAAAGAACATCGTTGGATCGCGTGTCCGCCAAGCGCGATTGCGGTCGCGACCGCGGCTCACGCAGCAACAACTGGCGGAGCGTGTCACGAGCATGGGAGTCGAAATCGACCGGGCTGGCATCGGCAAGATTGAAATTGGCCTTCGTTGCGTGGTTGATTTTGAACTGGTTGTCCTTGCAAGTGCCTTGAACGTCTCCATCGACTGGCTGCTGCCGGTGCGCAGAGGACTTCGTCGTTAATCGTGCTTGCGACTCCAAACGCGTCCTCGTCCGCCGCGAAAATGGCTTCCGCAAGATCATCCTGCCACCCCTCGAACCAAACGGAGAAGGTTCGTTTTGGTTTAGGAGGCAGCGGCGCGACAACTGAGCATACCCAAGAGCGTGTTTCGACGGTGTGTTGACAAATCACCGCCCCTTGCGACAATCGCGCCAATGAACAAATCGAACCCCAAGCCAATTCCGATTGAGAAAATCAACAGGCCGGGCTTCCGCTGGCCCGATTTCTCGCCTGAGTTCCGGAAGCAATGGCACACGGAGATTCGCATGCTGTTGCGGGGCCACTCCGGCGGGAAAGCTTTCAAAGTTGTTGATTATCCCGATTGCTTCCGGAGTGATGTCGATTTTTGGTCGGAGATGCGGCTGTGGGCGGCTATGGCACAAGCCTACGCTGCCCTCGGCGGTGATGGCGTCACGGGTTTGGCGTCCGAGTTGCTCCACGTTTCGTCAGGCGATTCAAAGAATAAGCAGGCTGACGACGCCTTGCGCATTGCCATGGACGCCCCCGAGGTGATCGCGCTCGCCCTCGCCGGAGTAGCCGACATGCGGCAGCGGATCGGCGCGGAACCTTCGGAATGGGCGAAGGAACATCTGGCAGCTTCGGGGGTTGTCCCTGAGCAGGCGGAAAAAGCTTGCTGCCGAAAGCGGCTATTCAAATTGGCCGGGTGCAGCGCCGCAGTAAGGGGAGGAACAAAACTTTTTCGTCAAGCTGTCATTGCCAGTTTAATCGTTCGTTGTTCGCGCGATGGCGTTCGGAGCTTCCGGCCTGTTCTAACAGCAGGCTCATGTAGTCTTTGAAGGAGGATTGAAGTACCTGTGATTTACGTTGATTATAACGCAACAACGCCATTGCTCCCGGACGTGCGGGACGCGATGGAGCCGTACTTGAAGCACACGTGGGGGAACCCCAGCAGTTCTCACTCATTTGGACTTCAGGCGCATCAAGCAATCGATGAAGCCCGCGACCGAGTTGCCTTGTTGGTTGGGGCGGAGCCCTCGCAGATCATTTTTACCTGTTCGGCAACCGAAGCAAACAACACGGCCCTAGCTGCGGCTTTGGAAGCACCCGGTAAGAAGAAGCGAATTGTCACAACCGCTACCGAGCACTCGGCAGTGTTGAATTTCTGCTCTGCCGTGGCCAAGCGCGGTGTTGAAGTCGAGATTATTCCGGTTCTTCCATCCGGCGTGATTGACATGAATGCACTCGATGAAGCCCTTTCAGTGCACACGGCAGTATTGTCCATGATGTGGGCGAATAACGAAACTGGCGTCATCAATCCAGTTGATCAGGTTTCCAATTTGTGTGTCGAACGCCGCGTCTTGTTTCATTGCGATGCGGTGCAGGCCGTCGGCAAGATCCCGGTCAATCTTGGAAACCTGTCGATTGACTACCTGACCATAAGCGGGCACAAGATTTTTGGGCCGAAGGGTGCTGGCGCACTCGTACTTGGCGTTGACGCTCCGTTTGCGCCGATGCTCTATGGTGGTCATCAGGAAAACGATCGGCGCGGAGGCACCGAAAACGTGCCGGCAATTGTCGGATTCGGTAAAGCGGCCGAATCTGCGATGGTTGAACAAGGCTCACGAAGTGATCGAGTCCGACGATTGCGGGATGAACTCGAACACCGAGTCCTCTCCGAAATCCCCGACACCTATCTGAACGGCAGCAATGCAGTTCGGGTGCCGAACACAACGAATATTGGATTCAATGGAATCGATTCGGAAACGCTGGTTAGTATTTTAGACCAAGAAGGTATTTGTGCATCATCTGGATCGGCGTGTCTGTCAGATTCCGTCACACCGTCGCACGTGATTCAGGCCATGACGGGTTCGTACGAAAAGGCCGAGGAGGCTGTCAGATTTAGCTTGTCGCATTTGAACACAAGCGCGGAAATCGACTGCGTCCTCAAATGCCTGAAGATCGCGCTCGCACGGATCGGGTGAAGAATTGCGCTTCCGCAGTGGGAGATGCTGGCGTCCGTTTTCTGTGACAGCTTCGTTTCATGTGAGGTTTGCAAAGTCGATTTGATTTTGCGAGGATGCGCTCATGCCATTCAAAGTTCAGGCTCGCACGTTGCTCCATTTGGGCGCCGAACTGATTAGCTCGGACGCGATTGCGCTTTTTGAGCTCGTTAAGAATGCGTTCGATGCCGGATCGCCGGACGTCAACGTTGATGTCGTCGTGCGCCTTCGTGATTGGCCCGGTGATTATCCTGCCCTTATCGAGGCCGCACGTGCGGACACTGCGAAATCAACTGAGCACTTGCGGGAGAGGCTGCTGCAGAATCACAATCCGGCGGCACCAAACGTTGCCGAATGGGCAGCAGCGGTCCGTTCAGCCAGTAACGCCGCCGACCTCTGCCGAATTGCCAAGGAGGCCAATTCGATTCAGATCAGCGACACGGGTCACGGGATGTCCCGCGCCGATTTGGATCAGGTTTTCCTCACAATAGGCACACGGTATCGTCTCGAAGAACGCGAGGCGCAACAAGCGACGGAAGCCCAGAGCGGAGAGAAAAGACGCCCAATTCTCGGTGAAAAGGGACTGGGGCGACTATCCGCGATGCGATTGGGAGATGCCTTACAAGTCGAAACAACGAGGCGAGGCGAAGCTCATTGGAATTTGCTGGAAATTGATTGGACTGATTTTGCTCATAATCTCGATCAACTGATTGATGACGTAGATGTGGCGCCAAAACTCGGCAGTCCGAAGAAGGACAAAGAAACATGCGGCACGAGGATTCTCATCACCAACCTGAAATCACATTGGGATGAGAAACGGCTTGAGAAGTACGCGAACGAGAGCGCAAGTAAACTCACCGATCCATTTGCTCACAAACGGCTCTACAAGGTAAACTTGCAGCTAAATGGTGTTTTTGTTCCGATTCATCCGCTAGATACCGATCTATTAAAGATCGCCCACGCGAGTGTGGAGGCTCGCTTCCATGTCGATGGAACCTTGCTTGCACCCAAACTGAAACTTGAGGGAACGGTTTCCTACATGAATGGTCAACGCGTCCGGGCATTTGCGCTGGATGATCTCGCACATCTCAAAAGTACAACGGACGTGGCCCTCTCTGCGGCTTGGCATCTAGGACCGTTCTCGATGCAGGCATACTGGTTTAATCGGCAGGCTCTTCGCGAAAGGAAACCAGACGGGCCAGAACTTGTAAAGTGGGTAAATAACTGGTCTGGCGGCCTGATGCTATTTCGCGATGGTTTTCGCGTGCATCCGTATGGCGAACCAGATGACGACTGGCTCGATCTCGATCGGAAGGCACTCGCTTCAGGCGGCTACAAGGTCAATCGAAAGCAAATCATCGGCAAAGTTGACATCGCCAGCAACGCAAATCCAGTGCTCACAGATCAGACAAACAGGGAGGGACTTCACGATTGTCCTGAGAAGGATGCGTTTGTCGCGCTACTGAAGCACATTCTCGAACGCGAGCTTCGCGGCTTTCTGAACGAAATCGAGAACGAGAAGCGTGCAGCAATAGATTTGGATTTGGATACCCTCACAGCACGTGCGGCGGAGGAAGGTGCGAGACTCGAAGCCAACTTCAAGCTGCTCAAGGCAAAACACCCAGCGATATGCGAGGAGCGCGATATCATCGGCGCAATGGAGTCCGCAATCGGCGAGCTGGAAACGATGATGACGGTAGCTCAAGAACTGGCCGATGAAATCCGTGAAGGTCGCACTCAACTGGTGCATTTAGCTGGCTTAGGTCTGATGGTGGAGATGCTAGCGCACGAACTCAATCGTTCAACTCATTACGCATTGGCTGCACTAGAGGAGGTAAGAAACACACGGGGCGTCACACCTATGCCTTCACCGTTGAGCAACCTCGAACTGCAACTCAAAACACTGGCGAAACGACTACGGACGCTTGATCCTGCAACCACGTCTGGCAGGCAGCGCAAGGAATCGTTTGATCTTGTTCAGTTAGCCCATGAAATCACAGAAGGCCACGAAGCGGAATTCCAACGGCATAAGATAAGATGCGAAGTCAGGACACAGCCACTGCATTCGCGAATGACTGTGAAGATGGTCAAGGGGATGGTTGTGCAGATTTTGGAAAACTTGATCAACAACTCGGTGTACTGGCTTAAGCAACGCGCCATTGTAGAGCATGACTTCTCGCCTGAGATCGTTATCGAGGTTGATTCTGATGCTCGCCAGTTGCGCGTGACCGACAATGGCCCCGGCGTCTTGGAATCGTACAAAGACCGGGTGTTCGAACCGTTCTTTACAACGAAGCCACCCGGCTTGGGAAAGGGGCTTGGTTTGTTCATCTCGCGCGACATAGCCCGGTATCATGATGCTACCCTTACACTATCCGATGAACAGCGAATCCAAACGGCGCACTACAACACGTTCGTGCTCACCTTGTCAGACACAACGGAGAAATCGTAGCTTTTGGAAACTGTGCTCATGCCAGCACCTGAAGTCATCAAGCAACGTCTTAGAAACGCACACATCACGGAGGCTGCCGTAATTGATGACACATTCGACGGCATCTCTGCTGAAGCGTTGGATAGTGAATTGGATGATTTTGTAGCCGAACTCGACGACCACAACCTACTCACAGATGTGCAGGCTATCTGCGTTGGTCTGGCGGACCCTAGTGACTTTGACGTTGACCGTGCACGGGAACTCTGGGCCGCACGAGATCGGTGGGGGGATACGCTCAAGACGCACGCGGCGTTATTATTCAACCGCTTTCGCCAGCGCTACGACACCTTAGAGCAACTCGTTCAGAGCCTAAAACAACTTGATCTAGCAGTGCACACATTCGGCGTCAACGCCACCGTACCGCCCGAGGTGCGCCTAGTGTTTCTCGACTACTGTTTGGAGCCGGAAAAGGACCTCCAATCCGTAGAGGTTAAGCAGCAGGAAATTGAGGAGCGAGGACAAGCTAAAACGTTTCCGAAGCCAGAATTGTGCGCCGAGAGAATCGCCAAACAATGGACAGGCGAAGGCGGGAAACGTCCGTTCCTCGTGCTAATCTCCGACCGAAAAGACTTGGCGACTGTGCAAGCTGAGTTTCGAAGACGCACCAGATACTTGGCCGGAACATTCGCATGCCTTGGGAAAACCGAAGCCTCGAATGAGGAGTCTCTGTACTTTCATTTGGGCTGCTGGGGAATTGGCCATCCAGCGCTGGGGCCGATCACCGACTTTTTCAAAGCCGTGGTTGATAATCTCGAAGTTACCGCAAAGGAGTTTGAAGAAGCGCTTCTCGAACTTGACGCTCAAGACTATTCGTTCATCCAGCGATTGAGTCTCGCCTCAGATGGTGAGCCGCTTGGTGAATACATGTTGGATCTACTAGCTTCAGCCCTAAGCTACCGCTTGCGTAATCGCAACAGCGTTCGCGAGGTTCGGCTCGCGCTAGACCAGCAACATTTCCCCACGCATTTGCCATCCGCCACGCAGCCGAGCCGCCACGTTGGGCGACTTTACCAAGACGCCTTAACGGACCGAGGCGCAGAGACTCTCGCGTATCATCCGCTTCAACATCTACAGGTTCCACCTCCACTTAAACCTATGCCGCGACTGGCCTTGGGCGACATCTTTTCTAAAGATGATCGCACTATGGTTTACATGGTCGTGAACCCAGCGTGCGATCTACAGTTTTCTCCAGTGAACCCCAAACGGCTTGCCGATCCGCTCCTCCCAATTCATTTGATGCCAGGTAAACTGGAGCCGCTTAATCATTCTGTCGGCAGTAGTGCATCTATGCGGACGGAGATTTTTGAATTAGACAACTTGACGTTTCGCATTCTTTGGGATTCCACACACGTCGTCACGGTACTTCTGGATGGGTTTGAGGCATGGTGCCGCGATGGCGGGTACCGCCGCGTCGCTCGATTGGGGTTGGTCCACACTCTGTCGCTTCAACAGACTTGGATTGCAAATCTGAGTCGGATCGGTGTTCCTGTTACGCCTCCTCTCACGGACTCTGCGGATTTCCGCATATATTTGCGTGATCCCGATGGAAATCTTTTGCCTCTTGGTGAGCGAGTTCGGGAGCAAGTGATCCTCAGCCGTTTTCGCAAAAAGGACAAGTTAGTAGAAGGTTTCATTTTGACCAGCGATGGCATATCTTATCTGCGTAACGCGCTGCTCACTGCGGGCACGAATTTCAAGGAATTCGCCGATAAGGTTCCAGCCGGGCAGCATCAGGCCCAGAAGGCTGGGCTCTTTCGCCAATTAAGCCAACAGACAGAAACTGCCAGAAGCAATCTGGAATACTGGTACAAGCTGCTCGAATGCGAACACGAGCTACGACACGAAATAAAGACCAAGTGGACGCCAGACGAACAGTTAAAGAAGCCGGTGGCGTTCTGGTGGCATGCCTACCCAGGCGGCAAGAACATCAACGAATATGGCGGTAGTGAAATACTTATCGTCGTGGACATCCTTTCCACGGAAGCTCCAGACGATCCTCACACAGAGCCCGCATCCACGGAGAAGGGGTCGATGGCCGAACATGCAGCGGCAGTAGCCGCAAACGCCCCTCTCTCTTCCGAACGTCTCTGCTTCGGAAGAACACCCTCCTCAGGGCAGTAAGTGACCTCCTGGCACAGCGTTGACATTCTCACGCAGCGCCTCAACGCTCATCCAAGGGCGAACTCGATGAAGTATCCGATGACAATTCGCACAGACGATTGCAAGGTCAACTGTTTTCGACACTCGAATTCCCGGCAATTGTGATAGCGCTGATCGGTGATGACATTCAGCAAACCCAACACCGAGCTCTCCATAAACCCTCTGAAAATCGAATCCGCATGCTTCACATGCCAAACACCCTTTCAAACGCAGAACCTCAGCCTTCTTCCGTTTCACCAGGGCAGAATTGCGTTCACGCATTTGGTGCATTCTCTGAAGCACACGACCTTCAGGGAAGTCCTCTGCTGTGCAATCATGCGACGAGTTACTATATGCAGTCAGCAATTTAGCCGATGCAAGTATTGCCACTGCCGTGGCACCAAGACGAGTTCTGTCAATCGCAAACTCATCCCACACTTCTCGCCCTAACCGGGTACTGCCCTTAAGTCCCTTGCCCCGGTAGTTCGGATCGAATCGAAGAAACGTACACAGAGTCATGTAGACGCCAGTCGGATTTCTGAACGCCCGGTGGTGTTCAGATGCCGGGTGAAATGGGAGGGCATTCAGAAGGCCACTCAGTTCACGAATGGCAGGATGTTCAGCAGTATTCTTAACAGGATTCACTCGGAAGTATAGATCGAGTGCGAGAATGAGTTCATCGCGCATCCACGGCGGGTTTTTCAAGCCACTCATAAATGCATCCAAAGCTTACCGCTCATGCTCTGCACGAATGCCACCAACCACCTGAGCAATTTCGGTATCCGAGATCAATGGAACTTGTCCAAACACGATGGAGGGAACGTTAACCAACTTGGCTGCGAGATGTCCTTTACCGAGAAGACGCTCGGCACCGCCGTTTCTCTCGCCAAGTGCGATCTCAGACGTGCCCTCAGCATCCACCTTGAGTACGAGACGGTTTCCCAAGTTCGTCCGGAGTTGCATCGGCATCACTTCGGCATCCGGGCGCTGTGCCGCGAAGAATAGGAAAATCCCTGCCGCGCGGGCCATGATGCCCAGGCGACTCACCGTGTTGGTAACGGTGTCGCGATACTCATCGGTCATCATCCATTCGGCGAATTCATCGTGGATAACCCAGAGGAAGGGAAGTCGCTCTGTCGCGTCGGGTTTGGCATTTAACTTGTAGATGTCCCCGACCTTGTTCTCGCGGAGCACCGAGTACCGCCGTTCCATCTCTGCTACAAGATCGTTGAGCTTGGCGACGGCGGCGGCCTGATCATCGATCAAACCTCCATCAAGATGCGGCAATCCCTCGAAAGCAAAGTAGTCTACGCCGCGCTTTGGATCGATGAGGACAATGCGGGATTGGGCAGGTGTGTTGGTACATGCAACTGCCAAGATGATGTTCTGCATCAAAACCGACTTGCCGCTTCCAGTCGTACCGGCGATGAGTGAGTGTGGCGCATGATCGACTGGCGACACAAACAAAAGCTCGCTATCCTCTTCGCGTACACCCAAAAGTAGTTTCACATTGCCTCCCGTACTGTCTGGAGTCCACCGGCGCCATACGTCCAACGTGTGAAGCACCTCGCGATTCGGGCGTGCCACTGCAATAGCCACCACACCCGGTTCAGGTCTTACGGAAACGATTTCAAGGCCATGGGTTGTGAGAAATTCGAGGCGCTTCTTAAGCACCTGATCAACAGTCAAGTTGGTCGCGCCTTGGAACTTTAAGAGGGCGGCATTCGGAGTAAGCGTCGCATTCAGTAACTTCGAGTTGAGCTGGAACTGCTGCAGCGCCGAACGCATGCGCGTCACAGTGCTCTTGAGCCATTCATCCTCTACTGCGGATGTTGCCACCGTTGCGATCCGCGCTTCGAGCATTTGGGACACGATGGGATAAGCCCACGAACCGGCGGTAACAGGCTCAGTAGATGACACCGGCTTCAGAACCGGTTTTGTGACTTGGGGTGTGGAATGCGCAATCGGTGGCACATGTTCAGACTGGTTCGCCTCGCTGCACTCGGGCGTTGTCGTGGTTGCCATCACGTCGGGCATCTTCTTGATCTCGGTGATCTTCTCGAAATCTCGGCGGTGGATGATGTCGTTTTCAACGACGGTGCCGCGCAATTCGGCTGGAGATGTGCCTTTCGCATAAGCTGCAACGAGACCTCTCGTCTTTGCACGCGAGTATACCTCTTGGAAGGACCCGTCGGAATCCGCGACCTCAACAAAGTCCGAACATTCTGCTGCTTCCGAAGGGCCCGAAACAAAGACGTGCGAGTAACCCCGAACACTAATCGTACAGCGTCCTTCTCTAACAGCGCGGCGAAAGGCACCCAAGTCAATGGCGTCGCCAGCGGTATACTGGATACCAGTGAGGAGTAGATCGGAAAACCGTGACAGCCAAAGATCCCGGTCGAGACGTTCCGGAGAGCCGAACAGCGCGTCTCTGATACGTCGCACAGTATCGCAAAGTTGCTTTTGCGATTCCCGCCGTTTTTCAGCCAGAGTGGACTCGACAACGTATTTTGACTCGGTAATAACCACGGAGAGTCGCATCTCACCACCGTCGAGCACTTCGGGACAGAGCACCATCAGGTCCGCGATCTGTTTCTCGGCTTGGCCAAGCCATTCTGCATAATCGTCTAGGAAATACCACCCAAGCTTCCTGCTCACACCAAGTTCATGGCGCACCAGATGGCTGCTGAGGACTAACCCCATCAGTTCACTCGCGTTTCTACCCCGCTTGGCGGCTCGCAGGACGATGTCGCCAGAGATTTGATTCGCATCGTCAATGAATGTCTGTGCCAAGGTTCGCGCGTCGTTGTCAGTAGTATCCGGCGTCAGATCTTTGATGCGATTAAAGAGCATCGTGTGTAAGAGCCCAAGCGAGGCTCTTGAGGAAACCAGCATGTTACGCCCTTGGGTCACCGACTGTTTATAGCGGATGACCTTGACGTTCTGATTGAGAAGCTGACGCCTGTCGAGCAACTCGTCGTAGTTCACCACCCAGTTGCCGAGGTTGTGACTCTCGTAAAAAATGTCCGCTGTTTCTGGATCGTTGAAGTCGAGTTGGCGCGCGGGCAGGTATCGGCGCTTGGTATCCTCATCCCAGTCGCCTTTGAAGAAGGACGTAACGGAGGTTATGTAGCTCCAGCCCACCTGCGATTGGACCGGACAGCACAGATAAACGATCGACTTTTCCTCATCCACAGGTGAGGGGCGGCGACGTGACCAACGCGATGGGACCAATCCTTCCACCGCTACCGGCTCTGAATTCTCTCGATACCACTCAAGCCGTGCATGCCGCGAGATTACATCGTGGAGAAATACCAAGTCAGCCTGTGGGCCGTCTTTGGGGTCAGGCACTGGTGCCTGATCAGCCATGATGCCTATACGAAGCCGCGCCATGAAGTCGCGACTGGCTTCGCTCGCAACGAAAGTGTCTGCGCCGGAGTCGGCGGACTCGACAATGCTTTCGTACAAGGCATGGAGCTGCTTGCGATTGCGATGCCGAAGGATCACTTCACACCGCATGTCATCATTATCGTCATGCAATTCGTTGATTTTGGCCACAACGGCTTGAGGCAGGTTAGCCGAGTCGCAGTTGTAGAGAACCGCGGATAGATTCGCCTTCTCGTGGGGGAAAAGCGCTAGGTATCGGCGGATCATGTCGACAATTTGGACGGCGCTCTCGACTGGGTTTTCGTTCGTGTCGGCCCCGTTCGTGTCGTCAGTAATCGGCAGTTCATGCAGTGAGTAGTCCAGCAACGAATCACTCAAAGCCAGAAGTTCGGGTTTCCGCTCGCGCCAACCCATGACAATCTCAGGGTAGTGCGGGTGTTGCTCCGCTTCCCGCAGTTCCTTAAAAAACAGTTTAGCGTCACCGAATAGCACGTTTTCAGTCGTGAGCAGGTGTTTAATGAGCCCAGCCAAGCGTGCGGCTTTTACAGCCATCGCTCGCATTCGCAGTGGATTCCATGGGGCGACTATGGCGGCCGTAACGCCGCCCATTACGGGCACAAGCCCAATCGAAAGCAGGGGTTTCAGCAAAAGTTCGCGGTTGCGGTCACCTTTTGCGTGGCGGCAGATAACATCGAGAAGCGCGCCAAAAGTGTCGAACTGTGCACTGATGTCTGGACAGAGCACACCTTGCCTGGGGAAGTTGGAGATGGCAGCAGTGTAATTCTTGGCGAAGATCTCGAAGTAATCAGCCAACTTGTCGGCAGTTGTGCCGGTAACCGATCCTCTCGATTTGGCCTCCTCAAGGTTAGCGCGCCACTGCAAAGCGAGGTCGCGTTCCTTTTTATAGGAGGGAACCAAAGCTCCTCGGTCCTGACCCGGCCGCGCTCCAAGACTGCGCACATTACGCAAGTCTAGTGTCTGGAGTCCACCTTTCGAGGCTACCGTCTGACGTTCCACGGAACCAATGAGAAATGGATGCGTCGAGAGACGGTCTGCCCAGTCCCCGTGAAGTTCGCTGGCGATTGACTCAGGCTCGAAACGCCAGATGAGCTGCCGATGTGATGATTCCTCGCCGTCTATGAGTAATGCGACGTAAAATTTGATCTCCACAGCTTTCCGTGCGGTGGAGCGGTTAGGCTTGTATTTCGGTTCCTTTGCCCACGCTTCTACTAATGTTTCGAACTCAAAAAGCGCCCCAACGTCAAAGGTTCCACCTGGCAGCAGTTCTTTCAGGCCACGATAACGGAACGCAAGGTAGAGACCAGCATCCACGTTGACGTTGCGTAAATCTTTCTTGGCCTTGCGTTCAGTCGAAATAACCAACTTCCGTTTCGCGCCGAAGATGTCTTGATCAAAAAGCGACTCAAGGCATAAGGCGAGTCCCAAAAGAAAGTCATTCGTCTCGACCGGTGAACCAAAGATTAGGCGATCCCAGCGTGACTTGAGAGGGGCGTGTTCTTTCAGTTCACCTCGGTGGTCATTGTAGAAGTCAATGTCGTCATCAAGAGGCTGGCTGATGCGCCCACGCTGTTCCAGTGACGTGAGGTAGTCTATCTCGTCGTCGCTGAGATGGAAATCAGGCTTGCGCTCATCATAGAACTTGAGTGTCTCGCGTCCTAGATTGAACATCTCGCGTTGTAACCCGTCAAAAATAGGCGCAATAATCTCCCACTCTAAATTCGCTAACGCCTCAGCTTCCGCGTTCCACTTCGGTGGGGCGACAATAAAAGCTGCGACCTTGGGATGGAGTTCGAGCGGAATCTGATTCCTCACCTTTTCAAAGGACGCGGCGATTTCATCAGATGATAGGGTTTGATCCTTGGGATTCTTCTTCTTGAGGTAACACGCCTGCTTTTTGAAGACGTGTGCGTAGCGGCTTCGCCATTTGCTTACCTGTCCAAGAACCTTATCGTTGAGCGAACGGAAGAGACCGGGGTTTCGCGGCCAGTGCAATGCAGGCAACGCATCACCAAGAGCCTCTGGTAGCGTCTTGCCGTCTTCAATTCGTTCACGTGTTGCTAGGATGTATTGAGCAAACCAATCCAAGCTGACTGAAGTGACATCTTGGAGGGCAGTAAGTGCAATCTGCCACCACTTGCGGTGCTCATCCGTCAACGGCAGACCGTGAGCGGCTACATCGATCCAGAGATCCACGTGCGCGCGAATTTGATTCGAGTCAATGGACGTGAGATCCGCTAGCGACTGACGCTCATCGTCTCCACGCGTGGCGATGACTAGCATTGGCTTTACACAAGGTGAGTTTCGATAATAGGTAGCACGCTCGGTCGTGAGACAGTCTTCAGGAAGGCCGAAATTTCCAACCCAGTGGTGGGGAAGCTTGATCTCGACCTGCGTAGCCAGCGCAGCATCTGCAAGAATCGCCTTGGCGATACTGACCGTCTGCTCGGCCGACAACGAGTCTAAAAGATAGCGTGCACTACTCGCCTCTTTATCCTGCGGCATATTCTGCCGCAAATATCGGGCGACCACCTTGCCGATAAGCTCATTGCTTGTCATGGGTGGTTAGAATAGGGGTTTTCGACATAGGCACACGAGTCCGACAGACGCCGAAGGAGTCCAAGACTGCTGAGCCTTTGTTCAAGACGAAGGCAGTTCGCATGGAATGGTTTCTTATCCATATCCCCGCTCTGGAGAATCTGTTCAGCTTGCTGCTCGCCAAATACCAAGCCATAGCGTTCGAACAAGTGCTGGAGGAACTGGCTGAATTCCATGCGCTTCTGCACGTTCGCAAACAGCATCGCTTTCAGGAAGGCGTCAGTTGGAGCGTAACGAAGGCGATTGGTACCACGCCGTGAAACAAGGCCGACACCACGGCCGTAAGTGCGGTGAACCTGCCCAAAATGCTGCCTGTGTCGCGCGCGGGCCGAATCCTTGAAGTTAAGCCACAGGTCGTCCGGGTCGGTGATTCCGGTATCTTCCTCCCAACGAAATTCACGTTTCAATATCGCCTTCCGTCGTGTCAGCACGTCCATCGGAGATCCTGGCAAATTCCACTCATCCAAAGTCTCGATCTTTCCGAAGATGCCGTTGAGACTCTCCATCGAAAGATTGCTATTAGTATCGAAGCTTTCGACCGATAATTCGCGAACAAGACCCTTTCGGGGAGCCACGACCTCGCAGATAATCGGAGGGATACGCGGGCGCTCCAAAATATAACCGCTAGTATGTAGTTGATATAGGAACAGTCCCAAGGTACCCGTCGTGACTAGATACGGAATAACGTCAAACCCGGGCAAGTCGAGTTTGAGTAGGTTGTGCCAATCCTCACCAATTAGTTCGAAGCCGGGGTGCTCATCGTACGGAAGAAACGAGGAAATGCCTGCGCCTCGTTTCAGTGTCTTCCCATTCGCACAATCTGGCTGAAGCAGGCGGACAAGGTCATCCCACTTGTTTGCCCCGAAGAGTTTTTGCGGAAAGAGTGATGCAAGTTCTGACGCCAGCTTGCTGCGTGACACCATCTGGTAGAGCAACTCACCTGAGCGACCGAAGTTGATGTATTGCGATTCTATCCTGCCCTCCTTTGTGACGTCCACGTCTACGAAGGTAGAAAACTTTCCAAACGGGAAAATGAACCGCGAACTCCAACGCTTGTTTGAGTCACCTTCGACGGCGCAGGACCGCAACGCGCGAATCAGAAGTGCGAAGTGTTGGAACGAAGAAAACCGGTGCTTTAGATAAGAGAAGTCCCGCTCGTCTGGATCAAGACCACGCGCTTGCTCGCGCATCCAGTCAAGCCACTCCCTCCACGCGGAAGCACTCTTCCGGAACCTTCTCGGCTATTGTCAGAAGCTGCTGCTCACCGTTGAACATAATGTTACGCAGGTGCAGGCGGAGGTAGGGATGATACGCAAATGGGTAACGCGATTTCGCCGCATCGAAAAGGCCTTGAGAGCGATGTGCGGATTCCGCCACACAGAGAAACTCCAAGAACACAAGCCAAGGGGACTGCTGGTCCCAAAGGCGATGGCCCCAAAATCGCTCCTCAAGCCAAAAGTCTTCCTTGGTGTCGCCCGGTCCCGGTTGGCTGATGGTAGGCGTCATCATGTCAGGAAGAGACTCCAATAGGCTCCTCGAAAGCCGCGCCGCCTTGATCCACAGTCAGCACCCTGAACATAAGTTCGCCGCTGTGGTCCTCGATATTCTGGCGCTTGGCGAGTTCACGCATAAGCCGGCTCTTGAAGGCCATCAGGTCCTCGAAACATTCCTTGGAGAAACTATTTGGCAGGGCGCCCTCAGCCACGCGACTGAGGTATTCGTAGCGTGTGAGGGTCAGCGGGAATGTGCAACCCAGGCCGTCACCCAAATCCACACGGAGCGCGGGGTGGGCATTCTCTAAAATAATCTCAACCCTTTCGCCGCGTCGAGGTGCGACAGAAACTTTGTCGTCGAGAAAGCGACAGACGCGCGCTTGAGATAGGTTGGCGCTCGATGCAAGGAGCATATCGCGCTCACTCCCAAGCAACATGCCTGTAAAAATTCGATTCGTGCCCCGTACGATACGGGCCAAGATGTTCCTGCGAACCGAGCCTCCCTTCCGCAAGGTGTTGAGGACTTGCGTGAGATATTCGCCGCCGCAGCGAAAGACGGTCAATTCCCAAAGATTGAGGTCTTCCGCCTCCTCGTCAGGAATCTTGAAGAAGAGAGCACGCCGCTGGCTCACCAAAAGATCGAGGAAGATCTGCGCCGTTTCAGTATTCTCGTCAGCACCCTCTACGTATTCCCGTTTCTGCGACATGAAGGCGGCATCTGCCCCGTAGAACTCATCTGATCTCAAAAAACGCTCAAACTGCTCTTGAAGATTGGGATGCGATTCACCAAAGATTAGGATATTGTCGAAACGATTGGAAGTCTCCAACCCAATTTGGAAGCGTTCGAGATAATCGAAGATCGCCGAGTTCGACCGCCGTCTTTCTGAAAGATTGCCGCCGAAAAGATTGTTGTAGAGGCTGGCTTTATGCCTAGCACTTGCGGCAAGTATCCTAGGCACATCGTCTGCAGTCATCAGACAGTCTTTCACGTCGGGATGCCCAAGGATGCCATTTGCGAGCAGGATGAACGTCTGACGTATCGGAACATGCAGACCGTTTTGATCGCAGAGTTCCAGTAGATCGGATAATCGCTTGCGAACCAAAGCTCCTTTCATCAACTCGTAATTACGCCGTATCGGGCAGTTGTGCGCAAATAACGCATCCGGTCCTACAGCCTGTTCATAGCAAAGCTGCCATCCTTCGTGAGCGAGAAAAGCAGTGAGGGTAAGATCAAAAAGCTCAACCGAGCTACCGCGACTGAGGTTGACGAGTTTCAGCCGAGTTCCGCTTCGTTCTCGCACATCGGCAACGAGCAAATCTTCGATGGCCCTCCACGCTCGATCAATGTCGGGATCATCAGCGAGGCGGCGAAACGTTTCGCCGAGTTGACCGTCATTGCCAGCGATAAGGAAAATCTCCTCCGTGGCCGGATTGAAGAGTGACTTGGCGAACCGAATCATCAACGCGCGCTTGTCCTCCGGCCAAGGTGCGCCTTGTTCCGGCACCCAGGCACTCAAGTCGCGTATAATATGAAGTATGCGGCTGTGCAACGAAGCCGCGCCAGTACTCAACGTGAGTTGAAAATGGGTGGATTTTCCGTTCCACGCCAGCGGGTCGCCTCCGAGTTTCTCCCAAACGCGGCCACAAAGGAAGGTCTTGCCATCACCGGCAGTGCCAGTGAGGATAACAGAAACCGGATCAGGTTCGGTCTGTTCGAAGCACCCGAGGACAACCTCCTCGAAGGGATGCTGAAACATAATAGGGCGGATGCCGAGGCGCTGGGAGCGACGACGAAGGTTCTCATCGAATAGATTATCCTTTGTCGGAACCGGTCCGTATTCCCGAACGAATTTGATCCATTCCTTTCCAGTCACACTTCATGCCCTCACAGTGAACAAATCGTGCATCCTCGTCGTGGTTCATCGTCGGTCTCAAATCCGGCCAACACTAACATTAGCCCCTTATTCTTTGTGCTGGCTCGCTTCCTAGCCTGAGCCTTCTCCCAGTTGGCCTTGATTGCAGCCATCCGTTCAGGCTTTTCGATGTCCGCAAGGGACTCTCCGGAACACCAGAAGAACACATTGCCGTTGATCCCATTCGGCTTCTCGTAAGCTTTTGCCTCCTCATATAGTTCAGGATACTTCTCTTTGAGGCGTACCCATTCGATTTTCTGTTGGTAAAAGCAGAAGAAACAACCCGAACGCGTACGTCCCCAAGACGTGTAATCTGGCATCCCGACACCAGATTCTTGAAGAATGCGAACAATATCCGCATACACCAAACCGTCTTCTCGGAATGGAAACACGGCCTTGATGTTCGGTTTGTGACTGATGTAACCAACGCGGTCCTCATCAGCGCGAATGCCGACATAGTTAATAACCGGATCGTCCCCTACATAATCTTCAAATGGTTTCAGCTTGAGCATCCGAGTGCACCACCGCCGGTGGTTTGAAGGGACGATTTCGCCGTAAACCTTATACCAGTGGTCAAAGCTGTTCGGCGGCGTTGTGCGGTGGATCTCCTTCCCAAGGTGTGCTTGAAGGCGCGCGAGGTATGCGTAAGTTTCAGGTAATTCCTTGCCCGGCATCATGGAAGATGTATTCCATCTCCGTGACGCGGTCGCGCATGTAGATCGCCAGAGCGGCGCTATCTTTCCCCCCTGAAAGACTGAGTATGTGTCGGACGGGTTTGTTCATGCCGATTTCACTGTTTGCCTATGTATTGCCACACGACCTTGGAAATCGCCGCCATACCAAGACGGCGATGTTTTCCGAGTACACCCAGGAGTTTCTCCGCAATTTGATCAACCGCATCTCGATCGTCCTTTTCGACGTAAACGACTTCCTGAGCTTCAGAACCATCTTCCCTTGTCAGCGCGACGCGGAACGCCTCGGCCCAGTCGTTACTCCCGCACTTCTTGAACGCGATACTCTCCACATTCCGAAACCGGGCTGCTTGTGCGGAGAGATCGCGATTGAACGTATCTTCTTCGCTGTCATGCCAACTGCTTGGCGGCTGAAGGGCTACCAAACTGCCCAAGGACTCCAGCCAAGCATCCTCAGCAAGGGCGCGGTCCCTGAAGCGCAAACACAATGCCTTCAACCGTGGCTCAGTAGCCATTACAACTAAAGGCTCGGCACGGACTGCTAACCGGTCACGCACCGCAGCAAAGCGACCAGTTAGATTGAATTCTGTCCGGACCTTGTCGCGCATCCGATCGAAGAGCCCGGCAATGCGGCACGCAGTTCATCAATGGCAGAGCGCAGTCGCGCAGCGAATTGCTTCGCGGCAGAATGCGACGAGGGACCAGTCATCGGGAATGGCTCCATATTGCAGGCTAGCGGGAGGTCTTGAAATAATAGCTTCACTGGTTCTTTTGCGGCGAGAATCGCAGCGCGAACCGCGAGGGCTACTGAAGAAAGTCGACGGGTATTACGCGCGTAGTCCGGCAATCGCGCAACAAACTGACAGAGCGGGCGAACAACATCGAGGATCTGTCCTGCCTTGTTGGTCGGAGACGCAATTTCCATCACTCGGAGTAACAATTCAAACACGTCGGCGCGCAGCCCCACGATACGGCACAGTTGAATCTCGAATGTTTCCGGTGCTTTGGACATTCGCATGAACTCGTCACCACGAACTTCCCGCAAGAACGTATTATCCTCATAGAAGGCAACGTCCTCCGGATGGATCGCTGTGAAAAGTGCAAGAATAAGTGGCGCTATGCCCGCTCGAATTCCCAAGGGCGGCTGCGCTAAGTGAAAAAACATCTCGCTTACTTTCACACGTCCATCTCCGCGCTTCTCAAGGAATACTTGAATGGCTTGGAAAGCAGGGAGAAAACGACAGGGATCTTCGGATTCAGTGCGTGCAGTGGGTTCGAACAATCGCCATGCGCCGTGATCTTCGCGATGAATTCGTCCGCGCTTCAGAATCGACAAATACATCGACATCTCTGGCGGCTTCTTAGTCCGGTCCATGTCGAGAAAGGGTTTGTCTGCACCAGTGAAAATTTGTTCAATCAGTCGCATCCGTGCGGCTGCGGCGGCAGAGCTTAGGCTACGACGATTAACGAGTTCGTTGGAGATCAATGGCGCTTGGTCGTAGAGAACGTCGCAGATTTCCGACACGCGACTCAATAGATCGCGGGTTGACGAGATCGTCACGGGACGACCAGATTGGAACCAGCGTAACGCCATGCCACCTTCAAGTGAGCGGAGACCGAGCAAGTCTTGGACGCGCCGCTCCAGTCTTTGTCGAGCAGCGTTCTTCTGGCGGGTCACCTCTTCGCGGGCGAAACGGTCCCCATTTAGCTCAGGTGTATTGAGCGCTACCCAATCCCAACGCTGTGCATCCGCCACAAGTCCAGCGTGGTTGATTAGTGGGTCATGGGGAACAGCAATGAGCAAGTTACGCATACCCATTGCCGTCGCGCTCTCTGCCACACGCTCGGCGAAGGTCCGATGTGCGAGTTTCTCACAAAGCGCTACCACGATGAGTCCGTCAGCTTCAGTAGGCTGAAGAATTGCCTTTTCGAGATCACCGGCAGAACAGTAGCGCACGTCAAAATAACGCAAGTTACCAGTCTGGATGTAATGGCGACGCGCCACAATAGGACGCGTCTCAAGAAACTCCCTCAAGGCGTCACCGACGTTAGGCATTTGGCCCACAGCCTTTGTGGCCTTCTCTAGTGCCGCCTCCAAGTCCACACTAGTATGCGGCCACAGGCAATAAGAACCAGAGGCGCCACGACGGAAGAGAACCCGTCGTGTCTTGTGGAGATTGTCAAGCGCAGCGCGAACTTTATGCGCCCCCAACCCGCTCGGCCCGCACAATGCCGCCTGAATTGCTTCATCGGTCGGGGCAAGATCCGCCTCATCGAGTAGATTTAGAACTCCCACCGTCTTAACTATTTTTAGCTGAATCGGATCAGAGGTGGCAAAACTTTCAACCATCGACTCGATCTCAGTCCAGTGGCTGCGATAGCTGCGAACTGACAGACGGTGACCAAAATTCGCGCGAACGTAATCGTAAAAATCAGGTAACCTGTATGTGTTGCCAATGGCTAGTGGTCTATCGGCAAAGTCCTGCAGACCAAAAGGTTCATTCGAGAGAAGAAAATTGAAAAGTGACCTCTCGTTCTGGCCGAATCTGATGAAGGTTCGAACCAACGCAGGGAGCACCGTCCCGTGTAGGGGGAAAAGTTTCGGAGCAAGTTTGACCAGATCAATCCTGTTTGCGGCGGTACCCATCCATCCAACATCGAACGTGGCTTCCATGCCCGCACGAACTTCCTCGCGGCTGCCCGGTGGTAAGAGTTGTTCACGAACGCAGATGGCCGCAGCAACAAGCTGCGAAATCTGCGCCAGCGGCTGGTTGAACAGGACTTCCTGAAAACGGCCTGCGATCTTCTCCCATTCACGCTGTGTCGCTTGATCCAGATTATCAGCATAGGCATCAAATCCTTGATGTAAAAGCCCGACCATGAAGAGCGGTTTGTCGCCCGACGCGGCGGCTGCCTCGCCAAACTTCTGCAGGAGGAAAACGTCCTGTTGTTGAGGGTGATAGGCTGCGTATTCGAGGAATTTTCCGAGCTCATCTAACAGAATGAGCATGCCCCCGGCCTTCCCGTCTTTGATCAGCTTCGCGTTGCACTGCGTGACCCACTCCACCACATCCGTATCGGTGAAGCCCACACCATGCTCCACAGCCCGCGCAATCGCAGTGACCATGCCCGAACGGGTACCGCGTGCATACTGTTCATCCATAACGCGAACTAGGGCACGCAAAATCGCTCGCCCCATCGCTTCGCGCGAACCAGTGACGAGGACGGGAATGTAGTGCGGCTTTGTAGCGACGCCAAATTCTTCATACTTGAGACTCTCCCCAAGAAAACCCTTAAGGCGATTCGCGTTACCCGAAAACCAATGTGCGACCAGCAACGCAAAGCTGGACTTACCGGAACCGTAGTTGCCTGTAAAACGCCAAGCACGCTCAGTTCCTCCTCTGCGTAACCCTACCGCCAGTTGGCGCAAGCAGTGACGCACGTGTGGCGTCAGGATGTAATTTTCCAATGAGCGCGGATCGTTGAAATCGCGTTCAAGATTGGCCGACCGCAGATATCGCGGGGTGATATTGAAAACCGCTGAGATTGGCTTATCCGACATGGGCAACCCTACGTTTGAATGCGGATTTAAGAAGTGCAATGCCGTCGATTTGGCGTTCACGATGGACCTGCGGAAGCGCTGTTGATTCTTGGTAAAGGAGGGCACCGTTCGTAACAGATTCGATCTCTTCCAGTCGCATCATAACGTCTCCCTCTGGAATCTTGAATACCTGTCCTGGACTGCCCACGCCAGTAGCGATCTCTCGTAGCGGGAGCGTCTTCTCGTTCGGATGCATTTTCTCCCAAAAATCATTCAAGGCCCAACTGAACAATTCCGTCGTGATGCTGGGTTTTTCCTCTCGGAGAAAAGCATAGACAATCTCACGCCTGTGTCCCCCCATCTCTCGTTCGCCGACAACTGTTAGCAGTTCTAATTCGGTCAGCGGACAATCGAGATTATCTTCGAGAATTTCCACCTTCTTGCCACGCGTTGGCACGTATGTGTGTAGAAACACATCAAAATGCTGCTTCAGGGTCACCATCGAGAGCTTCCTCAAAAGCTTTTGAGACTCACGTTCGAACGCTTTCAGGATTTCCTGTTCCGAAAACTCCGATTCTTGCCAACCGTTCAGTAGAAATTTCCAAGCAAAGAGTGGTTCATCCTTCTGTGTGGCGATATTCCAATGCAGAACCCATAGCGTTTGGAACGTCTTCCAAAAAAGGGTCCAGTCCCTCATCATCAAAGAAAAGTTGCCCGATACTGCTGGGTTTCAGACCTCCATGATTGGCAGGCTCGGCCATACCCGTTGCTTCAACCCAGAACCGCATGGAGCGCACCATATTTTTACCAACTCCCAAGCAGACAATCGCTTCATCATCGTCGTCATGGGAAAACAGAGACGGGTTTCTTTTCAGCCCACGAATGGCCTTCGGCAACCATGTGTAGCGAAAGGGAAAACTCTCGTGCCCCGAAAAACGATAGTTCATGAAGAGATTTTCTCCCTCTCGGCGAAAAGAGGAATATCTGCCGCCAAATACTTCTCAACTGCGTCTCGAACCACCCAAGACGCCGACACACGTTTGCCCTTGGCCATCCGCAGGACGTGTTCATAGTGCTCCGGCGGAAGTGTGATGGTAATTCGCGTACCACGCGCCTTGGGCGTGTCACCTGATGATGTGCTTTTTGACTGCATGACTGGTGCATCATACTGCATCACTGTGATGATGCGAGCGAAAAAATTTCTGATATCGGTCGCGTTTGCGCTACCGCCATGATTCGCACGTCCAACAGGTGGACTTGTTGGTTACGACAGCCGCCACGCTGAGCGATTGTCCGTCACACAACCGCCGTGACCAACGCGTGCTTTACTGCGCTCTACGCGCTTCCGGTCTCGGCCCTGCCTCCATCCTCGACCGCGCTTGTTCCGCTCCGCAAAGCCCGCGCTCGTCACGAGCGGAACTTTCTTGGTTCATCGCAGCCGCTGTCGCTTCAGTCTGTGGCTCGGCGGTGCCGTTGCGCTCTGGCTCCGTTTCGCTAGTCGCTCCACTCTGTCGCCGCTCCACTTCCGCCCGCCGACCGCAGACCGAAGCCGTTTGTCCACTACGGCCATAGACCGCACGGGCGCACGTCGCCCGGGCCACTTCGCCGAGACCACTTCGGACATCCGTTTGTGAGCACTGGCGCTCCCGACTCCCGGCCACCGTGACCAACGCGCTCTGCGTTCCGCCGACCGGGCTATTGGTCGTCCCCCTGTGTCCCTTCCGACCACGCCCGTTCTGCGGCACTCCGCGCGCGTTCGTCACGAGCGCGACGTGTTCTATTCATCGTACACGCGACGGCTTCCGTCTGCGGCTCGTCGGCAGCGGCGTTACGCTCCCGCTTCGCTCAGCTAGACGCCTTGCTGCGCGTCCACTCCACTTTCCGCTCACCGACACGCAGACCGAAGCCTCGTCAAGCGCCACAAGCGCGGGGTATACTCTCGCCGTGCCATTCGACCGAGACCAGTTGAAACAGGCCGTGACGAACCTCGCCACCGAAGGTGTTTTCATCGGAACGTCGTCATGGAAATACGAAGGCTGGTTTGGGCAACTGTACACGCCGGCGCGCTACGAGTATCGCGGCAAGGTCGCAAAGACGCGATTCGAGCGGGATTGCCTGCGCGAATACTCAGAGGTGTTCAAGACGGTCTGTGTGGATGCGGCCTACTACAGTTTCCCAAGCGAAAAATATCTCGCGGGTCTGGTTGAGAAAGTCCCAGCCGATTTCCAGTTCGGATTCAAGGTGACGGACGAAATCACCGTGAGGAAATTCCCCAACCTCGACCGCTTTGGCATCCGCGCCGGCAAACCCAACAAAAACTTTCTAAACGCCGATCTGTTCAACCGCGCTTTCCTCAAACCGTGCGAGGCGATCCGGCAAAATGTTGGCGTCGTGATGTTCGAGTTCTCCCGGTTTTATCCGAGCGACTATGAACACGGTCGCGACTTCGTGGCCGACCTCGACAAGTTCTTCGGCAATCTGCCGAAGGGCTGGCCCTACGCCGTGGAGATGCGGAATAAGCACTGGCTCGCGCCCGAATACTTCGCCTGCCTCGCGCACCACGGCATCACCCACGTCTTCAACTCGTGGGACGCGATGCCGCCCGTGAGCGAGCAAATGACGCTTCCAGGAAGCCGAACGAATCCGAGACTCGCTGCGGCTCGATTCCTCCTGACACCGGGCCGCAAATACGCGGACGCCGTGAACGCCTTCAAGCCTTACGCCCGTGTGAAGGATCAGAACCTTGAAGCCCGGGCAGCAGGCCGAGCCTTGGTCGCCGAGGGCAAGCAAGCCGGACCAGAGCGGAAAACATTCATCTACGTGAACAATCGTTTGGAGGGCAACGCACTCGAAACGATTTCCGCCATGCTGGAGCAGCCGGACTGACCACGCAGCCAGTCCACCGAAAAGGCCGTTGACAGACAATTCGGGATATACTATCCATTTGGATAGTATATGATCGAATTGACACCAGCCCAACAGCGAGTGTTGGATTTCATCCAGGTTGAAGTCCACGCTGGCAGGCCCATCCCGACGCTGCGGGAGATTGCCGCGAAGTTCGGCTTTCGCGGCCATCGCGCAGCGGCGTGTCATTTGGAAGCACTCAAACGCAAGGGGTTTGTTGAGTCAGAAGCGGGAAAGGCACGGTCGCTTCGTGTCACTTCCCCGTTGGCGAAGCTCCGAAGTCGCATCATGGACATTCCGCTTTACGGCTCGATTCCCGCCGGCTTTTCCGACGACCGCGAACAACAGGCAGATGGCTGCGTTTCTGTGGACATTGCGAGCATTGGGCTCAAGCCAACCCGAAACACGTTCGCGTTGCGTGTGGTCGGTGATTCCATGATCGGAAAGCACATTTGCGACGGTGACATCGCCGTGTTTGAGCACGGGCCAGAGCCACGGCCCGGGCAAATCGTGGCGGCGTTGATCGACCGGAAGAGCACGCTCAAAACATTCCTCGTGAAGAACGGCAAGCCATACCTGAAAGCGGAGAACCCGAAGTATCCTGACGCCATTCCATCGGAGGAACTGGTGATTCAAGGCGTGTTTCGGGCTTTGATCCGCAAGGCAAACGATTGAGAGGTATCACATCTGTGACCTTTCCATGAGAGCATCCTTGGGCGCACCGAGTTGTGAAGCCGCCACGCACCATAGTCCATCTCGATGCAGACGCTTTCTTCGCCGCCGTGGAGCAGGCGGCGGACGCGAAACTGCGCGGCAAGCCCGTGGCTGTGGGCGGCGAGAAGCGCGGCATCATCGCGTCCGCGTCTTATGAGGCTCGCAAGTTTGGCGTCTATACTCCGATGCCCACCTCACGGGCGCGAAAACTTTGTCCGAAGCTCATTGTCTTGCCCGGCGACTTCGAGCGGTACGAGCAGTTCTCCAACTGGATGTTCGGTTACTGCTACGACTTCACGCCCGACGTTGAACAAACCTCCATTGATGAAGGCTACTTCGACTTGTCCGGCGTTCGGAAATCACCCGTCGAAATCGCGCTGACCATTCGCAAGGCCATCGGCCAAAAGCTCAAAATCACCGTCAGTGAAGGCATCGGCACGAACAAACTCGTCAGCGCTGTCGCGTCGAAGCTGACCAAGCCCGCCGCGTTCACCGAAGTCCCGCCCGGCGGCGAAGCGACGTTCCTCCATCCGTTGCCAAACAAATGGTTGCCGGGCATCGGGCCGAAAACGAGCGCGCGTCTCAACGCCGCCGGACTCGCGCAGATTTGCCACGTTGCCGGTACGCCGTTGGAAATGCTGGAACTGTTGCTTGGCAATCAAGCCCTGGGCATCCGGCAGTTCGCCCACGGGATTGACGAGCGCCCGCTTGTCCCCGTGCGCGAACCGCAGAAGTCGTTCAGCCAGCAAGAAACTTTCGCGACCGATGTGACGGACGAGGAATATATCCAGGCCATATTGCGGCGCATGGCGGACAGCCTGTTCGCGAAGGTGCGTGAGGAAGGCCGCAGCGTCCGCACGCTCACGGTGAGAGTCCGCTACAATGACACGGCGGAAGACCAGGTGAATCAAAGTCTCCCTGAGCCGACTGATCTCGAAACCGACGTGTATGGCCGTCTGCACACCATGCTCTGCGCAGCATGGCGGCGGCGCGTGAGTCTGCGCCTTGTGTCACTGAAGCTGGCGAACGTCTATGATGGTCGTTTTCGCAGTGAATTGGCGCTGGAAGTTTCCGCCCAGCGGCAGAACGCTCAATCCCGACTGGCAGCGGCGATTGACGAACTTCGCCGATCACGAGGGCACTCGGTAATCCTGCGCGGGCACGATTTTCGGTTGATGACCCCGCCGACCGACACCGCAGCCACTCTCGTCCGACAAGATTCGATTCCGAATCGGCGCAGGGTTGTTCCGGAGACACGTGAAGTCAGCGATTACGTTCCGCTCCGCGTTCACAGTCACTATTCGTTTCTCGACTCAACGCTCTCGCCGACGGCAATTGTCGAATTAGCCAAGCGTCACGGTCGTTCGGCAGTCGCCCTGACGGACACGGGCAACTTGCATGGAGCAGTTGAATTCGTGCAGGCGGCAAAACAGGCGGGAGTGAAACCGATCCTTGGCGCGGAGTTGCGGGTGGGCGACAAGCCACTGCTGCTCTACGTCGAGTCGGCGTGCGGCTATCACAATCTCTGTCGTTTGCTGTCGCGCCATGCGGAGCGAACGGCCACGGCCACTGACGAAGCTTCGGTTGCAACCCAACAACGCCGCTCATTCTGGCGCGAGGAATTCTGTGGACTGACGGAAGGATTGATCGCGGTCAGCGACGAATCGCAGATGGCGGAGTTGTTTCCGCATCGCTTCTACCACCTTGCCGTTTCGCGCGACACCGCCAGCAGCTTTCCAATCGTTGCATGTCCCGCAATCCACTACGCCACCACGGACGACCGGCAGAAATACGACATCGTGCAAAGCATCCGCACGCTGACGCTCTTACGGCAGCAACACGCGGAGAAACGCAGCGGAGGCCGACTTCATTTCCGCTCTCCCGTTGAAATGATGACAGCGTGCAAGGAACATCCCGATTGGCTGCGCCACACCCACGAGATCGCGGAGCGATGCAACTTTGATCTCCCTTTCGGCAAGCCGCAATTCCCGGCGTTCATGCCGCCGGACGGCTCACAGCCCAGCGAATTTCTGCGACGGACTGGTGCTGGCAAGGTCTGCGCGAGCGATATGGAGCGCAGGCCGACAAGTTTCATCCGCAAGTGATGGAGGAACTCGGCATCATCAGCGAAGTCGGTTACGAGGAATACTTCCTCATCACCTGGAATTTCCTGCAAGAGTGCCGGCGGCGCGGCATCGAATGGATCACGCGCGGCAGCGCGGCGGACAGTCTGGTCTGCTATTGCCTCGGCATCAGCAGCGTTTGCCCGATTCGTTTCGACCTTTATTTCCGGCGCTTCTTAAACAAGGAGCGCATGGCGTTGAACAAACTGCCGGACATCGACATTGATTTCGCGCACGACCTCAAAGACGACGTGGTGCAACTGATTTTCGAGAAATACGGGCGCGAACATTGCGCGGTCGTGGGCGGCTTCTCAACGTTCCAAGCCCGGAGCGCCTTTGCCGAAGTGGCCAAGGTGCTTGGCGTGGCGGAACGCGAAGTCAGGAGATTCACCGACCATTTCCCGTGGAGCTTTGGCGGCGGTTGGGTTCCGGACGAGCCGACGCCGAGCGGCGGCGCTGGCTTGATTGCGATGTTGCGCGCCAGTCCGGAGAATCGCGATTTGCCCCTCGACGAAGAACCCTACCAGACGGCGCTGGAAATGGCCGAGTTCCTGGACGGCGTGCCGCGCTATCCGAAGATGCACCCGTGCGGCCTTGTGCTCTCACGCCAGCCGATGCACGAACTGACGCCAACCTTCATCGCCAACAAGGGCTATGCCACAACCCATTTCGACATGGACGCGGTGGAGACCGTCGGCTTGGTGAAGATGGATATTCTCGCGCAAGGCGGTCTGGCCGCGATGCGCGACGTAAAAGCGACGCTCGCAGCCCGTGGCATCGACGTGGACTTGAATCGGTGTGTTGCGCGGAATAAATCTGACGGACACTTGCTGCTTGGCGACCCGCAAGCGCCCGAACCCTGGAACGACCCGAATGTTTGGGAGATGATTGCCGAGCGGGAATGCGCGAGCAGTGCATCACATCGAAAGCCCGGCCATGACCAGCCTTTGCCGCATGTGCAATGTGCGTGAAATTGACGGCCTCATCGCCATCGTCAGCGTCATCCGTCCCGGCGCGGCCAACGAAGGCAAGAAGCTGGCCTTCACGCGGCGTTATCAGGGACTCGAACCAGTGACGTATCCGCATCCGTCGTTGGAACCGTGTTTGCGCAGTACCTACGGGCTGGTGGTTTATGAGGAGCACATCCTGCAAATGTGCGAAGCGTTCGCCGGTTTGCCGCCGGGTCGCGCCGACGTGCTTCGCCGTGCCTTGAACAAACAGAAGCGTGCCGTCATTGAGGAGATTCACGGCGAGTTCTTCGCATCTGCTCGCGCTCGCGGCCATTCGCCGGAGAAGACCGCCGAAGTGTGGGGGCTGGTCACCGGGTTCGCCGGTTACGCTTTCTGCAAGGCGCACAGCACGGCCTACGGCGTCGAAGCGTATCAGTCAGCATGGCTCAAACGATATTTTCCCGCCGAGTTCATGGCGGCTGTGCTGACCAACGGCAAAGGCTTTTACGATCCGCTTGTTTATGTTCTCGAATGTCACCGGCTCGGTTTGAAGCTTCTGCCGCCGTCGGTGAACGAACCCGGACCAGCCTTTGTGCCGCATGGCAATTCCATCCGCGTGCCAATGACGCGCGTGAAGGGACTCACCACGCGCACCACCGAAGCGATACTGGACGCGCGTGAGCGCGGGGCATTCGACTCGTTGGCGGATTTTTTCCGCCGCGTGTCTCCGGTGGGAGAAGAATTGGAAGCGATGATCCGCGCGGGCGCATTCGACGAATTCGGTGAGACGCGCACACGCCAGTTCTGGCAGGCCCAGCATCTCCTCAAGAGGTGCGGTGCAGGCAATCAACCCAATCAAGTCTGGCTGATTGCACCCCCCGGACTTGAACAGCTACCACATCTTCCACTGAACGAACCGACACGCCACGAGCGATTGGAATGGGAAACCGATTTGTTCGGCTTCGCCGTCAGCGACCACCCGCTCGAATTATTCGCGGACGTTGCCTGGGACACTTACTGCCCCGTGAATCGGCTCGGAGAATTCATCGGCCAAACTATCACGACGTGCGGCCTTGTCGTGGAGCAGCGCACGCACCATCAGATCACTGGCGAACCCATGAAATTCCTCTCGCTCGCCGACTGGACGGGCATCGTCGAAACCGAACTCTTTGCGAAAACCTACAAGAGCTATGGCCTCGCCACCGTCCGCTATCCGGTGTTGGAAATCGAAGCGCGGGTTGAGCCGTTCGAGAACAGGCGGGGATTCTCGCTGCGCGCATTGCGAGCTGGAGCACCACGCAAGCTGCCCATACCGCCGTGACCAACGCGCGCTGCGTTTCGCTGACCGGTCTCTTGGTCGTTTCCCTGTCTCCCTTCCGACCACGCCCGTTCTGCTGCACTCCGCGCACGTTCGTCACGAGTGCTACTTCCGGCTTTCACCGCAGACGCGGAGGCTTCCGTCTGCGGCTCGGCAGCGACGTTGCGCTCCGGCTCCGATCCGCTAAACGCTGCTCTCGGCTTCCGCTCCACTTCCCGCTCGCCGACACGCAGACCGAAGCCCAGTTTGATCGCCGAATTCCGGCTCAACTCACCGCGCAGTCGCGCTCCCATCCTCCCTGCAACACCATCGCAACTCCTATTCGTGAACCCCCGACTTGGACGCCGTGACCAACGCGGGCTTTGCTTCGCTCCACGCGCTTCCGGTCTCGGCCCTGATTCCCCCCTCGACCACGCCCGTTCCGCTCCGCAAAGCCCGCGCTCGTCACGAGCAGGCACTTCCCGTCTTCACCGCAGACGCGGCGGCTTCCGTCTGCGGCTCGGCAGCGGCGTTGCGCTCCGGCTCCGATCCGCTAAACGCTGCTCTCCGTCGCCGCTCCACTTCCCCCGCTTGCCGACACGCAGACCGAAGCCCACCCGGTCGCACCTGCGAACGCAGTGGCGATCACCGATTCCGGTCGGCAGCCATCCGGCTCATTGCCGACAACGCGCGATGAGGACCGGTTCGATTGTACGTCGGCGGCGCAGGCGTGCAAGGATACTACGGGTCGTGGCTTCCGTTCCTCCTTGACCCCCGCGTCGCCTCCTGACGGCTTGGCCTCTAAGATTTCATCGCGCACATCTGTCGCTGCGCTTGCAGGAAACCCTCCTGATTGTAACGTATTTGTGGTTTGTATTAGGCCAGCTACCGGGTGTTTAATGAGGCGCAAACGTCGATTCAGCCCCGCACCCGGCCACGAAGACGAGCGTTTTGAAAACAACAGTGCAACGAGATTTTTACCGGAACGGACAAGTCCGGCAGGAAGTGCCACTACGGAATGGACACAAGCAGGGTGTCATCCGCACTTGGCACCGAAATGGTGTGCTCGCGTCCGAAGAACCCTTCGAGAACGACCTGCCGCACGGCATTTGCCGCCAATGGGACGAATCGGGCCGGCTTCTGGGCCGGTACAAAATGGTCCACGGCACGGGTATCCAGCGCAACTGGCACGACAACGGGAAACTCCAAGTCGAAGTCTCCACTGTGGGCGGTCGATTTTACGGACGCAACCGCATCTGGCTGCGTGACGGCACGCTGATTTCGGAAGACTTCTGCCTCGACGGTCGGAACGTCAGCCCCGATGCCTACCGCGCGGCAGCGGCCAAGAACGGCGCGCTGCCGAAATTCCGAGGCAAGCCTGGCGCGATTCTCCCCGAGGGCCTCGCGAAAGAAAAACACCTGTACCGGGTTTTCGTGGCCGGATTGCTGGAGAAGCCGAATCGTCGCGAAGCCCGTGCGTGGTTGCGGAAGGCGGCCGGCGACAAGACCGGCCGGGCACTCGGTCGGTTCAAGCGCGAGACCGACGCGGTCAGATTTGTCGAGGAGTTTTACCGGGCCGGCGCCCGGGAAGTGATCGTGCCGGATATCTACGACAACAAGGCCGGTGACCAGTTCACCGACGGGTTACTCGTGCGGATGCCCAAGGACGCCGCGAAACGGAAGGCCATCCGTAAGGTCTGCGCGCAGCTGCGCAAGAAACGGTTTGGCGTCATGCTGCCGGACGCGGACTTCGGCGAAATCGTCCTTTATCTCTCGATGGCCTGATTTAGCCTCAATGACGCAGTCGTGCCCGTTGTCCCGCAAGAACGCCACGCTCAACGTACTGCATGCCTACTTGCGGCGAGAAGGGATAATCACGCGCACCGCTGTTGCTAAACAGTCCTTGTTGTAGCAGTGAGTGATTTTGAGGCCTCTGCCCTTATAGACAGTGCGAACCCTGCTTTTGCCGCAACAGTTGCACTGCTTGCCCTTACCCCCACCCGGAGGCGGAGGGTTGTCGAACCAACCCACTACACCACACGTTGAGCACTTGTAGTGGCCGTTATCCCTATGAAACGTCGATTCACCGCAGCGGGACAAGTATAACCCTTCATATATGGTTCTCCTAGTGGTCGCAAGAATAGACCCGCCCTCAGCCCTGTCAAGCGACTTGGCTCAGCGAATGAGGAGGCAGTCGCGGGCCTCGTCCACGGCAAGAACGCCGCAGGCGGATCGCCTATCGAGCAGACATTCTGCCGCCGCATCGCCCACCAGTTTTTCCACGGCATCGCGCATCGGGCGCGCGCCGAGTTTCGGATGAAATCCTTTTCGCACGAGAAACGGCAGCACCGCTTTGTCCAATTCGAGTTTGTGGCCGCGCGCCGCGAGAAATTCAATTTCGCGTGACAGAAACTTCTCGGCGATCTCCAACTGGTGTTCGTAGCTCAAGCGATTGAACACCAGTTTCTCGTTGATGCGCGCGAAAATTTCCGGGCGCAGGGCTTGTTGCGCGCGGGAAAGGACATGGCGTTCCAGCGTCGCGTCGTTGGAATGTTGCAGGCTCATCAATTCCGCCGAGCCGATGTTGGAAGTCAGCCAGACATAAAACCCGCTGAAATCCAATGTCTGCCCCGTCGCCACCGTGATGCGCGCGGCATCGAGCAGTTGCAACAAGATGTCCAGCACGCGCGGATGCGCCTTCTCCGCTTCGTCAAACAGCAGTGATCCTTCCGCCGCGCGTTCGCGCACCGCGCCCAGGTAGCCCAGTTTCACCGAGCCGCGCACCGAGCAACAGACCGAGCGATTCCTGCGTTTGGAATTCCGACATATCGAACCGGAACAATTTGCCCGCGCCGAAAATGTGGTTCGTCAGCGACGACGACCGTTTCCGTTTTTCCCACGCCCGTCGGTCCGAGCAGGAGAAAACTTCCGCGCGGCCGGCCGGGCTTGGTGAGGCTGAGTTCGCCGCGCTGCAGCGCGGAGACCACGCGCGGCAGCACTTGGTACTGGCCGCGAATTTCGCGCGGCAATCAGCGCGTCCAGTTCGCGGAGGTTGGTGATTTCGTTGTGTCCAGTGGTTGTGTTCATGGCCCTGACCAGTACCACGGACTTTTCCCTGTGTTTCGTGCAGTAGCTACACAGCGCTTTGGGATTCTTGAGGCATGTCTCGCGCAGATTCGGCGGGAGATCCGCTGAGCGAACGAAAAAAAATAAGGAAACGATATGAAAAAAATATTCGCTCCACAAAAATCCGCAGGCGCGGCTGCGTCCCTCCTCGCCGTCGCGGCCCTGCTCGCGCTCAACAGCCGTGTCCGCCTTCGCGCAAAGCACGACGTTCAGTTCCACCGACCTGAAGACCGGCATCAGCAACAGTCTCGCCGTAATCATGATGTTCGGCTTTGTGCTGGGCATCTCCGCCGTCATCTACGGCGGCTTCGCCATCCGGCGCGGCGACGTTGACCAGGGCAAGATGTCCATCATCGGCGGCGCGATCATCGCGGCGGCCCCGGCGGTCGGTCTATGCCTTCTACAAAATCTTCGGCCTCGACACCAACAGCGCGGTCGGCGTCGGCACCTTCTAACCCGCACCAACCAGCCCAACCGAGCCACCATGAGCGCAATACCGAACTTCGCTTCACCGACACCAACGCCGCGTCCGACTCCAAAGGCCGGACGTGGGGTTTGGAAGGCGGCCTGTTCTGGTGGCTCATCGGCGGCATCGGCGCGGGCATCACCGTGTTCTTCGTGCTGCTCGTCATGCTCAAAATGTCGCTCATGGCATGTCCTTCGGCTGTCGCGCTCGTGCCGGTGGCGGTTGTGCCTCGCCTACATCTTCGGGTTGCGGCAGGGCAAACCACCCGGCTACGACAACGACTGTTTCGAGCACTGCGTTTCAGGCGCGGGCTTCGGCCCGGACGTCGAGGCGACCAGCAATCTGCAGCACCCATTATCGGAGAAACAATGATGAACCCCAATGAATCGGCTGCCGTGCCAAGCGAGCGTGAGGCGTTGCTCGGCCAACTCCGGACTGCTGAAGCGACGTTGCGTGGTCGCCTCTACCGGCACCAAATCGATCCGGTCGCCCGCGCACACATGGAGCGCGCTTTGGCGCACGTCCGGGAAGCCTGTGTCGCGATTCGTGATACCGGCAGTGCCCGCACCGTGGATCAACTCGTGAGCGAATTGCAGCACGCGCAACATCTGCTGCGCGCCCGTTGCCTAAACTGCCAACACCGAACCGTCAGCAGATCAACCCGTCACTGACCATGTTTGAACGCGCTCCCAACGGTTTCTTCGTCCGCGACCTGATTGTTTTCAATCATTTGCGCCGGGGCGGTTACGTGTCGAAGGGTTTCATTTTCGACGCGCCCGACCTCACGAACAGCTCCGGCCGCCGACCTCAACGGCTTTCAAGATCAACTCTGTCTCCTGTTGGCTTCCCTCCACGAAAACCAACGCCTCCAAGTCCAGTACTTCTGTGACTCGGACTACAAGAGCGACCTCCTCCGCTACCAGCAGGAGACAGAGCGATTTTCCAACGTCTGGACCAAACGCGCCCGCAACGAACGGTTTGCCCGCTACTGGCAGGCGATGGCCGAGCGAAAGCTCCGCCGGCAGCGTGTGATCTTCTACGTCTCCCACGCGCTCGACAACGCGCCGAAGTCGTTCCAGACCGCCTCGGCCCGGCGCGGCTATTACGCCACGTTGCTTGACCAACTCGAAACCGAGTTTGTGCACGTCCACCATTTGCTGCTGGAGATTTTCGGATCGGGCGGCGCGCGCGTTCTGCCGATGACCGACCACGACCACTTCCGCCACTACAAGCGGTTTCTCAACCCATCGTTGAACGACCGGTTTGACTATGACCCGGCGGACGGATTCGCGCCCGAACTGTCCATCCAGGACAACTGCTGGCACAGCGAGGGCAACGGCCAGAGCGATTACGGGTTCTTTCTCGACAGCCACTACCATTCGCTCATCGTGCTGACCCGCTGGCCGCGCACCACGTACCCGGGCATCATCCAGCGCCTCACGAATCTCCGGCTGCTCGACTACACCATCACGGTGAATGTCGATCCGCTTCCCATTACCGAGGAGATCAACAAGGAGGAAAAGGCGCACGACCGCGTGGCCGGCGACTACGCCAGCGAGAAGAAAATCTCCCTGCTCACCGTGATGGAGAAGAAGCAGAAGAAAATCCACGCGCTGATGCAGGGCCAGACGATTCCGTTCCACGCCGCCTTCACGATCCGCGTCTGGGACAAAACCAAGGACGGCCTCAACGCCAAGACCGGGGCCATCAAGAACGCGATCAACTCAATGAACGCGGCTCAGTATTTCGAGAGCAACCTGCCGAGCACGTCGAAGAACCTCTTTTTTCAGACGTGGCCGGGCTGGACGTGGGGCCGGTACAACCACCGGAAACTGTACGCCGAGCACCGATTCCTCGCCGACATGCTACCCGTGACCAGCACGTTCACCGGTCACTTGGCAGGGGCGGAGGCGATTTACGACGGGCCGCACGACAACCTGGTCGGCATTGAGACGTTCTCCGGTTCGGTGGACAACAAAACGCCGCAACATGCCGTGCTGCTCGGCATGAGCGGCGCCGGCAAGTCGGTCACCGTTTGCGACCTACTCACCCAAACCGAGGGCTACTTCGGCTACACGGTCATCATCGAGGAAGGGCTGTCCTACGGCATCTACACGCAGACGGTGGACGAAGGTGCGCGCCCCATCATCATTCACCCCGATGGCGACCTGACAATCAATTACCTCGACACGAAAGGGCTGCCGCTCACGCCGGACCATCTCTCGGCAGCGACCGCGCTGGTGGCGCGCATGATCGGCACAAGCGTGCAGGAAGATAAACAGATGCTCCGGCAGGCGCAAATTGCCAAGTACATCAACCTGCTGTACGAGGATTCGTACCAGGACTGGCAGAAGAAACGGCACGACCAGTTGCTCGACCTCGCCCGGCATGCGCTCGCGCTCCAGAAGTTCCGGGCTGAACGGATGCCGCCCGGCGCGACGACCTTGGAGACGTTTGCGGATTTCCGGGATTGGCGCGCGAGCCATCCCGACGAAGCCGACGCCTATCTGCGCGAGTTCGACGAAGCAGTCGCGCTGAAGTTCCTCAAAGACCCCAAGACCAGCAAGGAAGTCCGCAATCTCGCGTTCGCCAGCTTCACGCCGGAGGAGTTTCCGACGCATCGGATGCTCCAGGAATTGATGATGCTCGACCCGATGGGCGCGGAGCGCGACCAGATCATGGAGATCGCAACGCTGATCCTGCCGTGGTGTCGCGACGGCAACTACGGCTGCCTGTTCGACGGCACGAGCAATTTGTCGCTGACCGGCAAGATTGCCCACTTCGAGTTGGGCTACATCCCGGAGTCGGCGAAGGAACTGAAAGCGGCAGCGGGCTTCCTCATCACGAATCACGCCCGCAAACACATCATGACGCTGCCGCGTGCGATCCGGAAACGGAACGTTTATGAGGAGGTCGCCCGGTTCCTCGACATCCCCGGCGGCCAGGAGATCGTTCAAGAAAGCTACGCGCAACTTCGCAAGTTCAATTGCTGGAACATCTCCATTGTCCAGCAGTACGCCCGGTTCAAGCAGAGCCGATCCGCTCGGCGGTGTTCGGCAACAGCCGGCAGTTCTTCATCATGCGGCAGAATGACCGGGCTGATTTGGACGACATGGGCAAGGACATCGCGCTGCCCGAGGTGACGCAGCACGCGATCATGAACTACCCGCTGCCCGACCATCAGGTCGGGCAGAAGTACTCGCCGTTCACGTACCTGCACATCGACTCGGCCCGCAATCTTGCGGCACGGTCCACAACGTCGCGTCACCCGAGATGCTCTATTGCTCCAGTTCGAGCGGCGAACACTTCGAGAGCCGCGCCCGCGAACTGCGCCAGAGCCCGAACATCGTGGAAGGCATCATCCACCACGCCAACCCGCCAAAGGAAACCAAACCCGAACCCCACACCCACTGACGCCCATGAAGAACACCCTCATTATATATATGTGCCGAACGGTGCTGGCCGCGCTCGTGCGGCCGCTATCCTGACCGGTTGCGCCGCCACGCGACCGATTGGACATGGGCAAGGACATCGCGTTGCCCGAGGTGACGCAGCACGCCATCATGAACTACCCGCTGCCGGACCACCAAGTCGGGCAGAAGTACTCGCCATTCACGTACCTGCACACCGACTCGGCCCGCAATCTTTGCGGCACGGTCCACAACGTCGCGTCCCCCGAGATGCTCTACTGCTCCAGTTCGAGCGGCGAACACTTTGACCGCCGTGCCCGCGAGTTGCGCCAGAGTTCGAGCATCGTGGAGGGCATCATCCTCCACGCCAACCCGCACAAGGAAACCAAACCCGAAACCAACACCCACTGACGCCTATGAAAAATACCCTCATTATATATATGTGCCGGACCGCACTGGCCGCGCTCGTGGCCGGCCTGTTGACCGGCTGCGCCGCCACGCGCCCCATTGGCGATGTCGCGCTCGGCGCGGGCGGCGCGTATCTCGGTTACGAGCTTTCCCACGGCAACCCTATCGCCACCGCCGCCGGTGCAGCCGGTGGGGTCATCGTGAACGAAGGACTCCATTTCGCTGCCAAGAAACAGTCCGACAAGTCTTATTCGGCCGGCTACGACAAGGGCAAGAGCGACGCCGTGAAGCAGCAGTACTGGCTCTCCGTCGCCATGCAACAACCGCGCAACCATGGCGGCAGCGTCCGACTTTATCCCGTGCAATTGCCAGAACAGAGGATTGACGGGGTAACGTTCCAACCCACAACCAAGCTCCTCCGAATCGAGGAGTGACGAAAGGAGACCGTATGAAGAAGTTACTCGCCGTTGCAGTGTTTGTCCTGACCGCCGCGCTGTCCGCGCGGGCTCAATGGGTCGTGTACGACCCGACGATGAACATCCAGCAGATCATCGATCAGATGGAGAACATCGCGAAGTACGTCCAGATGATCGACAACCAGGTGCAGCAGATTCAGACGCTCACTGCCCAGTTGAACGAGTTCAAGAACTACGAAGCCCTGTTCGGCAATCCCGCAAAGGTGTTGTTGCCGACTATCCAACCGCTCGTGAACGACCTGACCAAGACCGAACTCGGTCAGACTCTCACGACGTTGGAGGGCGCGGTCAACGCCGGGCAGGCCATGCTGTACAGCGACAACGGCCTGTTTCACAGCGTCGGCACGACGTTCACGACGCCGGACGGCCAGACCGTGACCCGCTTGCAAGCGCCGTATCTGCCGGTCGCCGCCGTGCAAAAGACGACCGACAACTATCTGGCCGTCTCGACCGACGCGGCAGCGCGCCGGGTGGCGTTGAAAGATGAGATCGCGGCCACGACGGAGCAGCTCAAGGCGGCGACCACCGATGCCGAGGTGCAGAAACTGAACGGTGTGCTCACCGGCTTGTCAGCGGCGTTGAACAACACCGACTACGAACTCAATCAGGCCAGCGCGTCCGCGTTGGTGCAGGACATTGCCAATCGTAACGACGAACAACGCCAGATTGAGGCAAACAAGGAGCAGCAACACGCCGAGTTCACCGAGGCAGTGCAGCAGTACGGGCAGAAGTTCCAGTTGCTGAACGCGCCCACGCTGTTCCCAACCCAATAACCAACCATCGTCCCGGCTATGGCTTCATTCGAGAGCATCTTCCCCACGTTCCTGCAGAAGTGCGCCGACCTGCACTCGCTGCTGTGCATCGTGACTTTCATGTTGTTCATCGTCGGGACGATCCTTTTCGTCCTCCACGGCTTCACGGGCAAGACGTTGATGCTGCACCTCGTGCGATTATTTGTGCTCACCGCCTTGCTCGTGATGCTGCCGCAATGGGGTAACTCGGTGCAGACGCTCCTGCAAAACTCCATCCTGAGCGGCTTGGGCGTCGATCCCGCCCAGGTGCAGACCCAATACAATCAACTCCTCGTCGTCAAACGCGACACGAGCACCGGCCAGTCGTGGTGGGACATTCTCGGCAACGTCCGTCAATTCACGGTCGAGGTTCTCATCTCTGGCGTCCTCTGGCTCGTCGGGCAATTCGCGTCGTTGCTCTTGTTCTGGGCGTACGTCATCCAGAAATTCATCCTGTTCTCCGGCTACGCGCTGTCGCCGCTGTTGATCGGCTTCATGGCCGTCCGACCATTGCGCCACATCGGGGCGCGCTACCTGTTGCACATGGCGGGTGTTCTCCTGTGGCCGCTCGGCTGGGCCGTCGCCGCGCTCATCACGCAGGGGATTCTGGATTTCATGACCGATCCGTCGTTCCAGTACATCGACCCATCGGCCACGCTCTACACGCTGCAAGCCAGCGTTGGCGTCGCGGTGCTCGCCTTTTGGATCGTGTTCAGCACGGTGGCAGCGCCGCTCGTCATCCAGAAGGTCATTGCCCACGGCGAACTGGCCGGCAGCCAACTAATCTCCGGGGCAACCAGCAGTTTACTCCAAACCGCCGCCACCGCCGCCGGCGCGGCTGCCACCGCATCCACCGCTGGTATTCCACTGGTCACCGCCGGTGCAGCCGGCATGGCAGCAGTCCTGAGCACGCTCTCGACCGCGGCCGGCCAGGGCAGTGCCGGCGCGATCCTTATTGCCGGCTCCGGTCTCCCGCCGCGCTCCGCGCGCGGACGACCGGGTGACGACATCACCGGCGACAAGTCCGTCCGTGAACTCATCGCCAAAACGAAAGGCCACTACTACTAACCGCCATGGAAACGACCACACCCAGTCTAAATCAAACGCCCACCACCGCTGCCGGCACTCCGCGTGTCGCGCGCCGACGGCTCGATCCCACACAGCTTTTCGCCCAGCGCGACCGGCTGCCGTGGTTCTGGTTCTTCGTTGCCGTTGGCGTGACCGTGCTCGCCGCGTTCGACCGGTATCACTTGGTCGAGCGATTCAAACAACGCGAGCGTGTCGTCATCATCGACCCCGCGCAGACCTACTACATCAGCCCGCTGCTCCAGTTTCAGGAGGCGAAGGACTTGCACATCCAGCAGGCCGAACTGGCTGCCGTCGCGTTCCTCGAACGCAACCCGAAGGACTTCGATCATGCCGACCTCCTCAAACAGATGTTCCTCAAGTCGGCGCTCCAGAAGGCCCAGGATCATCGTGCCCGGGAAGTCGTCGAGTTTCGCGCCAAGCAGCTTCACCAGAAACCGGAGATCGCCCGCATTGACATCCTCGCCACGCGCGAAAACGAAGTGCTGGCCACGGTGTCGGGGCAGGTCATTCGTTCTGGCATCTTTCAGGAAAAGGCGTTCACCGAGGCGTTCCACTTCAAACTGAGCCTCCGCCTGCTCCGCAACCCAAACATGGCCGCCAATGGCCGATTCCCAACCGCTGTCGGGGACTTCAAATATGAAATCACCAATTAGCCTATTCCTACTCGCCGCCACCGTCGCCCTGGCTGAACCGAATGGGGAAACCATTCAGCGCGTCACGCTCGACGAACGCGCCGTCATCACTGTGCCGGTGGCGACAAACCGCGTTACGACGATCAGCTTTCCCAGCCCGATCGCGGCGGTTGACGCCGTGGGCGTGACCACCGATGGAAAATCGCCGGGGCAATTCCAACTCGCCCACACAAAGGGATCGTCCTTCCTGTCGGTCCGCGCGCTCGCGCGCCGAGCCGCGACGAACCTCAACGTGCGCTGGAACAAGCGCACGTACGTCTTCGAGTTGGTCGAGAGCGACACGCCGATTCTCGCCCTCAACCTCGAAGACTTGGCGGCGACGGAGACCGCGTTGCCCGCGCCATCCGTCACACCGACAAAGTTGCTGGCGTTGCTGGACAAGGCGAAATCCTTCCCGCTCCTGAAGCAGCAGCACCCGGACGCTGTCGCCGACGCCGAAGCCAGGACGTTCGGCGACAAACCCCAGGTCACCGACTTCACCGACTATGAGATTCGCATCGAGGAGGTGTTCCGGTTCAACACGGACGACACGCTCGTGTTCCACGTTGTGCTGCGGAACAAGTCGGACAAGGAGATCCGCTACCTGCCGGACAGTTTCGCGGTCCGCGCCGGCAACCGGCTCTACTACCAGTCCATCAGCGACGCGCCGGGTGTGCTGCCGGCCCACGCGGCCGGCAGCGTGTATTTCGCCATCACCGGCACGCCGGACGGTGGTCGCAATGAGCTTTCACTGAAGAACGAGTTCACCGTGCTCGTGACGCGCGTGCAGCCGCCGACCGGGGCCACTGGCCCAAGGGAGAAACCATGAAACCGCGCGACTTCATCAACTTCTTCAAGACCCGGAGCGGCAAGCTCGTGTTGTTCGCGGTGGTGTTTGGCGGAGGGCTGATCTTGTTCGGCGTGTTTCGCGACCGGACACGGAAGCCCGGTGACCTGGACGCATCCGTCACGCGCACACAACCGTCCCAGTTGGACAAACCACAGGTCGTGCAGTCAGTCGAGCGGCCCATGCAACCCTTCTATCCGCCACCGCCGAAACCGGAACCGCGTACGGCGACGGTGAGCGAGGACCCGCGAGTGTTACTCCAACGCGCTCATCAAGAAGCAGCGCCGCCACCGCTCGCGTCGATCAGCCTGTTTGCCGACGCGGCAGCCGGGACTGCCGAATCGAAGTCGGTGAGTTCGGTCTATGCACCGTACGGCCGGCTCGATCTCGTGCGAGACGGTCATCACGGTGGACTCGGCCTCCATCCAAACGCCGATTATCGGACTGATCACCGAGAACGTGTACCACGCCGGCAAATTGGTCATTCCCGCCGGCACGGAGGTTCACGGTACCGCGCAAACCGATCACCACCGCGAGCGCATTGCCAGCGGCACCAGTTGGACGCTGATCTGGCAGACCGGCGAGGAACTGCGCATCAAGGCTGTCGCGCTCGACCGCGAATTCTCCGGTGACCAGGAAGGCTGGGGCATCACCGATGGCAGCGCTGGGCTGCGCGGGCAGGTCATCAAGTCCGACGATATGGCGGAGATCAAACTTTTCGCAGCCACGTTTCTGTCCGGCGCAGCCGGGGCGTTGACCGAGCAGCAGCAGACCATCTTTGGCCCGATCAGCAGTCCGTCGTTAAACAACGCGCCGTTCGAGGGCGCGCAGAAGGTTCTCTCCGTGTACGCCCAGCGCATCTCCGACTCGATTCAACAGGACGGCTTCTATGTTCGCGTTCCGAGCGGAAAGCAGTTTTACCTGTACGTGCTGCAAGTGATTGACCGCGCCGATGCCACCATTGGCGGCTCGGCCAAGCCTTTCGCCGAAGAAGAACAGCCGAAACCGGCCACCCCGCGTGAATCCATCGCTCCGGCAACGATGCCGGGGTCAACCCGATCACCCTCAACCCGAGTGTTCCAGCCATGAAACATCTCCCCCTCATCCCATTGTTGTTGCTTGCGGCTTGCGCCACGCAACCCAAACTCGTTGTCCGGTCCGCGCCGCCACCGGCGGTCGAGCCGGTGGAATCGGTGCGTTACGCCGAGGTGGTGCGCGCCTATTACGTCGGGCGCTGCGTTGACCCCGACCATCCCGAAACAATGCACGAGCAGCACCCGATCTATCGCATCGAGACCGCGACGCGCTGGAATCTGCACCCGGGACCGCAGACCAGCACCAATCTCCTGAACCCGCCGCCGGATGCCGCCTTCGTGCCTCCGCCGACCAACGATGTTGTGGTCGCGGAGATGAACCGCCAACGGGAAGCCACGGACCGCGTGATGCAAGAGGCAACCCGGCTGGCCCAGTCCTACGGCGAATTACAGCAGGTCATCGACGCAATGAAAAACGTCGCTCGCATTAACGGGCTGATGAACGCCCGTCTCGCCACCACGGAACTGCGTGTGGCGGAGTTCGCCAACGAGCTTGAGAAGCTGACCGGTTCAACCGCGCCGTCAACGAACGATTTGCCGGCGTCCGTTCCCGAACCGCTGGACGGGCCGAAACCATAAAAACACTTTGCCGACGCAAGTCGGTGAACACGGCAAATGCCGCGCAACCACCAAACCCCAAAGGAGCTCAAATGAGCAAAACCAAATCATCCGCCTCAACGGGCGCCGGCGGCAATGCCGCCCCCACCGATCAGCCGACCTTCCGGAACAACCCGGAAGTGGATGCGAAGATCGACGCGTACATCCAGGAGAACCCCAAGTATTGGACCTACATCCAAGCCATGCCCCGCGACCGGCTCGAACGTACGGTCGTGCTCAACGAGGTGCGCGAACTGGATCGCCAGCAGCGCATGCGGGAAGGCGTCCTGAAACAGATCAACCGCAACCCGGAACTCAAAGCCGCCTACGATCTCTTGGTCAAAGACCTGCCGGAAGAGCAGAAGGAAGGCGTGATTGCCCAGATTGCCCGGCAGGCGCGCCGTGCCGTCGCGCGCACGCAGGGCCGGCAACAAACGCCAGCGGAAGGAGTCGGCGTCTGAACATGCCGCGCACGCTCCGGCTTGGCACTGTCACGACGCAGTCCAGGCCGGGGCCGCGCGGGTTGAGTCACCGGATTGGATGCTCCAACAGAATGTTGGGCTTGATCTGGTCCACGAAATCTAGCGTAGCGGACTTTTGCGGAAACTTGCCAATGGTCATTTCGGCAACTACAAAAATGGGCTTGGTAAGCCACTTGGAGAATCGCGTGCGGACAATTCGATTCCGGACAAGTGTTTCCCAACCGCCCATGCCGAACGAGACCACGAGACCACAGCCATATTCGGGGATCGTCTCGGTATGCAGAAAAAAACCGAACGAGAGGTCAGTCCCCTTGGGAATTTTTGTCCGGTGTTTTCCCACCAACTTTCGATATGACCTCAGCCGCGCACCTTTGTGCTGCTGGAAAACAAGATCGGCCTGCTCGAAATCAGCACCAATCGCCTCACTGAGTTGAACATGAGACCGCGCGCAAACAGCAAGGTACTTTTCGCACTCAATGAATATCTGCTCCTCCAGATGAGTACAGCTTCGCAGCGTTTGCTTCTTATCGCCGTGCGTCAGATCATCAATCGGTGGGCGGGTTGCCAGAACAATCAAGTCGTTCGGCTTGATGAACCGAAAATACTCTCGTCCAAGACGGGCGCTCTCTTTCGGATGGAACGGCGGATTGTAGATCAACTGTCCATACCGGTAGCCGAGATCGACCAACGGTGCGGTGACTTCGCTGAAAGCCGCACCGTCCCGAATCTTGAACGGTCGGGGTTCTTCTCCCTCCCGCATGGCTGCCGAATATGCGAACCGATGATAATGCCGCATGGGTGTCCTCGCCGCATCCCGCTGCGAAAGTACTACTTCCCGGGGGCGAAGGACTCAACAACAAAAAGTGCGATTCCGCTTCAAATGCGATTTCGTAACGAAATCGCATTTCCAAGGGAATCCTGCTTCAACTCGAAGAAACGATTTTGGGTTCTCTGGTATCGTGCGCACCATTGTTATGGAGACGGGATTTTCCATAAGGCGATTCTTTCGCAAGCTTCAGCTCTGGTGCTGTGCCGGTTTAGCCAGCACCCAGACGGTCCCAACCAAGAATACTACCCATTTAATGTCGTTGCTGCCCCTTTGGGCGCAGCCACTGGGTGAACCGCAGGCCCTGCCGCCAGGAGGTTCAGATGTCCCAAAATTCCAATGTTATCGGCCGCAATGTATCGCGCGAGCGATACCAGCGTGGATGGACTCAAGACGAACTTGTCATCAAACTGCAACTGCTGGGGTGTTACATGACACGTGTGATCCTGGCCAACATCGAGACGTTGCGATGTGAAGCCACCAGCAAGCAGATCGAGTTCTTCGCGGAAGTCTTCCACGTCCAAGAACAGCAACTCTTCCCACCGAAGCGGCACTTTGTCGGGAAACCGCCAGAGGATCACGAAGAAAAATACAACCGCAAGCGCAAGAAGCCGCGCCGCCGCAAGAAATAGGAAAGTGTCATGGCCGTCCGGCGCAACGGTTCAAATACAGACGGGCAACTTGACCTTTTCGGATCACCGAGGCCAACGCATGAGATTATTGACCCAATACGGCCGGATGGCCGAGAAGCACTGGCGGGAACACTGTCCCAAGATGGTGCGCGAACTGGAGCACAAGGGCTTCCTACAGCAGATGTTGCTGGAGGCGGAGGACA
>CAVQMY010000009.1:0-39438 GCA_963713705.1 uncultured Verrucomicrobiae bacterium
ATCTGGTCGTTGCACTCGAACCGCACGCAACGCGAGCGCGTCGAGGCGCTGGAAGGATTCAAGTCGGGCAAATACGAAGTGATGGTGGCGACGGACATCGCCGCGCGCGGGCTGGACATCGCAGGCGTCAGGCACGTGATCAATTACGACGTGCCGCAGCATCCCGAGGATTACGTGCATCGGATTGGCCGCACGGGCCGCGCGCAGAAGGTGGGCGACGCGTTCACGCTCGTGACGATCGAGGAACTCGAATATCTGCGGGCTATCGAGCGGTTCATTGGCCAGACAATTCCGCAGCTCAAGCTGGAGAATTTCAATTACGTCCTGACCCCGCTGTTTGAAGCGAAGCAAATCTCCGGGGACCGCCGCAGCGTCCGCGCCGTCCGCACGATGAAGGGCTACTCGTTCAGCCCGAGTCGGCGGAGACGGTAGGGCGAAACCTTGCGACGCTGGTTCTGCGAAGGTCTCCCGGCTTCACACCCGGCGAGATGCAGGTTTCCCACGCATGTGGTTTTGGAGACCATCGGTCGAGATCTGCAGCGGCAAGATCATCCGGCAGTGCCAATGCCTGTCACTGCTAGCAGGGAAGCATCAACGCAAAGGAACCTCAGGCTCACAGCCGCAGCTAAGATCGTCATTTCGCCGGCAGGCTCTCCGCTCCAATAACTTGAGCGGATCCTCGTACTTCCGGTAGCCCTTGGGAACCTCGAAAAGCGATGGATCCGGTTTGAAGCTGATTTGCTTAAACAGCATGGTGATAACGCAACGTTCACAAAAGAGCGGCTCGTCCGCATACTGCATCTGGATGCAAAAGTTACCGAGATCCTTTGCTTCCCACACCGTGATCTCGTATTGCCTAGCTCCTTTGGCAGGAACGAAGGTGCGTAGATATTTTCGGCAAAGATGATTGTCAACGACTTCTTCACCTAACAGCTTGTTGCTGAGAGTAGGCAACGGTCCCGGCGGGGCATACTTCTCGTCGGGCTTGATAAGGCCGGGCTCTTCGAAGTAGCCCTTCCTCGATGGAAAGATTCGATATGACATGTTCCGGTCGGGTCGCCAAATTAAGATGCTGTGATCCACGCCCAACAAATCTGCCGCGGTTTTGCCGTCCACGGCTGTCGTCTTTGTCAGATCGACATCTGTTCGAAGCCAACCCGCTGACGCTGCACATCCGATCACTGACGTGCGTGACGGACAGTTCGTTGGGCACCGAATTATCACCTGAACTTCCGCCGAATATGGTCGTGCGTACCCGTATAATTGGCTCTGCCGCAACTGAGGGTCGGCATCAACGCCAAGGCATTCCAAGATTAGGAATGCGTGTGATGTCGAAGTCCAGAGGAAGGCGAGCCACACTGCGAAGCAAATCCTCGTATAGGTCATCATGGTCTACTCCTCCCTGGCTCGCGTCAGAATACTAAATCCCTGTTTGCCGTCAACGCCGCAATTCAATAACTTGGCCACCGGGAAGACTACGTGGTGCAGCCGCAATGGGTTACCACAGCTCATTCGATCCTTTCGGTGTAGCGATGATGAAGACGGCTTCGAGTTGTCGTGGCTCGTATTGCGGAAGCAGTTGCTGGTTGTCGTCGAGGAACTGGGTGCGCCAAGTGCGATACTCGTTCAGCCCGAGTCGGCGGAGGCGGTAGGGCCTGATGGCTCCCCCTCTATCGGGGGGGGGCAGCAGATTCCAGAGTCTGTTGCCGCCCTCAAGGTCAACCCAGATTCGGCGGTCGTAGACCGCGGCGGCATGGTTTGGTATAGTCGCGGCATGCCGATACATCCGACAGCCATTATCAGTCCGAAGGCGGAATTGGAGTCGTCCGTCGAGGTGGGGCCGAACGTGGTCATCGAAGAGCATGTGAAGGTCGGCGCGGGGACGCGGATTTGGGCGAATGCGTATCTGACGGGCCATACGGAGATCGGGCGCGACAACGAACTCCACATGGGCGCGGTGATCGGGCATGAACCGCAGGATCTGAAGTTTGACCGTGCCTGCCGCTCGTATCTACGGATCGGCGACCACAATGTCTTTCGCGAGTATTGCACGGTGCATCGCGGGACGGAGCCCGAGAGCGCGACGATCATCGGCAATGAGTGTTATCTCATGGTCTCGGCGCACGTCGGACACAACTGCGTCATCGGCAGCCACGTGATATCTGGCCAATTGCGCGATGCTGGGGGGTCACGTGCACGTGAGCGACCGCGCGTTCATCTCGGGCGGCGCGGTGATCCACCAATTCACGCACGTGGGACGCCTGGCGATGATTTCGGGCAACGCGCGCGTGTCGATGGACATCCCGCCGTTCACGCTGGAGGCGGAGCGCAACGAGATCCACGCGTTGAACCTGGTCGGCCTGCGGCGGGCGAAGATTTCCCGGGAGGCGCTCGGCGAATTGAAAAAGCTCTACCAGATGTTTTACCTCTCCGGGATGAACGGCACGCAGGCGTTGACGGAAGCGTCGCGGGACGGGGCGTTCACGACGCCCGAAGCGCGGGAGTTCATCGAATTCGTGCGGAACTCGCCGAATGGGATTTGCCCGCCGGCGCGGGCGTGAGCGGCGCAGCCGTGGCAGGCTCTTGATTTCAACCAGCGCGACAATCGAAGCTGCTCTGCGAAACGAAGCTGATGAGCACGAGTGTTAACCAGTGGCCTGACTTGCCGCAAGCTCGTGATGTCACCAACTGTCCCGTGAACGGCCAATAACACGATGATCAAGGCCAGAAAATCACTCGGTGGTGCCGCCCTAGTCGCGCTGACGATCGTGGTGTATATCCCGGCCCTTCGCTGCGGGTTCATCTGGGACGATGACGACCATTTCACCAGGAATCCGGCGATGAATTCCTTTCACGGGCTGAAGCGAATCTGGTCGTCGCTGGCCGTGTCGCGGTACTACCCGCTCACGCTGACCACCTTCTGGGTGGAACGCCGCCTGTGGGGATTGCATCCGCTGCCGTATCACGCGGTGAACATCGCGTTGCAGGCGGCCAATGCCGTGCTCTTGTGGATGCTGCTGCGGCGCTTGCGGGTCCCGGGCGCGTGGCTCGCCGCCGCGCTATGGGCGGTGCATCCCGTCGGCGTCGAATCGGTGGCGTGGGTGACCGAATTGAAGAACATCCAATCCGGTTTCTTTTTCTTCCTGTCCGTGTTGTGCTTTCTGAGGTTCGAGACCGACAACAAACGCGGTTCGTACGCCCTCGCGTTTGCGTTCGGCGCCGCGGCCATGCTCAGCAAACCGTCGACCGTGGTGTTGCCGCTGGTCCTGTTATTGTGCGCGTGGTGGGAACGCGGACGCTGGCGGCGCGACGACATTTCTCCGGGTCGCCCCGTTCTTTGGGTTGGCTGTCGGGATGTCGCTGTTGACGATCATCGAGCAGCGTGGCCATGTCCGAGGGCGGGCGCGGCGGAATGGCAATTAGGCCCGGGGGAGCGGCTGGTCGTCGCCGGGAGAGCAGTCTGGTTTTATGCGGCGAAGGTGCTGTGGCCGGCGGAGTTTGATGTTTGTGTATCCGCGTTGGGACGTGAGCGCGTCGTCCTGGTCGTCGTGGGCCGCATGGGTCGGACTCGCGGCGGTCGGTGTGACGTTGTGGAAGTCCCGCAACCGGGTTTGGTGTCGACCAGTGTTGTTTGGGGGCGGGTTCTTTGTCGCGGCCTTATTGCCCGTGTTGGGATTCTTCGACGTATTCTACTTTCGGTACTCCTTTGTCGCTGACCATTTTCAGTATCTGGCCAGCATGGGGATCATCGCGCTGGTCGCTGGCGGTGGAACCATTCTGTGTGAACGCACCGGTTCCGTGGCCCGATATGCTGGCGCAATGGTTGCGGCGATCGCGCTGCTGGCACTGGGAGTATCCACATGGAAGCGGATACGTGTCTATCAGAACCTGGAAACGCTCTGGCAAGATACCGTGACCAGAAACCCGAGCGCCTACATGGCACACAACAATCTGGGAGTTGCCTTATCGCAGGCAGGCAAGATACAAGAAGCCACCGAGCAGTTCGAGCAGGCGGCGCGACTCAGGCCCGGTGACGCCGAGGCCTACATCAATCTGGGAAATGTCTCTTTGCACACTGGCAAGGTACAGGAAGCCATTGGGCACTACGAACAAGCGCTGCGGCTTAACCCCAATTTCGCGGCAGCACACACGGGTCTGGGGCTCGCTCTGGAACGAACGGGCAAGGTGTCAGAGGCAGTATGGCAGTACGAACAGGCGTTGCAGTTCAAGCCTGACGACGCCGAGGTGCACAACTACCTGGGGCTGGCCCTGAAGAAGATGGGCAATGTCCCGGAGGCTGCGGGACAGTATGAGGAGGCGCTACGAATCAATCCGGGGTTAGCTGATACGCAAAACAACCTGGCGTGGCTGTTGGCAACGCAGGCACCGAAGGAAGGTGGCGACCCCACGCGGGCGGTGGCGCTGGCCGAGCGCGCGTGCAAGCTTACTGACAACCGGGTGGCTACCTATCTGGACTCTTTGGCCGCCGCGTATGCCGCTGCTGGCCGATTCGGCGATGCTGTCGCCACGGCACAGATGGCCATTCCATTGGCGGAGTCCACCACGCAAACACAGTTGGTCAGCAAGATCGAGATGCGGTTGGAACTCTACCGGGCAAACCGCGCTTATTACGCGCCTGGGAATGTGATGGATTCCCACAGTCCATAATAGAACAAATCGTCAGTACAGGTCTTTCTGCTCAGGGCTGTAGATGGGGAACGTGAACAGCTCCGAGGATTTGAAACCTTCGGGCGGTTTGGCGGTCCGGTCACCGAGCGTCTGCAAGGAATCGGCCGCCACAGCGCGGACAAAGGCGCTGTCGTCCTTCAGCAGCGGACGCAGGAGCGCCACGCCGGCAGGGTCGCCCATCAATCCGAGTCCATACGCCGCCGAACCGCGGACATGATCATCGGGATCCTGCAAGGCCGGCTGCAGAGCGGTCAGCGCTTTTCGGGCGTGAAGTTTTCCGAGCGAGACGGCCGCTTCGCCGCGCACGAGCGCGTTCTTGTCCTTCAGGCCGTCGATCAACGCCGGGACAGCGGAAGCATCGCCATACTTGGCCAGAAGATACATGACAATGCGGCGCGTGGCGGGCAGGACGTTGTTCGTTTGTGTGAGCAGGAGCGGGATGACGGAAGATTTGTCGGCCATGGCGTCGATGGCCAGGAGCGCAGACCGTTCGCGGACGGAGTTGTTGTAATCGCCGAGGGCGTGAATGGCAACCGGCAACGCGGACTTGTCATGAATAAATGCCAGGCCCCACACCGCGCGAAATCGCACGATGCCGGAAGCGTCGTTGGTGGCGAGCCGCACGACGTCGGGGAGCACCGCTTTGCCGCCGATGTGGCTGAGCGTCCAGATTGCCGATGCGCGCACGCGGTCGTTGTCATCGGCCAGAACCTTGCGCAGGGCGTTGACAGTGTCCGGGCTCGAAGGTGCCAGGACCAGGCTCCAGGCGGCACTGGCGCGAATGGCGGCGTTGGTGTCCTGGAGACTCTGGAGCATCAAGGAGAACGCTTCCGGGCTGTGCAGGTTGGCCAGTTCGCGGATCGCGTCCTCGCGCTCGCCTTCGTCCGGGGATTTGAGCCAGCCGGCGAGCCGCTCCAACTGCTGGTGGGATGAATCGGTTTCCGCCGCGCCGAGGCGGAAAATTCCCAGCGAGGCTCCGCAGAGGAACCAAATAATAACGGACGAAAAAAGACGGCACCACCGTGTTTTCAAAGTCAACGCTTCCCCCCGAACCTGGTTTGAACTGAACTTCTGTCAGCGAATGAGTTGCTGAGTCTTCGGTCGCGCCATCACCAATTGACCAGAAGTCGAGACCGCGACCAGTTACCGGCCGTCACTCTCCGCACGGGCCGCAACGGTCGCCTTGAGCAATGTGGGCTGCGACCGCCGACGGGGCGACACATAAAGTCTGCTGTTGCGTACTATTGATCGTGTGGCAAATCGCCACTTTGTCCCCACTACAGGCCCCGCCCGGCGGGCAACCGCCGCCATGGCCGGTGATTTCCTTCGAAGCGCGAACGATCGTGCGCGAGTCGACCGCGGCGGAGGCCAACACGCGATTGGCCACGACCTGAACCGTGCTCGCCTGGAGCGACTGACGAAGTTGTTTTCCCGAACTGTAACCGGCGAACGTATCGGCCAGTGACACGGCCATATCGCGCCAGGCAGACACGATGGTGCCGACCTGCTCGGCCGATTCCCCATCACTGGTCACCATGCCGATTTGACCGCTCCAGGTACCAAACTCCAGCGTGGCGTTGAGAACCAGACCGCGGACGCGGGACCGAAGGCTCGAAGGAAGAAACGTGCCACCGTGAGGCATCACGACGAGGAGACGCAACGGCTCGACCGTTTGCTCCCGCAGCAATGTCATGTCGCCGTTAAGGGCCGCCTGGAAAGCACGCTGCTCGTGCGCCACCTGATCCTTTGGACCGAAGTACACGACCTGCTGGTACATCAGGCCAAGAAATTGGTTCGCCGAACTGGACAATTCGCCTCCCAACCGGGCACGAACATAACCGTCGGCGTTCAAAGTACTGACATCACCGCCAATTGGATTGTAGTAGGCTTGGACAACGATGTCGCGGACCTGTCCCGCGTTCTCGCGCCAGGTCACGGCCATGAGCGACGGCGGCCTCTGGGGGACGGCCTGAGAAGCGTCTTCGGGATGGTTCAAGAGTTGGGCTACGGCCTCGACGAGGACGGGGCTGACCCGGTCGGTTCCCTGCAAGAGTGTGAGGCATTCAGAGTAATTTGCCGGGGCGATTGTGGACGCTGGTTCTGGTGGAAGGAGCGCTGGAAATGGGCGGTGTGGCTGACGGTGCGACCACGGCGTTCGGCGTTGGAGTCGGTGAATCGGGTGCGAGTGCTGCCGCGTGGCACTGCGTTGACAGAGAGATCGCTGTGAAAAGGCAAAGAGCGACGTAACCAACTTGCTGGCAGAGTGTTCCGGCTTGTCGGATATTAAAAATTTCGTTCATGACGCCTTTCAAAATATGCAAGTTCGGTGCCAGCCTTTTCTCTGGGGGATACCGCGAACGTCACAATCTGAGCCGACCCAAAGCAGCCTGTATTCGGCAAGTCCCCAACGACCGAACGCCGCGTGAAAGATAGACCATCACCCCGCAAAGTCAACCCAGGCTTGGTCGCGGGTCGTGTCCTACTTTGGATTTTGGGGCAGGCGGGTTCCTGTGGGGCAGAGAGGAACCGAAAGCCTCGCCGAACATGCGCCAATGGCACGACTAGCGACAAGGCCCGAGGTGTGCGCCTCTGGCCAAACAAGCCGAAAGATCAAGCGCACGGACTTGCTGAGTTTTCCCGCCCTGGTAGATGGTGACCATCTTTGGTTCATCTTCCCAAGCTACTTCTTCGACTGCCCAGCGGGTCAGTTTTGTGACTGCTCGTATGCCCAGGCTACTTGGTACCGAGCCAGTGACAAGAACGTCATTGCCTTGAACCGTAAGGGTGCCGGCTTCCACTGCGCGGCGAGCAGAGGGACTTGTGGCTGAACTCCCGTAAATATCGAGGACGCTCGTGGCCATTTCGCGCCAACTCGCCAAGAGCAATTCCACTTGCTGGGCGGTATCATTATCAGCGGTCGTGAGATGAATCCGGCATTGCCATTGTCCATACGCCAGATCGGCTTCGACGATTGCAGAACGGACTCGGCGTGACAAACACTGAGGAAGAAGCCTTTCCGGATCTGTCATTAGGATGATCAGGTGCAGTGGTTCAACAGTTTGCTCGCGCATCAATGTCAGGTCGGCTTGGAGTGCCGAATGAAATGCACGCTGGCGCATGAATACTTCTTTCTCCGGACCAAGATAATTAATCTGCGTTGCCGTGAGCAGGTTCAACCATTCGTCGATAGGGGTCAGAATCTCTGGGCCAAGGCGTGACGATGCCAGGCGCGTATTCGCAACGACACTCTCTGTTACTTGCTTCGGATGGTCGAATAGTTGGACTACAACATTACTCGTATTACCGTCCATTTTTCGATAGCTGATCGCAACCAAGGCTGGATTGGGCTGCACCGAATCGACTTGCTGCACACGTTGTTGCAGCAGTGATTCGACCGTTCCGACAAGTGTTTCGTCGTTTGTATAAAGGCCGCTCAGAAGCGTCAGATACTTCTGGAGTCCGGCCGGGCGTGCAGCCTCGTTCGATGCCGCAGGGCCTGAACTAAAGACAGGCGTTTCTACACTGACTTGCATGACCGGAGGAGTCCCCTGAATGAAGCGAAACTCTTTCAGTTTATTTGCTGCCGTCTCAAGGTCGACACTGCTCGGAACGGTGACACCGGCCTCGCGTTCGTCGCTCTTTCGTGCGTACTCATAGGCTGTCAGTAAATTTCCTACTTGTTTCTCAAGTTTCCGGCCACGGAGGTAGCGCTCGATGTCGGCCAGAATAGCCACCGTGTGACGAACTTCCATGCCCCCCAATGAGTCTGCAGCACGGATCCGTGAATCGTAGTCTGATTGAATCACCGAGCTTTGAATTTGCCGAAACGCCTCCAGCAATAGAGACAATGCCGCATCTTGATTCCGTAGTCCGACAGCGACATCCACAGAAGTTCGAGCATCGCGTGGGTCATCCCCAGACGCCGGCATCAGGAACAGCACACCCAGCAACACCCACGCTGTGAATAGCCATTTCATGGTGCAGCCCTTCATTCCGGTGCCATGACGGGCGCCTGCTTTCCCTCCCCAATGTCCTTCAGCGAGTTCGCCGTTCCTGATACCGGTGGATCGCCCCCGCTGGTCTTGCGTCCGTCTCGCTTGGCCCACCATTTCACCACGGAAACCGAAATCTTCTGGCGATGTTCGCTCGACAGTCCGCCCCGTTTCGCCCACATCTTCTTCATGGATTTCGAAAGACTCTTCCGATGCTGGTCGGTCAGTTGCCGCTGTGGAGGTATTGTTTGAGATGCAGTTTCAATTCGGGGGTTCATAAAATCGTTAGTCCTCCTCGTCAGGCTTTCACGGTTCACTCGCTTTCTCTGCGCGCTCTGGCTCGTCCTCGACTACTCGGAGAGTGTGAGTTTCGGCTTCCCGTCTCATTCTGCTGGCATCTGCCTGCTTCACCCGCTGAATCAGGGCAGGGTCTGGCCGGTCGGATTGCGGGAGGACGAAACGAAGACCGCAGCAGTAGCAGCGCTCTTTGGTTTTACGGTTGTAGGCCCCGCAATGTGCACATTCCTGGAGACCCGAATCGGTGGGTCGGCGACGGCTTACAATTCCCATCAAGAGAATGGGGACAATGCCCAAGGCGGTCAGGAACAGCGCCACCGTAACTATCTCACTGAGGTTCACGATGCGACTCTTCAACCAACAAGTGTTTGTGCCCAGACCGGCGCGAGTCGAGAACACGTGGAAAAGCCCCTAAGATACCCCCTTTTAACCTGCATAGCGAAACGCTGTTACTTTGTCAAGGCCTTTGTGCAGGGCGATTGCATTTAGAAGTTGAGCAGGGAGGCGAGGTACTGGTGGTCCCAGCCGGCGGCCTTTTGTTTGGCGCGGATGCCGAGTTTGACTCGCTGGTCGCGGCGCAGTTGGTTCAGGCATAAGGCCCGCAGCGTGGCCAGGTTCTGCGCCGCGTTCTGCTGGCGCACGGCGCAGCGGTCTTCGCCCATCTGCACGTCCAGCACCCAGTGCAGGCAATTCTCGATCTCCCAGTGGCCGCGCACCGCCGCCGCAAACCGCTCGACCTGCGCCGGCAGGCTGCTGAGATAGTAGCGCCGCTGCGTCGTCGATTTCCCCTGCACCTCCCGCACTGCTTCGACCATCCCGACGCTGCGTAAGGCTTCCCACTGGGGCCTGTCGGCCAGCCAAGCGATCGCTTCGGTAATCCAATAGCGACGGGTCTCGATGCGCCCGTGATCCTTCTCCAGGGTCTGGGTGAATTGATGGGCGAGGCCAGCAAAACCGCGCGCGTGGGCGTCGTCCAGAAACGCTTGGACTTCGGCGTGCAGCGTGCCCTGATTGCCTTTCAGTGCCAGCACGTAGTCGGCATCGGCCTCGTGAATCTCTTTGGCCACGGTCTTTTGGCAGCCCATCGCGTCCACCGTCACCACACAGCCGGCCAATTCCAGCGCCCGGAGCAGCGGGGGCAGTGCGGTGATCTCGTTGCTGTGGTCGTCTACCTTCAGTTGCCCCAGCACCAAGCGATTCCGGGCCGCCCAGACGTTGACCAGGTGGATCGGCCCGTGCCCGCGCGCCCGACTGTGCCGCAGCGTCTTGCCATCCAACGCCACCAATTCGCCGACGACGACCTGGCGCAGGCTTTGCGTCCACGCCAGGAAACAGTCCCGAAACTTCGCCGGATCAATGAGCCCGAACACGCGGTTGAAGGTGTCGTGCGAGGGAATGCCGTGCGGCAACGCCAGCCAGCTTTTGAACCACTCGGCCTTGCACCGACCGCACTGGGCGATTTCGGTGAAGCCCTCCGCACCGCAGAGCATGGCGCAGACGGCGATCATCAGGATATCCAGCAACTCGTGGCGCTTGGCCGGGCCGACGCGCGGGTCGGGTAGTGGAGCGAAGTGGTCTTTCAAATTGCGGAACGAGGATCGTTGGTTTTGCATCCCCATCTTCCACCACAAATCCCCGGAAACCGGAAGCAAAAACTTGTCGTCGCAAACCGGCTCCACCGGCCCACTTACAAAGAATTCCTTTCGCACCCCCCTGAAGAATCAAAATGCAATCGCCCTGGGCCTTTGTGCGACGAGTGCAGCCAAGTTTTTCACGCCTAGCATATGAGCGCGCCCCGCTGTTAACCCCCGTTACAGGACACTTGACCATCTATCTCTGTTCGATCTGACATCGTATCTTTTTAGTCTATACTCGCCTGTGATGTTGGGGTCGGCCGGAAGGGGATGCGGCCCACCGGATTAGGGTCAGGGTAGGGTGCATCTTGACACTGTCACCGTCAGTTGGGTTGCCAGAGTTCATCCCAGTGGCCATTGGACCGGGCTTCGACCAGCGCGTCCAAGTGCCGCAGCCCGCGGGCTGACCAGAACTGGCCCGAACGCTTGAAGCGGCATTGGCGTTGCCGACAGGCCGACTCGACCGCCCCGCTGCCAATCGGCCAGCCCCGTTGCGCCAACGCGTCGTAGTTCATCCGCTGCGCGTGGCTGGCAAAGTAACGCTGTTGGCGCCGCACAATCTCGCCAGCCGCGCCACGGGGCGGGCGCAACGCGGCCAGTTCCCGCAGCAGCGCGCGCTCCTTGCCGTGGCGCAACTGATGTCGGCGCGGTTCGACCCACGCCGCCGCCTGCGCTTCGTCGCCGCGACTCAGTGCCCGACCCATCTCCCAGAGGTGTTGACTGGCGTGGTAGAAGTCCAGCAACTGCGTCGCACCCGCCCACCGATCCGCCACCACGTTCCAGATCCACGGCGCGCCGTCAGCTACGACCAGCACGTCCCGACTGCGGGCCAGTCCGTGGCGTAGCGCCTCCCAGTGCAGCCGCCGCCCCAGTTCCAGCGGCTCTCCCTGCCAACTGACCACCAGCTTCTGGGCCAGCAGCCCCCGTCCGCCGGCGGTCTGGCCGGCTTGGTCGTGGCGATAGGCCACGCCCGTCTTCAGTTCGTGCCATTCCACACGGGGTTTCTGGGTTCGGGTTCGTCCCCAGCCCGACCCGCGCTGGCGCACCTGCCAGCCGTCGAGCATCAGCACCGTCAACGCGCTGGGCACACGCCGCGACGTGATCTCTGTCGGCACGGTGGCCAACCGTTGTTGGGTGTGGGCTTCGGCCCGCGCCCCGAGCCGTTGCGCCAGGGCGTGCAGCGTGGCATCGTCGGTCGGGCAACCCCACTTGGCGGCGACAGCCGCGGCTTGTTCGTAGGTGCCGGTGGCCGTAACCGTGAAACCGAGGCGGTCTTGGAGTCCCGGACTGATCTGTTGGTGAGCGGACAGTGCCCACTGCTGGCGAATCGGACAGCCCCAGTGGTGCGCGGCCGGGTCGTAGCCGTACCAGACGCTCAGATCAACGACGCCGACGACGGTGCGCAGGTGCATCGTCTTGGCGCGCGCATACCACAGACGGCGTCGGCTGTGGGGGGAAAACCCGACCAGTGCGGTCGGCTTGCTCTTGAAGTTTCTGTTGCAGGTGCTGGCGCATCCACTCCTGGCCTTCGGCCAGCACCTCGTCTTCGAGTTCCCGTAGCGAGCGGATGACGGGTTTGTCGGGCTTCATGGTCCTCCCACGGCTGGATGTTTGTTCCGTACGGGTGGGGAACCGTTCACGCCCCCGATTGTAGTGGTAGTGTCAAGATGCACCCGTCAGGGTATCCCCCAGTGAAAATGATTTGACAGCAGACATGTGATTGTGTATAGTCGGGGCGGTTTGCTAGATCTTTGACATAAGGGAACACAGGGAATGGAGACGCACGTCATCGGTATGGCAAGCCGAGAATGGACGCGCAGCAGCGCGTCCTTAGCCAGGCGTCAAGCCACGGCGACAGGGCGCCGTGGCTACTGGGGATCGCCCTCGCAAAAAGGGCGCTTTTTGCGAAACGAACCCAACGGGTTGAGGTGGCAAATGCGAATGGATGGGCTTATGGGACAGGTGGTTGAAGAAATCGGATTTGCGTTTTTTCGTTGGGTTCGTCCCCCCTAAAATTGTGTTCGGTCGGGGCTGCCGGGGACGGGAGCGAGGGGACTGGAAGGGGCAAAAAACGACGGACGAAGCCATCCAGTCGCACGGAATCAGTGCGCGGATGGGGTGGTGGCCTGGCGTTCGGCGACGCGTTCCTGTTTTTCGGTGATCTTGGCGAGGGCTTCGGCGGCGGCATCGCGGACGAGGCTGTTCTCGTCGTTCATGGCGCGTCGGAGGATTTCCTGGGCGGACGGATCGGCAATCTGGCCCAGCGCCCAAGCGACCGAGGCGCGGACTCGAGATTCCTTTTCCTTGCGGATGCGCGCCGTTTCGTCGACTTGTTGCCCGGACGAAATCGTGACGCCCTGGCTATCATCGGGGGCGGTGTCGTAGTAGGGACGGACGGTGGCTTCCAGCGGTTGGACCGCGCGCGGCTCGGCGATCTTGCCCAGCGACACGGCGGACTCCGCGCGAAGGCCCGGGTCCTCGGCCTTGAGTCCACTTTCGATCAGGGCGTCCACGGCGACCGGATCGCGAATATCGCCGAGGGCCTTGGTGGCGATGATCTTTTCTTCAACGAGCTTCAATTTGGCGATTTCAGGCAACGCGCCCGGTTGGGCTGAGATGACCAGACCATCCTGCCCCGAGCCCTGAGCCGGGTGCGGCTTCTCGCCGGTGAGCACCTGAATCAAGAAGGCGGTCGCGGTGCGATCCCCGAGTTGGCCGAGGGACTCGGCGGCGGCGCTGCGGACGAATCCGTTGTCGTCGCCGCGCAGGAGTTCGACCAGGTTCGACACGGCTTTGCGGTCGCCGATCGTGCCGAGAGCGCGGGCGGACTCGGCGCGGACATTGGGATCGGCGTCGCTACATTTTGACTCGAGAGATTCGAGCATGCCCGCGCCCTGAAGTTTGCGGAGGGCCTGAACGGCGGCGAGCCGAACGACCGGATCCGGGTCGTTCAGCGCGTCCGTGACGTAGGGAACCTGGTCGCTGCCGCCGATCTCGCCAAAGATGCGGACGATCTTTTCGCGGACATCGCGGTTCGCATCGTGGACGTGCCTGGCCAACTGCGGCAGCGCGGCAACGGCTTTGCAACTGATGATCGCTTCATGGGCGTGGAACCGGGCTTCGCGATTTTCCGAGACAATCGCCTGCACGAGCGCCGCGACGGCCTTTTCGTCATTGGGGCGGGCCAGCGCATCGGCGGCACGGTCGCGGACAAGGGCGTATTGGTCGTCTTGCAGGCGGGCGGCGATGGGGTCGATGATTTTGGCGACTCGGTCCTTGTCATTGGCCAGCGAGGACAAGGACATGATGGCCGCCGCGCGAACATGCCAGTCGGAGTCGTTCAAGGCCGCGATGAGCGGTGGGATCGACGACGGATCGTCGAAGTGCGCCAGCGAGCTTGCGGCGGCGGTTCGGACGAGAGCGCTATCGTCCCGCAACGACTCGACGAGCGAGGGAACAGAAGCGCTAGTTCCACAAGCGCCGAGCGAACCCACCACTTCGGCCCGAACCGAAACGTCCGGGTCGCGGATGTCCTCGATCAACGCGGGTTCCGCCGATTTATCGGATGCCTGGCCAAGGAGCGCGGCGGTGAATTTGCGGAACATCCGGGCGGGGGTCCTTGAGGCCTTCCCAGGAATTCACAATGGGCGTCATGGTCGACAGTCGCACCAGCGAACCGGCGGCGGTCGTACGCACAAATTCCACGTCGTCACGCGTCAGATGCCACAGGGTCTTGGCGCCGTCGGGTTCGCCCAGTTCACCGAGGAGCGTGGCCACGAGAACGCGCACATCGGGGCGTTGATCGGAGGCCAAATCGGCGAGAACATCCACGGCGCGGGGCGCGTTCTGCAATTTGCCATGGATGAACGATACCGCGTCCGCCGGGTAGAGGCGGTCAAAGTGGAGGTGTTGATACGCGGCCTTGAGTTTGGGATCGACGGGGGTCGACAGAACCTGCTGAGCGCGCGACGGCCCGGACAGCGCGAGCAGGCTTGCCATCGCGAGGGCTGCCAGCTTGACTCGTTGTGTTGTCATGTTCCTCGTAGGCGCACAGAGCCGACGATCCACGTCCTAGCTGGGGTAACCCGGGCCACGTTGGATACGGCCGATTCCCTTGGCCAACGCGCGGATGATTCGGGGCAGACCCCGTTCGATCACGTCAGACGGCAGCATCACGCTCATTTTCACAGCGGGTCCGTCCGCGACAATTTCTGCGCGGGACAACTGCTCGAGAGCCGATTCGGCCACGGAACTCCCGTATCTAACGCGCGCGATGCCCACCGCCATCATGCGCATGTCGGACAACAATTGCGCCAGCTCCTGGGCTTTTTGAGGATCCATGCTCAGCGCGACCATTTCCGCACGGCCTTCATCGAGCGAAATCTTTCCTTTGATCAACGCGGCTGCCATGTACGGCCGAAAACGATCCGTGAACAACAACCCCGGCTCGGGAATGACCGCAATAAACGAAACCGGGTCGTGGAGGTAATTCTGGACCGTGTCATATCGATTATTCAGGATCGCTTCCAGAAGGTCCCGTTGACGCTTTTCGGCTTCCGGGCTGGCCAGAATCACGACTTCCCGTCCCAAGGTGGCCAACACCGACTGCCCCATCTTGAAGAAGTTGTCGGGGAGTTGCGATTTCCAGTAGCCTTCGGAGCTGAATGCCGGCAGTTTCTCGGGCACCAGATTGCCGAAGATATGGATCGCCACGTCGCGCAGCTCGCCCTCCGCGCGGTAGGTCACCAGCATCATGGCGACGTCGCCTTGCGCCAGTGTTGGATTCTCGCCGAGCGCCTGGCCAAGAGACTCCTTGATCTTATCCAGGAGCTGCGGGTTATCGCCGAAAGCCATTTGGAGAAATGCGGCGGAGAACTCCTTGCGGGCGGGCGCCTTGACGATCATCTCCTGGCGCTTGACGGCTTCTTGGACGACCGTGCGCACCTGGTTCGTCTCCTGGACGACACGGTGGAACCGCTGCGTCACGTTGAGGGCCAAAACCCCCGCTGTCAGAACCAATACGACCAGCAGAGTCCAGACAATTACGTTGGCCTTTGTCCCTCTGCCCTTCCCTTTACTGCTTGTGCTCCCAGCCATAAAACAATCCCTATTGGGTGGCTATCGCCGTACCACCCTCCCCGAACTTGATTGGTTCATCGATCCCGAGCAGTTCCCAGCCCGTGTCGAACCCAGCCGTGTCGGCAACCTGCCGTGCCTTGCGAAATATGTTAAAGCTATCATCTCTGACCAAAAAAGCAATGTATTGGTTGGACCTAACCAACTGCGACAAAATCGCCTGAAAGTTGCTGTTCGGGTTCTCCAGTTCTTCCATCGTCTCCCCCGGAACGCCGGGACGCGCTTCCAATCCCATTTTTCCTACCAAGAGATATCGCGGGTCAACTTTGTAATACTCATTCCCGACTTCCTTTCCCTGAATGGCTTTTAGAAATGATTCAATATCTCCGCCGCGAACTCCCGGATTCAAGGTCGACATCAGTTGCTCCACCTGATCGTCCAGCCCACCCTTGTCGACATAAAACAATTCATTCGTCCGACATTCGAAGAAGACGCCCTGTTTGGACGTTATTTTCGCGCGGGGTGTCGGGCGGAAGACGGGGATTTTCACCGACTCTTGGACAGTGACCAACAAACAAAAGAAAAGTGCCGCTGTCGTGATCGTCACGATGTCGCAGAACGACACGATCAGCATTTCCGGTTCGCCCTTCTTTATTCTTCGCCGCGCCATGTTGTCAGTCCGGGGAAATGGCTAGCGCCTTCTCTGCCGCGTCCCAGTCGACCTTAAAATTGGCATCAATCGCATCGTAACCCACATCGATCGGACGTTTCTCAATCAGATTGCGCACGGTGCGGAAGAACTTCACTGATTGCGGCCGAACCATCACCACCACGTACTCCTCCTCTTTGTGTTGCTGGACCCTATCGAGGAGTTGGTAGACGGAGTTGGACGGCCGTTGGAGATCATCCCACGTCACCGGTATACCGGTGGGCATGTCGCTCGAATAGAGAGTGAGCCCATCCGGATGGCAATCGATGTACGACGGTATCTTCGGGTTCACCGTGTTCCCGTGCCCGGAATACAACCCGGGAAAGGCAACAATCCGTTTGCCCTTTGGGTTCATGGCGATGCGCATAACGATGACCACCAGGATCAGGGAGATCAGCTTGAGCACAATCGCCATGATGGACAGGAACGGTTCGACGTTGATGTCGATATTCTCGTAAGGTTTCCGCCGCGCCATAAGGTTGTCGCATCCAGGTTATCGAGTCGCGCGTCGCACGCTTTCGCACTACATATTGTCGTCACCGCGGGCTTCCTGGAAGACCACCTTGCGCGGACGCGACAGTTGTTTGAGCAACTCATCGCTCGTGTTCAGGTGATTGCGCAAATTGGCCAGTGTCTGGCGGAATTCATCCGAATTGCCCACCTGACGCAACGTCGTCTCCATTGCCTGCGTCGTCCGTAGCACCTTGTCGATCTCCGTGCCCAACTGCGTGACTTTCTCCAGTTGCTCGTTCAACGATTCGACCGACTGCTGGATGCGTTCGCTATACCGCGTGGACGCACTCTCCAGCGTCGCCACCGCCTGCTTGAAGGTGTCGGCCAGCCGTGCCGAGAGTTGGCTGAATTCCTGGACCATTTTCTCGAACCGCGCGATTTCCTTCTTGTCCAACTCCTGGATCGCCTCGACGTAATTCTCGTGGGCTTCGCCGAACTGCTCGGATTGCTCCTTGGCGATGGTCGTCAGTTGCTCCGTTAATTCCTCGAACTTCTCCGCCAGTTTCTGCTCGTTCTTGGAGTAAATCTCCAGGTTCCGCTCCTGGGTCTTGGTCAACTCGGACATGATCCGGTGCGTCCCGTTGCTGAAGCTGCTGGCCACGCCCTCGAGCTTCCCGCCGAGCTGCGAGCCCAGTTCGCCGATGCGCCGCTCGTAATTCTGCGCGAATTCATCGTACTTCTGGTTGATGACATCCCCAGCCTTCGAGATCGCCCGCGAAAAGACTTCTTCATACCGATCCGGGTTCGGCAACCGCCGGAACCCAGCGTCGATGGCCTGCGCCAATTCCTCCATCGGGAATTTCGATTGCGTCTGCAGACCGTCCATGCCTTCGCGGATCGCCGCCACCATCTGTTCCACGGGAAACTTCTTCGATTCTTCCCCGGCCGACGATGGCATCCGGGAGAGCAGCCGGTCCTCCACCAGCTCCTCGATCTCCGCCAGCACCTTCTCTTCCCGGCGTTCCGCCATCAAATTGGGAAACGCCGCCAACCCTGCCGTAAACAGACCCAGCAGCGTACACATAAACGCCACCGCCAGCCCCGTCGTGATGTCACCAATCGCCACCTTGATTTGATCCATTGACACATTCGCCTGGTGCAGAAAGCCCGAGAAACCGCTGATGCCGTTGGCCACGCCGTATACGGTCCCCACGAATCCCAGCAGCGGCATCGCCCAAATGAACAACCGGATCCGCCGAAAAGTCGCATCGGACTCCGCCGCGTCGAGGTCTGCCTGCTCGCGCGCGTACTGCGCCGTCCGCTCGAAATCATCCGTGTTAATCCACATCGCCAACACCCGAGCGATGCGGGTCAACCCAAGACTTTCCGCGATCGCCGGCCGCAACCTGATCCGCTCATACAGCAGGATCAACGCATCCTTATCGCTCATGTCGAGATTCTCGGGCAGGCTGCCTTCCTCAAGCGCCGCGCGCTCTTTGTTGAGTCGCAGCATCTTCAGGACGACGTTGGCCATGGCCAGCGCCCAGACAAGCGTAATCAAGCTTTGGAAAAAAACGCGGTCGGGAAGAATCTTGTCGCGCCCCATAAACAAGTCTTTGGGGAACCCACCGACCAGAAATGCGATCCCAAATACCACCACCGTGATCGCAACGGCAAAGCCGATCATCCGGATGGTGCTGATTTCGGTCTGGGGCCTTTCGTGGGCAGGAAATTCGACTACTTGATTGGCCATGGCGTTATTCACTCCTCATTGGATACTGTTTGGTTGGCTCGCCGCGCGCGCCTGCTTCATGACAAGCGATTTTCGTGCTTACTTCGTAGGGAATAAGCTTCCTTCCTGCATTTTTGTGCAGTCTCACGCCCAAGATGGCCACTTATCCCTACAGCCCTTATTGTATCAAGCCGCCACGTCTACGTCAATTACGGATTTTCCCTGGCAGAAACTCCCGCGTCCGTGGTGCGCGACCCAAATGCTCATCCCAAAACCGCCACAAAGCTTCCCGTCCAGCCACAACCTGTTCACCGCTAAGCCTCACGCGCCCAATACCTTCCAAAGATGCCTCCGCAATCGATTGTAGCACCCGTCCCACGCCCGTCTTCCCCTCCCAGTTCGGTTTCCAGCCTGCCGCCGCCAGCAATCGCAGCTCAAACCAAATCAGCAAAACCCCATCCCGCCGACCCTCCAGCGCCTCCAACACCGCCACCAGTAGCTCGTAAATCCCCTCATTCGGGTCTTCCCGCTCAGTCGCAAGTTCCACCAGCTCACACACATACGATGCCGCCGTCAACGATTCAACCGATTTGCGCAGCCGGGCATGGGCGTCTTCGAGGAAACAGTCCTGCAACAGATGCAAATCGCTGCGCTTACTGCGCAAAAACACGATCTCATCCCGGTAAAAGAGGTCGATCTTGCCCTGAAACGGCCCCTTGATCCGTCGCGCCCCCTTGGCCACCGTCTTCAGCTTCCCAAACTCACGCGTGTACCACGTCACGATCAAACTGGATTCCGTCACCGTCTGCCGGCGCAACACGATCCCCTCGGCGCGCTCCGTATCCATGCACCCCTACGGCTGTCCCAGCTTCAACGTCTCCTGCCCCGCCGGCGTGTACCCAGGCACCACCGTCCCGCCCGAAATCACCATCTTCATCCCCTCCGCCACGCTCATGCTCAGGTCCACCAACTGCCCCCGCGGCACCAAAATCAAAAAACCGCTCGTCGGGTTCGGCGTCGTCGGCACAAACACATTGATCACCGTCTCCCCCGTCTTCGCCTGCGCCTCCCCTACCGCCTCACTCGTCACAAACCCCACCGAATACACCCCCGCCCGCGGAAATTCCACCAACACCACCCGCTGAAACATCGTCTTCCGACCCGACAACAGCGTCTGGCTGATCTCCTTCATAAACCCGTACGTCTTGTTCAACAACGGCACCCGACCGATCATCGACTCCGTCGCCGACACCATCCGCCGCCCCATCACATGCCGCGTGATCCATCCCACCCACATCGTGAACCCCACGAACACCACCAACGCGATGATCCGATACAACGGCGTCAACATCTGCTGCCGCAATGCATCCGGCAGCATGAAATCCGTCACCCACGTGAATACCGCCAGCAGAATCAACACCGACGCCGCCACCGGCACCACCACCAGCAGGCCGGCAAAAAAAGAATTCCGCAAATCTTTCCACAGTTCGCTCATGCGCCCGCCCATCGTAATCGCCCCCCCCCGCCCTGTCAACGCGCCCGCGTTCGGAGGGCAGGGCGATTGCATTTAGAAGTTGAGCAGGGAGGCGAGGTACTGGTGGTCCCAGCCGGCGGCCTTTTGTTTGGCGCGGATGCCGAGTTTGACTCGCTGGTCGCGGCGCAGTTGGTTCAGGCATAAGGCCCGCAGCGTGGCCAGGTTCTGCGCCGCGTTCTGCTGGCGCACGGCGCAGCGGTCTTCGCCCATCTGCACGTCCAGCACCCAGTGCAGGCAATTCTCGATCTCCCAGTGGCCGCGCACCGCCGCCGCAAACCGCTCGACCTGCGCCGGCAGGCTGCTGAGATAGTAGCGCCGCTGCGTCGTCGATTTCCCCTGCACCTCCCGCACTGCTTCGACCATCCCGACGCTGCGTAAGGCTTCCCACTGGGGCCTGTCGGCCAGCCAAGCGATCGCTTCGGTAATCCAATAGCGACGGGTCTCGATGCGCCCGTGATCCTTCTCCAGGGTCTGGGTGAATTGATGGGCGAGGCCAGCAAAACCGCGCGCGTGGGCGTCGTCCAGAAACGCTTGGACTTCGGCGTGCAGCGTGCCCTGATTGCCTTTCAGTGCCAGCACGTAGTCGGCATCGGCCTCGTGAATCTCTTTGGCCACGGTCTTTTGGCAGCCCATCGCGTCCACCGTCACCACACAGCCGGCCAATTCCAGCGCCCGGAGCAGCGGGGGCAGTGCGGTGATCTCGTTGCTGTGGTCGTCTACCTTCAGTTGCCCCAGCACCAAGCGATTCCGGGCCGCCCAGACGTTGACCAGGTGGATCGGCCCGTGCCCGCGCGCCCGACTGTGCCGCAGCGTCTTGCCATCCAACGCCACCAATTCGCCGACGACGACCTGGCGCAGGCTTTGCGTCCACGCCAGGAAACAGTCCCGAAACTTCGCCGGATCAATGAGCCCGAACACGCGGTTGAAGGTGTCGTGCGAGGGAATGCCGTGCGGCAACGCCAGCCAGCTTTTGAACCACTCGGCCTTGCACCGACCGCACTGGGCGATTTCGGTGAAGCCCTCCGCACCGCAGAGCATGGCGCAGACGGCGATCATCAGGATATCCAGCAACTCGTGGCGCTTGGCCGGGCCGACGCGCGGGTCGGGTCGTGGAGCGAAGTGGTCTTTCAAATTGCGGAACGAGGATCGTTGGTTTTGCATCCCCATCTTCCACCACAAATCCCCGGAAACCGGAAGCAAAAACTTGTCGTCGCAAACCGGCTCACCGGCCCACTTACAAAGAATTCCTTTCGCACCCCCCTGAAGAATCAAAATGCAATCGCCCTGGTTCGGAGGGCCACGCTTCGTCGTGGCCACCCCTCACCCTCTCCCCTTACTCACCCTAGGCGAACCCAAGCGCAAACCCAATTCACCCTAGATTCGCCCCAAACCACTTTGCTCCCAACCAGTACTCACCCAAGCTCACCCCAGCTCACCTCCCGCGTGTCGGGCCGTAGCCGAACGGCGTAGGCGGACGCCCGCCGCCTTTCGCCCCCGGTAGGGCGTGCTGGCCCAGCGCGCCGTCCCCCGTCGTTGGTGGCGCGAGCGTCCCCGCTTGCGGTCGTCGCTAGGGCGACCGGCCCGGTCGCTGTCCGCGCCGTTATTGCCACGCCGTTTACCCCGATTCCGAGATTGGGGCGCCCCGCGTGCCGTCTGACGCGCCCTCGCGTCAGACAAACGAGGGGACCCTCACCCCACCCCCTTCCGCCGCCTTTGCCCCCGGCCTGCCCCGCTCCGAGCGGGGTAGGGCGAGCGTCCCGCTTGCCGCCCTCTCCTCTTTCCACGATCGGAGCTTCTCCCTCTTATCTGCAATACCGCTCTCGTCGAATAAGCCCGGCAGCGGCGAATGCGATTTTAGAGTCAGCGACACGACGCTCCGCAGCGGATTAAGCGAGAGAACGCCATCACGACAAGATGCAAACAACAACGTGTCACGCCAATGACAGCTCGCGATCTTGGAAAATTGCTTGAAATCACTGTGGAGCACGGCGCGATCCCTCTGCCAAAGCTTCAAGAAGTGTTCGCTATGTACGATCACGCGCAAGTTTCGATCTGGGTCGACCAATTGGAGGGATGGCTTAAGGCACAGCGACCATTAACAATAGATATTTTCCTGCGTGCCCTCGACCAGTTGAAGGGAAAGGTGCCGGATGTGCTCTCCGCCGACACAATCGCCTATGCGAGCCGTGTTGTCGGAAACGAACCGCGTCCTCCGTGCAGGAGGGAAAGCAGTTCTCGTCGTCGGTAACTGCAATATTCGCCAGACCTTCGTTGAGAACTCGAAATGCATTGAGGGGATCGCCGACGAGCTTGGCATGGCGGTCACTCAGGTACGAAGGCGACCACTGCCGGACAACCGCCGTTATCTACCACCCCCGAAATCTTCGCACGCCGGCAAAGCTCTGCAGAAGCGAATGCGCGAAGAGGTTATACTTACGCTCCTGAAGCCGCGGTAGGGAACCCAGGCTCAGGTCTCAACATAAAACATTTCATCGCCGCCTCCCCGCTTTCCAATTTACAAACCCGAATACACCCCGCCCCGCCCGGCTTTTGCCCGCCTCCGAGCAGAGTACCCTCGTGTGGCATCGTCCCGCCCTGTCCGCCATAGCTGCAGCGACGGCGGATCAACGATGCCACACGGAGATTTCAACCTCTGCGCCCTCTGCGTCCTTTACCCCGAATCCTTTTCGGGGCTGCGTGAGCCGAGTCGGACGGAGCCGTAGCGCAAGCGGAGACGCGAGCATGCCGTGCCAAGCTCGCAAACGCGACCACGTAGTATTTGAGGTCGCAAACACCCCGTTTCCTTCCCGCCCTTTTCGCTGATGCCCGCCCGCTCTTTTTCCTCTTCCACAGCGCTTCCAGATACCTTCCGTCCTCAATTCCCCACCGTCCCAATCCCCGGCCCTCCTTCCATGCTGTCTGAAATTCTGAATTTCTGAATTGCTGACAAACACATAGCCGCGTCCACAACTCCCAAACGCGCCATTCGTGGTATGCTAAAAATTGTAGCACCTCCGGATGGGCCTCACCGCCTTCCAATTTCCAGCTCCGACCTCCTCCCCGGCTTGTCCCGAGCCTCGAGGGGTTTATCCTGAGCGCAGTCGAAGGGCCCGTCCGCCTCAGGCACGGCCCGTCCCGAGTCCCGCCTTCGTAGCTGGAGCGTCCGCGTGAGAAACGCCTGTCCTCTTCGTGCCCTTCGTGAGCCTTGTCCGCCGAAGCGTTGCGCGAAGGCGGATTCGTGGTGAACAATGTCCGTCCACCCCCACGCGGCGAGCGAAGCGTGGTATGCTAACAATTTAGCACCCCACCACCTCGCGTCGCCTGGAGTCTACCCCGACTCGGAACTCGACCGCCTCGGCTACCAGTCCGTATCCGGCCCTTAGCCCGACGTGAGCTGGTCCAACTGACGACGGAATGTCATGTGGCCCAACGGCACCAGCCACGCGTTCGTCGAACCGCCGCTGATCACGTCCAGCACGCCCATGAAATGCCCTTCCCCGGCCCGGTACATGTCCTTGAACTTGGCGTCCTGTTCCACATCCGTCACATCCTTGTCGTCGAACGACGCATCCGCCGTATCACGGTTCAGCACGATCAACACTGCCGCGGGGCATCCGTTCGTGTCCAAATGCAACCGGCCCGCCACCGTCAAATACCCGCCCGCCAGATCATTCGTCGACACCACGTTGAATAGCGCGACAAACCGTTCGTCGTTCGTGTGACCGGCCGTCAGCTTATGGATCGCCTGCTGCTTGACCGTCGTGATGTTGTCGCTCGTCGCAATCACCAACATATTCGAGTTCGACTCGTCATACATCACCAAATCCGCCGCGCTCGAGTCGCAGTTGATCAACATCGCAAACACCTGGTTGCTGGTCGGCGCCGTACCCAACGCCAGCGCCACCAGATTGGAACCGTCCTGCAAATGATACGTAAACTGAAGCGGATCCGTCCCCTGTTGCACCGTCAACATCGAGACCACCGTCCGAAACACCGGGCCGATGGCGGCAACGCAAACACGATCACCGCGGCGATTGCCATCACTCCCACCACCACACTTGCTGCCACCCATTTTCTTGCGTTCATCGTAATTCGCTTGGCCTCCTGACTCGGAATCTGTTCGGGTCCGGCCGCCGGCCGAGTTCCCGACGGTCAAACCACCTCACGACTCGCACCGCCTCAGCGCAAACGGAAGACTTCCTTGCGCCTGAGGTTTGGCCCCAAACGGCTTGTGCAATCAACCCTATACGCCCGAATTTTATTCCAACGCAAGCTCTTCCTTCCATGGCCACGGGGTCGGCCCAGGCCCGGCAATGACATTGCCAACACGCCCCGCCCGGTGTTACGTTGCGCATCAATACCGGAAGGAGACGCATGTACAGGTTAACCGAAGAGAGATTTGAAAAGGCCGAACCGATTCTCGAAAAATACCGCGCTAAATTGCATGCCACGGGCAGGATCGACGCCAAGGCACTCCAAAAGGAACTCCGCAGGTGTTGGCACGCGGGAGATCGCGACGTGAAGGACATCTTCAAACGCCTCGCAAAAACCGCCCACTACAAGTATCTCGCCGCCTACTGCATGGAACATTCCGGCCTCATGGAGTTTTGGCCCACACTGAACACACTCTACGGAGTCGCCTACCACCACAGTGCCATGAGAGAAAGCAAACAGAAGGCTTTTTGGAGAAAATTCCGCACGAAGTAGCCGAAGCGTCGAGCTTCAGCGAAGTAAGCCCGCCTTCTGCCCGCTCCGGGCGCGACATCGCGAGTGGAGTCTCCTGAACGCTGTCTGCCCGCTACGGCAATAATACCCGCACGCGGAAGTACAGGTCGGGACTTGCCGTCACATTCGAGTCCGTCATGCTGGTGATGGTGCCGGACCCGTTCCCGTCACTGAGAATATTGGTCTGGCCCGTGTCCTGCCAACCGCCATTCGTGTAGTTGCCGTTGGCGTCACCGGTCATGTAATCGAGCACGTTCGTCCGCGACGCAATCCCCGGCGTATACGTGTCGTCCCCGTTGGCGCCAAGATACGTCACCACCACGTTCGTATTCCCCGCCAGCAACTGCTCCGCAACACTGATGATCTGCAGGTACGCCGCCGCGCTGGTCGGACTGAAGCCCGCCATGAACTTGTTGGTGTTGCTCATGCCGGTGCCCGTGTAATCCGCGCCCGGCGCCGTGTTCGCACTAACGTTGGTGCCGAAGTACTGGCGCTGCCACCACGCGAATGGATCGTACACGGTGATCAACGCCGTCTGGATATTGGTAGCCGACCCACCATTGCCGGTCACGATCTCCTGGACCGTATACGTGCCCGGATTTGCGTAGATGTCCGACGGGTTCTCGCTGCTCGACGTGTTGCCATCGCCAAACGCCCATGCCCAGCCGTCACCGAACCGGTCGACTGATCCGTGAAGCTCACACCCAATGGCGCCGCCCCGTTGGTCGGACTCGCCGTAAAACTCGCCACCGGCGGCGTACCGACCGTCAGCGTCACGCCCACCGGGAGAGATACTCCCGTGGCCGTGTTGCTGAACGTGATCGTGTCCGTGTACGTCCCCGCCGTCAGCGAATTGGCCGCCGCCGTAATCGATGCGGTGATGTTCGTGCCCCAGCCGGCACCAAGATTTCCCACCGGTGAAGAGACTTTCAGCCAGCTGGTTTGGTTTGTGACGTACCAAAACAACGGGATCGTGTCGAAGTTCGTCAGCACACAGACCTGACTCGATGGAGTGAACGGCCCGCCCGGATTTCCCGTCGCCGTGAACGAGGTCGGGTTGACGCCAAAATTCGTCACGGAGGTCGGAAACAAGTAGGTCACCATGACATCGTAATGGTCATCCGCCGTCAGGCTGTCGTTAACGAGATTCTGCGGGCTCGCGTTGGTGTACAAACCGTGTGAGGCCCAGTCGAATGTGCTGAACACCAGCCCGGACGCGGGGGCGAGCCGGTTGGTCGCGGCCAGAATGCGATCGAAAATGTCGGACGGCTGACCGGCCGTTTGCGCCGTGCTCCATGTCCGCCACACACCATCGAGTGTGGTGGGAGCGTAATCGACCAGCCCGCCCACCTGCTCGAGGGTGGTGATCGGATGATACGTGCTCGACACCGGGCACTCGGGCGTGGTGTACGGTGCCGTGTAACCGGCGTCGCGTGGGTCCTGGTCCTCATTGCAGTCGCAGGTCCAGATATACGGGGCCTGGTTCGTGCTCGCCCAGTACATCATGTTCGTCGCATCGGTCGCGGCTTCGGCCTGCTTCCTCTCGCAACTGCTGTTCGTGTCGAGGGTCCCGCCACCCGCTTTCAGTTGCGCATGGAAAATCTGGAGCGTGTTCGTCCCGCTCAATTGGATCTGGATCGAATCCATGCCACGCAGGTTGGCAAACCCGCCCCCGGCGTCGCTGTACGTCGTGCCGCTGACAATCGGATAGCGGCTGATCTCGCCGTTGCGGTTGTATCCATCCCCCACGTTGGCGATGTAGACCCAAAACGTGACGCCGGTTTTCGTTCCGAAGATCGAAGACAGATTGTTCGTCGCCCAGTTGACCACGCCGCTGGTGACCAGCGAAACGGAGCTACCATCGTTTAATTCGGAGAAGCAGACGATATCCGGTTGCTGGTAGGCGATGACGCGTGTGAACGCCGCCGATTGCGGCGTGGGATTGGTGCTGGCGCCAACCTCCTGCGAGGCATCGTACTCCATCACCTTGACTTGCTGGGCCTGCGCCGCCTGCGCGCCCAACAGAACGGCCATAACGGCCGTCGCAACGCAGCAGAATCCTAGTGTTCGCATCAGTATCTCTTATTCCTATTCCGAAGTGGTGTTACGGCAACAGCACGCGCACGCGGAAGTACAGTTCGGGACTTGCCGTCACATTCGAGTCCGTCATGCTGGTGATGGTGCCGGACCCGTTCCCGCCACTGAGAATATTCGTCAGGCCCGTGTCCTGCCAGCCGCCATTCGTGTAGTTGCCGTTGGCGTCACCCGTCGTGTAATCCAGCACGTTCGTCCGCGACGCAATCCCCGGCGTATACTGTCGTCCCCGTTGGCGCCAAGATACGTCACCACCACGTTCGTATTCCCCGCCACCAACTGCTCCGCGATGCTGATGACGTGCAGGTACGCCGACGCGCTGGTCGGATTGAAGCCCGCCATGAACTTGTTGGTGTTGCTCATGCCGGTGCCCGCGTAATCCGCGCCCGGACCACATAACGCGCAGCTGTTGGTAAGGCTGTAGCTCTGCTGCCACCACGCGAATGGATCGTACACGGTGATCAACGCCGTCTGGATATTGGTAGCCGACCCACCATTGCCGGTCACGATCTCCTGGACCGTATACGTGCCCGGATTCACGTAGATGTCCGACGGGTTCTGGCTGATCGACGTGTTGCCATCGCCAAACGCCCATGCCCAGCTCGTCACCGAACCGCTCGACAGGTCCGTGAAGCTCACGCCCAATGGCGCCGCGCCGTTGGTCGGACTGGCGCTAAAACCGGCCGTCGGCGGCGGGACGCCGCCCAAATCCGTGTACACCGTCCCGAAGTTGTCGGCAACGACGACCTTGCCGATCATCCCACCGGCACTGGGGATTGAGCCGCTATCCAACTGCGAGATCGCGAACGAACCCACGGCGGACCCGGCCGTGTAGTTATTCTGCGCGTACGGCGTCTGCGCTCCGAGATTGCCGCTGGTCGGATTGACGTACACAACCGCATTGGTGTCGCCCGCCACCGCCTCCACGATCACGCGATACTGGGTTCCGTAGCTCAGGCCCGTGACGCCGAACGTGTACGGGTCGCTCCCCGACAGCGAGACGCGCACGCCGAGCACATAATTCGTCTTGGCCGGGTCGGGTGACTCCGCTGTCAAACGAAAACCGGCGGTTCCTGTGCCGTTGGTGGTGTTATACAGCGCCGCGAAGTACGGCACAGCGTTGGTGTTCGGCGCGTTGGTCACGGTCAGCGTCAGGCCATAGAACACGGTCTCGTTGGTCAGCCCAAAGCCCTTGTAGACCGTCTGGTCGTTGGCGGTCAGCCCGCCGGTAAATTCCGCCTGGCCCCCGCTGATCTGCAGCGGCGAACTGGTGTACGAACTAACCTGGGTCCAGCCCTGCTGGCCGACAAGGTTGCCGGACGCAAACGTGCTGAAGTCACTGAAGAATCCGAAGTTGCCCACGCCGACATTGAGACTGACCGCGCGCGTCGTGTTACCGGCACCGTTCGTGGTGTTGGTAAATCCAATCGTGTCGGAGTAGACGGCGGCCGACAGGCTGTTGGCATTGGCATTGATGGTGGCGGTGATGCTCGTATTGGCACCCGATGCCAGCGTCCCGCTCGTGGCGGAGAGCGTCAGCCATGTGCTGGACTTGTTCGCCGTCCAGTTCAGCGACACCCCTCCCACGTTGCTCAACGTGTAGGTCTGGCTGATCGGGCTGAACGGCCCGCCCGGCGGGCCTCCCGAGACTAATCCCGACGACGGGCTGACGGTTAGTTGGCCGAACCCAGCGGTGACGGTCAGGTCGACGGGTTCCGTCGTGTTACCGGAGCCGTTCGACGTGGCAAACACAACCGTGTCCGAGTAAGTGCCGTTGGTCAGACTGTTCGCATTGGCGTTAAAGGAAACGGTGATGTTGGTGCTGCCACTCGCCGCCAGCGTGCCGTTGGTGGCGGAAATGGTCAGCCAGTTGAAGGTGTTGGTCGCCGACCAAACCATCGCCACATCGCCCGTGTTGCTGAGCGTGTAGGTCTGGCTGCTGGGACTAAACGGTCCTCCCGCACCCCCGCTGGAGGTCAATCCTGATGCCGGGCTGACGGCCAGTTGTGCCCCGAAGACGAACAGATCGCTCAGGTCGGTGGCATTCGCGGCATCGCCGAGCAACGGCCCGACGTTGAAGATCTCCTGCATCGTCAGCAGCGTGGAGCTGTGCGTGTAGTGGAGCGTATTGGCATAGCCACCTCCCTTGGCCAATGGCGAAAGAACGATCATCCCAATCGGGCCGTCCTCGCCCTCTCCTTCATCCCACGTGACGAAGATAACGCCGTTATTGCTGTAAGCCTGGGAACTCACGATCTCAGCCACCGTGTTGGAGAGCCATGTGTCACCCGCCGTGAGTAGCGCATTGCCGGTGAGGCATCCCGTATTGCCGTGCATGTCGTCGCAGAGGTTCGGCGTAATGAAGTTGTAGCGCGTGACCACATTGCTTTGGAGGTCGCCCGCCAGCTCGGTAAACGGCCGCACATTGGCGATGCAGTAGGTCGAGCCGGTGTTGTTCGTGTTCGTGACGTCATCGAAATGCACCATGGGATTGTGCTTCGCCGCGTATTGGCCGCTATCCGTAAGCGGGCACGATGGTCCCAGCTGATGCCTTCCTGAAAGGAAGTCCATGAAATCGCCGGCGTTCTTGAGCAGCGTGACCAGATGATTGGTGGTGCTTTCGTGGTACGTCAAGGCATCGCCATCGGCCAGGATCCCAAAGTTCGTGCCCGCCTCCAGCCACAGGTAGTTCGGCAGGCTGGGATGGTTGCCGGGGGGGTTGTAATACTGCAGGGCATACGAGGACTTCGGGAGCAGACCGTTGTTGATGTACGGGCACGCCGCATTGCCGCTGATCGAAGCCCAGTTCTGGTTTTCCTCCAAAATGATGAACACCGTCTGGATGTTTTGCGGCGTCTGCACGATGTTGTAATCCCCGACAATAGGATAGTGATCACTCCCGGTGAAGGTGCTGCCGCTGCCTAGTTCGTCAAGATCGTTGTAAACAGTCGCCGCATTCGGAACCGTGTTGGTGAGGTCATCCAGTGAGTGATTGTTGGGGTCGGTCGATACGCCATTCTCGGGCGTAGTCCCGTTGTTGCCAAAGACTTCGAACGCGTACGGATATTGCGCGGAAGGGAAGTTCGATGTGTCGAACGGGTCCGAAGTGTCCGGCGCGAGTTGCACACCCCCCTGGCTGTTGTAAACGCCGAACATCGGGGCATTCGGTAATTGAATGTCGATGCGCGAGGTCAGGTTATACGTCGCATCGTCATAGAGGTAGGGGGCATTGTCCCCTGAAACGTTGGCCCAAGTGGTGGTGGTCGGCGGCGTGGTCTTGGACGTGGGATCGTATCCCTGCGTCTGGTTGGTGTTGGCCCAGATCGCGCTGCTGTCACTCCAGTTGATGCCATCGGAGGTTGTCTGCCCCGTGAGACACTTGTAGGCGTTCTCCCCGCTCCCACTGAACAGATTCCAATCCCCGCCATAAAGTATATGCGCCCCGGCCGGCAGGTTGTATTTCGCGTCGCTGCGAACCTCCTGCGCCTCGGCGTAGCGTGCGTCTCCGACCGAGTCGTCGCTCGTGCTCCGTGCGTGGCTGACGTAAAAGTAAAAGTCGTCGTTCGACCCGAAGCCGATCGGTCGGAGATGATACACCATCGGCGCGCGCGTGACGCCGTTCACCCCGCCACCGGGGGAATGGGCCGCCGTGTAAGTGCTGTTCGACTGCAAGAGCACGGTCTGCCCGGTCGGCAGCGCCCGCGCGGACACGACCTGCACCGAGTTCGTCCGGTAAATCAGTCCGTCCGGCCCGCCGCCGGTATTCGGATCCGTCGTCGGATCGAACACGTAGGTCCCCGCGCCGTAAATGATGTTGAGCTGCGCGACAAAGTTCTCCAGCGTCGTCGAATTCAACTCTTCACAGCTCATCACATCAACGGGCTGCGCGTTGTTGCCAATGTGGTGCAGCCCGATCGCTTGAACCACCCTCGGCAAGCTATTCGTTGCGTTATTCGTTGAGCCGGTGATGTTGTTGTCGCTGCCTTCGTCTTCGCAATCGATATTATAGGAGACAATGCGAAGCGTCTTGCCCCACGCTCCGGAGGCACAAATCCCGGTCCCCAACAACGCCGCCAGGAAAACGTTGAGGCCCAAAACACCGCGTGTGGTAACCGACTTATTTGGAAGTGTTTTCTTGATGAGAATTCCCTGGACGTGAGTGTCTCCCTTTCACGCGAGCGCAAACGCGACGCTATGTTTCCTATGCTATTCCACCAGCCCTCTCGACACAAAATGCCCGTTGTGTCGTAAACGAATCTGTGTGACCGTCACCGAGTCCTTATTTACCACAGGTATCCGTTGCCTACAAGGAAAAAGCGCGCCAAAAGCCAATATTCGGGACGTTACCAGCCGTACGCAGTAGTAAGGAGCGGGTTGAGCACTGTCAGCTTTCGCATAAGCCGCTTGCTCAGGAACCAATCTCAAACAGACCTGCTCCGTCAAACGGATACGGCAAACAGCACGGCGCCTCCTCGTGGGAACACACCAGCCCCGGCTATTTCCAGCGGTGCTACGGCAACAACACGCGCACCCGGTAGTACAGGTCGGGACCCGCCGTTATGTTCGAGTCCGTCATGCTGGTGATGGTGCCGGACCCGTTCCCGCCACTGAGAATGTTGGTCTGGCCCGTGTCCTGCCAACCGCCGTTCGTGTAATTGCCATTGGCGTCGCCGGTCGTGTAATCCAACACGTTCGTCCGCGACGCAATCCCCGGCACGTAGCTGTCGTCCCCGTTGGCGCCAAGGTATGTCACCACGACGTTCGTATTCCCCGCCACCAACTGCTGTGCGATGCTGATAATGTGCAGGTACGCCGCCGCGTTGGTGGGACTGAAGCCCGCCATGTACTTGTTGGTGTTGCTCATGCCGTCGCCCGTATAGGAGGCATCCCCGCCACTTAACGTGCCGCTGAGGTCATAGAACTGCTGCCACGACGCGAATTGCGTCAGCACCGTCACGCTGTACGCCTGACTGCCCGGGCAGTTGTTGGTGTCCGTCGCCGTGACTGTAAACGTGTACGTGCCCGCCACCGGGGACGCACCGGAGAGCGTGCCCGCCGATGACAATGTCAGGCCCGAGCCCGCCAACGAGCCCGCCGTTACGGCGTAGGTGTACGGCGCAGCTCCACCGCTGGCCGTGATCGTCTGGGTGTTGTACGCCAGGCCCTCCGTCCCGCCGGTCAACACCGTCGGATTCGCTCCATTGGGTGACAGCGTGATCGTCGGGCAAACCACGGTCAACGTGTAGGCCGCGCTGCCCTTGCAGTTGTTGGTGTCCGTCGCCGTGACTGTAAACGTGTACGTGCCCGCCACCGGGAACGCACCGGAGAGCGTGCCCGCCGATGACAATATCAGGCCCGAGCCCGTCAACGAGCCCGCCGTTACGGCGTAGGTGTACGGCGCAGCTCCACCGCTCGCCGCGATCGTCTGGCTGTACGCCGTGCCCACCGTCCCGCCGGTCAAGCGCCGGCGGCTGGTGACAATGTGATCGTCGGGCAGGACACCGTGATCGTACCGTGATTGGTGCTGGTTCCGCTCGCGTTGGCCACAATCTGCGTCACCACGTAAGACCCCGGAGAGCCGTACGTGTAGTTCGGGTTCTCCACCGTCGACGTGCCGCTGCCGTCGCCAAACGTCCAGCTCCAACTCGTGGGCGAGCCGGCCGAGGTATCGTAAAAATACACGGTCAGCGGCGCCGGCCCGCTGGCGGGATTGTTCGTGAAAGTGGCCGCAAGCGCAATCGTGCCGATGGGGATCGTGTAATCGGCCACAGTGGGTTGATGGTCGCTCGCACCGGTAAGGTCTTCCAACAGCACGGCGGAGGTAAGACCAGTAACATTCGTCAGACTCGGGTCGAGGTCGTTCAGTGCGGTATTGCCACCGCTATTCACGCTGGTTCCCCAAGTGAACGAGCCGTTGTTGGCGAACACGTGATACGAGCCTGGAACGTACTGGAGGCCACCGGCCACATCATAATAAACATTGCTCGTCATGATCTGAAAATCGTCCCGGTACCGGCGCTCGTAGCTCTCTTCGCTGAGCATGAACAAGATCTGTGTACTCGTCGTACTCACGCTCCAATTGATGGTGGTCGACGCGTCGGTGTACGGACCCCAAAGAATGTTCAGCGGGTCGACTCCCTGGCCCTGCGGGGTGCGGGGCGAGACGCCAGGAACGCCATTGGAGCAAATGGTCTGGTAGCCGGCTTCGACACTGTTATCGTCGACATTGAAATCGCCGACGTAGAGGACCCGGGCGTTGGCGGGTAAGTTGAGGTATTCGTTACTGCGGATGATCGTGGCCTCGCCCAAGCGAGCTTTGTCGTCGCTGCTGCCCGAACTCGCCTTGTAGTGGCTCACGTAAATGTAAAATTCATTATTCGTCCCGGCCGTTACCCCCGCCGGCGCAAACTCGTACCGCATCACCTCGCGATACTCGCCACTGGTGGAACCCAGGTTGCCGGTGCCGCCCGGCGAGATCCACCGGAACGGAGGCGAGAAGCTGAAGCGTGTTGGTGTTGTACACCAGGGCGTTGGGGCCGTTTCCAGAGCCGGGGCTGCCGCCGCTTTCCGTTGCCTGATATGTACTCATCGCATACCCGGCGGGCTGGTTCGTATAGCACAAATTATTATAGTACAAATAGAAAGCATTCAACGCGTTTACGATCGGTTGGACCGTGGTCGTGTTACTGGTCGTCTCATTCAACGCCAGAATATCGATCGGCTGGGCCGGATCGCCCGCGACAATCTCTTCGCCAATCCCTTCGAGCACGCCGCCATTCGTCGTGGTCGCGCTTCCGCCGCAGCTGGTCGTGAAACTTCCGCCGGTCGCCGGTGAAGGGAACGATCAAACCACACGTCGGAGTGGTAAAACTGGTGTCCGCTTGGATGTTGTACTCAACAACACGGACCGTTCGGCTGGTTTGCGCGGAAGCAACCGCCGTAATCCCCCCGACCACCAACAAGGCCATGCAGCCAATAAAACCATGGACACTGACCACGCCAAACATGAGCGTTTTCTTCATTTGGATTCCTTAGGATGTTCACGCCACTCTTTGTTGCATTATTTTACTCTGACTAAAGCGCTTTATTAAACACCCCTGTGTCTCAGAAGTCAATAAAAATGCCTCCCTGCAGCCATGGCCGGTTGCCGATTCCCTATGAAATCAAGCCCTTCAACTCAAACTGGTTACACAATTGTGACACCAGCCGTCGCTCCGCCGCGCGCATCCGCCCGCGCTGTCGCAGTGTAAGGTCGTTGTACCCGTGCAGATGGAGGATGCCGTGCACGACGTACAAGATCAGTTCTCGCGCCGGCGTCGTGCGGTACCGCTTCGCTTGTGCGACGGCGTGTTCCACCGAAATGATCAGTTCGCCCTGTTCTTCGCCGTAATCAAAACTCAAAATATCCGTTGCGCCCGGCGTGTCGTGGTATTGCGCATTGAGCTTGGCGATCGCCGCATCGTCAACCAACACGATTCCAAGATGGATCTGGTCGTCCCTGACCAGTTCAAGCGCGCGTTCCGTGATCTCCGCGAGCAGGCGGGAATTGATCTTCAGCCGGCGTTGCCGATTGGTGACGACAACCCTCTCCCCCGTGCCGTCGGGGATCATGCCGCGTGCGGTTTGCCGTTGCCGTTCGCCGCCGATTCCTGCCGGCGGCGTTCCCGTTCGTCTTTGAACTTCGAATACGCGGAGATGATCTTCTGCACGAGTTCGTGGCGGACCACGTCGTGCTCGTCAAAATAAACGATCTCCAAACCGGGAATCTCCTTTAGAATGCCCTGGATTTCGATCAACCCGGACATCTTGTGCCCGGGCAGGTCCACCTGTGTGATGTCGCCGGTGATCACCACCTTGGAATCGAACCCCATCCGCGTCAGGAACATCAGCATCTGCTCGCTCGTCGTGTTCTGCGCTTCGTCCAGGATCACATACGCGTTGTTGAGCGTGCGCCCGCGCATGTACGCCAACGGCGCAATCTCAATCACGCCCCGCTCCATATTCCGCTGGATCTCGTCAGGGTCCATCATGTCGTACAACGCGTCGTACAAGGGACGCAAATACGGACTGACCTTCTCTTCCAATGTCCCCGGCAGAAACCCGAGCGCTTCGCCCGCCTCGACCGCGGGCCGGCACAAAATGATTCGTCCCACGCGGTCGCTGCGCAACGCGTGCACCGCCATCGCCATGGCCAGATACGTCTTGCCCGTGCCCGCCGGCCCGATCCCGATCACGATGTCGTTCTTGCGGATCGCTTCCAGGTAACGATTCTGCCCCTGCGTCTTCGGGATGATCGGCCGTTTGCGCGTGGAAACATCCACGCGGCCTTCGTGCAATTCCTGCATCTTCAGCGCTTCACCGCGGGAGATCGTGCTGACCGCCCGGCTGAATTCCTGCCGATGAATCACCGTGCCGTGCGCCACCGCCTGGTGCAGTTCGGTAAACAGGGATTTTGCCCGCGCAATGTCTTCGGCGGACCCTTCGACGTTGATCCAACCGTCGCGGGCAGTGACCTTCAGGTTAAGCAGATCTTCAACGAGCCGCAGGTTCTTCGGCTCGCTGGCATACAGGGACTGCGCTTGTCGCGCATTATCGAAATGCAGTGTTTCGCTTGCCATGTGTCGCTAAAACGTCATTCCCTCAAGCAAGCAAAACCATACCGCATGTACCCGCACTTCGCAACCCAAATACCCCGTGTCGCATCCTAATTCTGCGGAACCGTCAACACCTGATTGACGTAGATCCTGTTGGGGTTCTTGATCTTATCTTTGTTGGCCCGATAGATCCGCGGCCATTTCAACGGATTGCCATAAACCTTGCCGGCAATCTTCCACAGCGAATCGCCCTTGCGCACCACGTACTTGGTCGGCTTCTCCAGTACCTCGACCTTCGGCGGCTCGTTCTCCACGATGGTCGGCGGCACGGGCTCGGCCGGCGGCAACGGCGTAATCTGTTCGACGACCGGCTCGGCTTCCGCCGCGGGTCGCCCAACGATGTAGCCGCGATTGCCCCACTGGCCGCGGTCCACCCAGTAATGGCGCCGCCAGTTCGGGTAATGGTCCTTCACGAAATCCGCCCACTCCGGCTCCAACTCGGGCTTCTCCACCACGTCCATCCCCTTGAGAAACTCGCTCTTCTGCTGTTCGTTGACGGGTGCCATGTGCTTCTGTTGCGTCGCGCATCCGCTGAAAACCAAAGCTGCTGCTCCCGCGAGGGTTGCCGACAGGAAAATCCTTGAGAAACTCTTCATAATATCAACACCTTCCTCCTTGCATTACGCCTTGGTGATAACACCATCCCCCACCACCGTCAACGATTTTTAAAACAGGCTTCCGCCTGCCAGTCCGCCGGTTACGCCACCCAGCCGACTCCGTATCCCTCGCGTCTCGCGATAAAACTCCATGACCGGTCCGTCCCACGTCCCGGGTTCTTTCCGTTTAAACCCTCCGGCCACCCGGCTACTGCCCTTTCCAGCGGCTACTCGGCTACTGCCCTTTCCCCGGCCACCCGGCTACTTGGCTACTCGGTTACTTGGCTACTGCCCTTGTGGCCTCAACTTGGGTTCGTTTTTGGCTTTCGCTTCACAGTTTTCCACGCCGGCTTGCTCAAACTTGGGTTCGTTTGTATTTTTTACTTTTTCGACAGCCTCTCGACCACCCCCACCGGTTGTGGTGCCCCTCCCCTTCCTTGTCAAAGAACGTCCCAACATCAGCCCCCCGGTATATCCTAATGAGATACAAAGTCAATCGTAATACGATGAAGCTCCATCTCCCACCACAACCACCGCCTGCGTCGGCGCAATATTGAAACGCGGTCCGTTGTAGCCGCGAATCTCATTCGCGGGCCGTCCCCCGTCGGTAGGGCGTGCTGGCCCAGCGCGCCGTCCTTCCCATTCGCTTCCGCCCCCCACCCGCCTTCGCTTCGTCTCCGCCCTCATCCCTCATCATTTTTCCCTTCCCCCCTCCACGCGGCGCCGCCCCCGTCCCCCTACGGCGTCTTCACCCATGCCGTGAACAACGCCCCCGACGGAATCCACCGCCCATGGTATTTCATCCCGCGGTTCAACGGCTCCATCCCCAGGCTCTTCGCCAAATAAATCGCTCCCGATTCATCCCGATAGGCCTGCGGACAAAACTTGATCCCCGGCAATTCATCGGTAAACAAACACACGCTGCAAACGTTGCTGCGCATCTCCGCCAACGGGAACACCTCCGTCGTCGGCGTCCCCTCCTCCAACGTCTTCACCACTTCCGCCATCAGCGCCGCATCCGTCGACCGCTTCCGATTCATCCCCACCCGGAACCCGGGAAACTCCATCGCCTGGAACTTCGCGTGCCGCCAGTCAAACACCGGCTGATTCACGTTCCGAAACACCTCGTACGCCGGCATCTCCGAACCGCAATCCACTGCCACATAATTGCTCGGCGACTCCCCCGGAATCGAACACATCACCGAATTCCCAAACGACGGCCGACCGATCCCGACCGTCGGGACCGGGTTCCACAACTCCAACCCGTAATCCTCAAAATCCTCCACATACACCGTCGAACCCAACGTCACCGTCGTCCGCCGATACCACGGGTGCGTCGAATCGACCTGCTCCAACCTGTACACCGGCAACAGCAGATTCGCCGGCGGAACCTCCTCCAGCACAAACCATCCCACCACCACCGCCCCAATCGCCAATACTCCCAGCACCGCGATAGCCCCACCCACCATCAACCATTTCGTCCTCGTCGTCATCGCTCTCCCGCTTGTCCGCCGTAGCCTTGGCGAAGGCGGATCACCGCCCTATATCCCAATCACACCCCATCGTCACGCCAAAACCTCGCCGTCCTTCCCCTTCGCTTCCGCTCGGAGGGTCGGGCTTCCGCACGACCGTTGATTCGTCCACCGCCCCCGCTTGCCCGCCATCTCGTCCGCCGTAGCTCGTAGGACGAAGGAGGAAGCCCTCGGCGACGGCGGGTCCCGCAAGCCGAGGCGGATCGCGACGCCAAGCCGAGCCGCGACAACGCGCAGCTCTTTGGTCGATATAAAGCGGGCACACATGCCCTAGCAGCCCGTTAAAAAAGTCCGAGAAAGTCTCTTTGATTATTGAACCGTGAGGGCGAGTCCGCTACACGGAGACATGGCACTCGGCAAACGCAAGATTCAGCAATCGGAGTTGTTCATCCCGTCCAATCAACTCGTGCAAGGACCCGGCCATCCGTTCTACGGCAAGCTCAATGAAGTTCTGGGTGAGGCGGATTTCGACCCGTTCGTCGAGAAGCTCTGCGCTCCTTATTATAAAGACGGTGGCCGCCCCAGCATCCCGCCGGGCGTTTACTTTCGCATGGTGTTGATCGGTTACTTCGAGGGTTTGGACAGTCAACGCGGCATTGCGTGGCGTTGTGCGGACAGCCTGGCGTTGCGGGCCTTTCTGGGAGTGGCTCCCACCGCGACGACGCCGGTACACGCGTCGATGACCATGATCCGCCAGCGGCTGGACGAGAAGGTCTTCGACAACGTGTTTCGCTTCGTGCTGGGGCTGCTGGAACAGAAAGGTCTGTTGCGCGGTAAGACGCTGGCCATTGATGCCACGACGTTGGAAGCCAATGCGGCGATGAAGAGCATCGTGCGCAAGGACACGGCGGAGGACTGGAAGCAGTACTTGCGTCGGCTGGCGCAGGCCGAGGGGATCGAGGAACCGACCGAAGAAGACCTGCGTCGGCTGGATCGTGGACGTAAGGACAAGAAAGTTTCCAATGACCAGTGGCAAAGCCGCACCGACCCGGACAGTCGGATTGCCAAGATGAAGGACGGGCGCACCCACCTGGCGTACAAAGCCGAGCATGCGGTGGACTTGGAGAGCGAGGCGATTGTGGCGCCGCTGGTGACGCACGCCGATCGCGCCGATGCCGACAGCGCGCCGCTGACGTTGACGCTGGCGCAAGCCAACTTGGTGCTGGCCAGCCCGCAGGCGGACCGCGCCCCTTCGGTGCGGGAGGCGGTGATGGACAAGGGCTATCACGATAATGGATTGCTCAGCGAGTGCGCGCAGCGAGGGGTACGGACCTACATTCCCGAACGCCGTCAAAAGAGTCGGTGCTGGACCAACAAGCCGGTGGAACATCAAGTGGCGTTTCCGGCCAATCGACGGCGGGTGCGCAGCGCGAAAAGTCGGCGGTTCAATCGGTGGCGCAGTGAAGCGCCGAGCGCAGTTTCGACCACGTGTGCGAGACTGGCGGAGGACGACGGAGTTGGCTGCGCGCTCTGGTCAACGTCCGCAAAGCCTTCACTCTGAAGTGCGCGGCTTATAACTTGGGGGTCTGCTCGCAAAGTGTGGGGCCTGAGCAAACCGCGCAGCTTGGCCGATAGGCTGCGGGCGCTTTCGGCCTTGCTCCATTGGTTGTGGGAGCAACTGGGCGGCTGCTTGACTCAACCGCTTGTCCTTGGGCTGCCCTCCACCGCCGAGTGGCGGCTGCGATTCGCGGTTCCCGCCACTCGCGAAATCAGTGAGTTCT
>CAVQMY010000010.1:0-11733 GCA_963713705.1 uncultured Verrucomicrobiae bacterium
CGCCAGGGCCACCGTAACACAGAAGAACGCTTCCGCGAGGCAGGCGTGCGCAATCGAGACCGGCGGGGGGAGCATGAGCTTAACCGTCAGGCCACCCAGAATCCCCTGTGCAATGACCGCGGCAACGGCGGCGATCCCGAGAACGTCGCACCCACCGCCGCGGCTCCACGCGGACCAGCCAAATCGCCAGCACGACGGTGAGCATGCCGACCACGCTGGCGATGAGACGATGCCCGTGCTCGTAAAAGATGTTACCCACCCACTTGGATGTCGGGAACGAAAACATGAACTGGCCATAGGTCGTCGGCCAATCAGGCACGGACAACCCGGCCCGGTGGCTGGTCACACTCGCTCCCGCGATAATCAACAGAAACGTGGCAGACGCCAAAACACAGGCGAACCGATGCAGCCAGAGTTGAGGGTTTGTGGTCATTTCGTTCGGCCTGGATGCGTCGGACACACGACTAATCTCCGAGCGAGTCCTCCTGATCCTGGAGCCACGCCTTGTATTGTTCTTCCGTATCAATACTCAGATAGCCCTTCATGCGGTAATGACCGAGGCCGCAGAGTTGCGCGCAGGCGATTTCAGCGGGGTATCGCGGCCCGACGCGGACTTCCGTAATTCCGTTCTCGACGAGATTCGAGGCGGTGTTGGCGCTGACGGCCCGCCCCTTTTTTACCAGAATGGTGCCGTCTTTGGCCTTGTAATCTTCCATGGCGACGTAGGAATCGAGGCTCTTGGCCGACGGAAGGGCAACGGTCGTCGCCAACTCTTCCCGCAACTGGTCGGATGTCTTGTTAGGCACAAAGTGAATAGGAATGAGCATGCCGGGAATGGCGTCCTGTTTCACGCGCATGACCGGCAGGGAAAAACTGTGAATCACGTCTTTCGTGGTGATCTCGATCACTGCCGGACGATTGACCGGCAAATGCAACTGGTTCAGGGTCACAATATCATCCTTGGCGTGTGGATCGCCTTTGCGATCGAGACCGATCGGGTTCGTCTGTTCATCGACCAGCTTGATGTCCGTGCGGCCGAAAATGCCGTCCGGCCCCGGATAATGTATGTTCCACGCAAACTGCTGGGCAATGACGCGCACGTGCACCGTTGACGGATCCGTCGGGAACGCGCTGACCTTCCAAGACCAAAACGGAATCGACAGGCCGACCAACAGCAGAACCTCGATCACGGCTATCATCGCCTCCAAATAGGACGACGTGTGAGTTTTCACACCTGTGTAATCGGCCTTTGGGTTGTTACTCTTGCGAAAACGAAAGAGCGTGTAAAAGAAGAATAAGATCCACCCCACAAACAGCACAACCATCAGGATATGGACGTACAGAATGAGTCGATCCACGCGCGCCGCGTGTTCGGAGGCGCTGACCGGTAAACCAAGAATCTTCTCCAGCATGGTGTAGTCCTTTTTGATTAACCTGTCAGGGCGTCAATTCCGCATTGTGCCGTCGGGCCCGTCTCGCAAAACAGAAAATCATCCCGCCGAAGCTGCTCAGCACCACGCCGGTCACGCCCAACATGGTAAAGATGCCGAAGTTCATGCCGCGCGTCTGCGGAGCATCGGAGGCCCCGTAGCAAACGGCGCACGCCAGCACGGTGCGCGGCACTGCCCCCACCCCCAGCATCAAAGCGGCGGTCATCAATCTCCTGAAAACTCGTGATGTCATATTCGTTTACTCCTAATGCAAATCCTTGAACTTTCGCAGAAACCGGATTTCGTACAACACCAGCAATACCGCCAGCCCAAACGAAACGTACCCCGCGACCGCGTAGGCGGTGCGTCCCCGCGCGTAATCCGAGTCAAGGCACCACGCGCCGAACCCGAGGCACAGCAACACCGAGATGACGATGAAGAACACATGGAATGCTTTGAGTGACATGGCTACTCCGGATGACCAGTCGCTGGCTTTTCCCCGTGCTGGACTTGCACGCGGCCTGCCGGCACGGCGAAGATCCCCTGTTGTTGCCCCTGCTGGTCTCCGCGGCTGAACATGATCAACCCCACCATCGCCACGACGAATACCGCGGTGAGTATCAGCACCCAGTAAATGACCTTTCGCTCCGCGACCAGATGCATGAAAAAGCCCGCTACCAGCGAGCCTTTGACCGTGGCAATCAGCAGCGCCACGATGATGCCCAGGATGATTCCCAGGTGAAGATTGGATGCCAGTACGGTAACGATGGTGCCAACCGCCAGCGCGACGAATACCTTGATGTAGGTCTTTACGTGACTCTGAACGTCTTCGTGATGTGTGTCGCTCATGATGCTTCCATCCAATCTATTTGCCCGGCAACAGGTACAGGGTCGGAAACAGAAAAATCCACACGAGATCGACAAAGTGCCAGTACAAACCGGCGACCTCGATGCGGTTGGTAAACCGCTGGGGATCGGTCTTCCACATCTTGCTGCCGGGGCCCCAGAGGTAACTGTTGACGATCATCCCGCCGATGACGTGCAAGCCGTGCAGGCCCGTCATCGTGAAGTATAGCGCCATAAATGTGCTGGTCGAGGGAAACAAACCGACCTCGAATTTGTGGGCGTATTCAAAACCTTTGATGACCAGGAACACCGCGCCGCACAGGATCGTCAAGCCCATGTACAGCTTGTACTTGCCGAAATTGTTCATTTTCAGCGACGCCCAGCTCATCACCATCGTCACGCTGGAGATGATCAACACCAGCGTGTTGACGGTGGCCAGCGGGACGTTCAGGAATTCCGCGCCATGTTCCCATGTGTCCGAGCCGGTCCGCAGCAGCACGTACGTCGAAAACAACGCGCCGAACAACATCACTTCCGACGCCAGGAACAACCACACGCCCAGTTTGGCGTTGTACAGCCCCGTATCGGGACGCTCGGTCGAGTTATAAGGGATTTCAATCGCGCCAGACATCTACGCCTCCTGAGGTTGGTTTTGAGGGAGAAAATCCCGTTTTGCTCCCGGCACGCTGTACTCGTAGGGTCCGCGAAAAACTTCGGGGACCTTGAGGAAGTTCCCGTGCGGAGGCGGCGTCGGCGTGGCCCACTCGAGTGTTGTGGCTTCCCACGGGTTGTCGCTGGTCACCTTCCGGCCCGCAAAGATGCTCCAGAAGAAGTTGATGATAAACACGAGTTGAAACACCGCCAGCGCCCACGCGGAGTAGGACATCCCGATGTTCAAGGGAAGCACGTTCTGAGCATGGAGATACGAACTCCCGCCGTCATACAACCGCCGTGACACGCCTGCCATCCCCTGAATGAACATCGGCATGAAAATGCCGTTCATGCAGACCAGCGAGCCCCAGAAATGGATTTTGCCCAAGGCTTCGTTCATTTGTCTGCCGCTTACCTTCGGGAACCAGTAGTAAATACCGGCGAACAGGGCAAACAGCGTGCCCGGGGCCACCACGTAATGGAAATGCCCAATCACGTAATACGTGTCGTGCAGGTGAATGTCCGCGCTTGCCAAGCCGAGCGGCAGGCCCGTCAGGCCGCCGATGCCGAACATCGGCAGAAACGCCAGCGCGAACAACATCGGCATATTGAACCGAATCGACCCGCCCCACAGCGACAGGATCAAGGCCGTCAAAATGATGATCGACGGCATCGAGATGATCATGGTCGTCGTCTGGAAGAACGCGTTGATACTGGTGCCCATGCCGGTGAGGAACATGTGATGCGCCCAGACAATGAAGGACATGAACCCCAGGAAAATCACCGAGTACACCAGCGACTTGTAACCCCACAGCGGCTTGCGGGTGTTGTTGGCGATCACTTCCCCGACAATTCCCATCGCCGGCAGGATCAACACATACACCTCCGGGTGCGCCAGAAACCAGAACAGGTGCTGCCAGAGCAACGCGCTGCCGCCACCGCTGACGTTGAGCGCCTTCCCGCCCACCACCAACCCGCTCGGCAGGAAGAAGCTCGTCCCAGCCATGCGGTCCATCAATTGCATCACGCCTGCGGCTTCGAGCGGCGGAAACGCCAGCAGCAGCAGGAAACCCGTCACCAACTGCGCCCAGACGAAGAACGGCAGTCGCATCCAGGTAAGCCCCGGCGCGCGCAACTGGACGATCGTGGTGATGGTATTGACCGACCCAAGAAGCGACGAGGTAATCAGAAATACCATGCCGGTCAGCCACATGGACTGCCCGGTAAAGAGCGAATGGCTTGGAGGGGTGATCACTGACAGGGGCGGATAGGAAGTCCAGCCGGACTGCGCCGCGCCACCTGGCACAAAGAAGCTGCAGAGCATGACCACGCCGCCAACGAAATACACCCAGTAGCTCGACATATTGAGCTTGGGAAAGGCCATGTCCTGCGCGCCGATCTGCAGCGGCACCAGATAGTTGCCGAACGCGCCGACCGCCAGCGGCACCACGCCAAGGAAAACCATGATCGTGCCGTGCATCGCCCCGAGCTGGTTGTAAAACTCGGGGGCCATAATGCCGCCGGGCATCCGCGCGTCACCCAGCCAGCTCGATAGAAACCCGATTGGCAGCGGCTTGCCCGGAAACGCCAACTGCCAGCGCATCAACATCATCAGGCAAAAACCGAAGAACAAGAACACCAACGACGTCAGGCCGTATTGGATGCCGATGATCTTGTGATCGGTCGAAAAGATATACTTGCGCCAAAACGGCAACTCGTGGCCATGTTCTTCGTGATGCTCTTCGTAATGATGCGCTTCTGTCATTGACCCGATTTCCTTTCGGAAAAACCACTCGACGAACCCGTCGTTTCCCAACAGGCTCTCCCGTATGCCAATTCTCTCGTCACCTCGGCCCTACTCGGCCGGCTTCGTAAACTTGAAGTCGATGCTCTTCGCTTCGCCATCACCGATCTTCACTTTCTGAACCTGTTCGCCGTACTTCTCATGCCAAGCCGCCACTGTATATTCGCCCGCAGGCAATCCCTTCAACGAGAATGTTCCATCGTCGCCCGTGACGCTGTAGAACGGATTGTCCAACACACCCACATAGGCCGACATCCACGGATGCACGTCGCACCTGAAGTGTACCATGACCTCGGGATGAGCAAACGTGGCACTGCTCTTCATTCCTTTGTTCGGCTGGCCTTTGTTGAATTCTTTGTTGTTGGGATCCGTCGGCATGGCATGGATGTTATGCAGTGTGTCATCGTCGTTGATGATATCGAGCCTCTGGCCCGGCATCATCCCGAACACGTGCGGCACATAATGGCACCCTGTCTGGTGGAGTTCCACGGCGGTCGTCGGCTTGTCGTACGTCTTGGTCAGGCCGCTCTTCACATACACGAACACGTTCCGCAGCGTGCCATCGGGATTCACCACCACTTCTTCGCTCAACAACGGCGAATCCGCGTGCATTTCCGCGCACTTCGGGTCGGCATCCGTGTTGATCTTCTTCCGCTTGGGCGGAGTCCCGTCAAACGTGATCTTTCCCGTCATCGACGCCGAATCCGCGCCGCGTGAAACCGCGGCGAATGAAAGTGTTACTGCGACAGCCATCACCAACTTGAACGATTTCATAAGTTCTCCTCCAGCCGTTAATCTACCATTTTCTCTATTGGAACCAAAGTTTTTCAAGTCAAACTTCATGGTTGCGCCGTGGCCGTCGGTGCGGCGGCTGAGGCCGCTGCCGCCGGGGCCAGAGCCGGAGTCGCCTGAGCGGTTTGCTCATTCGCTCCCAACATCAACACGTAATCCACCAGTGCTTCGATCTGCTTGTGTCCGTCCCCGCCGAGGATGTTCGGCGCGACCGCCGTGCCGTACTCGAACTGGGGCATGCGCGTGCCCGGCATTTGCGACAACGGTTCGACCAGCCACTTGTTGACCAGCCAGTCCCGTTGCAGGCGCGCGTGGGCCAGCGAGAGGTTCGGCGCCAATCGCGGCAGGTCTTCCTCGGGAATCTCCGCCAGTGGTTTCCCGAGCGCTTTTCCCTCCACAATATGGCACAGCGCGCACTTCAATTGCGTAAACAATTGTTTGCCGGCTTCCAGATGCTCGGGAGACGTGTCAATCTTTGGCGTTTGATACGGGAATTGCGCCCGCCCTTCTTCCGCAAAATACTTCACCATCACGTTCGCCTCGCCATCGCTCAATCCGAAAGTCGGCATCCGCACATGCAGCCAGGGACGAATCTCGCCCGTTTGCGGGGATTTGATAAAGTTGAACAGCCAGTCCGGTTGAGTGCGCTGGCCCTGGTGCAACTGCGTCGGCGTCCCGATCAGCATCGGCGGCTCCATGCCCTGCGGGATGCCCGTGGCGCGGATCGCGCCGCCCTCCGCCTCGACAATGTGGCAACCAACACAGTTTAATTCCTTGACCGTCCAGCGTCCGCGCTCGATCTGGAATTCCGCGGGTGTGAGCTGTCGCGCCTCCTTCGCCGTCAATTTCTCGTCGGTCATGCCGGAGACGACCGTGACGATCTGGTCAATCTGGTCGTCGGTCAGATTGAACTTCGGCATCCTCAGCAATTCCTGCGGCATGCGCGTGACACCGATGCGGTCGAGGTCGTACGACCGGGGCGCGTGCAGCTTCTGCTTCAGCCAGGCGATGCGATCCTTCTCGATGTCCACCAAACCGAAGTCGAGTTTGTCCACCGGCTTGCTGCCCCATTCGCTCAACTCGGTGCCGATGGGCTTGGCGGTCTCGAACCCGTGAATGTCGTGGCAGGCAAAACACCCGTAGCGCGCGACCAGCCGGTCTGCCCAGGAAAATATTCTTCTTCTCGACCGGTGTCATGGCCGCAACCTTTAGCTTCGCCGCCGCCATTCTGGCCTTCACGGCGTCGATGTCGGCCGCCAACTTCTTGGCTTTGCGGTCGATCGCGTCGTCGAACGTGTCCTTGTATTCCTTCTGCAATTCCGCCAGTTGTGCTTCGTCGCGCGCCATCCGGGCCGGGTCCTGATAATATGGCATCGTCGTCTCGTCGACGAAATACATCTGAATGAGATCGTCGAGATCATTGATCTTCTGTTGCGCCTCGGCGTCCGGCAGCGTGACCTTCAAATACTCGACCGTCTCGCTGTCCAGCAGGTCCGGCTGGACCTGCGGCAGGCCCTCCTGATCGGTCTTGTCGTTGTGCAGCGTCGCGAGATAAGCGGCAATGTCCGCGGCCTCCTGGTCGCTCAGGCGCAGGTTCGGCATCTTCGTTCGCGGGTTGTACTGCTTCGGGTTCTTGATCCATGCGTAGATCCAATTGACGTCCGATTTGCTGCCGATGCCCACCAACTGCGGGCCCTGAGAACGCAGCCGACGATACTGCCACTCGTCCATGTATTGCTTGAGCGTGGCCGGAGGCTTGATGTCCATCAACTTCTCATCGATGACGTGGCAGGCCATGCACCCGACCTGGCCGACGAGCTTCTTGCCGTTTTCGGGATCACCCTGGACGGGCGGGGCTGGATATTTCGGCTGATCGCTCACCGTGAAGAGGAAATTCGCGATGGCGTTCATTTCAACAGCGTTGCGATTGGGTGTGCCCGTATTGTTTTCCAGCCCCCAAAATCGCGGCATATACGTGTTGGGACGAAACGCGACGGGATTCGAAAGCCACTTGCGGACCCATTCCTCGTTCGTCTTGCTCGCGACCTTGTAGAGGCTCGGCCCCGGCTTCCGCAACGTGCGGATCGGGATGTTGACCTCCTGACCGAGGGTCAGCGAAACCTCTTGCGGGAAACCGTTGAGCCGTCGCATATCGTCGGCGTTTACGTCGTAAAACTTGCAGATGCTATCGAAGTCTTCACCCGCCGCGACGTGATGCGTGGTGTACGTCTCCAACTGCTTCATCTTGTGGCACGACCAACAGCCCAGTTGCTCGATGAGCCGTCGGCCGTGATCAAGTTGTTCGCCGCCCTTGAGGTTGGTCTGGTCGCTGTGGCACTTGAGGCAACTGGCCTCCACGTACTTCGCCGCGCGCATCGGTTGGAGGAGAAACTCCTGCTCTTCCCAGTTGTAATTCTTCCGCCAAGCGTCACGTTGCGTCATTTGGACGGTGTTGGTTTTTTCCAGCGACGCTTTTTGCAGCTTCGCGTCGTCGTCATCCTCATCTTCGTGCTTCTCGATCTTCACCCACAACTTCTTCGCGGAATCATAGGTGTACGGCTGCTTTTCTTCGGCATCGGGCGTGTGGCCCGCGTGCGAAAACGTGGTCTCGCGATCCCAACCCCAATGGCAGGTCGTGCAACCATACTTGCTCATCGGGTGCGGCGAGGTGTCGCCGACAAACAGATCCAGGTTCGGGTGGTTGCGCAGCGGCTCGGGCAGCTTCGACCATTCGATGGCGTCAATCTTGTACTTGGCGCGGAATGCGAGTTCGTCCGGCTGTCGGGTCCTTGCGATCGATCGCCTTGTGGCAGGTGATGCATCGGTCCACACGGGGCACCGTCGCGAAGTTAACGTCCACATGGTGGGTGTCCGCGACAATCTGCTCGACCTTGTAGGACGACGCGGCGAACTCGATCACGGGCAAATTGACCACGTCCTGGATGAGCGGACTCTTCAATTGATCCAACCGCTTGGTCAACAAACCGATACTGTCTTCAAAATGTTTGATGCTGCGTTGCAGGTCTTCCTCATGACCCATGAGAGCGGTCAGGTTGTCCTGAGCCTCCTGGAGCCTGGCGTCCGCCGCCTGCTTGCGGAGATCGAGCTTGTTGACGCGGTCGTTCTGGGCATCCGCCTTGTCCCTCGTCTCCCGGACTTCCGGCGCGTCCTTGTTCATGTGATTGTTTTCGAGCGCCTCTTCGTAGGACGAGCGGTACTGGTCGCGCACGCCCTTCTCCATCGTGAACTCGCGCGTGACCAGGCTGTCGTCCACGCGCATCTGGTCGACGTCAGCCTGTAACTTCGCCTCTTCCGCCTTTTTCGACGCGAGCTCTTCCTTGGTCCTCTTGAGGTCGCTTTCCAGCTTGCCCAAGCCTGCCTCATTCGCTTTGGCCTCCGCAGTCCTGGCATCAGACGCCAGGCGCTTCTTCTCGAGATTGTAGAAGTCGCGCTGGTAATTCTTCCACGTGCGATCACCATGCAAGGCCAGCCAGGAGGCATAACCACCGGAGTAATCCACCCAGATCATCAACCCCAGGCTGAACAGAAACACGAAGCCACTGAGGAAAAACCACCAGTGCAAGCGCGGGATATTGTACTCGTGGAGGGTCTCGGGTTGATTTCTCATCGGCTCAGAACTTGATCCACGGGGTATCCACGAAATATTTCAGGTTCATCGTCCAGCGCAGCACCATTTTCAGCGGCAGTGTGAACATCGTCAGAAACAGCAGCACGAGGACGCTGTACCTCGCGAAATCCATCGACGCATAGAACTTTTTCAGCAGCGTCTTCGCCAGAACGCCCGGCAAGGCCAGGAAATAAAACGCGAGGAAGAGAAGGCCGGCAAACTCACGCTTGCCTGCGTGTCCGACCTCGACGAGGAACAGCTTGATCGATGTCCAGTCGGGCGGGATCAACTGCGGCACCCTGTTGACCACGTTCGGCAGCCCCTGGTTGAACCATTCGATATGGGTCGTGTGGTAGATCTTTTGGAACCATACCACCCACACGTAGTCCGAAAGATTGACGTTGTTGAGCGCGACCACCTTGTGCGGGTCCCAAAATTCAAATGGCCCGAAGAAGTTCCACCCCGGGCCCCGCAGGAAAGTCCCCGTGATGATCATGAACACCCACAATGCCAGGTAGCCGAACAAGAAGATCCCAATCGCGAACTTGCGGTCCGCGAACGTGTAGTAGCCGTTCCCCTTCGGATTGACATCGATATACGGGATTGCCATCAACCCGACGATGATGATGGTCGGCAGCACGACGCCGGCGTACCACGGATCGTAGTAGACCAGCATTTCCTGCAAGCCGAGAAAGTACCACGGCGCTTTCGATGGATTCGGCGTGGCGGCGGGGTTGGCGGGCTGTTCGAGCGGCGCGCGCAGGTAAATCGCCCAGAAAATCAGCACAAACGAACAAATGATTAGCGCGATAAACTCGATGTACAACAGGTCGGGCCAGACCCACGTTTTTTGGTTGGAACTTTCCTTCTCATCCGGCGGCAGCTTCTGTTCGACGCGACGGTCGTTGTTGACCGCCTGCGCCATGGCCAGCCACAGCACCAACGTGGAGACGAACAGCATCGCTGTGATCGGGACGTTGTCCGGTTTGCCGACGATGAGGTGGAAGTTCGGGTCCTTCATGCCCCAGATGACCGCACCGGCCTCGATGAAAATCACCAGCGCGCCGATCCACCAGTTGAACACATGCCGGCGGAACCGGAGCATTAACAGCAGGCCGCCCGTCGCGAGGATAAAGCTCAACTTCGGGCTGGCCATGATATTGGCCAGCGCCTTGAACGCCTCGAACAGGATGCTGTGACTTGCCGCCGCTTGTTCCATGAGAAACCCTTGCCCGCTCCCGCGCTAACGTTTAGAGCGGTCCCGAGACGCCGCCGTCCTTGCGGATGCGCCAGAAATGCACCGCCATCAACACCGCCGCAATCAGCGGGATGCCGATGCAATGCAACACGTAAAATCGCAACAATGTCGTGCCGCCAATTTCCTTGGCGCCGATCAGGAAGAACCGGGCGTCATCGCCCGGATGCACCAGCGGCACGCCACCAATCTGCAAAAAGTCCGCGAACGGTCCGCCCGCGCCGACCAACGGCGTCGCCTTGGCCATGTTCGAGCCGACCGTGATTGCCCAAATCGCGAGCTGGTCCCACGGCAGCAGGTAGCCCGTGAACGACAGCAGGAACGTAAGCACCAACAGCAACACGCCGATGCACCAGTTGAACTCGCGGGGTGGCTTGTAGCTGCCGGTCATGAACACGCGGAACATGTGCACCATGACCATGATGACCATGGCGTGCGCCGACCAGCGGTGCAACTCGCGCATGATGCCGAACGGCACCTGCGAGCGCAGGTCCAGCATGTCCACATACGCGCCTTCGACCGTGGGCCGATAGTAAAACATCAGCAGCACGCCCGTGAGCGTGAGCACCAGGAACAGGAAAAAGCTCAACCCGCCGGCGCACCACGTGTAGCGCAGTTTCACGCCGCTGGTGCGCACCTTCGTCGGGTGCAAATGCAGAAACACGTTGCCCAGCACGATGAGCACGCGTTTGCGGTCGGTATTGGGAATGCCGACGCGAAAGATGGATTTCTTGATCTGCGAATCCAGAACGGTGGTTTTGAGTTTGTCTAGCATGGTCGTTACACCGCGATGAAGGAGCGGGGGTCGTCAAACTCGCCCTTTTCCCAAAAGAACAATTGCCCCTGATTCACGACAATCTGACCGTCGTCGGCCAGCGAGACCTCGTATCGGCGCATGGGAAATGGCGCGGGACCTTCGAAATTGATTCCGTCGATGGTGTAGCCGCTTCCGTGACACGGGCATTTGAATTTGTGCTCGCTGTCCATCCAATTGGGCGTGCAACCGAGATGAGTGCACACAGCTTGGATGCAAAAAATCTTGTGATCGTGGTTCACGATCCAGCAGCGGTGCGCCGCCTTGAACGACTCATCCACGGTACTGGGCGCGAAATTGGCCGCTGGGCCTGCCTTGAATACATCGATCCTTGTGAAATCGACGCGGGGCACCATGAACGCGAAGAGCGCGGCCATACCTCCCCCCATCGCCGCCGCAAACGTTGCCCACGCAAGCGCGAGGCTCACGAAGAATTGGCGTCGCGGCATGGGTTTGCCTTCGGGGTCGAGAACCCCTTTCGCTTTCAATCGGCGAACCGCTTCTTCACGTGGG
>CAVQMY010000011.1:0-8866 GCA_963713705.1 uncultured Verrucomicrobiae bacterium
TCTAGTGTGCTGTCCCTAACGCCTCGTTACAATGCTGGATTTTGCGCAGGATCGTTTTTGCATCCTTGGTCCAAGTGAACCGCTTGGGTTCCCGATTGTGTTCTTCCAAGTACGCGTTGATCGCCGCAATCAGTTCGTTGACGCTGCGAAAGCTGCCGCGCCGAATCCGTCGCCGCGTAATCTCGCCAAACCATCGTTCGACCAAGTTCAGCCAGGAACTGCTCGTCGGGGTGAAATGCAGATGAAAGCGCCGGTGACGCTTGAGCCAGCGCTGCACCTGCGGAGTCTTGTGCGTGCTGTAGTTGTCCACGATCAGATGCAGGTCGAGATCCTCCGGGTCTCGCGGTCGATGCGCTCCAGAAAGCGAATGAACTCGCGCCCCCGATGTCGCGGTAAACATTCGCCGATGACGCTGCCGTCCAACAGGCTCAGCGCGGCGAACAACGTGGTGGTGCCGTGGCGCTTGTAATCATGGGTCTGGCGGGCCAGAATCCCCGGTCGCAACGGCAGTAAGGGTGCCGTCCGATCCAACGCTTGGATCTGGCTCTTCTCGTCCACCGCCAAGACCAACGCCTTGTCCGGCGGATTCAAATACAGCCCCACGATATCCCGCAGCTTCTCGACAAAGTGCGGATCCCGCGACAGCTTGAACGTCTCCACCCGGTGGGGCTGCAACCGGTGCGCGTGCCAGATCCGCTGGACCGTCATGCGGGAAAGCCCTTGCGCCTTGGCCATCGTGCGGACGCTCCACTGTGTAGCCTGGGCCGGAGTCGTGTGCAAGGTGGCCTCGACGATCTCTTGGATGCGCTCGGCGGAAAGCGACGGTTTGCGTCCGGCGCGCGTGGCATCTTTCATCAAACCCGGCACACCGAAGCGGCGAAACCGAGCGCGCCAGCGTAACACGGTTGGACGACTGGTGTGGAGTTCTTGGGCGATGGCATGGTTGGGTGTCCCAGCCGCCGCGGCTAAGATGATGCTCGCCCGCAGGACAATCTTCTGTGATGTCTTGCCTGAGCGCACGAGTGACTGGAGCCGTTTCTGTTGGGTCGAATCGAGGTGGAGCGGCCGAGCGGGTTTGAACATACCCAGAGAATACCACGGAACGCACCATTGTCACGTTAATTATGGGACATCAGACTAGCATATGAAAAAGCAAACCATCGTCATCGCCATCGGCGGAAACTCACTCATCAAGGACGAGGACCACCGCAGCGTGGCCGACCAGTACGCCGCGGTCGTCGAGACCTCGCGCCACATTGTCGACCTCGACGCGCGCGGCTTTCGCGTCGTCATCACCCACGGCAACGGCCCGCAGGTCGGGTTCATCCTGTTGCGCAGCGAGCATTCGCGGGGACTGTTGCACGAAGTGCCCCTGGACTCGATTGGGGCGGACACGCAAGGCGCCATCGGCTACCAGATCCAGCAGGCGATGCAGAATGAGTTTCGCCGGCGCGGACTGAAGGAAACGGCCGCCACCGTCGTCACGCAGGCGCTGGTGGACAAGAACGACCCGGCGTTTCAGAAACCGACCAAGCCGATCGGGCAGTTCTACAAGAAGGAACAGGCTGACGAGCGCATCCGCGTCGAGAAATGGTCCATGGTCGAGGATGCCGGGCGCGGCTGGCGGCGCGTGGTGGCGTCGCCCAAACCGACGCGCATCATCGAAGCCGAAGCCATCAAACATTTGGTCGCCTCGGGCTGTGTCGTCATCGCCGCCGGCGGCGGGGGCATCCCCGTGGTGCAGGATGACAAGGGCAACCTGAGCGGCGCGGCCGCCGTGATCGACAAGGACCTGGCCTCCGCCGTGCTCGCCAAGGAAATCGCCGCGGATCTGCTGGTGATTTCCACCGCCGTCGAACAGGTCTGCCTGAATTTCGGCAAACCGGATCAAAAGGCGCTCGACCGCCTGACTCTCGCGGAGGCCAAACGGTACATGACCGAGGGCCACTTCAAACCCGGCTCGATGCTGCCCAAAATCCAGGCCTGCATCCAGTTCATCGAGAACGGCGGCACCGAAGCCCTCATCACCTGTCCCGAAGCCCTCCCGCGGGCCCTCGACGGCAAGGCCGGCACACGCATCGCGGCGTGAATTGGTGGGTGCTCGCTGACTGTGGCGGCGCCTTGCGAACTGAAATAAGCCGCTTCCGGCGGTCCTAAACTGCCTTTCTAGGCAGGACAGGGCGGATAATTGGGTTCGTAGAGGGGGGCACGAACCCAACGCTTTTTCTCAAAACCGAAATCCACAAGTCTCTATCACTATGGCAGATCACCGTGCAACTTCAATCTAGACCCGTTGGGTTCGTTTCGCAAAAAGCACCTTTTTTACGAGTCCCTTGGTCCTGGGTACACTCCGATTGTAGGCCTTGTCCGCCACAGGCGGATTGCCCGCCTCAGGCGGGGCGACCGACCGTTCTGGCCTTTGGTAGGGCACGGTGGCCCACCGCGCCGCCTGCCTCTGAACGCTGATTCTTATTTCAAAGATCAAACAACCAAACCGCCCCGACTATACACAATCACATGTCCACTGTCTAGTCCTTTTTCACTGGCGGATGCCCCGCTTGTCCCGAGCCTCGAGGGGTTTGTCCCGAGCTTGACGAGGGACTCCTAATCCGTATGCGGCTGACGGTGTGCGTAGGTTGAGGTCTGTTTTGCCGCGCGCTCCTCTTGCGAAACCGTAAGATCTCCGAACAGGGGTTACGAAACCCACCCATCTTGAGCCAGCCTTGGAAGCTCCGATTCTGCTAGAGAGGACAATTGACCTACGTAAGGCAGCGCAGTCTCACCCCCACCGTGTGGAGGGGTTTCCCTGACAGAAGAATCAGGGGTTTCCCTCACAGACAACCGCGAGACGTTTTGCTTCACTTCTACTCGAAGTGGGCGAGTACGATTGACCTTGCGCACTTGGTTTCTCCAGGCAGGAACCTGTGAATCGGCGAAACTCTTGTAGTGCTGTGTTGTTGGCGGTGGTTCCGGTAATTTGCGAAATTGGAGGACCCGGCAGGGTCACGAACTGAGGTGGGCGACAGTAATGCCAGACGTGGAATGGAGTGACCGAGATGAGAAAATTAATTCTTACAAGTGTAGCGGCAATGACGGTAGTGGCGGTCAGCACTTGGGCGCAAGACCCTACCATTGCCGATTGGACGTTTGAAACCAGCCAACCCACAACGGCGGGGCCGTATAGTCCCGAAGTCGGCGCAGGATCAGCATCGGGTTCGGGTCTGAACGTGTATTCCAGTCCGGCGGGAAACGGGTCGGCTCACTCATTCAGTGCCAATGGCTGGGCTACTGCTTCCCCAACGACCAACGATTACTGGCAGTTCGAGGTTTCGACGCTCGGGTTGAGCGGGATAATGGTCAGTTATGATCAAAACGGCAGCGGTACGGGACCGCGAGACTTCGTGTTCCAGTACAGCGAAGATGGCGCCACTTTCACCCCGTTGGGCTCACAATACAGCCTTGCGTCGGGGATCAGTTGGTCGTCAACGGGGAGTCCCCTGGGAACTCACGAGAGCGACGACCTCAGCAGCGTCACGGCACTTAATAACCAATCGACCGTGTATTTCCGAATCGTGGACAACTCAACCGTTAACATCAATGGCGGTGCCGTTGGCGCGTCTGGTACCGATCGCGTCGACAACTTCTCGGTCACGGCGGTTCCCGAGCCGTCCACGGTTCTGTTGGTCGGTGCAGGGCTGGTCGGTGTGCTGGCCATTCGCCGTCGTCGCTCGTAGAGACTTTGTGGTGACTGCTTTTCCCGAGGGCCGTCGCGCCTCATCGCAGGCTCGGAACACCAGAGAGTGCTGGACGTCCGCGTGGCACAAACCGCGCCCAGCGCAAGAGAGTTCCCTTATGAAAACCATCTTCCCTAGATCATCGCTCGCGCGCAACCTGTTTCCCCTCCTTCTCGGTGTCTCACTCCTCCTCGTTGCCGTACAGCAGGCTGCCGCCATCATCGACGCCACCCTGCAGATGCAACTCGGGAACCCCACCGGGGCAACCGCCGACCCCAATAATCATGACCATTATCTGATTCAGCGCACGGTGGAGGCGATTGATTATAGCGATCATTTGGGCGAGCCCAATTGGGCGAAGCTGGGACTTGACCTCAAGCGACGTCGGCTCGTCCGGGCGCTGCGGCAGCTTTTACACGGACACAACCCTGCCCGACGGCTTTTACGAGGTGCCGGAGAGTGCTTTTAGCGGTTCCGGCTATGACCGCGGTCACATGTGCCCCTCAGCCGACCGTACCGATAACACGACTGACAACTGCTTGCTTTTCTACATGTCAAACATGATCCCGCAGAACTCGAGCAATAATTCGGGTATCTGGGGGAGCTTTGAGGACTACTGCCGCTCGCTCGTGTCCAGCAGCGAATTATTGATCACCTGTGGGCCGAGTGGATTTGGTTCTACGACAATCGCCGGCGGGGATGTCTACGTTCCGTCAAGTATCTGGAAGGTCGTCGTCTGCGTTCCGTTGGGTGACAGCAACGCCCGCTTCCGTGTCACCAACGCCGATCCCAGCACCATTCGCGTCATCGCCGTCGAAATCCCCAACGCTCCTGTGAGCGGGTGGACGAACTTTGTTACCTCCACGAAACAGGTCCAATATGATACCGGTTTTACGTTCTTCAATGCTCTCCCGAACAACCTCGCTTGGGTGCTGCGGAGCAAGGTCGATGGTCAACCCCCCGCCGCTCCTGGCTCCATCAGCTTCTCCCCGGCCAGCGGCATGGTAGGCACCGGCATCACCATCACCGGCGCGAACCTGGATTCCACAACCAACGTCACACTCAACGGCACCAGTGCGCTGTACACAATCACCGCTACCAACCAGCTCATCGCCATCGTCCCCGCCAGCGCAACGAGTGGCCCCATGACCGTCATGACCCTCGGCGGCACAGTCACAAGCTCCGGCAGCTACACAGTCGCCGCAGGAACCGGCCCGGACTTGACGATCACCAAGACCCATACGGGCAACTTCATCCAGGGCGACACCGGCGATACCTATACCATCATCGTCACCAACGTCGGCAACGCCGCCTCGAGCGGCACGGTCACCGTCACCGATGCGCTGCCCGCCGGCCTGACCGCCACCACGATCAGCGGCACCGGCTGGACTGCTACCCTCAGCACGCTCACCTGCACGCGCTCCGACACCTTGACGGCTAGTGCCAGCTATCCACCGATTACCCTTACCGTGAATGTCTCGGCCAGCGCCCCGGCCAGCGTTGCCAATACCGCCACCGTCTCCGGCGGCGGTGACGTAAATTCAGCCAACAATGCCGCCAGTGACCCGACCGTTATCAACGCGCCCAGTGCCGCGCAACTCAGCGTGAGCCCGTCCTCCGCGCTTGGTTCCAGCGGCAACGCCGGCGGCCCGTTCAGCCCCGCCAGCCAGCTGTACGCGCTGACCAACAGCGGGGGCGCTTCGCTGGACTGGACGGCCAACATAACGGCTGATTGGCTGACCTTGTCGGCCACCAACGGCAGCTTGGCGCCGGGGGTGGGAACCAATGTGACGGTCAGCGTCAATGCCAACGCCAGCATGCTCGCCGCCGGAAACTATTCCGACACGGTCGGCTTCACCAACACCACCAACGGCGTTGGCAACACGACGCGAGCCGTCAACCTCAACGTCGCGGCCCTGTCGCCCGTGTTGCAGGCGGATGGAGTGACGCTGGTCTCCGAAGGGTGCGCTCCCACCAACGGGGTGGTCGACCCGAACGAGACCGTTACGATCAGCTTCTCGATCCGCAATGTCGGGACGGATCCGACGGCGGATCTGGTGGCCACACTGCTGGCCACCAACGGTGTTACCGTCCCGAGTGACCCCCAACCGTACGGCGTCATCGACGTGGGCACGTCGGCTTCACAAATGTTTACGTTCACGGCCTCGGGCATCTGTGGTGGCGCCATCCAACCGGTGCTCCAACTGCAGGACGGTGGAACTAATCTGGGAACGATCACGTACACGATTCCCCTCGGCCAGGCCCAGGCGATGCTGGCGCAGAATTTTGACGCCGTGTCGGCGCCCTCTCTGCCGTCTGGCTGGACAACCGCCGCTGCCGGCGTGGCCTCCAACTGGGTCACCTCCACTGCATCGGCGGATACGACACCGAATGCGGCCTTCTCCGCTGATTCCGCCGGAGCGGGCGTCGACGAGCTGGATTCGCCGAGCTTTGCGGCCGGCAGTAGCGCAGCGGCCCAACTGACGTTCCGGCAGAACTACAGCCTGACGGCCAGCGCGACCAATCCGGCGCTGGGCTACGACGGCGGTGTGCTGGAGATCAGCATCGACGGCGGCGCGTTCCAGGACATCGTCAGCGCCGGCGGGACATTTACCAGCGGCGGATACAATGCCAATTTGAGCAGCGATTACGGCAACCCGCTGGCCGGCCGACAGGCCTGGAGCAGCAGTTCCGGCGGATTTGTCACCACCGCAGTGAACCTGCCCGCGGTCGCCGCGGGGCAGAACGTTCAACTCCGCTGGCGCTGCGCGACGGGCAACCCACCGCCGCCCGCAGTGGTCTCTTCCGGCACGCTGGCGTTTTGGAATTTCGACTCCGGAACCATGAGCGCGGCGACTTGTTTGGTGCCCAACTACACCAATTCCTATATCACCGTCACCTCGTCGGGGTCGTTCACGCCGCTGAACGGAGCCACGTTCTACACGAGCGGCGGCGGCGGGTTTCTCTCGACGGGGCCGTTCTTTCAGGGGAATCCGACCACCGGCTACGCCATCAGCGGTAACTCTTGGAGCACTTCCACCGGACCCGTAACCACCAGCATGTCCTGCTGGACGTTTGCCTTGACGGTTTCCAACGGAATGCAGGCCGGCTTGTCGAGCCTTGGTTTCGACGACCGCGCTTCCACCACGGGGCCCAAGAACTTCGACGTGCAGATCAGCCAGCAGTCGAACTTCTCCTCGGTGATCTTCGATAGCGGCGCGCAGGCCACCCATTCGACATTCACGACCACGCCGATGAACACGTTCACATTGTCTAATACCGGTCTGACCGGCACGGTCTACTTCCGCATTTACGCCTACGGAGCAACTGGAACCACCGGCACATGGCGTTTGGACAATCTGAACGTTCAGGGCACCATGACCAGCGGCGGGGCGACCTCCGGCGCCGGTTGGTCCATCGACTCGATTTCGGTGTCGCAGATCGTGTGCTGCGTCACGGCGCCACAGCCGCCGGTGGCCAGCTTCACGGCCAATCCCAGCAGCGGAGCGGCGCCATTCAGCGTGTACTTCACCGACACCTCAACCGGCGGTGTCGCCACGAGCTGGACGTGGACTTTTGGCGATGGCAACACGTCAACGGCCCAGAACCCCGCCAACATGTACATCAATCCGGGCGCTTACACCGCCCAGTTGATCGCTTCGAACGCGGGCGGATGGAGTACCAATTCGGCGACCATTCATGTCTACTCACCGTACGATTGGTGGCGGAACTCTTACTTCTACGGGACGAATACTGCGAGCGGCGCGCCGGATGCGGATGCCGACGGCACGGGTATGAGCAACACCAACAAGTTCCTGGCAGGGTTTAATCCCACCAACTCGGCAGCCTGCTTGCACGTCATCAGCATCGCCCGCACGAACACGACCGACATCAACGTGATCTACCTCGGGGCCAACGGTGATTCGACCTGTGTGCCGGGCATCGCGTCGCGCACCAACATACTGGAATACTCCGCCGGTGCCGCCAACGGGAGTTACAACGGGACCTTCCTGCCCGTGCCCTCCGCTGGCGCGACCAACATCCTCAGCGGCGGAACCGGCCTCGGCGTGGTGGCCAACATGGTCGATCCTGGCGGCGCGACCAACAGACCGTCGCGGTACTACCGGGTCCGCGTGCTGCTGCCGTGAACACTATTTGGAGGAGCGCGGTCGAAGGGCATCCTCTCCGTCCTCATCGTGTTCCCTCCGTCTCCTGAATTCTGACTCCTGAATTCTGGATTCTGCCCTCGCCCCTGCCTGAGCCGAAATGTACTTTCACGATGTGCCCAGCGCGCTTATAGTGACGTTGTGCAGGTCGCAATCGCAACCACACGCGAGGTTGAGTTCACGCTCAACGGCAAGCCCGTGTCGGCCGGAGCGGACGACGAGCTGATGCTGCTGAATCTGCTTCGGGACAAGTTCGACATCGTTTCCCCCAAAAACGGCTGTCAACCCATGGGACAATGCGGCTGCTGCGCGGTGATGGTGGACGGCAAAGTCGTGCTGTCCTGCGTGGTCAAGGCCAAATCCGTCGCGGGCAAGACCGTGACCACGCTGGAAGGTCTGCCGTCCGCCGAGCGCGACCTGCTGGCGCGGGCGTTCGTGACGACCGGCGGACTGCAATGCGGGTTCTGCATACCCGGCATCGCCATGCGGGCCAAGTGGATGCTGGACCAGAATCCCGCCATGTCGCGCGACGAAATCAATCGCTGGCTCGGTCCGCACCTCTGCCGTTGCACCGGCTACACCAAGATTGTGGACGCCATCGAACTGGCGGGGAAGGTGCGTCGCGGCGGCAGATTCCCGAACTCAACGAATCGGGACGGATCGGCACGTCGCTGATGATGTACGAGGGCGCGGACAAGGCGCTCGGTGACAAGAACTACATCGACGACCTGAAGGTGCCGGGGATGGCGCACGGCGCGTTCGTGTTCTCCGAGCACCCGCGCGCGAAAGTGTTGAAGATCGACACGAAAGCGGCGGAGCGGTTGCCCGGGGTCGTGAAGGTCATCACGGCGCGAGACGTGCCCGGCGAAAAATGCGTCGGACTGATTACCGGGACTGGCCGGTGTTCATCGGCGAGGGCAACGAGACTCATTGCGTTGGCGACATACTGGCGATGGTGGCCGCGGA
>CAVQMY010000012.1:0-91975 GCA_963713705.1 uncultured Verrucomicrobiae bacterium
GTCCCGTCAGGTAGTCAATTATGCCGACGATCACGGTACCGGCAAGACCCGCGCCAACCACCCAGAGCTGGATCGGCTGTTGAGCCAGAGAATCAACCTTTGCATGACTGCATACCTGCCAGCAACCCGAGCCAGACTGGCGTTTACAGGCCGTCAAATCGGAGCTTCTGACATTCTCAGATTTATCCCCAAGTCAATCTTCCTGTCCATCAAATTCGGGGCTTTCACGGTTGGCTCAAGATGGAAGGGCTTCGCAAATGGTGTTCGGCAACGTCACGGTTTCACAAGAGGAGCGGCGGTACCACCGACCTCAACCCACGCGCTACGTCGGCACGAGGAGACGGTCAGAAGCCGATGGCGGGAGAGTGGGGAGCTGGCCGCAAAGACACGACTCTGGCAGGAAGTACATCCGTCATGGTTACAGGTCTGAGCCCGATTATCATACTGGCTATCGACCAAGAGCCTGCCAAAATGGGAGCGCACCCGGGGATGATTCACCGAGTTGTGAACGCGGCTTCGGTTCGGTTTCGTTGCCGTTTAGTTCCCACGGCTGCGCTCCTCCAATGGTTTTATGGCAACAACACGCGGACGCGGTAGTACCGGTCGGGGCTGGTCGTTATGTTCGAGTCCGTCATGCTGGTGATGGTGCCGGAGCCGTTCCCGCCACTGAGAATGTTGGTCTGGCCCGTGTCCTGCCAACCGCCAGTCGTGTAGCTGCCGAAGGCGTTGCCGGTCAGGTAATCCAGCACGTTCGTCCGTGACGCAATCCCCGTCGTATACGTGTTGTCCCCGTTGGCGCCGAGATACGTCACCACGACGTTGTTGGTCCCCGCCACTGACTGTTTCACGATACTGATGATGTGCAGGTACGCCGCCGGGTTGGCGGGGTTGAAGCCCGCCATGAACTTGTTGGTGTTGCTCATACCGGTCCCGGTGTAATCCGCGCCCGGCGCGGTGTTCGCAGTAATGTTGGTGCTGCCGAAGTACTGGAGCTGCCACCACGCGAACGGGTCGTACACGCTGATCAAGTTCGCCATCGTGGCCGTAGCGGACCCGCCCTGGCCGGTGACGATTTCCTGCACCGGATAGGAGCCTGGATTCACATAGATGTCCGACGGGTTCCGGTTGGTCGACGTGTTGCCATCGCCAAACGCCCACGCCCAGCCCGTGACCGAACCGGTCGACTGGTCCGCGAAGCTCACGCCCAATGGCGCTGCCCCGCTGGTCGGAATGGCGGTAAAACCGGCCGTCGGCGGCAGGGCCCCGACCAAATCCGTGTACACAATCCCGAAGTTGTCGTCGACGACAACCTTGCCGATCGTGCCACCGGCGCTGGGGATCGAGCCGCTGTCCAACTGCGAGATCGCGAACGAACCCACGGCGGATCCGGCCGTGTAGTTATTCTGCGCGTACGGCGTCTGGGCGGCGAGATTGCCGCTGGTCGGATTGACGTACACAATCGCATTGGTGTCGCCCGCCACCGCCTCGACGATCACGCGGTACTGGGTTCCGTAGCTCAGGCCCGTGACGCCGAACGTGTACGGGTCGCTCCCCGACAGCGAGACGCGCACGCCGAGCACATAATTCGTCATGGCCGAGTCGGGTGACTCCGCTGTCAAACGAAAGCCGGCAGTTCCTGTGCCGTTGGTGGTGTTATACAGCGCCGCGAAGTATGGGACGCCGCTGGCGTTCGGCGCGTTGGTCACGGTCAGCGTCAGGCCATAGAACACGGTCTCGTTGGTCAGTGTGAAGCTCTTGTATGCCGTTTGGCTGTTGGCGGTCAGCCCGCCGGTAAATCCCGCCTGGCCCCCGCTGATCTGCAGCGGCGAACCGGTGTACGTACTGACCTGGGTCCAGCCCTGCTGGCCGACAAGGTTGCCGGAGGCAAATGCGCTGAAGTCGCTGTAGAATCCGAAGTTGCCGACGCCGATATTGAGGTTGACGGCGCGGGTCGTATTCCCGGCTCCGCTCGGGGTGTTGGTAAATCCAATCGTGTCCGAGTAGCCACCGGGCGCGAAGCTGTTGACCGCGGCGCTAATGGTGGCGGTGACGTTCGTGCTGGCGCCCGCTGCCAGTGTCCCGCTGGTGGCGGAGAGCGAGAGCCAGGCGGTGGAGTTGTTCGCCGTCCAGTCCAGTGCTACCCCTCCAATGTTGGTCAACGTGTAGGTCTGGCTGATCGGGCTGACCGGCCCGCCCGGCGGGCCTGCCCGAGACAAATCCCGACGATGGAGTGACGGTCAACAGGCCGAACCCAGATGTTATGGTCAGGTTAACGGGTTCCGTCGCGCCACCGGAGCCGTTGGACGTGGCAAACACAACCGTGTCCGAGTAAGAACCGACGGACAGACTGTTAGCGTTGATGGAAACGATGATGTTCGTGGTACCGCCTCCCGCCAGGGTGCCGTTGGTGGCGGAGAGAGTCAGCCAGCTGAAGGTGTTGGTCACCGACCAAACCATCGCCACGGCGCCTGTGTTGCTGAGCGTATACGTCTGGCTGGAGGGACTAAACGGCCCGCCCGCTCCTCCGCTGGAGGTCAATCCCGACGCCGGGCTGACCGCGAGTTGCGGCCCGTAGATGAACAAATCGTTCAGGTCGGCAGCATTTGCGGCGCCGCCAAGCAACGGCCCGACGTTGAAGAGTTCCTGCAGCGTTAGCAGTGTGGAGCTGTGGGTGTAGTAGATGGTGTTGGAATAACCTGCCTTGGCTAGGGGTGAAAGGACGATCATGCCAATCGGGCCGTCGCCACCTTGGCCCTGATCCCAAGTGATGAAGATAACGCCGTTGTTGCTGTACGCCTGGGAGGCCATAATGATCGGGATGTTGTTGGACAGCCAGGTATCACCGGCGGTGATCAGACTTCCCGGCCGGGCACCCCGCGTTGCCGCTCATGTCGTCGCAGAGGTTTGGGGTGATGAAGTTGTAGCGCGTGACCACGTTGCTTTGCAGGTCGCCCGCCAGCTGGGCAAACGGTCGCACATTGGCGATGCAGTAGGCGGAACTGGGAGTGTTTGTGTTCGTCACGTCATCGAAATACACCATCGGATTGTGGTTGGGCACATACTGGTTGGTGGCCGTGAGCGGGCAGACGCCAGTGCCGATGTCCTCCTGATAGGACGTCCAGGAGATGCCGGCGTTCTGGAGCAACGTGACGAGGTGATTGGTCGTGGTTTGGGAGTAGGTCGAGGGGGCGCCATCCGCCGTGATGCCAAAGTTCGTCCCTGCCTCCAGCCACAAGTAATTTGGCAGATCGGGATGGTTGCCGGGGGGATTGTAATATTGTTCGGCATGCGAAGCCATTGGCAACAGGGTGTTGTTGATGTACGCCGCCGCCGCATTGCCGCTGATCGACGCCCAGTTTTGATTTGCCATCACAATGACGAAGACGGTGGGGGCTGGGATGATGTAGTCGGCGACGACGGGCAGGTGATCGCTGGCTGTAGTGAGATACAGGTAGAGCTGTGTGGCGGTGATGCCCGTGACATTCGTTGTCAGATCGGTGTTCAGCGCTGTATCACCGGAACCGACATTGCGAGTCGAGCCATTGTTGCCGAAAATGTGGTACGTCCCGGGAACGTACGCCAGCCCGCCGCCCGCCACGGCGTACAAAACGTTGCTGGTCATCATCTGATAATCGTCCCGGTCGCTCAGACTTGTCGCCGTTTCGCTGACCGCTGTTAGAGTGTTCCGACTCCAGGTCACGTTGTTCGTGCCGGACGGATTCAGGACATCGAAGGCTTGATTCGCCCCCGCAGCGACAAGCGTTTGGTACATGGGTTCACTGCTGGTACTGCAATTGAAATCGCCCGTGTAAAGAACCCGAGCATTGCTCGGCAACGTCGCCGAGTCAGCGCGGACGATCTGGGCCTCGCCGTTGCGGAGAGCCGCATTGGCGCTGCCGGAGTCCGCTTTGTAGTGGCTGACATAGATGTAGAACTCGTTATTGGTCGTCGGCAGGGTACCGACCGGCGCAAACTCGTAGCGCACCACCTGACGGTATTCCCCATTCCCCGATCCGTTTGGCGAGCCGACGCCGACCGAGGCGACCAACTGCAACGTATTGGTGTTGTAGACCATGGCGTTGGGGCCGTTGCCATCGGCGGTGTCGCCCCCGTCTTCCGTGGCCTGGTAGGGGCTCATCGCATACCCGGCGGGGATGTTGCGATACGCATAGAAAGCGTTCAAACCATTGACGATCGGCTGAACGGTTGTTGGGTTACTGGTCGTCTCTTCCAGAGCCAGAACGTCGATCGGCTGCGCCGGATCGCCCGCCACGTTCTCCTCGCCAATGCCTTCGAGCACGCCGCCGTTCGTCACGTTTCCACTGCTGTCAGCAATCAAGCCGGGGAGCGGCGTGGTGGCGCCACTGATGTCGTCTTCGATGTTGTACGCAACGATACGGATCGTCCTCGTGCCTGCGGAGGCGACGGCCGGAATGCCGGCGGCCAGCAGGAACGCCAGGAAGCCAGAGAGAACAGTGCTTGTGAAAGGTTTCACTAACATGGTGAAAAACTTGACTGGAAACGTTTTGTTCATCGGAATTCCCCGGGACTAAATATTACCCTCGTATAATTATCGATCAGCGTATGACATATGACAACAGTTAGTCTAGCAGTAAACATCCAAGTGCCGCCAAAGTCAAGAAAAACAGCATCCAGCGTGCCGTTGTCCTCGATAACGGTGCTGCGGCTCTTGTTGCTGCGATGCGACGGGCTGTTGAGAATATGGAAGTCAACGCCGACCGTTATGAAGCAACACCTTTTGCTGCTTCGATGCGTTGCATCCTTTCAACGGTTGGCTGGTCGAGGGTGTAGAGGCAGTCAAACAGCGCATCCTTGAACGACGCGGGACCGCGCGATTGTTTCGCGGCGAGTTCCCCCGCAATCCCATAACACGCCAGGGCGTAAGCCGCAGCCTGAGGGTAATCCGGATCCACGGCGGCGAAGGCGCCGATGACGGAAGCGGCCATGCAACCCGTGCCCACAACGCGTGTCATCAAAGCATCCCCATTCTTGACGCGGTAGACTCCCTGTTGGCCCGCGACAATGTCCACTTTGCCCGTGATGACCACTGTGGCGTGGCGGCGAACGGCCAGCGTTTGCGCCAGTGCCTCCAAGTCCGTCGCGACCTCGGTGGCATCAACGCCCTTGGTTCGGACGTTGGCTCCGCTGACGCGGGCGATTTCGGAAGCGTTTCCCTTGATGATATTGATTGTGACCTGATCGAGCAGTTCGGCCACCTTGCGGTCACGCAATTCCGTGGCGCCGGCGCCGCAAACGTCGAGAAGGACCGGGATGCCTTTCTGATTCGCGCTGGCCGCGGCGGTTTTCATCGCCTCGACAAAATCCACGGTCAGGGTGCCGATGTTAAGTACCAGGGCGGAAGCGATCCGTGTCATGTCGGCCACTTCCTCCGGGGCGTGAGCCATGACTGGCGACGCGCCGAGGGTCTTGACGATTTGGGCGCAATCGTAAATCGTCACCCAGTTGGTCAAGTGATGCACGACCGGGCTTTCCCGGCGCACCTTTTGCAACAAATCGAATGCCCGCAGGTTTGTGTTCATAACCCGTCTTGAGCGCGGCCACTATCATTCGCAGACGGCACTGGAATTGTCCAGCCAACGGGGCAGGTCAGGGGAGGATTCGATGTTGCGTCGGCAGGAGGAGACGGACGGAAGGCGGTGGCCGCGATGGGGGGAGCTGACCGTAAAGACACGACTCTGGCAGGAAGTCCATCCGTCATGATTACAAGTCTGACCCCGATTACTCATGAGGATCTCTGACCTGGATCGATACTACGCCTGCTTCTTTGGCTGGGGGTGTTTACCCGCAACCACCACGTTGACGCAACGCCGGCTGCGCAGGCAGCTTAAGAGCAACAGGAGCCGGAGGCTTCCTTGATTGCTGGTGACATTCGATGAGGTCCAACCGACTTTCATAAGCCACGACTTTAGCGCGGCGAGGACGATATTTTCGACAAGCAGGGTAGCGCGCCTGTGGTTCTCGTTGGTGGGGTTGTCCCAAGTGCAGATGACATCGCCATCGGGTCGCTGTGTTTTGAGTAACAGCCCAACCTGGATTAGTTTCGACTCGACGTAGCTGTGCAGAACCTGACCTTTGGCAGGTGCGATTGGTAGTCCGCTCGCCGTTGGGAAATCGGAGGAGAGAATGGCACCGCCGCGCGCTTTGAGTCCGACGAGCGCTCGACCGTATGAGCTGCCGGTGTTGATCAGAGCATCGGTTAGGCTATCGCGGAAGACATCTTGGCCGAATTGGTCTTCGAGGAATAGAAATGCTTCCCTATTTGGAAATCTGATGCCGCGAAGGCGCTGGACGGTATCGGCTGAGCGGCTGACTTGCTGGCGTGCCGCCGTTCGGCTTAGGCCAGCCGGTCACGAGTTGGTCAACAACCGTGGACGAAAGGCTTGGACCGATTTCGTGTAGTATTTTCTGGACGGATCGCCGCATGTCACACCGCGCTATTTATAACAGGACATAATATGGGCGGCCTGTCCACCTCGGCTCCGACCGCATAACGGCGTAAGTATTTACCATTCAGCAGCTTAAAAATGAGAAAAACGACGCCGCTCGCCGGGTCTGTCACACCCGATCAAGCGATTGCGCAGCCGTACGGCTAAACGAGAGGTTGGTTCTGAAAGCGGCGAACAGAGAATATCGAGTCGCCCCGCACGCTACACGAGGCTTTCGCGGAAGGCGCGGGCGAGGATGGCGGCGTTGGTGGAGATGAGGAAGTTTTGTTCGACCCAGTGGCGGCCGGATTCGCCGAGTTGCTGGCGGAGCTTTGGGTTCTCGGCGAGGCGTTTGACGGCGGTGGCGAGTTCGGTGGGGTTGGATGGTTCGGCGAGGAGTCCCGTGACTTCGTGGGTGACGGCTTCCATGGGGCCGGCGGTGCGGCTGGAGATCACCACTAGGCAACGGGCGAACGCTTCGGGGATGACGTTGGGGATGCCGTCGCGGTCGCCCTCGGCATCGACGATGCCCGTGTGCCAGAAGATGTCGGCCCACAGGTATTGTTCGTCGACCTGCTGGGGCGGGAGCGGGCCGGTCAGGGAAACCAAATCGTGGAGGCCATCGTGGTCGATTTTTTGCCGGAGATCGTCGTGGAGCGGGCCGTCGCCGACGATTCGGGCTTCGAACAGCACGCCCCATGATTTCAGGAGAGCGCAGGCGGCGAGTTGATGGATGTGGCCTTTCTTCGCGACGAGGCGTCCGACGGACAGGAGGCGGACGGGGCGGGTGGTCGACGAATCGCGGACGGGTTTTGGCGGAAGTTGGTCGAGGCCGCGGCGGGCGAGGACGATTTTAACGGGTGCGCCGTGGGCGCGTTCGCGGAGGTAGTTCGCGGCGGCGTTGGTGGTGGTGTGGACGAAGCTGGCGGCCCGCAGTTTGGGTTCGAGGAATGCGTCACCGCCGTGACGGTAAATGTCGTAGGCATGGCCGCCGAAGCTGAAGGGCACGCCGCAGAGTCGACCGAGGATGGCGGCAGCGGTGGCGGGAGCGGTGGCCCAGACGCCGTGGATCACGTCGGGTTTGTGGCGGCGGAGGCGGTTGGCGCGGCAGACGGCGAAGATGGCGGCCCAGACCGTCGACCAGAAGTTTTCGGGGTTGGTAGGCCGGTAACGGCGGTAGAGGCGCCAGCCGTCGCGGAGAAGGGCGGGGTCGCGGAGGAGTTCGCGGGGAAGGGCGACGATGAGAGCGGCGGCTTCCCACCAATGGAAGGTGTCGACGGGGACGCCTTCGACTTGATGGGCGAGGTCGGCGGCGTTGGGAGGGAGGAGCGAGTGGATTTGGACGCGGATGCCCTGGTCGCGGAGGCCGGCGACTTCGCGGCGGAGGAACGTTTGCGAGAGGACGGGGTAACGCTCGAAGATGTAGGCGACGGTGGGGGGTGGGAGCGTGGTCATGGGTGTTTCGGTTGCGAGTAGTGGTCGATGAGCTCGTGGACGCGGTTGGTGACGGTGTCGGTGCCGTCGACGAATCTGGTTTCGATATTGCGGCGGAAGCCGTCGAGGCGCGACTCGAAGTTCGCGAACGTGGCGGGAGTTGGATGGAAGCTGGTGGAGAAATCGCCGTAGCCGAGGTGGCGGATGTGCCAGGCGTTGATGAATTGCTCGAAGGTGTTGGCGATGGGGAAACAGAGGAGCGGTTTGCCGAAGGCGAGGGCTTCGCAAATGAGGTTGTGGCCGGCGTTGACGACGGCGTAGCAACTGCCGGCGAGGTCGCTGAGGATGGCGGTTTTGTCGAAGGGTTTGAAGGTCAGGTTGCCTTCCGTAGCTCTCTCGTTGTGGAAACCGTAGACGACTACGGGGCGTTTGAGTTGGCGGGCGACATCGATGAGCGCGCCGAACGTGGGGGTGGTCTGGTAGAAGAAGACGTAATCGCCTGTGGTCGGTCGATGCTCGCGCACGGCAGGCCGAAGAACGGGCGGGAGAAGCTCGTTCTGGCCGTCGGGTTTTAGTTCGGGATGGAAGAACGAGGTGACGAGGTTGTGGCGCGTGTAATTGAAGAACAAGGAATCTTCGAGGCGCGAGAGCAACCACGAAACTGTCTGCGAGGCCGGCACATGGTAGCGGCAGACCTGCAACACGTGGGAGTGGTCGAGCGAAAAGATCGGAAGTCCGGCGCGGCTGGCGGCGTGAGGCAGGAAGAATTCGCGGTCGCAGATGGCGACATCGGGTTGCCAGTGGTCGATCAGGTCGAGGATCTGGCGGTTGACGCGGGGGATGCTGGCGACGCAGTGGGCTAGATGGCCACAGGTGCGAGGCACTGAGACCCGTTGGTTCTGGTAGACGGTATGGGCGACGGGCACTTCCAGCACGGGGTACAGACCGCGCAGCACTTCCGGGACGCGTCCGCCCCCGACGAAATGAAATTCATGCTCCGGGAGCCGGCCCGCGACGGCGAGGGCGCGCGACACGTGCCCGAACGTGTTGCCCATTACTCCGTACAGGACTCGTGCCATGACCTTAGCGGAAGCTCTCCTCATTCGCACACTTTGAGCCTGACCGCGCGGCGGACTTTGGATAGGATTCCGGCGCGGAGGCAACCGAATGGCAGCATACCGAATCTGGCGCGCGTGGGTAGCACTTTTTTTGGCCGGCTACTTTGCGCTGGGATTGTCGACGCTTGCGTTGCCGCACCAGGAAGTGTTTCCGTGCTACTCGTGGTTCCTGTTTGCACTGGTGCCTGGACGAGAATCCCAATATGCCGTGCGTCTCCAGGAAGTGCCTGGACAGAAGCTTGCCGAGCCCGTGCTGTTTCAGGATGCGGATAATCTCGTGGATGAGCCGCATAGTGTGATGGTCCGCAATCTCGTTCAGCAGTTCGGGACAGCAGTTGAGAAAGGCCGAATGGACGAGCAAGTGCGTCTGCGGCGGGTGATGGAGAAGGACTATTTGCCAACCCCCTGCCGCTATGAGGTGGTGGTCCTGACCTACGAGCCACTGATCCGATGGCGGACCGGTCGTTACGATGTCCGGCCGCTCCAGGAATATACGGTCACTGGAGAGTCGCCATGACCATCCTCCGGAGTATGCGGCGATTTTTCGCAGGCCGGGACCGACCGACATCACGGCGCGCGTTGCGCCATCAAACCAAACTGTTCCAAACGACGCGGGTCGTCGTGCGGTGTTACTACGTTGCGCTGTTGTTCTTCGCCGCGGCGACCATGGATGATTGGCCGTCGTATTTGGATCGGATGGAAGCATTGCCGCTTTGGCCGGTAGATTGGCTCCGACTGGTGCCGCTGCGCGCCGGCGTGTTGGGCATTCTGACCGGGTATCTGGCCACGACATTTCTGGGCGCGGTTTTTTCCCATCGGCGCTGGGCGCGATCGCTGGCGTTTCTGGGACTGCTGGAGTTTGTGGCGCTGGAGAATTCGTTTGGCAAGATCAACCACGCCCATCATTTGTGGGTGCTGACAGGATTCCTATTGGTGTTCCTACCGGACGTGACGGGTCCGTCAGCTGACCGCGCGACCCGCCAACGGTTTTTGACAGTTTTCTGGGCTTGCCAGGCAATCACACTGTTGACCTACACGATGTCAGGCCTTGGGAAGGTTGTCTGTGCGATATATCAAGTGTGCGCCGGGCAAAACAACATTCTGATGCCGAGCGGCCTGGCGACGCTGATCGCGAGCCGATTGCTCCAAACCAGCTCCACAAGCTGGTTGGGGCCCTGGCTCATCGCGCATCCCTGGTTCGGATGGCCATTGGGGCTGGCTTCCATCTACGTGGAGTTCTTTGCGTTTTGGATTGCCTTCCGGCCGATGCTGCTTCGGTGGTGGGCGGCCGCGCTGATCCTGTTTCACATTATGGTGTTCGTGTGCATGGCTATCGGCTTTATGCCGGTGGTGTTGCTGTTGGGGCTCTTGTTTCTCGGCACGCCACCTTGCCCGGGAGAACGGTCGCTGCTCGACGCGGCCCGGCAGTTACCGGCTCTGTCGCTGGTGTTGAGAAGGCCACTTCGGGGCTTGTAGTTGGGGGGAGGTTCTGTATACTCCTAACGCCCATGCGAGTTCTCATACTCACATCGAGCACAGGAGGGGGGCACAACATGCGGGCGCGCGCATTCCAGGAATGGGCGCAGGCCGAGTCGTCGCTTGATCTCTCCGTGCAACTCCATCGTCCGCTGGAGAACTCCCACCCCATCTATGCTTTCGGTGTCTGGTTGTACAACCGGATCCAGCGCACCGCACCGTTCCTGCATCACGCGTATTTTAACTTTTTGGAGGTTGTGCCGATCGTCCGCACGCGCAAACCGATGGGGGCCGCCAAGTACCGAAAGGTTCTGGAAGCACTGCAGCCGGATGTGCTGATCAGCGTGCATGACTCACTGAATCACGCCTTTTTCGAGCACGCGCGCGAGGTGCTGGGTCACAATCGTGTAAAATGTATCACCTATTGCGGCGAATTGTCTGGCGGTTACGGGTTCAGCCGACACTGGGTAAATCCGTCCGCAGACCTGTTCATCGGCGCTGTTCCCGAGACCTGCCAGGCGGCGGTTCGCTGGGGCATGGCCCCGGAACGGACCCAGGTGGGGGGCTTCTTGTTGCGCCGCTTTTTCTATGATCCACCGGAGGACGGCGGCGGGCGCGCGGCATTCATACGCGAGAAATTGCGGCTCGACCCGGACGAATTCATTCTGCTGTTGAGCGCATCAAGCCGCGGCGCCCATAATCACGTCCGGTTTCTCGAAGCGTTGCGGCGGCGCGGAGTCGATGCCCAGATGGTATTGCTGTGCGGCAAATCGCCGATTGCCGAGAGCGAAGTTTCCGAGTGGGCCAAGGCCAACCCGTCGGCGCGCGTCCGTCTGCTCCCGCACAACACGAACGTCGGCCAGTTGATGCGTTCGGTGTCAGCGATCGTCGCTCGTCCGGGCACGGGCACGACCAGCGAGGCGATCGTGAGCCGGTGCCCGTTGCTGCTGAACAGTCTCGGCGGCATCATGCCGCAGGAACGTATCACGGTGAAGTTTTGTCGCGACCACGGTGTGGCGCAACTCGTGCGCAGCCCCGAAGAGCTGGCGGGAATCGTCACCGAGTGGCGGAAGCGGCCCGAGTTACCGGCGGCGATCCGTCGGGCGATGCAGGGTGTCTGTCCCCCATTTCACCCGAGCGACATTGTGAGGATGATCGCCGGTCGCGATGTCAGAGCCGATAGTATTTCCGAAGCGCGAATTCCAGTACTCGAAGCGGCAAGAGCCGCGCACCCAGTGGCGCCAGCCGCGCCTGGAATAAGCCTCCCACAACCACGACCGGTGGCGGATTCGGTGTCGTAATCACTCGGAGCATGGACCGCGCGACATGATCGGGGCGCGGCGCAGCCGCCATGTTCCGCAACTGGGTTTCCCAGGCTGATTTCATCCGACGTTGCTCTTCGGGGCTCCGCGTTGTTTCCACGCGCTTCGTCCGATCGTGAAACGAGGTGTTGATGTCACCCGGGCGAACCTCGACGACACGAATCGGCGAATTCGAAAGCTCGATTCGCAATCCCGTTGTGAACGCGCTGAGGGCGGATTTTGCCGCCGTGTACGGAGCCATGAACGGAATGGGGAACTGCGCGGCGAGGGAAGTGACGTTGATGATCATTCCGCGGTTGCGTTGCCGCATTGCCGGAAGCGCCAGACGAATCAACTCCAGCGGTGCGCCCACCAGTACTTGAAACTGTTCGCGCACCATTTCCGCTGGCACGGCTTCGATGGCCCCGAAGACGCCGGTGCCGGCATTGTTGATCAAAACATCGAATGCGCCCGCTTCTTGTAACGCGGCGGCGAAACCCTGACGAATTGAATCCATCTGCGCCAAATCCATCGTCACGCCGTGGAACCGCGGCAATTTCGGCAGCCGGGCCGCGTCGCGAGACGTTCCCCAAACTTCGAACCCCTGCGCGGTAAGCAGTTTGGCCGTTTCCAGTCCGATGCCGGAACTGGCGCCGGTCAGGAAGACCGTCCGGATGTCGCTAGGCGCCATTTTCCCAACGGCGGAAGGCGAGGCAAACGTTGGTACCGCCGAAACCGCTGGAGTTGCTGAGGGCAACCCGGGGCTTGTCCGTGACCGGTTTCGTGACGATGGGCACGATGGCGCATTGCGGATCGAGCTGCGTGATGTGCGCGGAAACAGGAATGAAACCCTCCTGCAGCGCGAGCACGCAGAAGGCGGCCTCCATCGCGCCCGCGAGTGAGAGGCCGTGGCCGGTCAGGCTCTTGGTGCTGCTGATGTGAGGCGTTTTGCCGTTGCCGAACACCGCGCGGATCGCGCGGCACTCGCTGACGTCGCCCACGGGCGTCGACGTGGCGTGGGCATTGATGTAATCGACTTCCTCTTTCGCCAGGTGGGCATCGCGAAACGCGTCTTCCATGGCGCGTTTCAATCCGTCGCCGTCCGGATCGGGCGCGAGCACGTTGTACCCGTCGGCGGACTGGCCCCAACCCAGGACCTCCGCGGCGATGGGCGCGGCGCGACGCTTCGCGTGTTCCAGTTCTTCCAATACCAGGACGGCCGCTCCGCCCGTGCCGACGAATCCGTCGCGTTTCACGTCGAACGCGCAGGGGGTTTTGGCAGGGTCGGTCTGCAGGCTCAGCGCGCGAATCCCCGCAAACGGAAGGATGTTGAACTTGTTGCAATCCTCGCCGCCGACGACAAAGACAACGTCCTGGCGGCCGAGTCGGATCAGATCACAGGCAACGCCAAGGGCATGGGCGGAGGACGAACACGCGCTGGAGAAACCGAGTGCTCCGCCCTTGATTTTGTAACAGGTGACGAGATTGATGTACAACGAGCCGGGGATGCTGTTGACAATGGCCATGGGTTGGCATCGGGCGACGCCGCGTGTGACCATCGTATGCAGGTTGTCATAGGCGAGCCACATCGAACCGCCCGAGGCGCACATGACGCCGGTGCGCGGGTTCGACACCTGGTCGGGCGGCAACTTCGCTTCGGCGATGGCCTGTTGCATCGCCCCGTAGGCGTACAGGGAATTTGGCGCCATCGGGCGCAGTTGCTCGCGAGTGAGTTTGTACTCCGCCGGAAACGTCCAATCCTCAAAATAGGCCGTGGGGAACTGAAAGCCTTTGACCGTGCCGGCCAGTTTCGCCGGTGCATTCGGGAACGTCAAACTCGGCAAACGGTTCGACGCCGGTGAGACATTCCTGGAGGCTGCGGACGACCTGCTGACGGCTATTGCCGATGCTGGTGATGAACCCCAAGCCCGTGACGGCGACGCGCTTCATTGACGAATTAAGTCGATACGAACTCAGGAACGGACGTTGTCCAAGCCGTTGGGAGCCACGGCGACTGCGGGCGCCGCCACGGCGTCCGACGCGGACGATTCCGACGATGGTATGGTATCGGGAAGAAGTTGTTCACCAAACGCGAGCACGAGGCGTTCGATCTTGGCCACGCGCCGCCCCTGGGACGTGACCGTGCCTTCAAAAATCGCCAGCGGCTCGCGAAGCCGGGTGAGTTTCAGCTCGAACTCGAGTTTGTCTCCCGGCTTCGTCTTTTGGTAGAAGTGGGCACCATCGAGCGACGCGAAAAAGACGTGGTTGGATTTGATCTCCTTGCCGATTTGGGCCGGTGCTTTCTCCAATACCCACAGGCACGCGGCCTGGCCCGTGGCCTCAAACACGATGGAGGCGGGAAAGATCGGCTCGTCCTTGAAATGGCCTTCGAGGAAAAATTCGTTGCCCTTGACGGTGTAACTGGCCTTGAGGGTCTCGGCGTTCAGCGACGCTTCGTCGAGGAACAGGAACGGGGGCTGTTGCGGGAGGACGAGCGCGATCTGTTCGCGCGAATAAACCTTCGACGGCGTCCCGGTGTCGGCCCCCGTAATCTTGGCGTGGAGAAACCTGTTCAGGGTCCCCATCGTGCGGATTTCGCGAAGCTCCTCATTTTCAATGTGCAGCTTGAGAACTTCCTCAATCGACAGCACGATTTCCAGCAACGTCAGCGAGTCGAGCCCGAGGTCCTCGATAAGCCGCGCGTTTTCGTCCGCTTGGGAGAGTTTCACCGGCGCGGTGGAAGGTTGGTAGCGTTCGAGAATTCCGAACACAATGATCGGAATCGTGTCGAGGGCGCCGGTCTCGCGGTACCGAACCGCCGCGTCGATTGTTTCGGGACTGCACCGGCGCAATCCATCTTTCAGGTTGGCTACTTCATGGTCAGTCAGAGTTACATTCATGTGACACTGCGCCTGGGCGCTGGTCCTTGCTCGCGGGGGGACTGATACCAAACCTCGCGCCAAAGGGAAAGCGATTTTTTCATTTGGCATCGCGCGATGGGTCTGTTGAGAATACGATTGTCCATCCATGACAGCCGCGCCACAGCCCAAATCGAAGATCGTGATCTGCACGCACGAATTCTCCCCGTTTCGTGGCGGTGTGGCCACGTACAGCGAGGAACTGGCGACCGCCTTGCAGCGGGCTGGCGAGGTGGTTGAGGTGTGGGCGCCTGACTACCGAGTGTCGGGAGCGATCGATGAGTTTGCATTTCCCGTAATGCGGCTGTCCGCGTGCGGGAGTTTGCGGTTCGGGGACCTGGTCCGGTTCGGGGTCCAGGTGGCGGCCCGGCGAAAGCAGTTGGAGGAGGCGACCGTGGTGCTGACGAGCGTGGGCGCGCACATGGCGTTCATGATTCTCGTGCCGCTGGGATGGGTGAAATGCCGGCGAGTCCTCTCGGTGGTTCATGGCTCGGAGGTGCTACGATTCCAGAAGAGCGGGTTCTGGAGGTTTTGGGCGCGACTCTTCTTTCCGCGAGTCGAATGCGTGTTCACGGTGTCGAAATACTCCCAATCACTTATTGAACGGAGTTTCCTTTCCGCACTGGCGCGACGGATTGTCATCGCTCCCTGCGCGTGCAGTACGGCGGCGATGCGACCATGCGGCGCGGCATTGCGCAATAATGATGATGACAGAATCCGCATCCTGACACTGGCCCGGGTCCATCCGCGCAAGGGGCAGCTCGACACCGCGCGGGCGCTGGCGCGGCTACCGGCCGAATTCCGATCGCGGATCGTCTACCAGATTGGAGGCATCGGCGACACATCGTATTTGCGCCAGGTCGCCGCGGTATGTCGGGAGGCGGGAATCAGTTTCGAACACCTGGGCCAGATCAATGCGGACACACTCGCCGGCACCTATCACCAGATGTGACATTTGCGCCATGACGAGCCGTTCGTTGCCGAAGAGCGTCGAGGGGTTCGGGATCAGTTACCTCGAAGCCGGTTTCCATGGAAAACCGGTGGTCGGTTATCGCAGTGGCGGCGCGGTCGAGGCGGTCGTGGACGGCGAAACGGGGTTGCTGGTCAACGAAGGCGATGTCACCGCGTTGGCCGACGCGTTTCGGCGACTGCTGGTTGATTCCGCGTTGCGACAGCGATTGGGTGAGGGCGGGCGCCGGCACGCCGCGACGTTCGGTTGGGACGCGACGGCGCGCGTCATCACTTCGGTGTTGGAAGGCGCGCAGTGAGCGCCTTGCAGCACGCCATTGCCAAACTGCCTGACGTACCGGCTTGTCACGGGTATGAAGTACACCCAAGCATCTCCGGCGCGGAGATTGCCCAGAATCGTATTCATTCTTGTCGTGCTCTGGCCCGTCGCCATCGGTAGCGGTCACAGCTTTTTCAGGGTGAATTTTCTAGGGTGAATTCCCGGCGGGAAATAGGGAATGTCGTAATTTCATCTTTCCACGAGACGCCGCTAGTGTGGTGTCACTGAAATGCCTTTCCAATGTCCATCTGGTCAAAATGAAGCGATTCATTGTAACGAAGCGTTAGGGACAGCACACTAGAGTTCTGGTGTTATGAAAGAGGGGCGAGAGATTCTCGCATTCCGGCTTGATGCCGCGTGAGAAACCCCGTCACCGAGAATTTTGTGAACATTCTGGTTGCAATGGGAAAACTCCTTTTGATAGCTTTGACGATACCAGCAAATCTTTCCGAATGACATGTCGGTTGGAGGAATAGCGAGGAATGAAATTCTCCGAAAGCAAGTGGTGCGTACCGGTTGTTCTGATGGGCCTTATTCTGTTTGGGGTGCGTAGTCGTGCGACGCCCACGTTGCCGCCCAGCAACAACAAGGTGATCATTTACCCCGCCGCGACAGAAACGATTGACCAACTCACGCAAAAGGGCATCACCAGGGTTTGGAACTACGGTTCCTACTGGTTGGTGCAAGCCACCGACGCGCAAGTCGATGAGTTGACGCGCACGTACGGCGCGCGCGCCGTCAAGGCGAATGACCTCAACCACATCCGGCTGACAAATTTGTCGTTTGATACGAGCGATGGAGACCCGGTCGTCCCAGCCAATCTGCGCCAGGTGGACGCAACGGGGAAATATCTGCGGCTGGTACAACTCCGCGGCCCCGTCATTCCCAAGTGGCTGCACCTGATTGAGTCGAGCGGCGCACGAGTGGTCTCGTATGTACCGAACAACGCCTATCTGGTTTTCGTGGACGCAGCGGCAGAGAAGAAACTCGAGCAGTTGCTCGGGTCGAATGGCCCCATTCAGTGGATTGGGTCGTATCATCCCTACTACAAGATTGCGCCGGAGCTTCGATTCCTTTCCGGGAGCCAGCCGATCAAGGTTCGGGTGGCCATTGTTGATCGTTCCGCGGAACCACAGGTGGAGAGTGATGTTTACGCGCTGGGCACCGTTTTGGCGTCACTGAAGCGCTCCGGGCAGGAGATTGTGGAGATGACGGCGCTCCCATCGGCCATTGAGAAAATGGCGCGTCTGGCGGACGTGTTGTGGATCCAGAAGGTCGAGCGACGCGTGCCCCTAGACGAAGTGCAGGACCTCCTGATTACCACACAAACCAATGCGCCCGGGTTTGGGCCGTCGATCACCACGGGCATTACCAATTACCTGGATTTCCTGACCAACACAGTCGGGGGCGGTCAGGCGGCGTTTACGAATCAGGCAGCCTACCCAGTAGTGGACGTGGCAGACACGGGGCTTGATATCTGTCTTGGTCTTGATAGTCAAGATCAGCCTGTTGTGGCGAACCCGGCGTTTTCCGGTCCGAATGGCCGAACGCGCGTGGCCTATTTGGAACCCGGCCTCAACGGTTATTTTCCGGCCCCGGAGGTTGTTATGGACACAGAACTTGGATGCCCGGGATTGAATGACAATTTTAACCAAAAGGACATCGTTCACTCGGCGGACGATTTCTACGGACACGGCACATTCGTGGCCTCGATTATCACTGGATACGACGTTCAGACGAACACTTTCAAACTGTTCATCTACTCGACGGTCGCAATTTCGAACTTTACGAGTTCTATCTCTCCGGCTGTTGTTACCGGCTGCGGTGTTACTCCGGGCGGCAGCGGCACCGGCCAGTTTACGTTCGCGACGCAGCCGTGCAACCTCACGACCAATCTGGTTGTCCCCTGCCCCAGTTCGGGCGCACTAATCTTCCAAACACTCAGTCTCGCAACGGAGATAATTAACACCCAGGTGGTTTTCGGCGCGGACGAGCATCGGGACCCGAGCGGGTTCCAGTATGGCCTTGGCGTTTCGCCGTTTGGGTCGATCGGCGCCTCGCGCATCTGGTCCCAGGCGGCGCACGTCACCGCGAATCAAGTAGTGATCGACGGGACGACATTGTGCATCAATACGTTTACAGGGCTGGTCGCGTCGGCTTATTTCAACGGGGCGCGTATTCAGAACAACAGTTGGAGCGATGCGTTGAACACGGACGGGTCGAACGGCGGGGAATACACTCCTGATTCGTATACCTACGATACCCTCGTTCGCGACGCGCTGGCCGTGGGGGACTCGAATAATGTTACTGTGCCCGGTCCGTCTCCACTCAATCAGGAATTTATCGTCGTTTTCGCGGCGAACAACCTCTTGGGTGACGGCGGCGCCGGTGGTACCGTCGGGGGATTTGGCGATATTCGCCTCACGGCTCCCTCCACGGCCAAGAATGTCATCACTGTCGGCTCTTCCGATAGCGTGCGACTGGACGGCAGCGGCTGCGCGCCGGACTATCAGGAAACAAATTCGCTGGTTCTTCCCCCGTTCACGGCTTTCGGTCCCACGCTCGATGGGCGGTTCAAACCCGAGATTGTCGCGCCGGGCACGACGATTGTTGGTGCGTCGTCTGAATTGGCGCTCTACAACGATCCCGTGCTCGGGATCGATCATCTTGTCAATGAAGATTCCGACGGGAATCTGGGCGACAACACCATTGTCGCGAGCCAGAGCCAGACGAATCTTTACACTTGTCCTCCATTTATCGATAGTACTCTGGTCAACTCGACCCCTGCTGGCATCGGCCTGTACGAATGCGATTCCGGCAGTAGTTTTGCCGCGCCGGCGGTTTCCGGGGGCATTCAACTTTTGTGGTGGTATTTCCAGAATCGGCTGACCAATGAGTTGGGTAACGCCTTGTTACAACCCAGCCCGGCGATGGCCAAGGCGTATATTTGCAATGCGGCCCGTTATCTACCCATCACCAACCCGCAGTACGGCACCATGGACACGCTGCCGTCCAATGCGCAGGGCATGGGAGAACTGGACTTATTACGGATGTTCGACGGCGTGGGACGCGCGATTCGGGACGAAAGCTCGCCGCGGGCGATTGATTCGCCACTCATTACCACGAATCCGGCGCCGCAGCAGACCTATTTTTCGCAGTCGGGCCAAAGCTATGAATTGTCGGGGCTGATCACCAATAGCTATCAGCCATTCCGCGTGACCCTGGCATGGACCGATGCCCCCGGAAGCGCACTGGTCAATGATCTGGACCTGGAAGTGACGATTGGCGGAGCCACGTACAACGGAAATAATTTTTTCGAGAATGTATCGGTGACCAACAACCACATCGATACGATCAACAACATGCAAAGTGTGTTTTTGAACCCGACGAATATGCTCAACGGCATTCTGGCGGTGTCGAACGGTGCTCCCTGGAAGGTAGTCGTGCGCGCCGTGAATATTGCGGGCAATGGTGTTCCCAACGTGGGCGAGCCGACTCCGCCGGGCGGTTCCAACACGTTGAATCAAGATTTTGCGTTGGTTGTATACAACGCGGCAACGAACACCTTGACCAACGTCCCCAACATGACGACCAATAACGCCTGTCAGACCGCCATCATCATCCCGGATTTCCCGTATTCATTTACCAATACCCTTACAACTGTCTCGAACAGTGGCACCTTGGGCTACAACGAGGTATTTCCAAGCCCCACAGCGGGGCCTGGCGGTTCCGAGGAATTCTTCAAGATCCCGCTGCCGACACCGGGAGTCACGTTCACGGTGAACACATTTGGCAGCTCGTTCGAGAACATCTTGTCAGTTTGGGAGGTGCCGGTGGTTCCCCAAGCCATACTTGTGCGTGGCGATTGCGGCGCACTGACGGAAATCGTGTCGACGAATCAATCGCAGGTCTCCTTTACGGCAGACGGGACGAATGACTATTTCATCGTCGTCGAGCCGGCCAGTGGCGGTCCTGGCGGCACCATGGTGCTCAACGTGACCGCGAGCGTGGTACCGATAACGATTGCGCCGTCTTCCGGCCTGACGTTTGGCAATCAGGTTGCCGGGACGATCAGTACGAATCAGACGGCAACCTACTTGAACGGAACGACGGTGCCGGTGAACGTACAATCCGTCTCGATTACCGGATCAAACGCGGCGGATTTCGTGATCACCTCGGACGGTTGTCAGGGTGCAATTCTCAACCCGAACGTCAGTTGCGGTGTGAGCGTGGCATTTGCACCCGCAGCGAATGATCTTGGGGCGCTACAAGCGAATCTCGTGTTTACGGACAACCAGGTCGGTAGTCCACGCAGTATTACCCTGACCGGGACGGCGACCGCACCCGCCCCGCTTATATGCCTGGGCACCGGCACGACGCTCACCTTTTCCAATCAACTGGTTGGGACGACCAGCACGGTGCAAAGCCTGACGATCACGAGCTGTGGAACGGCTCCGCTGGTGATCAGTAGTATCGCCCCCACGGCGGGAAATACGGGTGATTTCATTGTCGTCTCGGACCCGTGCATCACAGGACCCATATCGACTGGTAACACGTGTGTGGTTGATCTGGAGTTTACCCCCACGACCGGAGGATCGCGTTCGGCCACCTTGTCGATCTCCAACAATGCCGGCAGCCCGCAATTGGTGACCCTGACTGGCATGAGCGCCCTCAGTCAGCCGGACGCGGCGATTGGCAAGAACACCACCTTGAAGAAAATGGCGGGGTTTGGCATTATTAACACGACCGGCATTGGGCAGGAGGTCAGCCAGAATCTGCATCTGGAGAAGCCAACGGCTATTCAGGATGACAAAGGTGGCGTGTCGTTTTATGTGGCCCTGAAGAACATCGGGGCGGGCCCTGACCAGTTTCTTGTCCAAGGTCAACAAATCGACGGCGGCTTGGGGTTCACGGCGAATTACTTCCTCGGTAGCAAACCGTCCGACAGCGTCGACGTGACCACCGCCGTTGTCGCGGGCAACTTTGCGACCACCACGATGGCGGCGGGAGCAGTGACCGGGGATTCATCCATAATCCGCGTGGTGATCTACGCGGACAAAACCATCGTGGCAAAGGGAACCACGGCAACCTTTACATTAACGTTTACATCGGTCAATGATTCAACCAAGCAAGATACCGTCCGAGCAACGGTCGTGGCGAAGTAGGGCGTTGGATCACTGGACAGATTGGCATCAGTGCATTGAGTGACCAGGCAGTGTTGTTCGGAAGTCGTGGATGGCCCGGATGACAGACGAGGCTGAAAGACAATTTGGCCCTCTTTTCGGTGGGTGTGGATGCATACATCTGCGGAGGCTTTTATGAATCGAATGCGCGTGTATAGGGACAAAGTGAAAAATGTGACAATCCGTCAACTCAATGTTCTCAGCGAGCGGCAACCGATGCGTAGCAGCATACGGGTAGGTGTTTCAGCACTCTGTGCGCTCAGTGCGTTCCTCGGAACAAACTCGCGGGCGCAATCGCTCCAACCTCAACCATTCCCCGGCAACCCGGATTTGGGAAGGGCGATCGCAGTGCAAGCGGCCAACCAACCGGCGCTTCTCGCAACCGAAGGCGTGAAAGGGGTCGGCATCGGCGGGTCAGGCGAAAGCTTATCGCTGCTGGTCCTCGTCGATAATACAAATACTGCGGCCCTGCTGCCCAGCAGCTTGGACGGCTTTCCAGTGCAGGTGATGGTCGTGGGAAAACTTAACGCCCTGCAATGCGGCGGAAGCAACCCCCAAGTTTCCTACCCGCTCCCTGTCCCTCTGGGAGTTTCGGGCGGAAATGCACTTCTATTTGGCGGGTGCTGTGCCAGCGGCACGATTGGATACAAAGTCCGTGACAATGCCAGCGGTCAGATCGGCTGGATTAGCAACAACCACGTCGTCGGTCATGGCGTCGATGGATGCCCGAGCACGGCACCCTTCGGCACGCCGGAGTATCAACCCGGGTCGGTAGATGTCAATTGCAACCCGGGCCAGAACATCGGCACCCTTGTCCGAACCGTCCCAATCGATTTTTCCGGCCTCGCAGACAACGAGGTTGACTGCGGCTACGTTCAAAGCTCCGATGCGGCCATATCGGCTAACATTCTGAATCTCGGGCCGCAGGTGAACAATGTCGTTCCCGCGTTCATCGGACAGTTCGTCAGAAAGAACGGGCGAACCACGGATTGTACGGAAGGGATCGTAGCCGGTCTCAATATGACCGTTGCGGTTGTCTACTCGGAACCAGCCCCGTGTGCCACCACCTGCGGGACGGCGATCTACACCAATCAGATCCTGATTCAACCGACCATCGCGACAAATGCGTTTGTTTTGTCGGGGGACTCCGGCTCACCGGTTGTCGATGTCAACAACAACGCCGTGGGCTTGGTGTTTGCCGCAGACTCAATCGGTGAGAGCGTCGTTGCCAATCCCATTGGTGCCGTGCTGTCCGCCTTGAACGTCAGCCTGACCAGTACGGCCAGTACCCAGGTGGTTACGCGAAACTCGCGTTTCTGGTTTACGCACGGTTTCTCTCTGACCGACACGAATTGCGCCACCCTGCTGAATGCCATCCAGGCCAATGGCAGCGTGATGAACCTCGGATTTGTCATCCTGCCCACGGCCGATCGCAACGCGGACAATGTGGTCGATGCCTACGACACCTTTATCGAAGCGCTCAGCTTTTACTGGAGATCGACCGGCGTGACAGGTGAACCCGGAGGTTCACAGGCTGCGAAGCTCAGGGCTTCCTCATTGTGCGTGGCGCGCAAAAAGTTGGCGGTGGAATTGATCGCTGCCACCGCCAACGCCTCGTTGTTTGGCACCTTTCCCGGTAATGCCACGTACGTCAACGGCGGAGTCACGACCAACTTTCCGCCCGACCTGATCTCACAAGCCCAGGCGGTTGGCGCTGGCTACGATGTCGTGGCCATCCACACCATGACCGCACTTCTCGCGAAATTCAACGGTAGCGGCCTGACCAACAACCTGCCAAACGGGCTTGTGGAATGCTCGCCGCAGACCGGCAGGCTTACAACGTCATCTGGCATCAAAACCACATTGAAGAAAATCTCCCAAGACCCGATGTTGCAGGAGACATGCCCCGGCGTTAACGACTCCTGTAGCGCGGCACAGGTCATTGTGTTTCCGAACAGTTCCGATCCATTTGCGAAAGCCGTGTTCACGACGAGTGTCAGTCTCAATGCCTACACGAACAATATGCCGCCCTCGACGTTATGCCTGAACAACAACGGGCTTCCCGGCGGCGGGGGTCCGGATGCCGTGTGGCAAATTACCCCAGACATCGGCATCAGCGGAAGGCAGTTTACGGTATCTACGGCGGGCAGCAACTTCTACACGATGCTGGACGTTTGGAAGGGTTCCTGCGGAAGCAACAACCTCGCCGAAGTGACCTGTGCGCAGAACAACATCGGCAACGAAGGAGTGCAACTCAGCTTCAACACGGACGGGACCAACACGTTCTTCATCGTTGGGGAAGGCCCGGCAGGCCAATACGGCAAGCTCGTGCTCACCGTCACCAGCCCGTAACGAGCGCGGTCACGGCGGCGAGTTCCGCGCGCTAACGCGTGAAGGGCCACGCTTGTCGGAAGAAATGATCCGCCGGAACTATACCCGGGAGAGCATGGCCGCAAACCGTCCGAATTGCTCCGCCCGAGCCGGTTCACGGTCGGCATAGATCGCCTGAAGATTGTTGCACATTCGCAGCAGGATGATCTGCGGAGTGGTGGGAGTCAGGAACGCGGGATTGAAAGCGACGCCCAACCGCTTGCACAACTCGCGGCAATCCGCCTCGTCCAGTAACTCGCCCTCATGGAACGGATCGAAATAAAAACTCGCGCTGGTGGAATGCCACTTGAGCAGAAAGTGTGCGGGCATGTTGATGCCGATCAACGGCAGGTGCAGCCGGCGGGCCAGCAACAGATACATCACCGATAAACTGATCGGAATACCCAACCGACGATCCAGGACGCGGTTGAGATAGGAATTGTCCGGGTCGTAGTAATCTTGGCGATTGCCCTGGAAGCCCAGCGTGCGAAACAGATAGTGATTGCAGACTTCTACGGTGGCTCGCGGTGTCTCGCGCCCCGTCAATCGTTCGCGCAACTCCTGGGCCATCTGATCGATGCGGGTGCGATACGCGGCTTCATCGAACTCCGGGTAACGCGTCTTGGCCACCAGCCAGGTGGCGACCTCAATGTCGAAGTGGCTCCCACATGTCGCGCAAAACTTTCCCAGGGCCTCCCACGCCGCGGCCTCGCGCAGGACGCGCAAAATTTGCGTCGCGTTGCGCTGCGCCGTGGGGTCGCCCTCGCGCACGACAGATTCCAGTAACCGGATGCCTTCTTCGCCCCGTCCCGCCAGTGTTTCCTGCAGCAACTGGATGGTACGCGGATCCTCGTCCGCCAGCAGTTTGGCGAGCGCCTTTCGATCGGGATCTCGGAGGGCTTTCATGGGTCGAAATGCTTCTGCCTACCATCTCTCAAAAGGCGTCAGAGTGCAACTCAGGAAAAAACAGGGGCTACGACCCGTGGGTGAGGATCCACGTTGCCGCGGCGAGGATGTTCTCGGCCACAAAATCGGGCCTGACCTCCGGGTCGGCGAGCGTGTCGCGGCCCGCGCCCGTCAACACGAGGACCGTCTTGGTGCCGGCGTTGGCCCCGGTCTGAATGTCGCTCGCGCGATCGCCGATCATGAAGCAGCGCGACAGCTCGAGCCCATACTCGCGCGCCGCGTCGAGCAGGAATTTCGGTTTCGGTTTGCGGCAGTCACAGTTGTCTTCCGGATGATGCGGGCAGATGTAGTAGCGATCGAAGTGCACGCCCGCGTCGACGAAGTACTCGTCGAGATGCGCGTGGATGGCCTCCACGGCTTCCCGGGTGAAATAACCGCGCCCGACGCCGGATTGATTGGTGATCACAAACAACCAGTAGCCCGCATCCTGCAGTTGCTGGAGCGCGGCCGCGGCGCCCGGAATCAGCACGACGCGCTCGACGTCGCCGATGTAGCTGGTATCCTCCATGATCGTGCCGTCCCGGTCGAGGAAGACAGCCCGATGGCTGGCATTGCGGTTCATTGAGGACGCAGGCTACCGAAATCAGCGCTCGCCGCCAAGAACGTTGTCAGCCAGCCAGCGTTTCAGCGGCGTCCCCCAGCGGCATGCCCGTGGCGTGGGCATTGATGTAATCGGTATGGGCCCGGGGGATACATGCGCGTCTGCCAGCGCGTGGCGAATGCACCAGGCCGCGCAGGATGCGTCCGCGCGGGGCGCCAGCATGTGATAGGCATCATTGTTGGAAGGCGTAGCCAGGGATCTCGGCGTAGATGTGCGCGTCTCGCCTACTTCGCCCTCGACCCCGACACCCAACGTGGTAAGCTCGTCTTCAACCGGACGATTACGCTGAAAGACATGTGGGCGAAGATTGAGAAGAAGGGAAACTGATTGACTGCCAACTTTCAAGAGTTGACCCCAATGACCAATAACCAGAATTGGCCGAGGCGCGTCGGGAAGTGTCGGAAGTACGGAAATAAATGATAGGAGACCATATGATCCGCGGCGTGTTATTCGACCTCGACGGCGTGATCGTCGATACCCTTCACTACCACTATCTTGCCTGGAAGCACATGTTCGAAAAACACGGTGGCTCCCCTGTCAGCGAGCTGACGGTGCTTGTGCACGAAGGGAGGAACTCGCGGGAGATTCTGCCGATTCTCATGAAGGAAACAGGAGTCACGATTCCCGATGCCCGGCAGGCTGCGTTTATCGAGGAGAAGCGCGCCTATTTTCGGAGCATCGTGCAGGTCACCACCTATCCCGGGGCATTTGAGACAATCGACGAGCTGCGCCGGCGCGGATTCAAAGTGGCGCTCGTCACGGCCTGCGCCTTGAAGAACATGCAGCATTCCCTCAATGGCGAGCGGCAGGGCCATTTTGATTTCATTATCACAGGCGATGAGGTTCCCCGAGCCAAGCCGTTTCCGGATCCCTATCTTACTGCGGCCCGCCAACTCGGATTGCGTCCTGAAGAATGTCTCGTCGTGGAAAACGCGCCGCTCGGCATTGAGGCGGCACGCAATGCGGGGATGCGCTGCGTGGCCGTCGAGACCACCATGGGAAAAGAGTACCTCACGTCTGCCGACCACGTTTTGCAGAACATCGCCGAATTGTTAAGTCTGCCGATCTTAATTCGAGATTCGATTCGAGAGTAGAGATTGAGAATCCCCGGATGCCGCAATTGTGGCGCCCGAAATCAGCGCTCGCCGCCAAGAACGTTGTCAGCCAGCCAGTGTGCCAGTCGGGGTGCGTGGCGCACGAGCGGGATAACGACGCGCGCCGCCCGCTCGCGGTACATCGCGTGACGGAGGCAATCGTTGGTCCGGCCGCGTTGCCGGTACAATTGTGCTACGGCGGCCGCGTACCATTCTTCGCGGCGCGATGGAAGGCTGATGGCTTCCGCGGCCATCTCTCCCGTCCGCAACGCAAAGAAGATTCCCTGACCCGTGAACGGTTCCATCACGCGCAGCGCGTCGCCCGCAAGGAAGACGCCATGTCCTGCTGCGCGGTTCGCCGGTGCCTGGAGCGGATGCGCGCTCCGCAAAGGTTCAAGCGGTTCGGGTGCCACTCCCGACTCGCGGAAATGGGGGTTCTGCCAGACGGTGTGCGCAAACAGAGCTTCGCAGTCACGGTGAAATCGCGCCGCCCACGGACCGGTCACGATGCAGAGATTGGCGCACTCGGTGTCCACGCGCACCAGACCGCAGTAGCCGCCCCGGAACAGATGCAGTTGCACCCGGTGATCCAATGTCGCAGGGTGCGCGGAAATGCGATTGGAACGCAACGGATTCGTTACCTTCTGCGCCGAAGACAGGCCAGGCCGGCCTTGCGCGCCACTACCGAATGCCGTCCATCCGCGCCGATAATGGCGGTTCGGGCACCGTATTCTCCGTGGCTGGTCACCACGCGACGATTGGCCAAAACATCATGGACCGTTTCGTCTTCGATGACATGCACCCCGCACGAGCGCGCGTGATCAAGCAATGCCGCATCCAGCAGGCTGCGGCGGATGGCCACCGTCCGGCGCGGTAGAGGTACGGCGAGAATGTGACGGCCCGTGGTGGTGAAGCTGGCGCCTTCAATTATTTGCTGGGGCAACTCCTGTATTTTCCGGGCCACGCCGAGTCGTTCGAAGATCGGCCAGCAGTTCGGGTTGATGACATCGCCGCAGACCTTGTGGCGTGGAAACCGGGCGTGCTCGACCAGCGCGACCCGCAAACCCCGTTGCGCACAAGCCGCGGCGGCGGTCGCGCCGGCCCGCCGCCGACCACCATCACGTCGAACTCATTCATGACGGGCGAGAACAAGGCTTGCGTTGATGCCACCAAAGCCAAAGCTGTTCGACAGAATCCGGTTTGCCCGGGCTGGCCGACCCTGTTCGGGAATGTAATCCAGGTCACACTCGGGATCGGGCTGCCGCAGATTCAGGGTCGGCGGCAGGTAATCATGCTCCAGCGCCAGCGCGCAGATGGCCATCTCAATCGCACCCGACGCGCCCAGAGCGTGGGCGTGAAACGGCTTGGTGGAACTGACGGGGATCCGATGGGCGCGCTCGCCAAAAACCTGCTTCATGGCCAGCGTTTCTGCGGCGTCCCCCAGCGGCGTGCCCGTGGCGTGGGCGTTGACGTAATCGATGTGCGCCGGGGATACACGCGCGTCCGCCAGCGCGTGGCGAATGCACCGGGCCGCGCAGGATGCATCCGGGCGGGGCGCCAGCATGTGATAGGCGTCATTGTTGGAGGCGTAGCCCAGGATCTCGGCATAAATGTGCGCGCCCCGCAGGAGCGCGTGGCCGCGCTCTTCGAGAATGAACATCGCTGCCCCTTCCCCCATGACGAATCCGTCGCGCGTCGCATCAAATGGTCGACAGGCCCGGGCCGGATCGACGTTGTTCTTGCTCAGGGCATGAAGCACGTCAAACGCGCCAAACGTCAGCGGGGCCAGCGGCGCTTCGGCCGCGCCGGCCACCATCGCCAGTGCCTGGCCTCCCCGGATCAACCGGAACGCTTCTCCCAACGCAATCGCACCGGAGCCACAGCTATTCGAATTCGTGTGACCCGGTCCGGTAAAGCCAAATTCGATCGCGACATGGGAACCGCCGGAGCCGCCGAACACGAGAAATGCCAGGGCCGGATTCACGGCACGAATACCCTGACGCATGAACAACTCGTGCTGGTGCTCGGCCAGCGCCACGCCGCCCAGCGCCGTGCCGGTGCAGACGCCGATCTGCGGGTGCGGAGGGCCTTCCGCGTACAGCGGTCGAGCGGATTGGTTTGCGTCGTCGAGGGCCATTTTCGCGGCCACGAGCGCAAACTGCGCGAATCGATCCAGTCGTTTCACGCGCCGCGCGGGGAAATGCGCCAACGGGTCGAAATCGGTCACCTCACCGGCGATTTGGGAGTCGAACGGCGATGGATCGAAGTGGGTGATGCGTCGAATGCCTGATTCGCCCCGCAGAATCCCCTGCCACAGTTTGTCCTTGCCGCTGCCGATGGCAGTGATGGCCCCGATCCCCGTGATGGCGACGCGTTGCGACATGCTTTCCATACGTTGGGAGTGCTCAGCTCGCGTTCTGTTCCAGATACGTTTTGAAACCGGACAACGTACGCGCAGCGATGGGCCCGATGAGCAGATCACCCAGCACGTGCTGCGCGAACCATCGGCCAAACGCCGAAGGGCGCTCGAGTTCGTGAGTAATGCTGACCAATACACCGCCGGGTGTGGTTGTATACGTCCACCGGACCGTCATCCCGCGCGTAAACGCCTTGAGATGCTCGAAGTGCAATTCCGGGGTATTCGGGTCGACCGTGAATCGAGAGGTCCATTGAACGGGCAGCCAGCCGCGTCGCGCGGCCATTTTCACGATCAGGCCATCATCACCGACGCTCAGGATGTGAATCCAGCGATAGTGCGGCAGCACCTTTGGCCAGAGCAACAAATTGGATGTTTCCTGAAAAACCCTGGCCAGCGGGGCGTTGATGACGATCGAGTTCTCGGTGCGTACATTCATCTGCGTCCTGCCATTGCCATGCGGAAGAACCGCTGGCGACGGATGGTAAAGTTGTCCAGACCCGCGCGCGCGGCCATCGCGCGCAGATCGGCGACGCTGAAGGCTCGTTCGCAGGAGGCCGGGGCGTCGAAACGCGCAATGGGGTTCCGGATGATGGTGCGCGCCATAAGTTTGCTCAATCCGATCGCGATTCGATTCCTCCGCAAGTCGCTGACGATGTAGCCAACCCGCGCAATATCATCGATGCGCTCGAGGATTGCAACCGCATTGGCCCTGGTGAAATGGTGCAACGTCAACGAACACGTCACGACGTCGAAACTGGCCGCCGCGTAGGGCAATGCCAGCAGGTCGTGCTGTTCGATCCGAATCTCGGGCCACCCAGCGCACTGCTCCCGCGCGATCGTCAGAATCTCGGGGTTTCGGTCCACCGCGGTGATTTCGACACCGATACGCTTCTGGCGCGCCCACTGAACGATGGCTCGGGGGACATCCGCGCCGCCCGTAGCCAGGTCCAGAATCGTGACGTGGTTCATTGGGACGGTGTCCAGGAGTTCATCCAGATAATCCAGCGCGATGCGATGGCCACCCAGAAAGCGGTTGATGTAGTCCAGTACACGGAGATCGGCGCGGAGCAGGGTCGCGTCATTCCCGAGCCGGTCCATAACTTCTGGGACATGGGGATCGAACCGTCGCGGAGGGACGAACAGGCTCATGGCGATTTCAACGACAAGACGGCGAGCATCCGTCCCGTACGCCCTTTTTCGGCACGATACGAGAAGTAGCGGTCCAGATGGCAGGCGGTGCAGACACGGGGATTGTGGATGTCCCGGACGCCCGCTTCGCGAAGTTGTCCTTCGATGCCACTCCAGATGTCCATCTCGTAGTGACACGGGCCGATGGACGGGCCGATCAACGACAGGCAATCGCCGGGATCCGTGCCGAACCGCTGCGTCATGACCGCCAGCGTATTTGCCACGATGTTCGCCAGCGTGCCTTTCTTTCCGGAGTGGACCAGGGCGATGGCAGGGGTGTGTCGATCCACGATAAACACGGCGGCGCAATCGGCGCAGCGAATCACCAGCGGGAGGTTTTTCGTGGCCGTGATCAGCGCGTCGACCATCGGCACGCGCTCACCGGTGGTCTCGAAGACGGCCGCCACGCCGTTGCCGTGTGTCTGTTCCGCCGAAACGAATCGGTTGGACGCGAATCCGAGCGTCGGCAGGGCACGAGCTTCAAAATCATCGGCCTTGGTGTCGTCGCTGGTGCGGAGGGTGAACGCGTGGGTGATGAAGGGAATCCGGCTCAACGGTGCGAAGGTTTCGAACGGCATGGGTCAATCGGCCATACGCACGGTCATGCCGGTGACGCGTTCGAGCGTGGCGATGGCGACGTTGTAGTCGTGGAGCGCCTGAATTTCATTGGAGCGGGCTTCGGTGAGGGCGGTCTGGGCGCTGAGAACATCCAGTTGCGTGCCCGTTCCGGCCCGGAAGCGCGCTTCGGCCAACCGCAGGCTTTCCTCGGCTTCCTCGACGGTTTTCTTTTGGGCTTCGATCAATTCGAGTGTTTGCAGGTAATCGGAATAGGCCTGGCGGACTTCCAATTCCACCTGGCGGCGCGTGTCGGCGTAATCGAGGTTGGCCTCCTGCAATTGCGCGCGGGCTTCCGTGACCTTCCCGCGCGTGAGCATGCCGTCGAACAGCGCCCAGTTCAGATTGGCGCCCAACGTCCAGCCCTCACGGGTGTCGCTGGGATCATTAGCGAAGGTGTAGTCGTGCCATCCATAATTGCCGAACACGGACGCCTGGGGTTTGTAGCCGGAGGAAGCGACTTGAACATTGGCTTTGGCGACACTGACTTGTCGCTCCGCCGAAAGCAATTCGGGGCGGCGTTGGAGAGCCTGTTCAAGGGCGGTGGGCAACTCCCAAGCCCGGTGTTCATACACCAGTTTCCCCTCAAAGTTGATCGGGGTAAACGCATTTGTCTGGTTCGGGGCGTCGATGGCCAGTAATTTCACCAGGGACTCCTTCGAGATACGAAGATCGTTCTGGGCGCGAATGAGTGGTGGTTTGGCATTCTCCAATTCAACCTCGGCGCGGAGCACGTTGAAGCGCGGGACGGACCCGACGTCGAACCGCGACTGGGCGTCGTGGAGTTGTTCTTCCAAGAGCTTCACCGATTGTTCGCGGACATCGACCAGCGCCACGTCGAGGAGGATCTGGTAAAAATCCTTCCGCACATCCAGGATCGTGTCGGCGACGGCGCTCTGGAACCCCAAAGCGGCGATCTGGTCGGAAAGTTTCGCGGCGCGGAGAGCGGCAGTCACCCGCCCGCCGGCGTAGACCAGCTGCGAGATCTCAACCACGGCCGTCCATGGCTGCTCCTGGTTTTTGAAGAGCGTGTTGGAGTTACCATTGGTTACCCCGGTCGCAGGAAAGGGAAATGCATCGATGGCGTGCCGATCAATGCCTTCGTACGAGCCGGAGGCCGTGATCTGCGGGATCGCTTGCGCGCGGACTTCGACAACGACGCCCTGATTCCGGCGGATTTCCTCCCGGGCCTTGAGAATGGTCGGGTTTTGCCGGAGGGCGAGGTCGATGCAATCCTGGAGCTTCAGGGACTCCGGGGTCGCGTTGGTGGACGCCGCGTGGGTCGGCCAGGCAGCGGAAACGATCAGGGAGGCGGCCATCAGGCCGCGAAGGATTCTGGTCATTGTGTCAGGCTCAGGATACTCGGTTGGTCTGGAAACAGTTTCTTGAAAGCGTCGGGAGGACAACGGTAATTTTGCACGGCATTTTGCTCGGCATCGACCGCTTTTCGATGCATTTCCCGGTCCTGGGATTCGAGGAAGACCTGAATCAAACCATAGTAGGCCGAGCAGATATGATTGCGGACAATGGTGCAGTCCAGATTCAGGCGGGGTTCTCCCTGGTTCATGATGACGGCGCAACCTTCCTTGTCAATTTGCCGGTAGATATCCGCGAGCAGCCGTAACGCCTGCGTGCGACTGCCGTCGAGCAACAGCGCCTGCAGCAACGAGACGGCGGCCTCTTCGGCATGATTGGTCGCCAGATAGACGGACGCGATACTCAGGTAGGCGTCCGGGTTCGTGGGGGCCAGGTGGCGCATGTGCATGTAGGCATTCAGCGCGTTCTGGTATTCCGACAGGCGCATATAGGAGATCCCGAGATTCCAGTAGATTTCGTGGTTGCCAATGTCCGGGATCTCGTTCGGATTACGACCGCGCTTCAATTCCTTCTGGCGATTGTCCGCATTGAATTCTTCGTCGAGGGGCACGGCATTCGACAGCGCTTCCACCGATTTCCGATACCACGGCAGGCTCTGCGCCGAGGGCACCAGGGTCACTCCGTCCCCCGCATGTTGGGCGTAGGTGTCGCCTTTGATGCGATAGTAGGCGCCGAGATGGAGCAGGACGATCTGGGTCTTGTCCGTGACCTGCCGGGCCTTTTCGGCTTCGTCAAGGATGCGATCGATATTCTTTCCCTCGGGATCTTTCTCATAGAGGGCGAACGCCAGGGACTTGTGGGACTTGAAGCTGTCCGGACACGTCTGGACGGCCTTCGTCCACAATGTTTCATCATCCTTCCAGTCCTCGTTGCGGTTGAAGGCGCGCACGCCATAGGCGACGACGATCAGGCTCAGGGCCGTACGCGCGACGACCTGCAACCAGATGCGTTGCGCCCAGGGAGAGACGTCCAGATTGGGGATGAGACGCCGACAGATTGAGTAGACCGCGACGACCAGGCAACCGACGAATCCGATCGATGGGAGGTACAAAAACCGTTCGGCCATGATGCTGCCGATGCACCACGAGAGCTTGTCGAAGAATGACTGGCCAAACGTCGGATTGGGGATCAGGTTGGAGGAGGGCAGCAACGTGCCGAAGAAGAAGAAGATAAAGAAAAACAGCGGCTTGTTGCGGTGGTAATTGCGAATGGCCACCAGCAGCACGATCACGATGGACACCAGGGCGACGATGGCCTTCCAGTCTTCCCACGTGTTCAAATGCCAGTTGACGATGGGGATTTGATTGTAGGAATAGTCACACGACAACTGTTGCGGCCAGAGCAGCAGCCAGAAATATTTCCCAATCACCTTGATGGCGGTGATGCGCGCGGTCAGGAAGCTCACACCGGGCATGGCCAGCGGGTTGTCCACCCAGGGCAGCTCGGGCGGGCGCAGTTGCCCAAAAATCTGGCTGCGGACATAGAACATCGTGAGGATGGGCGCGACCAGGACCACGTAGCCCTTGAGGGCGAACTCCGAGAAATTCGAGATGAGGTTGGCCAGCCAGTTGGGCTGTTTGCGGCGCAGGCGGTACAAAAAGTCGTAGAGCAAGATCACACCGAAGACGACCACGCCCGATTCCTTGCAAAACACGCTGACGGCCGTCGTCAGCATTAAAATGGTCAGCGGCAACATTTTCCCCCACCCCCCAGCGAAGCAGGCCAACGCCACCGTGCCGGTGCCCAGCGCCACAAGCGCCAGGGTGATGACCAGGCCGCTTTGGATATCGGATGGGAGCAGCGTCGGGTACTTCCAACTGACGACCACGAACGCCAACAGGAATGCGCAGATTGCGCCCGAGACCATCAACGGCTTGCGTTCGGGTTCGGTCTTGCGTTCGGCGGTCGTGCTCTTGACGTAGCAGAGAAAGCCGACCAATACCCACAACGTCGTAAACAGGTCGGCGCGTCCGACGATGTTGGCCACCGACTCGGTGGCCACCGGGTGAGTGCCGAACAGCGCCGCCACGAAAAACGCCGGCCAAAGCCGTTCCATCAGCACCAGCACCGCAAAGTAAACCAGCACCGAGTTCGCCCAATGCAGGACGAAGTTGACCCAGTGGTAGCCAGCGGCGTGAGCCCCATTGCCGAGGGTGCTGTAGTTGAACAGATACGACAACGTCGTCAACGGACGGTAGAGGCCGCTGACGGCCTTTGGCCACCAGTAGTCCTGGGTGAAAATCAGGTGAAGATTGTTGTGGTTGGCATCCCGCAGGCGCGGGTCCTCGAGAATGATGAACTTGTTGTCCAGCGCGAACCCCGTGTTGTACAACGTGTTGCAGTACGTGAACAGCACGATGGCGCCAAGCACGAACGCGACCGCCACATGCGGAAGAAACCCGGCCGACGGCCACAGCCTGGTTTTCGGAGCCGCTTCAGGCTCGGGCTGTTGCGATTTACGGGCCACGGGTACAGATGATGGTTTTTTTGGACTCATCGGTGCGACGCGAGCCTCCTTCAACGCTCGCTCGGCCAAGTCGGTGCGTCGAAGTGTGTCAGCAGCCTGCCGCAAAGTCAAAAAGGTTTTGCAGGCAGCCCCGGCCCGCCAACATGAGGTCGTCGCCTGACCAACGGCCCCGGACTCGTTGACGCGGCCTGCAGGAGAGTCGCGCTGGTGATGGACAACAGCGCCGGCCCGAGGCATCGCAAAAAACTCTTGCCTTCTGCTGGTGTGTGTGCGGTAATTCGGCCCAAGCTTCAGAGAATGCATGGATGCGGCCAGAGCAGTTCTGCTTGGCGTACCGATGTACTTCACCCCGGCTGAGGCATTTATCATGGAGGAGCGCCGTTATGTCTAACGTCTTCGATACTGGCAATACCGGTTTCATGCTCGTGGCCACGAGCCTGGTCATGTTGATGACCCCGGGGCTGGCTTTCTTCTACGGCGGGTTGGTCAGCCGCAAGAACGTGCTCGCCATCATGATCCAAAGTTTCGTTTCGATGGGGGTCACGACCGTCATCTGGTTCGCCTTCGGCTACTCGCTGTGCTTCAGTGGCGGCCAGGGCGGCGTCATCGGCAATCTCGACCACGCCTTTTTTCGCGGACTCAACCCGATGGACGCCTTCACCGGTTCCAAGACGATTCCCCTGTTCGTGCTGATTGCCTACCAGATGATGTTCGCCCAGATCACCCCGGCCCTGATCACCGGCGCGTTTACGAACCGGGTGCGATTCCCGGCCTACCTGATCTTTTTGGTTGCCTGGCTGGTGCTGGTGTATTTCCCGATGGTGCACATGATTTGGGGCGGCGGACTGCTGGCCCAATGGGGCGTGCTGGATTTTGCCGGCGGAATTGTGGTGCACTGCATCGCCGGGTTTGCCGCGCTGGCGTCGGTGATGTTTGTCGGCCGTCGGCGGGTTGCGGAACCCCCGGGGCCGCACAGTATTCCACTGGTGGCGCTGGGCACGGGACTGCTCTGGTTCGGCTGGTACGGATTCAACGCCGGCAGCGAGCTGCGGGTTGACGCCGTGACGTCACTGGCGTTTCTGAATACCGATGTGGCGGCTTCGTTCGCGGCGATTGTGTGGCTGATCGTGGCGTGGATCTTCGAGAAGAAGCCGAAATTCGTGGGCTTGTTGACCGGGTCCATTGCCGGCCTGGCCGCCGTCACACCGGCGGCTGGTTACGTGAGCACGCCGAGCGCGGTCATGATCGGCATCGCGGCCAGTCTGGTCTGTTATTTTGCGGTCAACATGAAGAACCGGCTGGGCTGGGATGACGCCCTCGATGTCTGGGGCGTGCACGGCGTGGGGGGTGTGCTCGGCGTGATCTGCCTGGGCATTTTTGCCGACAAAGCGATGAACGATTCCGGCGCCAACGGCTTGCTCCAGGGCGACAGCAGTTTCTTCATGAAGGAATCCCTCGCCGTGGTGGGCGCCGCTGTGTACGCGTTCGTGTTCACCTACGTCATGCTCTGGATCATCAACAAGTTCACCCGCGTGAAAGTCACGGTCGAAGAAGAAGAGCTGGGTCTTGATGAAGCCCTGCACGGCGAAAAGGCTTACGTCTAGACTGGCGACAATCGTTATGTGACAGGTAGCCGCGCCGTTGCCATCGGCTGACGGCATCTGGCGGACTCGGCTTCGAGTGCGCAGGCCAAGGCCTGCGCACCTATTGAATCCACTCTGACAAGGCACTAGAATCAACGCCGACCATGGCCAGCGCGTCCATACTGGTCGGCACGGCCGGCTGGAGTTATCCCGATTGGGAGAACCTGGTGTATCCACCCGGCCAGACGGCGAGTCGGCTCCGCTTGGTGGCGCGGTACCTCGATTGCGTGGAGGTCGATAGCTCGTTTTACCGTCCCCCGACGGCCCGTGCCGCCGAGAGCTGGGTCCGGGCTGTCGAAGGCCAACCGCAATTCCGTTTCCTGGCCAAGGCATGGCAACGGTTTACGCATGAACGTTCGTCACCTTGGACAAGGGCGGAATTCGACCTGTTCACGAGCGGCTTGGGACCGTTGCGCGAGAGCGGGCGGCTCGACTCACTCCTGTTCCAATTCCCATGGTCATTCCGCAACGACGCGCGAAACCGTGACTGGCTCCGGGTCGTTGCCGACGATTTTGCCGATTGGCCGATGTCGGTCGAGGTCCGGCATGATTCCTGGCTGGTGGATGAGACATTTGAATTTCTCCGCGAACGACGGATCGCGTTTTGCAATATCGACCAACCGCTGTTGGCGCATTGCATCCCGCCAACGGCGCACGCGACGGCGGACATCGGCTACTTCCGGCTGCACGGGCGCAACGCGAAGAACTGGTTCCGCGAGAAACAGGACGTGTACGGCGGACGGTACGATTACCTGTACTCGGCGGCGGAACTGGACGACCTGCTCGCGCAGATCACGGCGATTGCGGCGCGGACGAAGAAGACGTTTGCCGTGTTCAACAATCACAAGGATGCCAAGGCGTTTTCGAATGCGCTGCAGGTGAAGGCGCGCCTGGCGCCTGCGGTCGCGGTCCGCGCGCCCGTGGCACTGCGGGAGCGTTACCCGTCGATCCGAGAAAGTACCATCGCGGACGGCGACGAGCAGTTGCCATTGGTGTGACGGCGGCGGGAAAATTCGGACGCGTCGTCCTGACGTTACCCGCGCTTGCGTTTGAGGAAGGCGATGACGGAGACGCCACCGAGTGCGGCCAGCAGAAACGTGGACGGCTCGGGGATGGGCTGAAAGGCCAAGTACCACGCCCCATACGATTCCGCGCCGACGTTGGCGAAGAACTTGCCCGTACCCGACGAGTTGAACTCATCGATGCTGGTATCGGCACCATTGAGCACGAAGAGATTGCCCGCGCTGTCAAAGGCTAAGTGCCTATCCCAGAACCTCGGCGCGGCGATAGGTGATGATCGCGCAAGCAAAGTGAAGTAGCCCCAAGTAATTGTCCGCTTTCTTCTCCCACCGAATCAGAATGCGGCGAAACCGATTCAGCCAACTGTGGGTCCGCTCGACCACCCAACGGCGCGCTTTGAATCGAGCGTTGCGTTTGAGCGCCTGGGCTTCCTCACCGCGACTGCGGATGTGAACCGTGTAGCCAAACTCCTGCGCCAGTTCCCGTACTTCGTCGTAATCGTATCCTTTGTCCAGACACAATCCTTGCGACTGGCCGCTCCCAACGCCTGGTCGCTCCACCGGAATGCTTTCCAGCGTTTCTCTCACCAGCTTGAAGTCGTTGCGGTTGGCCCCGTCAATGGCCAGTCCGATCGGCACGCCTTGACCCTCCGTCAACAAGCTGCGCTTCACCCCGTCCTTGGCTCGAATCCGTGGGGTTGGGGCCGATTTTTTTCCCCGCCCAACGGAGCTTTGCTCATCGCTCCATCCATCGCCTGCCAGCGCCAGTCAATGCCTTTGAGTTCGTCGTATTCCGTCAACCCCTGTTCCCAAAGTTTCGCAAACACCCCGGCGCGCACCCATTGTTGAAAACGCCGATGGGCGGTGGAACTGCTGCAGATGCCCGTCGCGTTAAGCGCGTTCCACTGGCAACCAGTGCGCAACACGAACAGAATTCCGTTCATCGCGTGGCGGTCGGCGACCCGCGGTCGCCCGCCACGCCCCCGCGCGTGTCGCCGCGGCTTGGGCAGGAGTGGCTCGACCTTACTCCACAATTGGTCAGACACGAGCCAACGCTCGTGCAATCTGCTTTTCCCCATAGATGCCTCCTTGGCATCCCCATTATATCATTGCCAGAGGGGTTTTGGGATGGGTTCTAAGTCCACCGGATTGAAAAGGCCACTGGCAAAGACTGTACCCGTGCCTGACGAGTTGAACTCCTCGATTGTGTTGTTGCCTTGGTTGGCGACGTAGAGGTTGCCCGCTTTGTCGAAAGCGAGACCGCGTGGCACATCCAGCCCCGTGCTGGCAAAGACCGTGCCCACACCGGACGAGTTGAACTCCTGAATGGTGTTACTGCCACCGTTGGCCACGAAGAGATAGCCCGCGCTGTCAAAGGCTAACCCTGTCGGGTGGGAAAGACCTGAACTGGCGCTAGCAAAGACTATGCCTGTGCCTGACGAATTGAACTCCTCGATGGTGCTGCCGCCATTATTGGCCACGAAGAGATTGCCCGCGCTATCGCAGGCCAGAGCGCCGGGCTGGAACGCCATGGCAAAGACCGTGCTCACATTGGTCAGCGCGCCGCCCGACGAGTTGAACTCCACGATGGTGTTGTCGCCTTGGTTGGCCACAAAGAGGTCGCCCACGCTATCAAAAGCAAGGCCGGTAGGTGTTGGCGCTGTGGCAAAGACCGTGCCTATACCATCCGTGCCGAACTCCTCGATGTTACCGTCGACATCGCTCACGAAAAGGTTGTCCCCGCGGGTAGTTCCCGGGGCGGTGAACAGTGTGAAATACACAAACGACAGGTGGAACCTAATCTTCATGGTACTCGTTTGCGTCTGAGGAACGCGACAAGGGAGACGCCGCCGAGTGCGGCCAGCAGAAACGTGGATGGCTCGGGAATGAACTCGAACATGAAATTGTCCATGACAAAAGCCGTTCCCGGGCCGTAGCCGAAGGCGGGCAGGCCCCCATAAGAGTTGAACTCAAGCTCGTCGATGTTCAGGTAATTGAACGTGAACAGAGTCGGGTTCGTGGCGCAGGCAGCCACGATTGTGTCGTATATTTCTTTTGCGCCATTGAATCCCTCGACCTCGATGTTCAGGTTGCTGTTCCAGAACGCCCGTCAGGTAGGCGCTCAGAAAATTGAAGTTGGTGCCGGGCGAGGTGATTTCAGAGCCAGGGAACAACGCCGCCGTATTCGACGGCGACACCATACCGTAATAGTTACCCGTCAGTCCTACCAGACTGGTGGAGAGAATCGAATTCTCGTGGAGAATATTGATCCAGTTAAGGCCGTAATACGGAGACGTGAACCACGCTCCGGAGGCGTTGTCAGAGAGGTCATCGAAGGTGACGACGGTTTGCGAGCGGGCGGAAACGGCAGCGAAAACGAGAACACCGAGACAGACGGCGGGGACGAGGAACAGCCTCAATTTCATAGCAGCCTCCCGGGTGTGCTGTGGCTTACAAACACGAGTGCACGGCAGTCCGGGGATCTGGTAAGCAAAAGACCTGCAAAACTCTGCCTGTTCACTTCCGTCGTTCCTCTCCCAGCCGTTGCCGCGCTGCGATCAGAACCCGAGCGACTCTCGCCAATTACGGAGATCAGACTAGCATGCCGGCGGTGGGAAGTCGAGCCAAATGCAGCCGCCGGAGTCTACGCCACCAGCCGCCCGAATCAGCTCTCGAACCCAAACCGATCCGGATGGTAACAATAGACGACGGAACCAATCCGTGCCGAAAACTCGCAAGCGTCGGGGTCTTGCATCAGGCATTTCGAGAGTTCGGGGAATTGCTCCAGATACATCGTCCGACACTTCTTCGGATCGGGAGCAGGTTTTTGATTGCTGAGCGTGTCGTCGGTCATGGTCCTACGCATCGTTCATTTCGGAGCGCGCGCGCTGTCCGCTCTTCTCCGCCTTCTTCATTGCCAATACACAGTCAACGCTTGCGGCCCGGACGTTCCCAAATTTCGCCTTCAGGTCGCAGACCTGGAAGTCGCCCATCCAGTCCCGCCTGAGGATGGCGTAATTCCAACCCCGCTCCTCCTTGCTGAATGCGATTGTGCCGATGCTGTTCTCTGGATCATCCGCATACCATTGGACCTCTTTGCCGATGACAGTCCTCAGCTGATTACGGGCGGGTAGAAACCGGTTAAACTGCCAACGGCTTATGCTTTTGACTGACACAATCATCTCCTCCAGCAGCGACGGGGGAAGGTCGGTGGGGCTGCCTTATTGTGCCGCATCGCTGTCGGCTTTGGTCGAAGAGAGCAAACTCTCTCGGACCAGCTTCATCAATAGTAAACCCAATCCCAGAATAAGCCAGTAATACCGCAGACTATTTTGTCTGTGTGTATGAAGCGGTTCTTGCCGCCAGAGCTACGTTGCCCCGCCGATTCCCGCCGCCAGATCCCCCTTGCGTTTTTGCCAGTCAGTCCTACACTGTCGCGGAGAGGCCACCGATGACAGAGCATGACAGAACGGTTCAAATCTGGTCACTGCTGGTGTTTGCAGCACACGACCAGAAAATCCTCAGTTATGGCAATGTGCAGCAATTGACAGGGATTTCACAACAGGGCGTTTGCAAGTTTCTCGTTCCGATTCAGGATTATTGCGAGCATCACCAATTACCCCCTTTGACCTCCATTTGTGTAAACGAGCTGACTGGAATGCCAAGCGAAAGCTTGATGGAAGCCAAGGAGATATTCGGAGCACAGGCGCGTGTTTTTGTTTACGATTGGTTCGCCCGTAAGGCTCCGACCGCAGAAGACTTTCAGAAGTTTTCAAATTAAGACATCGCCTCTTGCGTTTTTGCCTGTCTGCCGGGCGAAACACTACATGACTTAGTGCCTATCCCAGAACCTCGGCGCGGCGATAGGTGATGATCGCGCAAGCAAAGTGAAGTAGCCCCAAGTAATTGTCCGCTTTCTTCTCCCACCGAATCAGAATGCGGCGAAACCGATTCAGCCAACTGTGGGTCCGCTCGACCACCCAACGGCGCGCTTTGAATCGAGCGTTGCGTTTGAGCGCCTGGGCTTCCTCACCGCGACTGCGGATGTGAACCGTGTAGCCAAACTCCTGCGCCAGTTCCCGTACTTCGTCGTAATCGTATCCTTTGTCCAGACACAATCCTTGCGACTGGCCGCTCCCAACGCCTGGTCGCTCCACCGGAATGCTTTCCAGCGTTTCTCTCACCAGCTTGAAGTCGTTGCGGTTGGCCCCGTCAATGGCCAGTCCGATCGGCACGCCTTGACCCTCCGTCAACAAGCTGCGCTTCACCCCGTCCTTGGCTCGATCCGTGGGGTTGGGGCCGATTTTTTTCCCCGCCCAACGGAGCTTTGCTCATCGCTCCATCCATCGCCTGCCAGCGCCAGTCAATGCCTTTGAGTTCGTCGTATTCCGTCAACCCCTGTTCCCAAAGTTTCGCAAACACCCCGGCGCGCACCCATTGTTGAAAACGCCGATGGGCGGTGGAACTGCTGCAGATGCCCGTCGCGTTAAGCGCGTTCCACTGGCAACCAGTGCGCAACACGAACAGAATTCCGTTCATCGCGTGGCGGTCGGCGACCCGCGGTCGCCCGCCACGCCCCCGCGCGTGTCGCCGCGGCTTGGGCAGGAGTGGCTCGACCTTACTCCACAATTGGTCAGACACGAGCCAACGCTCGTGCGATCTGCTTTTCCCCATAGATGCCTCCTTGGCATCCCCATTATATCATTGCCAGAGGGGTTTTGGGATGGGTTCTTAGGCGCACCCAATTTGCAGAGGGGGGCGGCAATCAATTGCGGCGCAAAGCCTTGCGATTTATCGACCGGCTCCAAGTCGCGTCAGCGCGTTTCTGGCCGGGATATCGTCCGGTCGGAGTTTCAGTGCCTGCTGGTAGTGTTCGATGGCCTCTGGCGTGCGGCCCATCTTCTCCAGTGCGAGCGCCAGATTGTAGTGCGCCTCGACGTAGTCCGGCTTGATCCGCAGGGCCTGCTCGAAGTGTGCGATGGCTTCCTCGATCTTGCCCGTTTCCGCCAACGCGATACCCAGATTGCAGTGCGTCTCGGCGTAATCGGGATTGACCTGCACCGCGTGCTCCCACTGCTCTATCGCCTCCGCTATCCGGCCCGCTTGCGCCAACGCGATCCCGAGGTTGTTTTGCGCCTCGATGAAATCGGGCTCGATCCGCAGGGCCTGTTCATAATGCCCGATGGCATCGCTGGCCTTCCCCTCCTGCAAGAAGATGTTCCCCAGATTGTAGTGCGGCTCGGCGAAATCGGGCTTGATCCGCAGGGCCTGCTCGAAGTGTTCCGCCGCCTCGGTCACCTTGCCCAACTCCATCATGACCCCGCCAAAACTATTGTGTGCCCCGGCGACATCGGGATTCATTCGCAGCGCTTGCTCGTGCTGCGCTGTAGCCTCCTCCAGGCGGCCCAACCGACCCAGCACAAGCCCCAGCTGCAAATGCGTCTCCCACATTTGTGGCGCGATTTCGACAGCCCGTTGCGCGTATTCGAGTGCCTCACTGGCCCTCCCCTGTTCCAGCAACGCCAGTGCGAGCATCCGATTGTCAAATTCCGAGTCCGGGAACCACGCCAATACGGCTCGCCGGAGCGTTTCTTCGCTGTGCCATTCCGGGATCAAGCTGCGAGCGCGCACTCCGAAGACGCATAGTTCGCCGGCCAGTACGCCGATCAGCGCCAGACGTGCCGCCGTCGTCACCCGCCGCCAGACCCACACGGCCGCTCCGCCGGCCAACAACAGCAGCGGCAGCATCGCTACGTAGGCATGCCGTGGCGCCACCGCCCCCAACCCTTGCGTCAGCCCGGAGACGGGAAAAACAAACGCGATGTAGGCCCCCCAGGCCGCCGCCAGCGCTGGCAGGCGTCGCCTGCTCCATACGGCCAGGGCCGTAATCACACCGACGCCGAGCACCGATACAACGACCTTCCACTCGCCCAGCGAAGGGCTCAAGCGCAACGGATAGAACGGTGATAGATGCCATGGACACACCAGCCGCCACGGATAAAATACCAGGGACTGAAACGTCATCAACACGCGGTCCGACAACGGGGCCATCTCCCACGGAGCCAGGCCTGCCTCGGTGATTGTCGTTACCGCCCCCGCCACCCCGGCGAGGGCAATCATCGGCGCCTTCTCCCACACCAATCGGCCCCAGCCCAATTGTTCGTGGCGCCGTAGCGGAAAGTAATCCATCGCCAGCATCACGAACGGTAGCGACACCGCCGTGGGTTTACACAACAACGCCAGCACGAACAATCCCCATACCACCCAACGACGCGCGCCTGCGACGTAGGCCCACACGCAGGCAATCCCGAAAGTCGCGCACAGGAGTTGCGTCCGCCCCGACATCCATGCCACGGACTCGACCTGGAACGGATGAATGGCGAACACCACCGCGACCCCTGAAGCCATCGCGAGGCGTTCGCCGGTCGTCAGCGATACCGCACCCAGCAGCGTCCATAAAAACCCGAACACGAGCGCGGCATTGAGCGCGTGCAGGACGACGCTGGTCGCATGGTGCCCCGCCGCATTCTTTCCCCAAAGTTGGTAGTCCAGAACGTGAAGCAAGCGAGGCAGGGGATGATAGTACGGGTTCGTGGACGTAAACGCCCGTTCCAGCGCATTCGACAGCTCCGACTGCCGCAAATACTCCTTGTCGTCCGTGTCCAAGAACTCGCCGTGGACGCTCGGCCAATGCAACCAGACGGTAGCCGCAACAATCACCAGAGCGATTCCAGCCAACTTTGTCCGGCTGACAGTCATGCAAACGAATCCAACCACACGTCCCGCCCACACGCAATGGTGAACACTGCGTGAGAGAATGACCGGGACTGAGAGATGAGAGTTTGTCCGCACCGTTTGGTTGCGAGTCACTTGTTGGCTCCCCGCTTTGGACGGTTTGCGAACCTTGCGGTTTCAACTTCCGTGGGCTGCCGTTGAGCCATCGGCAAATCTTCGGCGCGTCTCGTCGGACTCGGCTTACTGGCGAGCTTGTAGTCGCGCGAGCGCGTTTCGCGCTTGGGTGAAATCGGGCTTGATTCGTAGCGCCTGCTGCAAATGCTCTATTGCCTCCGGCACCCTGCCCACCAGCGCCAGAGAGTTTCCCAGATTGTAGTGGACTTCGGGGAGATCGGGGTTGATCCGCAGGGCCTGCTGGAAGTGGGCGATGGCTTCCTTGACCCTACCCGTTTGCGCCAGAGCGGTCCCGAGGTTGTTGTGCGCCTCAGCGTCATCGGCCTTGATGCGCAGGGCCTGCTCATAGTGGTCAATGGCTTCCTTGATCCTACCCGTTTGCGCCAGAGCGGTCCCGAGGTTGTTGTGTGCCTCGGCGTAATCGGCCTTGATGCGCAGCGCTTGCTTGTAGTGGCCAATGGCGTCCTCAATCCTACCCGTTTGCGCCAAAGCCATCCCCAGATTGTAGTGCGCCCCGGCGTCATCGGGCTTGATCCGCAGCGCTTGCTCGTAGTGTGCAATTGCCTCCTGCGTCCGGCCGAATTGTGTCAACGCAACTCCCAAATTGTAGTGCGCCTCGGCAAAATCAGGGAAGCGCACGAGCACGGCCCGCCAGAGTGTCTCCTCGTTGCGCCAATCAGGCGTCAGGCTACGGGTGCGCAATCCGAAAAAGCAAAGTTCGCAGGCCAGCAGGCAGCCCAGTGCGAGACGGTTGACGGTCGCGCCGCGCCGCCACGCCCAAATTACCATACCACCCGCCAGCAGCAGCAGTGGCACCATCGCCGCGTATGCGTACCGGTTGGCCACCGCCCACGAGGTTGTTTGCATCAGCCCGGACACGGGAAGAACCAGTACGACGTACGCCCCCCAACCCGCCGCCAGCGCCGGCAGTCGTCGCCGATACCACACGGCCAGTGCCGTCACAATCCCAACGGACAACGCAGACAGAAGGACCGGCCACTGATCCAGCGAAAGGCCCAGGCGCAACGGATACCATGGCGACAATTCCGCCGGCCACACCAGTTTGAATGGGTAAAACGCAAGGCTCCGGAACATCAAGAGCACGTGTTGCGACCAGGGCACCGCCCCGACCGGATCCATCATGCCACCCACGCCAGTCGCAATGTGCAACGACGCCAATCCCGCCGCCACCGCAAAGGCGACAAACGCCGCCTGCTCCCGCAACAACCGTCCCCAACCCAACTGCTCGTGACGGCGTAGCGGATAATAATCCATCGCCAGTATGACAAACGGGAATGATATCGCCATCGGTTTGCACAACAGCGCAACCACGAATAGTCCCCACACCGTCCAGCGGCGCGCGCCCGCCACGTACGCCCACAGGCAGCCGATCCCGAACGTCGTGCACAGTAACTGCGTTCGCCCCGACATCCATGCCACTGACTCGGCTTGGAGCGGATGAATCGCGAACACCACCGCAACACCCAGGGCCAGCGCCAGCCGTTCACCGGCCGTCAACGACGCCGCCCCCAGCAACGTCCACAGGAAGCCGAACACGAGTGCCGCATTGAGTGCGTGCACCACCACGCTGGTCGCATGATGACCCGCCGCATTCTTTCCCCAGATCTGGTAGTCCAGAACATGGGATAGCCGTGCCAAGGGTTGATAATACCTATCCGTGCACGTGAACGCCCATTCCACCGCGTTCCACGTCAGGCCATTGCATCGCACTGCCTGCCGGAGGTATTCGTCGTCGTCCAAGTCGGTGAGAAACCCGCCATGGACGCTTGGCCAAAACAGCCAGACGGTGACCGCAAAAATCACCAGAGCTATTCCAACCAGCGCTTTCCGGCTCACAGTCATGGAAACGAATCCAACCACACGCCCCGCCCACACGCAATCGAGAACACGACTCGCGAGGGGGTCGGTCAGCACTACTGCACGGCGCAAGCGGTAAGTCCTTGCGGCCAAGGACGTGGGGATCACCGGCCTGCTTGCAGTCGCGTTAAGGCCGTTGTCGCCGGGATGAAGTCCGGCCGGAGCTTCAGGGCCTGCTGGTAGTGTTCGATGGCCTCTGGCGTACGGCCCAGCTTCTCCAAGGCCGCCCCCAGATTGTAGTGCGCCTCAGCGTAATCCGGTTTGATCCGTATCGCCTGCTCAAGGTGTACGATGGCATCCTCGTTCTTACCCGTTTGCGCCAAGGCGATCCCCAAGTCGTAGTGCGCCTCGGCGAAATCGGGCTTGATCCGTAACGCCTGCTGGTAGTGTTCAATAGCCTCTTCACGCTTGCCGGTCTGATACAAAGCGGTCCCGAGGCTGTTGTGCGCCTCGGCGTAATCCGGTTTGATCCGCAGGGCCTGCTCGAAGTAGGCGATGGCTTCCTCGATTTTGCCCGTTTGCGCCAAAGCGGTCCCGAGGTTGCTGTGCGCCTCAGCGTAATCGGGCTGAATTCGCAACGTCTGCTCATAATGCCCAATTGCATCGCTGACCTTCCCCTCCTGCAAGAGGACATTTCCCAGATTGTAATGCGCATCGGCGTAATTGGGATTGATCCGTAGGGCCTGCTGGTAGTGTTCAATAGCCTGCTCACGCTCGCCGATCTGATACAAAGCGTTCCCAAGGCCGTTGTGCGCCTCGGCGCAAGTGGCCGAGATACATAGCGCTCGCTCGAACTGTTCCACCGCCTCCCGTACCCGGCCTACTTGCAACAAGGCGACCCCCAGATTGCAGCGCGCCTCGATGTAATCAGGCTTGATCTGTAGCGCCTGCTCGTAACGCGGTATGGCTTCCTTGGGCTTGCCCATCTGGGCCAGCGCAAATCCAAAACCGAGATTCGCTTTGGCGGAATACGGATTGATTCGTACCGCTTGCTCATCCTGCTCGATGGCCTCCGGAAGCCGGCCCAACTGACAGAGCACCATCCCTAACATCACGTGCGCATCACACCCCTGGGGCGCGATTTCGACGCCTCGTTGCGCGTACTTGAACGCCTCGCTGGCCCTCCGTTGACTTAACAACTCCATAGCAAGTTCCCAATTCGCCTGTTCGGAGTCGGGGAACTCCACCGCTGTGGCTCGCCACATGGTTTCGTCGTTATACCAGTCCGGTATCAGACGGCGAGTGCCTATGGCGAAGGCGGATAGTTCACACGCCAGCAAACCGACCAGCGCGACTCGCGCCATCGTCGGCGAACGGCGCCACACCCACACTCCCGCCGCCCCGGCGAACAGAAGCACCGGGAGCATTGCCACGTACGCAAACCGCTGCGCCACCACTTGCCGGCCATACGGTATGAGCCCGGATATGGGAAGAACCAACATCATGTACGAACCCCAAGTTGCCGCCAGTATTGGCAAGCGGCGTCTTTGACATATAACCACCGCCGTGATGATTAGAACGGTGAGCACCGACGCAAAAACCAGCCACTGACTGAGCGACAAATCCGAAACGTAATTAGGCGACAAATGCGCTGGCCAAACCAGTTTCACCAGATAGAACGTCAGACTCTCGCATACATGGAACACACGTACCGACAGCGGGACCACAACCACCGGTGCCATCGGCCCGAGCTCCCGTGGCCCCGTGGTGATCATCGTCGCCACCCCCACCAGTCCTGCGAGGGCAATCAGCGCCGCCTTCTCCCACACCAATCGTCCCCAACCGAACCGCACGTGGCGCTGTAGTGGAAAGTAATCGATCGCCAGCATCACAAAGGGCAGCGACACCGCTATCGGTTTGCACAACAGCGCGGCCACGTACAACGTCCATACCACCCACCGACGGGTGCCGACGACGTACGCCCACAAGCAGCCGATCCCAAACGTCGTACACAGCAGTTGCGTCCGCCCCGACATCCATGCCACCGACTCCGTTTGCAACGGGTGAATCGCAAAAACCACTGCGACGCCCAAGGCCACCGTCAACCGTTCGCCAGTGGTCAAAGCCGTCGCGCCCAAGAGCGTCCACAGGAACCCGAACACGAACGCCGCATTCAGCGCGTGCAAGAACACACTGGTCGCGTGGTGACCTGCCGCACTCTTTCCCCATATCTGGTAGTCCAGAGCGTGGGACAAGCGGGGCAGCGGCTGATAGTACTGGAACGTGGACGTAAACGCCCATCTCACCGCGTTCCACGTCAGGCCGTTCCACCGTATCGACTGCTCCAAATACTCCAAATCGTCCTCTCTCAGAAACCCATCGTGGACGCTCGGCCAAAACAGCCAGATGGTGGCCGCAAAAATCACCAGAGCTATCCCGACCAACGTTGCCCGGCTCGACAGTCATGCAAACGAATCCAATCACACGCCCCGCCCACACGCAACCAGGGAGAGGGGAGCCCAAAAGGGTAAGATCGCGAAACGGAGCCGATTTTTGCGGAGTTTGCACACCGATATGCTTGGAGAAGAATGTGTTGCGTTGTGAAACATCCGGAAAACCAAATGACTTCGTTTTTCTAAATTGGCTTCGTTTTGCGTGGTTGTTGGTACATATCGTTGTCACCGGGAGGGTTGGCGAGCACGGAAATTGCGTTGCATCGAGCCGGCGATGTTCTTAGATTCCCTCGTGAGGGGGCTAACAGAAGGATGCGCGGCCGGCGATGTTGGAAAAAATACTCGTACCGAGCGATCTATCCGACGAATCGAATTCCGTCATTCCGTACGCGGTGACGCTGGCGCAGGCGTTCCACAGCAAGTTGTACCTGTTGCACGTGATGGATCCCGCCTCGCTGAAGGGACCGGAAAACCTGCTGGATTTTCCGGGACTGACCAGGATGCTGGCGCTGGACGCGAACGCCCCCGATCTGCCGCCGCTGAAGAAGACCGTGCCGGTCGCCAAGATGTACCTGTATAAGAAGGATCGCGCGGAAGCGATCGCGGAATCGGCGGCGAGCAAGAAGGTCGATCTCATCTGTATGGCCTCCAACAACGGCGGAGTCAATCTGGCCTGGTGGTCGGTCGGAAGCATCATCGAGTCGATCATCGCCACGACGCCATGCCACGTGCTCTGCATTCGCGGGCGCGCGATCAAAGACAAGGACTGGAAACGCCCGCGGTTCAAGCACGTGCTCTCGCTGATCGAATTGGGATCGGCCGGCGCGGAAACGTTCCTGAAGGTTCTGCCGCTGGCGCACAAGTTCAACAGCATGCTGCATGTGTTTCCGTTGGTCACGGGTCGCACAACCAATTCGCCCGAAGTCAATCCCCTGCGGGAGGTGGCGGAAATCAATCCCGCGCGGACCAACATCCTGTTGTTCGCCAAGCCCGACAAACGCTTGCGGAACCTGCTCGATTTCGTCAAGAAGACGCCCATCGATCTCATCGTGATGGCGCCGAACACACGGGCGAAATTCTCGAATCGACTGATGAACGATGTGCTCGTCAAACTCCTGCGCGCGACCGACAGTCCCGTGCTACTTCTGCGCTGAGAGGACGTTTTCGATGGCGCGCCGGTGCGCCGCGGGCAGCGCCAGGGCCTTTAGTTGTGCGCCTGTCACCCATCGCCACTGGCCGTTTGATCGGAATTTTGCGGTCGAGACGCACTCGTACACCTGAAAGACGATTCGTCGATGCGTGATCGTGTGACGCAATTCGTGGATTCGATGTCCCACGCGGAACCGTCGTGCGTCGGCTGGCGGCAGTTCCCAGAAGTTTGCCAGTAGCCCCTGCCGGGGCCTGCGCTTCAGCAAAATCCGGTTCCCGCTCATGATGAACGCGGCTTTGGCCACGAGGTGCACGGTGCGGGGTTTGTCGCCACGATTCGGGAGTTCCTCGACTAGTCCGCGTGCCCGCGCCGCGCAGACCCGGTGCATCGGACACGCGTCGCAACGCGGAGCGGTGGGCGTGCACACCAGCGCGCCGAGTTCCATCAACGCCTGGTTGAAGTCGCCCGGGTCGGTGTCGGGAAGCAGGTCTTCGGCGAGTTTCCAAAGCGATTGCAGCGTACGCGGGGACTTCACGTTGGCGCGGATCGCGAAAACGCGCGCGAACACACGGGCCACGTTTCCATCCACGAGCGGCGCGCGCTCGCCGAACGCGATGCTGGCGATGGCGCCCGCCGTGTAGCGGCCGATTCCCGGCAGCGCGCGCAGACCTTCGGTGGTGCGGGGTAGGTGGCCGTCACGTTCGCGGACGACCGCTTGCGCGGCTTGGTGCAGGTTCCGCGCGCGCGAGTAGTAGCCGAGACCTTCCCACAGTTTCAGGACACGGTCGTCCGAGGCGCGCGCCAGCGCCTGGATGGTCGGGAACGCGCGCAACCAGCGGGCGTAATAGGGGCGCACGGTTTCGACCCGGGTTTGTTGGAGCATGATTTCACTGACCCAGATGCGGTACGGGTCGCGCGTGGACCGCCAGGGAAGTTTCCTGTGGTGGCGCCGGTACCAGCGCGGGAGGTCGCGATGGAACGCCCGACGCACTCCGGTGTTGACCCGTACGGCTGGTGTATGGAATCGTGTCGCCATGGCCGAGCGCACATCCTACACGTGCAAGCTGGATGCTGACAAGATTCCGCAACTGAAACGGGACCTGGAGGCGCGCGGCTTTATGTTTCGCGATCTTCCATACGCGCATTTTGCCGCGGAGCATCGCGGCGAAAAGGTCAACGTCGCGATGTACACCAGCGGCAAGTTTGTCGTGCAGGGGAAGGGGACGACGGATTTCGTGCAGTTCTATCTCGAACCGCAACTGCTGGGCGAGGCGAAGCTCGGCTACGAACATATCCTCGATCCGACGATGTTGGAGCCGCGCATCGGGGTGGACGAAAGCGGCAAGGGCGATTTCTTCGGGCCGTTGGTGATCGCGGGCGCGTTTCTCAACGAGGCGGCCGCGTATAATATGATGGAAATCGGTGTCCGCGACAGCAAGATGATCAAGAGCGACGCGCGGATTGCGGAGATGGCGAAGGAGATTCGCCTGACGGACGGGTGCGTGACGGATGTTGTCGCCATCGGCCCGGAGAAGTACAATCAACTGCACGCCCAGACGCGAAACGTGAATAACATCCTGGGATGGGGTCATGCGCGGGTGATTGAGAACCTGCTGGGTCGGGTGGACAGCCCGAAGGCGATCTCGGACCAGTTTGGCAACAAACGGATCATCGAGAAAGCGCTGATGGAGCGCGGGCGGAAAATTGAGCTGGTGCAACGTCACAAGGCCGAGAGCGATCTGGCAGTGGCCGCGGCGTCGATCATCGCGCGGAATGAATTCGTGATGAGGTTGCGGCGGTTGGGCAAGGAATACGGCGTGGAACTGCCCAAGGGCGCGTCCACGGCCGTCGAGGAAGCGGCGGCGGAACTGATCGCGAAACACGGACGCGACGCGTTGGGGAAGGTGGCCAAAATGCATTTTCGCACATCACAGAAAGTGTTGGAAGGAGCGCCGAAATGAAGGGCTTTATCATCGCCGTGGTGGTTGTGGTGATTGGATACGGGGTCGTCCAGTGGATGGAAGCATTCAAGGCGAACACCGACTTCAGCGAGCGCGTGGATCGCCAGATCAATTTCGTCAATGAAAACTCGATGGACACCGTGAAGCAGAGTGTGATCGCCGACGCGAAGGCCTTGGGGATTGATGTCACGACCGATGACATTCATATTGCGTACGAAGACACGGAACAGCAGACCGTCGCGCAAAACCTGATTAACAAGAAGATCGGTGTGGATTTCGTCAACAAACTCGTAACCATCAAGGTGGATTACGTCCAGCACATCCTTGGCATTCCCTGTCATGAGAACGTCACACAAGCCCGCATTGTGTCGGTGCAGGGCCCGCGCAAACGGTCCAGCCCGGAGATGCAACAGCTCTTGGATGCCACGCCGCAATAAGTTTGAGGAGAACCGGTATGCCGCTTTACGAATTTGTCTGCACCAAGTGTGAGAAGGATTTTGAGTCGCTCGTGCGTTCGTCCAACTGGGAAGGCTCGGTTGTGTGTCCGCACTGTGGCTCGAAGAAATTGACGAAGAAGCTTTCCGTTTTTGCCGCGCAGGGCGGCGGTTCAACGGCTTCGGCACCCGCTCCGCAGGGCTGCGGACGTCCCGGCGGATGTGGTTGCGCCGGCGGCAAACATCATCACTAATGGGCTTGGCCTGTAGACGCAGGCTTCAGCCTGCGCACCCTGAAGGGTGCGGCTACATAGGGCCACGGGTTCCGGCACGAGAGCTACTTGAACAGCGGCAGGATTTGTTTGAATGCCTCGGTGCCGGATTCGCGGAGGAGTTCGAAGACGGCGGACTCGACGGTGGTGATGACCGCGCCGCAATCGCGCATGCGCTCGACGGCGACGGTGTAATCCACGTCGTGGCGCGAACAGATCGCATCGGCGGCGACATACACGAAGTAATCCTTCATCAAATCGATGGCGGTTTGCTGGACGCACACGTGCGCCTCGATTCCGCAAAGGATGATTCGCTGACGCCGCAGGTCTTTCACCGCGCGCAGGAATTCCTCGGAACCGCAGCATGAGAACGCCATCTTTTCCATGGGTGTGATGCCCGGCGTCGCCTCGACGATCTCGGCGCAGACCGGGCCAAGGCCTTTGATGTATTGGGCGGTCACCACGGTCGGTAACTTCAACACGCGCGCCGCGCCGATGAGTTTCTGGATTGCGGCGATCGTCTCGGCACGCCGCGGCATGACGTTCATGAGCTTCTCCTGCACGTCGATGACCACGAGCGCCGAATTTTGGGGTGTCAATCGCCAGTCGCTCATAATTCTACTCCAGCATTTTCAGGAATTCTTTTTCGTCCAATGTCTTCACCCCGAGCTTGGCGGCGTTATCGAGCTTGGAGCCGGCGTCCTCGCCGACGATGAGGAAATCGGTCTTCTTGCTGACACTGTCGGTGACGGTGGCGCCGGCTTTGCGCAGCGCTTCCTTCGCTTCCTCGCGGGAAAGTTTGCTGAGCGTGCCGGTGACGACAACGGTTTTCCCTGCGAACGGACCGGTCGCCGCCGCCTTTGGCGGAGCCTTCTCTTTCAGCTTCAAGCCGGCCTTGCGCAGTTTTTCGATGACGGCTTGATTGCGCGGGTTGTCAAAGAAATCGCGAATGCTTTGGGCCATCACAGGGCCAACGTCTTCGGCCAGTTGCAGGTCGTCCATGCTCGCATTGGCGAGGGCGCCGAGATCCTGAAAGTGATCGGCGAGTTTGCGCGCCGCGCCTTCGCCGACGTGCAAGATGCCGAGGCCGTGGATGAGCCGCCAGAGTTCGCGGTTCTTGCTCTCGGCAATGGCGGTGACGACGTTAGCGGCGGATTTCTCGGCCATGCGTTCCAAGTCGGCGAGTTGTTCGAGAGTCAACGAATACAGATCGGCCACGTCATGCACGAGGTTCTTGTCGACGAGCTGATTCACCAGCACTTCACCGCAACCTTCGATGTCCATTGCATTGCGGGCGGCGAAATGGCCGATGGTGCGTTTCAATTGCGCGGGGCAGGCGATGTTCTCGCAGCGCCAGGCGACAAATTCCGGGTCGCGGGCAATCGGTCCGCCGCAGGCGGGGCATTTGCCGTGGATATGCTTGAAGAAATCGAACTCTTTGGCGTCTCGCGGCCGCTTCTCCTTCACGACTCCGATGACGGCGGGAATGACTTCGCCCGCCTTCTCGATGATGACCGTATCGCCGATGCGGATGTCCTTGCGTTTGATTTCCTCCTCGTTGTGGAGCGTGGCGCGGGAGATCGTTGAGCCGGCGAGAAAGACGGGTTCCAGTTCGGCGACCGGTGTCAACGTGCCCGTGCGACCGACCTGGATGGTGATGTCCTTCAGCTTCGTTTGCGCCTGTTCGTGCGAGTATTTGTAGGCGATGGCGTAGCGCGGCGCTTTCGCGGTGACCCCGAGACGTTTCCATTGATCGAAGCTGTTGACCTTCACCACCGCGCCATCGATTTCAAAGGGCAGCTTCGCTTCGAGCGTCTGCAGCTCGGTGGCGCGCGTGATGACTTCTTCGATGTCCCGGCAAACCCACCAGTGGCGGTGTGTGGTAAGACCGAACCTCTTCAGTCCCTCGAGTGCGTCAGATTGTGTCTTGAATTCCATTCCCTCGGCGACCGCGTAGAAAATCGCCTGCAACGGGCGCTGGGCCACAAGTGCGGGATCAAGTTGCTTCAGCGAGCCGGAAGTCGTGTTGCGCGGGTTTTGGAAAAGCGGCTCACCGGCTTTTTCCCGTTGCGCATTGAGCTTCTTGAAGTCCTCAACCGCCATGAAAGCCTCGCCACGGACCTCGAGGCGTGCGGGAGGGTGTTTCACGCGCAGTCGCAGCGGGATGGCGCGAATGGTCTTGAGGTTGGCGGTGATATCGTCGCCCGTGGTGCCATCGCCGCGGGTCGCGCCGGCCGCCAGTTGGCCGTTTTCGTAACGAACAGAGATCGACACGCCGTCGATCTTCGGTTCGAGGACGTATTCGACCTTCTCGTTGGGCAGAAGCTTGCGGACACGGGCGTCAAACTCCCGCAGTTCCTCGATACTGTACGTATTGTCGAGGGACATCATGGGCACAGCGTGCCGGACGCTCTTGAACTCCTTCAACGGCTGGCCGCTGGCGCGCTGGGTGGGCGACTCGGGCGTGATCAGGTCGGGGAATTCGGCTTCCAGGCCTTTTAATTCGGCATAGAGACGGTCGTACTCGCGATCGGAAATCTCGGACCGCGCCTCGACGAAGTAGACATAGTCATGATGGCGGATTTGATCGCGCAGCTCGGCGATGCGTTTCCTGGCTTCGGTGCGGTTCATGGTCTGCGTGGGATGGCGCGGCCATCGCGAACGCCAAGTTATGATGGCGCAGGGCGGAATATGCGACAAGAATTATTTCGATATTGTTTGTGGAGACCATCTTCCGTACACTGTGGTGACGCAAGGAGGCGTTTACATGTTCACGAGTTCGGCTCGTTCGACACGGGCAAGACGGCTGCCGGGTACAGCCCATTCTGTCGTCTTGGAAGATTTTCCTCGATCGGACGTGCGGCCTTTCTCGTGTCCCAATCGGCCTGAGCGGTCGTCAGCATGTGCGTGCTCGCGGAGCAGGGGTTGATGATTCATTTCTATTACTACCTGGTTCTCCTGAACGCCGTGGTCTGCTCGGCAGTCGGGGTGAGCGTGTTCTTGAAGAACCGGTACGTACTGGTCGGGCCGATGCTGGGCATTGCCATGGTCGTGATGGCGATCTGGCTGGGGTGCTTCGCACAGTATTACCGTTCGATGCCGGCGGCGCACGCCATTATGTGGGGATACATGACACTCACGTCCGTGGTGATCGTCCAGCCGCTCCTGCTTCACGCCCTCTGCGCGCTGTGTGACAAGGTCCGGCCCATGAGATGGTGGGTGGTGGCGTCGTACGTGAGCGCGCTGGTGGCGTTGTGGTTCCTGTGGCGGCATCACGCGATCATCCGCCTGACGCATCCCCCGTACATGGACCACTACATCGTCTACAAACGGGCTCTGGGCGCGCATTTGGTTCTGTGGCAATTGCTCGGCGCGGGGGTTCTGGTGTACAGCGCCCGCCGCGCTGTCGGATACAAGCACACCCAGTTGGTCTATTTTACGGTTGCCTGGCTGGTCAGTTTTCTGACCGCCCACCTGACCATTCTCCCGCTGGAATACAACATTAACATTCAGCCGCTCGGTTTTCTCATCCTGCCATTTAATCTGGCGATGCTGGCCTATGTAATGGGCAAGACGCGGCTGGCGGATTACAACGTGGTGATTGCGCGCATGTTGCTGTATTCCGTCACGATCGCGGTGGCTGCCGGGATCACGCTGATTTTTCTCGGCGGCCTGGCCATGTTTGCGCCCGGGTTCATGAATCAGGAGCAGTTGATGTTTGCCTTCATGCTTTCGATGGCCATCAGTGCGGTACTGACGGTTGGCCTGCCCAAGCTTCTGCCGCGCGCGGAGCGGATGATGCAGGAGCGGATGTTTGGCAAACGGTACGGATATCAGGACGCCTTGTCGGGGCTGGTGAGGGAATTGAGCGTCCTGCCAACGATCGACCAGGTGCTGAGCACGGTCACCACCACCTTGCATTCCCAAATGCAAATCTCGCGCGCGCTGCTCCTGCTTCAGGACCCGTTGTCGGGGGACTACAAGTTGCAGGCGGAAAGCGGCTTGGGACCGGAAGACGACGTGGAGGCGTTGGTCCTGCATGAAGACGCCGCCGTCATCAAATGGCTCCAGGAGAAGCGGGACGAACTGGTGCGCGAGGAAATGGTGCGGCGCGTGCCCCAGCGGGAACGCGAACTTCTGGAAGCGGAGATGAATCTTCTCAAAGTTGGCTTGTGTGTGCCGATGATTCTCGACGGTCGGCTGGTGGGACTCATTGGTCTCGGGGAGAAATTGAGCCGCGACATGTTCTTCGTCAGCGACCTGCGATTGCTGGAGACGCTCGCCACCGAAGTCGCGTTGGCCGTGAAGTACCGCCGCATCGAGGATGAGGCGTTTCGCAAGAACCGTCTGGCTGAGTTGGGTACGATCGCCGCCGGTGTCGCCCATGAGATTCGCAATCCATTGGCGTCCATCAAGACATTCGCGCAGTTGATGCCCGAGCGCGTTGACGACCCGGAGTTTCGGAACGAATTCGGCAAGCTCGTGTTGAAGGACGTGGACCGGATCACGAAGGTCATCGAGAGCATGTTGGCCTTTGCGCGACCGGCCCAGGTGAGCATCAAGGAACAGCCCGCCAATGAGCTTGTCGAGGAAGCCATTCTGCTGGTCCAGCCGCGTCTCAAGGCCAAGCACATCGAATTGACCCGTGCGTTTCACGGGGATCCGATCATCAAGGTGGACAAGCACCAGATCCTGCAGGTGCTGGTCAATCTACTGAGCAACGCTGCCGATGCGCTCCAGGACCGGGGCAAAGTACGGGTGGCCACCGGGTTGGCCCAGGCGGATATCGGCGCTGGCGGCAACGGGAACCGAAGCTTTGGCGTTATCGAAGTGTCGGACAATGGCCCTGGAATACCAGCGGCGGTTCGAGGTCGCCTGTTTGACCCGTTTTTCACGACAAAGAAGGAAGGCACAGGTCTGGGCCTGTCGATCTCACAGAAGATTGTCCGCGACCATGGGGGTAGCATTACGGTTTCGAGTGTTGAAGGCAAAGGAACTACTTTCCAAGTCAATCTCCCCGTCAAGTAGGACCTGTGGACAAAATTGTCCGGTGTCGCAAATAAGTTCTTTACACAATTTGCAATATCTGTGTATATTCTGCATGGGGAATCTTTCTGAAGGAGGCGCGTGTTGTGTACGCTGACGCGTGGTGGACGTTTTTGTCCCGCTGTCGGCTGGGAGCGCGAATGTTGTCGATGAAGAGACGCCGTATAGTCATTACGGGAATTGGTTTGTTGACGCCGCTGGGTATAGGTACCGAGGCGTTCTGGTCAAATATTCTCGCGGGTAAATCGGGCACGGATCGCTCCCCCGTTCTGATGAAATCCGATTGTCCTTGGAAAGTGGCTGGTGAGGTGCGTGATTTTCGTCCTGAGGATTGGATCAGCCGCAAGGACGTCAGGCGCATGGATCGGTTTGCACACTTTGGACTGTCCGCTTCCTACATGGCCTTGCAGGACTCCGGTCTGGTATTGGAAAAGGAGAATCGCCAACGCATTGGTGTCGCCATGGGCACGGCGTACGCCGGTTGGGAGTTTGCCGCCCGCGAGTACGAGGTATACAAAAAGAGCGGTGTGGAAGCCATGAGTTCGTACATGGGCATTGCGATCTTCACCGGGGCATGTGGCGGACAGATTTCACTGCATTTGGGATTGCAAGGGCAAAGCGCAACGACGGCGACTGGCTGTGATTGTTCCAGTGCCACGATCGCGCAAGCTGCCGACCTCATCGTCAAGGGCGACGCGGACGTGATGTTTGCCGGGGGGGCGGATGCGCCCGTCCACCCGGTGATTGTGGCCGCGCTCGGCGCCAGCCGCGCGTTGACGGATCGGAATGATGAACCATCGCGCGCGTCACGGCCATTCGACCAAAAGCGCGATGGATTTGTCATGTCGGAAGGCGCGGGTGTTCTGGTGGTCGAGGAATTGGAGCACGCGTTGCAACGCAAGGCCCGCATCTACGGGGAGTTGACGGGCTGGGCGTCCACCTGCGACGCCTACCACATGTGTCAGCCCGACCCGGAGGGGACGCAAGCCGTGCGTTGCGTGCAAACGGCGCTGGCGCGTGCCGGCGTGCGGCCGGAGCAGGTGGACTATCTGAATGCCCACGGCACGTCGACCCTGTTGGGAGATCGTGCGGAAACCACCGTCGTAAAGAAATCGTTTGGCGACCGGGCGTACGATCTGCCGATCAGCTCGATCAAGGCGGCCCTGGGGCACATGCAGGGCGCTTGCGGCGCGGTCGAGATGGGTGCATGTTGCCTGGCCATCCGCGACAATGTTATCCCGGCCACAATCAATTACGAATTTCCCGATCCCGATTGTGATTTGGATTACGTCCCGAACGAAGCGCGTCACCGTCGTGTCGATATCGCGGTGAGCAATTCGCTGGGGTTTGGCGGTCGCAATACGACCCTGGTGGTCGAGCGGTATCGAAACGGGCACGTCAGCGGGCGAAATGGCGAGAGCGAAGCCAGCGGCACATGAAAACGGCCCTGCTACTGACAAATTCGGCTGAGACCCAGCGACTGCTTACGGACATTCTCGGCGAGAAGACAAACATCGTTTTGCTTCCGCTGCCAGCCGAACCATCCCGGGAGCAGTTCGACGCGTTGTTTTCCACATGGTTGCGCTTGGTGGACGCCGTGATCCTGGACGCCGTTTCGTTGGGGGAAACCACGCGATGGGCAGCGGAATCACTGGCTTCCTCGCGACTGCGGGAACACCAGGCGGTGGTGGTGCAGGGCCACGGCGGCCCAGCAGACGCTGTATCCGCTCCAGGAGAGCTGGCTGGTCGTTTCCGGTTCGGATTCCGCCGATCATTTGAAACGGGCGCTGGGCACCTTTTTCGAATTGCGCGATGCCCAGTCCAAACTGAAACGGGCCGACGCCGTGATTGCCCGGCAACGACAGGCCGCCCCGGCACCGGCGGTCGCGACGGAAGCACGGCCCATCCCAGCCCTGACCCACATGCCAGCGCTCGCGCCGGCGTTTGACGCGTACCGGTACCGCGGGGCGCTGAAGGATTTGTCGCGAATCCTGAGCCAGCATGTCGGCGAAGGCGAGTTGGTGTCGGAGTTTCTGCGGCTCGTACGTGAGTTGCTCGGCACCGGCAAGGCGGCGATTTTCACCCGACGACTGCCGGGCGACCTGTTTGCCGGACCACCTGCGGCCGGTGGCGAACAATTTGTAGTGGCCCGGAGCACGGGTCTCGCGCCGCACCTGGTGGAGCACTTTCGTCTGAGTGCGGACTCCGGCATTGCCAGCCACCTGTCGCGCGAAGCGCGGATCCTGCTGCGCTCCCAGGTGGCGGACTCGCTGGCGCTGGATTACGATCCGGAAGTGGCTCGGGAGTTCGATACGCTGGGGGCCGATGTGGCGGTGCCGATTTTTGATGAGGACCTGTTGTGGGGCGTCCTGACCTTCAGCGGCAAGATCACCAGTGAGCCGTTGACCAACCAGGAATTGGAGTTGGTGTACTACCTGATGGGGCAACTGGCGCAGGCGATTCGCAATCTTCATCTGCGCGACCGCATTGCCAGCCAGCAGCGGTTTGTGAACGAAGTGCTCGCGCACGTCCAGACCGGCGTGGTCGTGGTTGGGCAGAACAATCGCATACTCACCGTGAATCGCCGCGCGTGCGAATTACTCGACATCGAGGAGAAGGCGGTGATCGGCCAGGACATCCGGCGATTACCCAGCCGGGTGGCGGACGTCGTGTTCGAGGTCCTCCAGACGGGCCAGGAAATCCACCAGCGAGAAGTGGTGTTGCCCCGCGGACATCGCCCGCTGGGCGTCAGCGCCACGCGGTTCACCATGGGAGCGGACAACAGTCTGGCGGGCGGGGAAGGGTTGATCGCGGTCGCGCTGATTGAGGATCTCTCGGAGGTCCGCCTGCAGCAGGCGCGCGCCCGCGAACTGGCCGACAAGGAGTTCTTCACACGGCTGGCGGCGCGGTTGTCTCACGAATTGAAGAACTCGCTGGTGTCCATCAAGATCTTCGCGCAATTGCTACCCGAGCGGCACGATGAGAAGGAATTTCGCGAGCAGTTCAGCACCACCGTCGCCAACGAGGTGAACCGTGTCGATGTCCTGGTAAATAATCTGACATTCTTCGCGCATCCGTTGTTGTTGGTGAATGAGGAGATCGTGCTGGGCGACCTGATCGACGCATGTGTCAAGAACATCACCCAGGAATTCAACCGGAAGCAGGTCGCGCACGTCATGAGCGTGGGCGAAAAAGCGCCCGAACCGGCTCCGGCGTGCGTGGTCACGGTGAAAAAGAATTTCGCGCACAAGTTTGCGCGGTTGGAGGGGGATCGGATTCGCTTGATGCAGGCGTTCGAGCACGTGCTGCGCAATGCGGTGCAATCCATGCCCCACGGCGGCCGGCTCATGATCAGCACGATGGATGCGCTGCCGACGGATCTTCCGGGTGAAACGCTGCCTGCGGGCGGCGCCGTGCGCATTGATTGGCAGGACACGGGCGAGGGGATCGCCCTGGAGAATTTGAAGCGCGTGACGGAGCCGTTTGTGACCACGCGCAATGTGGGGGTCGGGTTGGGGTTGACAATTGTGAAGAAGATCGTGGAGCGGCACGGAGGCCGGTTGGACATTGACAGCATGCTGGGCCGGGGAACGACCATCTCGATGGTGGTGCCTGTCAAAGCCCAGCGGCATCCGGACGATGCTCTTTTGAGTGAAAGTTTGAAGGCGGAAGCCTCGGGCAGTCCGCGCACCGCCGTCGAAGCCGGTCCGGTACGCAACCGGGTTGCGGACCGGTGGGACACGGATGCGGGCCGACGGGGCGAACAGCCGTAACGACGTGTCCTGGGGAGACGCGATCGGCGGTTGGTCACGAAGTTGAATACAGAATGGATCGAAGGAGGAAATAGACAGATGCCGAAGGCAAGGATTCTGGTCATTGACGATGAGGAAAGTCCGCGCGAGTCGTTGCGGTTTATTCTGAAGGACCGCTACGACGTAACGCTGACGGAAAACGGTCCGAGTGGGTTGGAGGCTGCCGAGCCGGGCCGAACCGTTTGATATTGTCCTGCTCGACATGAAAATGCCGGGGATGGACGGGCTGGAAGTCCTTTCGAAGATCCTCCAGTTCAATCCCATGATGCCGGTGGTCATGGTGACCGCGATCACCGAAGCCAAGCCCGCCGTCCAGGCGATGAAAATGGGCGCGGCGGATTACCTGAACAAACCGTTCGACGTGGACGAGATCCGGCTGGTCGTTGATCGCATCCTCAAGGAGAAGGCACTCGAACGCGAGGTGGGCCGGTTGCGCACGGAACTCCAGACGGTCAGCAAGTTCGAGAATATTGTCGGTTCGAGCGCGGCAATGCAAAAGGTCTATGCCCTTGTGCAGCGCGTCGTGGACACGGAAACGACCGTGTTGGTGCTCGGGGAGACGGGCACGGGCAAGGAACTCGTCGCGCGCGCGCTGCATTACAACAGCGTGCGCCGTGAGGGGCCGTTTATTCCGCTGCACTGTGCCGCCATTCCCGGCGAGTTGCTGGAAAGCGAGATGTTTGGGCATGAGAAGGGCTCGTTCACGGGGGCGCTGCAGCGGCGGATCGGGATGTTTGAGGCCGCGGGAGGAGGGACGTTGTTTCTCGATGAGATCGGGGAGATGCCCCTCGGTACCCAGAGCAAACTATTGCGGGCCATCCAGGAACGTGAAATCCGGCGCGTGGGCGGTCAGGAAACGATCAGCATCAATGTCCGCCTGGTGTGCGCCACCAACCGCGATTTGGAAAAGGAAATTGCCCGCGGCGCGTTTCGCGAAGACCTGTACTATCGCATCAACGTGGTGCCGATCACGGTGCCCGCGTTGCGCGACCGCACAGACGACATCCCCCAACTGGTGCTGCATTTCGCGCAGCGCTTTGGCAGGGAATTGAACCGCGAGGTCCCGCAATTCTCGCCCCCGGCGATGGACGTGTTGGTGTCGTACCCGTGGCCGGGCAACGTCCGCGAATTGGAGCACGCCATCGAGCGGCTGTTGGTCACGTGCGATTCCACCAAAATCACCGTGGAAGACCTGCCGTTTGTGATTTCGCAGGCGGAACAAGCGACCGCGCAAATCACGTCGCGGTTGACGGCGACGACCCCGCATGTCGATCTGGGAGAGAAGCTGGAATTCAACGACACGGGGTTGGATTTGCCGAAGGTCACCGAAGACCTGGAGCGGCGCGCCATCGAAGAGGCGTTGCGGCGCACGGGCGGCGTGATCACGGAGGCGGCACGCGCTCTGCACATCACGCGGCGGATGTTGCGTTACAAGATGGACAAACTTCAGATTGCATCGAGTCGGGCGGGTGAACCGGAAGAAGAGCCGGAGGAGTCGGACCAGAGCACCCCGGCGTCGATGTGACGTATCCAAAGTTGTCCGTAATACGCCCGCGAATTGGCCAATTTTGCGCTCCGGAGAACGGGGCCCTGGCTTCCATCCGCGCCCGCCCTTGGAAACTGCTGATTCTGGCGGAAACCGGGTCATGTCTCTACCTCCCTGCCATCCCGTGGCATACGCATTGCTAAATAAGTATGCCGCAGCGTCGTTTCGGAGATGCGGAACGGCACGGCAGGAGGACGAAGCCATGAGCAAACGCACACGGATGGTTGTTGGCGCGGCCGCGATGGCAATTGTTATCGGCACCGATAGGCCCGAAGTATTCGCGCTCGGCTTTCGGAATCCCGACCAGGGCGCAGCTGCCACGGCGCAAGGCAACGCGTTCATCGCCCAGGCGGACGACGCCACAGCGGTGTATTACAATCCGGCGGGTCTCACCCAGATCCATGGGACCGAGATCGCCAATGGCGGCGACCTGAATTTCCCGGATGACAAATTGAAAGGCGGCGGTTCCGGCACGGACATGCATACGGTCTCGCTGATTCCGCACCTGTATGCCACGACCGACTTCGGCCTATCCAAATCACCGTGGCGTTTCGGTATCGGCGTCAACGTTGCCTTTGGCAACGAGGCGGTGTACTCGCAAACTGTCCCGTTCCGCTACGAGATCACCAAAGCCGCCATGCAGGTATTCAATATCCAACCGACAGTCGCCTACCAGTTCAACGAGCACCTGTCGCTCGGAGCCGGGTTCAACGTGTACGATGCGTTTACGGCGCTCGACAGCCACGTTCCGAACCCAATTCCCGAGGGGGCAGATGGTCACTTCCATTTTGACGGCGACGGGGTGGCCGTGGGCGGCACCGTGGGAGTGATGTGGAAGATCACGCCGCAGCACACCGTGGGCGTCGTGTACCGCAGTCCGTTCACCGTGAATTTCAGGGGCACCACGGACGTGAATATCCCGTCCGTCGTCAAGTCATCGGATAGCGGCCAGCTGTCGATACCGTTCCCGCAAACCATTGCCGGGGGGTATGCGTTTCGACCGGTCCCGAAGTTGAAGCTGGAAGTCGATATCGAATGGACCGATTGGCAAGCGCTCCATCAACTGACCTTGCATGCGCCGGGTCGCCAGGCCGATGGCACGGTCATCCCGTTCAACTGGATGGACAGCTTCCTGTATGAGTTCGGTGTGCAATACGATCTGAACAAGCATTGGAAGCTGCGGGGTGGCTACATTTATTCGCAAGACAGCGTGCCCAACGGCACCTTTACTCCAACGGTGCCGGACTCGAACCGGAATGTGTTCAGCCTGGGTTTTGGTTATACCACGACGCGGTTCACGATTGACGCCGTTTACCAGTACACGATTGCCGAGGACCGGACGGTGAACAACGGCTCTGCCGCGGACGGCACATGGCTGATCAGCAACAATTCCGTGATGGTCACGACGGCCATAAAATTCTAGCAACAGGAGAGGCTCGATATGGGAACACTGGATACGCTGACGATGGAACCGCCCGCGGTCAAGGCGGCGGAGAGACCGACGTTGCTGATCGTGGATGATGAGCCCGGTCCGCGTGAATCGCTGCGGATTGTTTTCAAGGACCGCTACAACTGTGTGATGGCCACGTGCGGCCGCGAGGGTATCGAATACGCGCGAACGCATGCGGTGGATGCCGCCGTGTTGGACATCAAAATGCCGGACCTCAGTGGTGTGGACGTGTTGCGCGAGTTGAAGGAGATCGATCCCGACATCGAATGCGTGATGTTGACGGGCTACGAGACCATTGAAACCGCGCGCGCGGCGGTGCGCTACGGCGCGGCGGACTACCTCAACAAGCCATTCGATGTGTTCTCCGTGCGCGAGGTGCTCGACAAATGCATGAAGCGCCGCCAGGAAAAGCTCGCGACCGAAGAGAACTTCCGCACGCTCGAACGGACGAACGAACAACTCGCGGGCGAGTTGGCGCAGCTGAGCCGGGCCGTCGAGGCGGGCGTGCTTTCGGCCGGCGTCGTGCACGAGATGAACAACCCCCTGGCGATCATTGCCCGGGTACGCGGACCTGCTCGGGCGCGATCTGGCGTCCCTCAACGTTTCCGACCAGGAAACTTCGCGGCAGGTCCGGCAACGGCTTGCGTCCATTCAGCGGGAGATTGATCGGTGCAAGGACATCGCCCGCCGCTTTTTGAATTTCTCGCGAGGCACCCAGGAAGCCCAGGAAACCGTCAGCGGCCGCAAGCTGCTGGAAGACGCCGCCGCGTTGATCAAGGCGCATCCCGCCAACCGCAGCGCCGAAATCCGGTTCGCGTCCGGCGACACGGACCCGATGTTCACGGTCAATCCTGCGGAAATCCTTCAGGTGCTGATCAATCTCGGGGTGAACGCCCTTCACGCCATGAACGGGTCGGGGACCCTGGAGCTTTCCACCATGCTGGCCACGTCCGTGCCGTCGGAGTTCGCCTTCCGTCCGGAGTCATTCAATCCGCAGAGGCCGATGGCGAAGATCGTCGTGGCGGACAATGGGGCTGGCATCGAGCGCGAGAACATCAGCAAGATCTTTCAGCCGTACTTCACCAGCAAGAAGGAGGGCACGGGACTGGGCCTGGCCATTGCCTGTGAACTCGTCGCCCGTTACGGCGGCGCGATCGATGTGCAGAGCACGGTCGGGCAAGGCAGCACATTCAGCGTCTACTTGCCGCTGGCATCCTGAATCTGGTAGCCTCCCCGCAGTGTTATGGGCGGGGAACCCAGAGCAGACGATTGTTTTCTCGGTGTCGAGGGTGGCGGCACGCGGACCGTCGCGCTTCTGGCGGATCGACAGGCGCGGATTCTTTCCCGACTCGAATCCGGTCCGCTTAACCTCAAACTTTCATCGGACACCACCGTTCTCCGTCGACTTCGCGAGATCCAGCGGGGTTTCCCATCCCGTCCCACGTCTTTGGCCCTGTGCCTGGCCGGCTGTCGCACGGCGGCCGACCATTCCCGCGCCCGCGCGCTGGCAGAACGGGTCTGGCCCGGCGTCCCGGCGTATGTGGGCAGTGATCTCGACTCGGCTCTGGCGGCGGCTTTCGGTCCACACGGTTCGGGCATTGTGATCATCAGCGGCACGGGCTCGTGTGTGTACGGGCGCAACGGGTCGCGGGTGGCGCGGGCAGGCGGCTGGGGCCATTTGTTGGGCGACCACGGCAGCGGCTACTGGATTGCCGTGACCGGATTAAGAGCCGCGATCCGCGAGTATGATCGCCACGGTCGCGTCACCCAGCGTCTGGGACGGGCGCTCCGGCGGTTGTGTTTGAATTCGCCGGATGAACTTGTCGGTTGGATCCAGAGCGCCGGCAAGGATACCGTGGCGGCGCTGGCGGCGGACATGCTCGAGGGGGATGCCGGGCTGATGCTACAGGCGGCTTCGTTCCTCGCGCAGGATTGCCACGCGGTCGCGCAGAAGTTGGGCTTGGAGAGGCCGCAGGTCGCGTTGAGCGGCGGCGTATTGCGGCACAACCGAAAGCTGGCGATTCTCGTCGGGAACCGTGTTCGCACGATGCTGCCGGGCGCGAAGATCATCCGTGCGCCGAATGAATCGGCGATTGGCGCCCTGAGACTTGCCGGCTTGGCGACACCGCGGTCGATATCGATCCCGCAACGTGGTTCCTCGTCCGTGCCAGTTACCGAGACCCGCAATCCGCGGACGATGGATTTAGACCAGCGATCCGTGTCACGGCTCATCGACGCGATGTTGGACGAGGAGACGCGGGTCATTCCCGCGTTGCGGAAGAACAAGGCCAGTATCGAGCGCGCCGTCAACCGGATCGTGCGCGCGTTCAAACGGGGGGGGCGATTATTTTACGCCGGCGCGGGCACGAGCGGTCGGTTGGGTGTGTTGGACGCCAGCGAATGCCCTCCCACTTTCTCCACGGATCCCGAAATGGTCCAGGCGATTATCGCCGGCGGCGCGGCGGCCCTGCATGCAGCCGTGGAGGGTGCCGAAGATAATCAGGAGGCGGGCGTGGAGGCGGTCGGAATGCGCGGTGTGAGCAAGCGCGACGTGGTCGTGGGCATTGCGGCCAGCGGTTCGACCCCATTTGTGTTGGGGGCGCTGGACGAGGCGAAACGACTGGGCGCCGAGAACCTTTCTCCTGTGTTTTTCGCCGCCACAGTCTGCCGTCCACACACCGTTGTTGTTCCGCACGGGGCCGGAGGTAATCACCGGCTCGACGCGGCTCAAAGCGGGTACGGCCACGAAGCTCGTGCTCAACATGCTGACAACGATCCCGATGATTCGGCTCGGCAAGGTCGCCAGCAATCTGATGGTGGATGTGAAACCGACGAACGCCAAGCTGCGGGCCCGAGCCTGCCGTATCGTGGCCACGCTTCGGGGCGTCAGCGAACATGACGCACGCCAGCGATTGGTCCGATGCGGCTGGAACGTGAAAAAGGCCTCGCGATGAGATGGTGGCTGATCGTATTGCTGCTGCTTGCGGGTTGCGTCCGACCGTCGGACGATCGGGTGGAAATCACGTACCAGACCATTGAAACGCTGCCGGAACAGCAGGCGCTTCACCAGAAGATCATCGACCAGTTTCAGCAGACGCATCCACGGGTCCGCGTGCGGGTGATTTACGACACCTCGAAGTTTCAAAAGTTGAATGTCCAACTCGCGGGCAACGCCGCTCCCGATGTGTTTTACTATGTGGTGGACCGGCTCCTGGCACTGGCGCAGCGGGGTCAGATCAGCGACCTGACGGCAACTTTCGCGCCCCTAGCCGACCAGTTTTACCCTGAAGTGATCGAGTCGTGCCGCGTCAATGGCCAGCCCCGAACGGATTCATCTGTTCGGGGTAAACTGTACATGGCGCCGTTTCATTTCAGCACGGACGTGCTGTTCTTCAATCGCGATTGGTTTGAGAAGGGCGGAGAACCAGTGCCGGACGATTCGTGGGACTGGCAGAAGTTTGCCGATGTCGCGGTGCGGCTCGCCCCTCTCGGATCGGGACAAGCCGCGCAACGACAGAACAAGATTGCCACCGTTTTGCCACGGCCGCTGCTCTTAGTGCAATCGTTCGGTGGCGTCCTGTTTGCCGGCGGGAAATGCACGGTGAAGTCGCCGGAAACGATTGCGGCTTTGCAGTTCTATCGGGATCTGGTCGCGCGGGGGGTGGCGCCGACAACGGCGGCGATGGGCGAGGTGGAGGCGTTCGACGGGGTGAACCTGTTTCGGGACGGGAAAATACCGGTGCTGGTGGGCCGCACGTACATGCTGACGGAATTTGATCACATCACGAATTTCCGGTGGGATGTGGCGCCAGTCCCAAAGGGAAGAGTGCGCTGGTCGCGTCTGTCGATCGGCGGCAACTGCGTGTGGAATGGAACGAAACATCCACTGGAAGCCGCGGAGTTTGCGCGATTCTATTCGACGGATGGCGCGATGATTGCTGCGAAGAGCCGCAACGCCATCCCGTCGTTGAAGGCGGCGGCGGCCACCGCCCAATTTCCACCGGCGATGATGGAGGCGTTGAAGTATTCCCACCTCGATAATCCCTGGGGCTACGCGTTTTGGGACGAGTTCAATCAGAAGGCATTTTTCGAGACCACCGACGCGGTGGCGCTGGGTCGGCTGGCGGCGGCTGATGCGGCACAGGCCATGGAATCGCTCGGAAATGGCCTGTTGCAGGCGCATTGAAAAAGCGCTTGACCGATCTTGGATTTCTAGGGCATTGTCTGCGCCCACTTGGTGAGGGATAGGAGAATTCAAATGGAGAGAGTGCTAATGCGCATGCAGGCTCGAATTATGTCGGTGGGGCTTTCAGCCCTGTTGTTTGTCAGTTGTGGCGCCGCGTGGGCGCAAACGGTCGTGACCAACGCCCCGTCCAATGCGCCGGTATGGCATGGGGACGCCGCGTTCGGCTTGTCGCTATCCCGGGGCAATGCCAATACGTTCTTGATGAACGCCAGTGCGTCGGCGGACAACGTCTGGGACAAGAACGACCTGAAGTTCGGCGCGGACGGTCAATACGCGCTCAACAATTACGGCCAGACCAACCAAACGCGGGCGGCGGAAGCGGTTCATGGATTTACGGAGTACAAGCGGCTGTTTACGGAGCGGTTCTACGGTAGTGCGCGCATTGACGGATTCCACGACGATATTGCGGAAATTCGATACCGCATCATCGTTGGACCGGCGGCAGGCTACTACTTCATCAAGAGCGACGCATCGAAATTGAGCGGTGAGATCGGCCCCTCGTTTATCGACGAGAAGTTGGGCAGCAATACGGAGGGTTACGTGACGATACGCTTCTCCGAACGGGGCGAGCATACGCTCAACAAAGCCAAAACGGCGAGAGTCTGGGAACAAGTCGATTTCATGCCACAGGTTGATGATTTCAGCAACTACTTGTTGAACAGTGAGGCGGGCGTGGAAGCGGCACTGAATGCCCACTTCAGTTTGCGCATCTGCGCGGATGACAAGTTCGACAGCAAGCCGGCGGCTGGTCGCAAGGAAAACGACATTCTGTTGGTCAGTTCGCTCGTGTACAAGTACTGACCCCGAAAGCGTTCGGGGTGATTTTTTCCTCGCAACGCTCGCCGTGCATTTCGTATCTTGCCCGGGCCATGCGAATTCTTTCTGGAATCCAGCCAAGCGGCAAGTTGCACATTGGCAACTACTTGGGGATGATGCGCCCGGCGCTTGAATTGGCGCAACGGGGCGAGGCGTTCTATTTCATCGCGGATTATCATGCGCTCACTTCAATTTCCAGCCCGGACGAGTTGCGCGCGAACGTCCAGGATGTGGCGCTGGATTTCCTCGCGTGTGGTCTCGATCCGAGCCGCACGGTGTTCTACCGGCAAAGCGACGTGCCACAGGTGACGGAGTTGACATGGATTTTATCGAACGTCACGCCGCTGCCGATGCTGGAGAATGCGCACAGCTACAAGGACAAGATCGCCCAGGGCTTGAAGCCCAACGCGGGTTTGTTTACGTATCCCGTGCTGATGGCGGCGGACATTTTGATCGTGCAGGGCGAACGCGTTCCCGTCGGCAAAGACCAGAAGCAGCACGTCGAAATCGCGCGGGACATTGCGGGCGCGTTTAATCGGCAGTTCGGCGAAGTGTTTACGATTCCCGAGGCGGTAATCCGTCCCGAGGTGGCGACGCTGCCCGGTGTTGACGGGCGCAAGATGTCGAAGAGCTACAACAATACGGTCGAGATTTTTGGCGACGAGAAAGCGATTCGCAAAAAGGTGATGAGCATCGTGACCGACTCGCAGGCCGTGGAAGCGCCGAAGGTCGATCTCGACAAGAACATTCCGCTGCAACTGTACAAGTTGATGGCGACGCCGGACAAGGCGGCGGAGTTGCAGGCGAAACTCGCGGCTGGCGGGTATGGATATGGCGAAGTGAAGAAGGAGTTGGCCGCGGTGCTCACGGATTACTTCGCGCCGTTCCGCAAGAAGCGGGAGGAGTTGGTGAAGAACCTCGACTACGTCCACGAAGTGCTGCGGAAAGGCGCGGAACGCGCCAACGCCGTGGCGGACGAGACAATGGGGAAGGTGAGGAAAGCGGTTGGGTTGAGGTAGGCATTTGGTCGTTGGGCGCCAGAACAGAATCGAACGCCATGACACCATACCAAATCGAGAATGAGTATACCTTACGCTTCGAAGTGGTGCTCCAGTATGGGGAGTTTTATCCTCTCCGTGACGCTTGGCTGGCAGAGATGGCTTCTGGGTCTGAAGCTTCCAGTCGTTCCGAATGGCGAGATGGCCGAGAGCGTTTGGTTGTTAGGACGAAGTTTGATAGAGCCGGGCTTCTTGTCTCGCCTCATGAATGGGGGACTGAGTACGTTGTTTCTTTTGCTCTCGGAGTTGCGAGCGGGGTGGTGGCAAATGTGATATACGATCTGCTGAAAGCCCAAGTGCCACACTATGCGAAGATGCTGAAGCGGATTACGCCAAGCAAACCTGGCGACATACGAATCGATATAAAGATCTGCGGTCCAAGTGGGCCAACGAAGATAAGCACTATTGAACGGGATCGTCGCTTCACCTATGTTAGCCCCACAAAGCTCAGGAGAATTATCGACGAGATTGACGTGAAAAAAGGTAGACGCCCGAAGCCAAATACGTCAAAGAAACGAATATGGAAATGAGTCCGCCGAACAAGCCGGTGGAGAGAACCGCCGCCGCGCTGGGCGGTCGGGCGGTTCAGGAGAATTGCCTTGCGACAGTCGCAGCCGACCGGGCGTTTCCGGTGGAGGTCACTGAGCTTGGTCGTCGGGAAGTCTGAGGGGAAACCATGAACGACGCAGTCGTCGTAGCCATTATTACTGCCGCAGCCAGCGTGCTCGTTGCGGCACTGACTTTCTATCTGACCAAGCGACACGAACAAGCGGTGCAGCTTCGCAGTGAGAAACTGAACCATTACAAGGTGCTGTTCTCGGCTCTGTCCGATCTTGCTGTCGATGGTACAGACAAGGACGCTGCCAACATGCGCTTCGCCCTCGCCGTTAATACCATCGCACTGGCAGCTCCGCAGGAGGTAATAGCGGCCCTGATGGCTTTTCACGACGAGGTCAAGTTCTCAAACTCTGCCCGCTCGACGGAAGGACATGACCGGCTCCTGAAAGAACTCCTTCTTGCGGTGCGGCGCGATATTGGTCTTGCGAAGGGAGATGACGTCGCGAGCTTCAGCTTTCATCTCATTGGTGCAGCCCCGATCGCCTCCCAACAACAGCATGCACCCGACGGCACTGCGCGCCGCCGCTGATGCTGAGCGTTGCCCATAACGTATCTGGAACCTGCGCACCCTAAAGGGTGCGGCTACAGGTCAACATCGAGTCTTGTCAGAGTGTGCGCCACAAGGCGTAGGCGGCGAAGGCGAGGAGCATGGTGCCGCCGGCAATGTCGGCGGCCAACCACGTAGCGCGCTTGCCGCGCCGGCCCACCCAGGTCATCGCACCGGTAAAGCAGACCACCCAGGAAATCGCGCCGAAAAACACGCCGGCGCATACCCACGGCAGGTCGCGGATTGGATTCGCCGACCATCGCCCGACCAACCCCGGCACGACTACGCACCAGAACGCCAACGTCATCGGGTTCAGGCTCGTCATCGCCAAGCCGGTTACGTAATGCCGTCCGTATGGGCTCTCGGAATCGCCGGTGCTGGCGACGGCGCGCCATTGCCGAGCGGCGCCAACAAAGCACATCACGCCCAGGTACGCCAACACGGCCGCGCCGGCAATTCCCAGCGCCGCCATCACCCGGGGCTGAGCCAACAACGGGCGCACGCCCAGGCTGGTGAGGATGGCGTACGTGACATCGACCGTGACCGCGCCGCAGCCGAGCAGGAAGCCGGCGCGGAATCCGCCGCGCAAGGACCGTCGCGCGATCTCCACATTCACCGGTCCGGTCGGCGCCGCCGCTCCCAGTCCGAGTAATACGCCCTTTCCGATCATCGCCACGACGCCAGTGACGTCCATGCCCTGACTGCATACGAGCGGTCGCGCGGCACGTCAAGGTGGAATGCAGAAACGCGTATTGCGGCGGGGTGCCGGCTTGTGATAGGGAAGGTTGGAACAACGGCGCCGATGGAAGCGGATTACAAAGTAAAACTGGAGGTCTTCGAGGGGCCACTCGATTTGTTGCTCTACCTCATCAAGAAGGAGGAGGTGGACATCTACGATATTCCGATTGAGCGGATCACGAACCAGTACATGGAGTACCTGACGCTGATGCAGATGCTGAACCTGGAGGTGGCGGGCGAGTTTCTCGTGATGGCGGCGACACTGATGTACATCAAGAGCCGGATGTTGCTGCCGGCGGACCAGCAGGTGACCGACGCCGAGACCGAGGAAGGCGAGGATCCGCGCTGGGAATTGATTCGGCAACTGGTCGAGTACAAGAAGTTCAAAGACGCGGGATTGCAACTCGGCCAACGCGAAGAGCAGCAGGCCAACATCTTCTCGCGGGGAAGCCCGGAGTCGGGCATCGAAGTTGACAAGGACATCCCGCTGGCGGAAGTGAGCATTTTCGACCTGATCAATGCGTTCAACGAGGTGTTGAAGAAAGCCAGCGCGCGCGAGGATTTCCGGGAGATCATTGAGGAACGATTTACTGTCAGCGACAAAATCGAAGAAATCCTCTATACTCTGCGGGACCGATCGGAGATGATTTTCAGTGAGTTGTTTGCGAACGCGAGTTCGCGGGCGGAAGTGGTGGTGACGTTTTTGGCGCTGCTGGAGTTGATCCGGCTCAAGCGGCTGAAGGTGGTGCAGGCTGAAGCATTCGGAGAGATACGGGTATTGAAAGTGGCATGACACTGGAACTGAAACAAATCATTGAGGCGCTGCTGTTCTCGGCGGAACGGCCGCTGTCACCGAAGGAAATCCGCGCGATTTTCGCCGAGGCGACGGACGAAGAGAACTCACCTGCTGTGTCGGAACCGTTTCGCAACGTGCGGGAAGCGCAAATTGTCGCCACGCTGGAGGAGTTGAAGGCGGAATGCGAATTGCAACAGCACAGCTATCAACTGGTGGAGATCGCGGGCGGATGGCGGTTGGTGACCCGACCCGAGTACGCGCCGTGGTTGAAGAAACTGCTGGATGAGGCGCGTCCGCACCGGCTATCGCCGCCGTCGTTGGAGACGCTGGCCATCATCGCGTTGCGGCAGCCGATCTCCCGCGCCGATATCGCGGCGATTCGCGGCGTCGAGGTGGACGGCGTCATCAAGACGCTGTTGGAGCGGGACATGATCACGATTGTCGGCAAGAGCGAGTCGCCGGGTCGGCCGATGTTGTACGGCACGACGCAGAAGTTCCTCGAACATTTCGGGCTTCGCGATATCGACGACATGCCGAAGGCGGCGGAATTACGGCTCCAGGCGGCGGCGTTGAAGACAGCGGAACAGAAGGCGGAAGAAGCGCAGGCCAAGGCGACGGATGCGGCCGGGTCCGGTACGGACGCGGCGCCGGAAGCCGTTGCCGAGGTGAAGACAACAACAACGACACCCGATGAAGGACAAACTCCAACAACTCCGCAATAAGATCGACGAAATCGACTCGAAGCTCGTGCGCGTGTTGAACGAGCGGACGAAGCTCGTGCTCGAGATCGGCAAGATCAAGCACGAGTCCGGCGAGGAGATTTATGCGCCCGACCGCGAAGACGCGGTGTTGCGGCGGATTGTCGAGAAAGGGAACGGACCGCTGCCAGCGGATTCGTTGCGGGCGATTTATCGGGAAGTCATGTCCGCATCGCTGGCGCTGGAAAAGGCGCTGGTGATCGCCTATCTCGGGCCCGAAGCCACGTACTCGCACATGGCGGTGATCAAGAAGTTCGGGTCGGCCCTGAAATACGAGCCGCTGCCGAGCATTACCGATGTGTTCACGGAGGTGTCCAAAGGCCGGGCGGATTACGGGGTGGTGCCGATTGAGAACTCGACCGAGGGCGCGGTCACGCACACGTATGACATGTTCGTGGACAGCGAACTCAAGATTTGCGCGCAGATCGTGCTGGCGATTCGGCACAACCTGATGTCGGCGTGTCCACGCGACGATATCCGGAAACTGTACTCGATTCCCCAGGTGTTCGCCCAGTGCCGGCTGTGGTTGCAGACGAACATGCCGCACGTGGAATTGATTGAGACATCGAGCAGCACGCGCGCGGCACAGATTGCGCAGACCGAGCCGAACGCGGGGGCGCTGGCGAGTTCGCTGGCGGCGGAGATTTACGGGCTGAAGATTTTGGAACCGAACATCCAGGATTCGAGCGAGAACGTCACGCGGTTTCTCGTGATTGGGCGCAAGTATCCGAGTCGGACGGGGAACGACCGGACATCGATGATGTTCTGCGTGCAGGACCGCGTCGGCGCGCTGCATGATTCGATTGCGTCATTCAAGAAATACAAGATCAACATGACCAAAATCGAGTCGCGTCCCAGCAAAAAAAAGGCGTGGGAGTATTACTTCTTCGTGGACGTGCTCGGCCACTGCGAAGACACCCGCGTCAAGAAAGCGCTGGCCGAACTCGCCAAGCACACCATGTTCGTGAAGATTTTGGGCAGCTATCCGAATGTGAACGGGTAGTTCTGCTGCCCACCGCTCCCATATAGTTACGCGGCATGTTTCGCCAGCTTGAGGACGGGGTGTGTTGGCGAGGCTCGTTTGAAACGCCGCTTCAGGCCGTCAGATTGTGTTTAGGAGGAGCGCTACAAACGCCGCGTACAAACCGCGAGTCCCCCAGCGGATGGCTTGAGGATGATCAAGCCAATGGGGGGCCACCTTGGAGAGTAGCAATCGAGCGGCGCTGGGCGCGTAAGCTCCACCGCAAAGAACTGCTGCGACAATCAGCAACCACACTACCCAACAGAGCCGTGACATGTAGTCTAGTAACTCTGGGTGTTCGTTAACGGTAATCTTTGGCTCATCAACTCTCTTGCCATTGACGATGAACTCCACAACGGACTGAATATTCGCGGTTTGTAGCGCGGCACCATGATCACCCCGCACATACTGCGTTTCCAATGCCTTGACGGAACCGTCTTCGAATCCGTTGAATCCGGCGCTACCGATGTCGGGATTGAGGAGGTTGAAGGGTGGTGTTTCGAAGAGACGCGGAAAAATCCCAACCACCCAATCGGCGGAACCGACATAATTCCGTACCAGCGCGACCCGTCCTTGCAGGAGGGGGCTCCATGGATAGTCCCTTCTCACGACGCTGCCCGGCAAACACAACCCGGTCTACCTTTAATGTCTTGTACTTCTGCAATGCGCTGGCCAGGATATACGTCCCGTTGCTGTGACCGATAAAGTGGACCTGTTTCAGGGATGGGAAACGCGCCTTCAGTTCTGTGTATTCATCCATGAACCATCTCACATGGGCTTGGCGGTCTGCCCATAGCAGGAAGGGCCCCATTCCCAGATAATCGTAGCTGGCGCGGTCGATATATAACTTCGCCTGTGACTGAGGGAATTGTTTTTGAAACGCTTCTTGTAACGGACCCTCAAACTGAGATGTCCACGCACCCATATCGCGGATTCCGTGCAGGACAAACACGACCACTTCCACGTTTCGGTCTTCGTTGTTAGGTAGCGTCGGGCTCTGACGTCTCAACCCTTCCACTATTTGGTCATTTCCGAGAGCTTGGCGCAACTTCTGCGCACGTTCTTCGCCCATGTTGGGATCGCCCAAATCGATGACGTCAGCATGGCCGGTGTTTTCGTACGGGGACCCAGATAAAATCTTTGGAGACGGTAACGTCCTTATTATCGTCCGTACTGACTACATCATCTCGGTCTCCCAATAGTTGGATTACCGTTGGAAGTCTTCGTTTCGGTGCGTCCGACGCACGCATGGCCTCCAACCATTGGAGGCGCAGATTCGCTACAAACGGCTCGCCACGCTCGCACTGTCGAATCAGTCGACCAGTATTTGTAAGTCGGCCGATCAACTTGCCTGCTTTGAACAGCATAGCTCTCGTGACGGACATCCCATCAGGCTTTTGGTTGGTCGTCCAACCACGATTCATACCAGCGAGCAGGACAAATCGGTCTACGTGTTGGATCCATTCCAAGGGCGCTCGTGTCTCCGGTTCGGGAATTAGGATAGGGGTTGACATCTTCGATGTGGCCACAGCCATACAGGTAAGCCTTACGGGCCAACAGAGCCCCCATGCTGTAACCGACCAGCCTGATGTGCTCATACGATTTTTTGTCGAAGAAGTTCTGAATCTTCTCACACATTTGATCCGCAATCTTGCACGGATCAGCATTTGAGAACATCTGAGCTGGGTATCCAAAAAGCAGTATGTCGGCATTTGGTTGGGACTGCCTGATTATCCTTCGTACCGCCGCCATGGATTGGATGTCCCCCATGTACGCGTGAACCACGACCACAAGATCACCCATGCTCGACTTTCCCTGATCAAAATCGGTCCAAAGTAATTTGTCCAAGTTGTGGTTTGCATCCCGTTTGATGTAGAAAAGGGCAAACACGAGGACACACACGCTTGCAATTACTGTCCAGTGTTCCCAATGGAGACTCGCACGGAGCGCAATTGTCATGATTCTTTCACCCACATTTCCCGGATGAGCTTCACAAGCCGCAGGCAGGGAGCTATAGTTCAGCCGTATAAACAAAGGCTTTCGTCGCTGTTGCAGTAACGAAAAATGGAGAATCCAATGGGTGACGGCCAAAAGCAGGCTCTGCGAGTTAGTTTTGACGGTCGTTTGAAGTTGGAGTTTCATGGCTCAAACATTACCTCCGATGCGGGCCTGCTGGCGTACCGGGAACTGGATGAGGTGCTGGAATTGACCGCCCGGAGTGGTGGCCTGTTGGATGATTGGCGCACGGGGAAGAATACGCAACACTCGCTGGTGGCGCTCCTGCGCCAGTCGATCTTCAGCCGTCTGGCGGGATACGAAGACACCAATGACGCCGAACGGCTCGCGGTTGATCCGACCATGCGACAGGTGGTGGGCGGGCGAGCCAGCGAACGCCATGCGGCCTCGACCAGCCAGATGGGCCGCTTCGAGACTGAAGTGTTGACGCAGCCGCGGAATCTGGCGGAGTTGACGAGGTTGTCGGGGTTATGGATTGAGCAGTTGCGGGAACGCCAACCCATGCGGGAACTCATCCTCGACTTGGATAGTTCGGTCAGCGAAACCTATGGGGAACAGGAAGGCACGGCGTACAACGGGCATTTCGGCTGTACCTGCTACCACCCGCTGTTTTGCTTCAATCAGTTTGGTGATGTGGAGCGTACCCTGTTGCGTGAAGGCAACGTCCATAGCGCCAACGATTGGCTGGCCGTGTTGGAGCCGGTGGTGGCCCGCTATCGCGGCCAGAAGTTGCCGCGCTACTTCCGAGCGGATGCGGCCTTTGCCAACCCGGAGGTGTATGAGTTCTTGGAAGCCGAAGGCTACGGGTATGCCATCCGCCTGCCAGCGAACGAGGTGTTGCAGCGGGAAATCGAGCCGCTGCTGACTCGTCCAGTGGGCCGTCCCTCGAACGCACCGGTGGTCTGGTATGATGACTTTTTGTATCAGGCGCAGAGTTGGGACTGCGCCCGCCGCGTGGTGGCCAAGGTGGAATGGCACAAGGGCGAATTGTTCCCCCGCGTCGGGTTCATCGTGACCAATCTGGGTCGGCCAGCCAAACGAGTCGTGCGATTCTACAACCAGCGGGGCACGGCGGAGCAGTGGATCAAGGAAGGCAAGAACGCCGTCAAATGGACCCGGCTGTCCTGTCACGACTTTGTGGACAACCAAGTGCGGTTGCAGCTATTTGTGCTGGCGTACAATCTGGGCAACTTTCTGCGTCAGGCCGTGTTGCCCCAAGCGGTGCGGCACTGGACGCTGACGACGTTGCGGGAGAAACTGATCAAGATCGGCGCGAAGGTGGTGCGCCATTCGCGGCAGGTGATCTTCCAGATGGCGGAGGTGGCGGTCTCGCGGGAATTGTTCCGGACTATTCTGGAAAGGATTGGGTGGCTGAGATTGCCCATGCCGCTGCCCGGCTGATGCTCGCCGGGCGGCAAATACGGGAAAGCAAAATGGCTGGCGGCGATGCTTTGTCTCCGTTCGGTCGAAAATCGGTGCAGAACGCAATCCAGAGCCGAAGGCATCGTCTCCGGAGCCTAGAAAAGGCTTGCTTGCAGTGTCAGGAGGGATAAAATGCAATCAATGAAACTGAATGGCCCGCGATGGTCGCGGGCCGCAGGTCATATGGGAAATGTCGGTTTCAATCTCCAGCCAGTACTCGCGAAGGTGAGTGATTCCAGTGATTCCAAGGTAAGTTTGGATAAGATTGCCTTTGCATGTCAATTACGGCGGGTCGGGATTCGCGGCGACGCTCCGTTCCCCTTTTTCATTCTAAGCCCAGCAATGTCAGGGGATGAGATTGGTTGGCGACCTAGCTACCGTACCCATCACCATGTAGGCGGTGTAGTCGAAAGGACTTCATAAGTCAAGTCAGCCCAGACGATCTGGATTCCCAGCGACGTTTGGAGGTTCCTCGACAAGCGGGGAATGAGACAGTCGGAAGAACGCGCTAACGGACCGACGCCGAGGCGGTGGCGGCGGAAGTGCGGATCCTGCAAGAAATGGCTGCAAACGGATCGCCTGCCCTGCAACTGAGAGATAACTGACAGACGGCGTGCTATCCCCGATATGGAAATTGGAGGAAAGCGCCCGCGACGCGTTTCCATCGGTTGGATTTCAACGCCTTGCCGAAGCGCTGCGCAAGCCAAGGGAATAATTCCGACAAAACAGTGCGATTGCGATGGGGCACGTATTCGGCGAGTGTGGTCGGACTCGACTTCCATGCACGATTTGGTTTTGGTAGACTACGGATTTACCAATCATGAGCATTCAAACTTTAGCGAACAAATACGTGTGTGATGTGCCGGTGTATGAGCCGGGGCGGCGTTTGACATTGCGTATGGTGGTTTTTATTCTTAACGCATGCGCGGAGTGCAATTCCTTGTCGATGGCCGTGGACAGAAGACCGCGGTGGTCATTGATCTGAAGACTCATGGGGACGTGTGGGAGGACTTTTATGATGTCCTGCTGGCGCGTCGACGCGCCCATGAGCCACGGGAGTCGTTGGCGGCTGTGAAGCGGCGATTGGTTCGCGCGGGGAAACTCCGTGGCTGAGTGAATGAGTCGCGGATCGGGAACACGACGCGGTCGCGCGGAAGCGCGACCCTCCGAAGAAAGATCCGGCGCGGTGGGCAAGCGGGCAAGCCCGGACGGCGGGGTCAGAATCGCGCTTGTCGTGTGCATGATCCCCAAAAAATAGGACAAGCACTCAAAGTAGTTGTCGGTATTATTTGTTTTATTTTGGGTTAGAGTTGGCGCGTGAAGTATCGAGAGGCACAACGTCGACGGACGGCCAACCCCGACATGCACCCCGACATCCGATGTCGGGGCAGGTGTCGGGGCAGGGCGCGTCCCTACCCCGTGGGGCTCGTAGGCAAGACCAAGTGCCGGGAAAAAAGTACGTTTTGGACAAAACGAACCCAAGCTTTTCGGGTGGGGATACGTGTGGATTGGCTTGAGGGACATGGAGTTACAGCTTATGTGTGCCAATTTGGCAATTGGGTTCGTTTGGGTTCGGTCGGGGTGTTTTTGGCTCCGGTTTTACCCTTGCACCACGACTTTCATGTCAGATTTGGGTTTGGTAGACTCTGGGTTCACGAATCATGAGCATTCAAACTTTAGCGAATCGATACGTGTGTGATGTGCCGGTGTATGAGCCGGGGCGGCCGATTGAGGAAGTGGCGCGGGAACTGGGGCTGAACCCGAAGACGATCATCAAGCTGGCATCGAACGAGAACCCGCTGGGGCCGTCGCCGAAAGCGGTCGTGGCGATGCGCAAGGCGTTGGCGGCGTCGCATCTGTATCCCGATGGGGGAGGATTCTATTTGCGGCAGGCATTGGCGAAAAAACTTGGCCGCGCCACTTCGCGGCTCAGTGCAGGGTCCGCGCAGCCCTCCGAGATCGGAATCGACAACATCATCCTCGGCACGGGGTCGAACGAGATCATTGAATTTTTGTATCACGCGTTTGTCGGGCCTGGGGACGAGATCATCGCGGGCGACCGGGCGTTCGTGATCTACAGCATTATGGCGAAGATGTTCCAGGCGCGATGTGTCGAGGTGCCGTTTAAGGGTCACACGCACGACTTGAAGGCGATGCTAGCGGCGATCACGCCGAAGACGAAGCTGGTGTTCGTCGCCAACCCGAATAATCCGACCGGCACGCGGGTCACGAATGCGGAACTCGAGGAATTCATTCGCCGGTTGCCGGCGCATGTGATGGCGGTGTTGGACGAGGCGTACATTGAATTTTTGGATGATCCGCCGCCGTCAATTACGTGGGCGCTCCAGCACAACGTGGTGGTGCTGCGCACGTTTTCCAAGATTGTCGGTTTGGCGGGGTTGCGCATTGGGTACGGCGTGGCGCAGAAGGAATGCATCGCATTGCTGCAACGGGTCCGGCAACCGTTCAACACGAACGCCGTCGCGCAGGCCGGCGCGCTGGCGGCGCTGGACGACGCCGCGCACAGTCGCAAGACCAAGACGCTGACGCGGCGCGGGTTGGCGTATCTGTACCGGGAATTCGATCGGCTCAAGCTGGAATACGTGCCGAGTTGCGCCAACTTCGCGCTGGTGAATGTCGGCGATGGGGACGAGGTGTTTCGCGGGTTGCAACGGCGCGGCGTGATCGTGCGTCCGATGCGCGGCTACAAGATGCCCGCGTGGGTGCGGGTGACGGTCGGCACGATGGAAGAGAACCGAAGATTTATCGGCGCGCTGAAAGAAGAATTACGCGCACGATGAGCGTGTGCGTCACTGGAACGTTTTCTCCAGGTCTTTGATGCCGTTGTCGAAGGCCGATTTGACGTCAGCCCCAGGCGTTGGTCGCGGCGGTCTTGAGTTCCTTCAGCTTCGGCTTGAGATCATCCATTTTCTTTTCGGCTTCGGCGATCTTCTTGTCCAGGTCGGCCCGAGCCTGCCCGGTTTGCGTCTGGGCATTGGACTTCAGGTCATTCAATTTTTTGCCCAGCTCATGGAACTGTTTCTCGGCAGCTTTGTTGAGTTCCTTGATCTGCTGCTCGGTGTAGTGTCCGGCCGTCACGGCAGCGTTCTTGCCCGCCTGCTTCACATCCTCGGCGGTGGTCGTGTTGTTCGATTGTGCCCGCGACAAAAGCGGGGCGGTGAGCAGCAGCGACATGGCGACGAATCCCTGTAATCTCTTCATACCTGATGGCCTCCTGTGAATCTGCCAGCAGCTTACATGTCCCGGCGTCGAGTGCAAGTTCTACTGGCAATTGGCTTGCGGTGGCGGCGGGGGGCGGTGTAAGAAGGCGGCGAGATTCCAAGGAGATCTCGGATGGCACAAACGACAAGGGGGCGAACGGCGCTCGCGGGTTATCTATTTTTATTGCCGAATCTGTTCGGCTTTCTCGCGTTCACGCTGCTGCCGGTCCTCGCGTCGCTGGCGCTGAGTTTCTACGCGTGGGACCTGTTCACGCCGCCGAAGTTCGTCGGACTGCAGAATTTCATCGCGCTGATGCACGACCGCGATTTCTGGTATTACGCGTACAACACGGTGTTCCTGATGCTGGCGATTCCCGTGAACATCCTGGGGTCGCTGCTGTTGGCGGTGGTGATGAACCAGAAGCTGCGGGGGATCGTCGTGTTTCGCACGATGTATTTCCTGCCGAGCATCGTGGCGGGGGTCGGCACGTACCTGTTGTGGCGGTGGATTTACAATCCCGACTACGGGCTGATCAATACCATCATCACGAATTGGTTTCCGCGATGGTTGAACGACGGGATACGCGGGCTCGGCGTGGAATGGCCGCCGCAATGGCTGACCTCGGTGACATGGGCCAAACCCGCGCTGATGTTCATGAGTTTCTGGACGGTCGTGGGCGGTTACAACATGATTTTGTATCTGGCGGCGCTGCAGGGCGTGTCGCCCGAGCTGTACGAAGCGGCGGACATCGACGGCGCGAACGCCTGGCAGCGGTTCTGGGCGATCACGTGGCCGATGGTGAGTCCGACGACGTTTTTCGTGCTCACGATGAGCTTGATCGGCGGGTTGCAGGGTGGATTCGAGCAGGCATTTGTCATGACGCGCGGCGGACCGGCGGGGGCGACGACGACGATCAGCTATTACATTTACAATCACGCGTTCGCGTGGAACCACATGGGGTACGCGGCAGCGATTGCGTGGGTGCTGTTCGCCGTGGTGTTCGGGGTGACGCTGGTGAACTGGCGATTGGGAGGACGGATTGTCCACTACTGAAGGATGAGGGCGGAAGGATGAAGGATGAAGCAAAACTGAAGCGGACAGCGAAGAAGACAGCCATGTACCTTCTGCTCGGATTCGTTGGGCTGTTCATGCTGTTGCCGTTTTTGTGGATGCTGTCGACATCGATAAAGCCCGCGAGCGATGTATTCACGTCGGTTGAGAATCCCATCAAGGCATTCGTACCGCGGGAAACGCAGTGGAAAAACTACAGCGAGGTATACGACACGACGCAGGCGATGGGCGGCGGGTTTGCGCGGTGGTATTTGAATAGCATTCTCGTTGCGGTGGTGGTGACGCTCGGTCAGGTGACGACCAGCGCGTGCGCGGCGTATGCGTTCGCGCGGCTGCGATTTCCCGGGCGCGACAAACTGTTTCTCGGGTATCTGGCGACGATGATGATCCCCGGCGCGGTCACGATGATCCCGAACTTCATACTGATGCGGAAGATCACGGAATGGCTGACGGCGGTGGCGCCAGCGGTCAATTGGGATGCGTCGCGCGTGGTGTACCTGTTTGGGCGGACGTATGAAGCGGGGCGATTGGTCGGGCTGGATTCGTATTTTGCGTTGGCGGTACCGGCGATGTTTTCCGCGTACGGCACGTTCATGCTGCGGCAATACTTCCTGAGCATCCCGCGCGATCTGGAAGAGGTGGCGACGATTGACGGGTGCGGGCTGTTACGGATTTTCACGTCGATCATTTTGCCACTGAGCAAACCGGCGCTGGCGACGCTGACAATTTTCACGTTCATGGGCAACTGGCAGAGTTTTTACTGGCCGCTGATCGTGCTGACGCAGGACTCGATGAAGACGCTGCCGCTGGGATTGCTGTCGTTCATGGGTTTGTACAGCACGCAATGGAGCCTGCTGATGGCGGGGTCAATGATGATGATTCTGCCGGTGATAATTGTCTTTCTCGTGGGCCAGAAATGGTTTATAAGCGGGATCCAGTTGGGCGCATTGAAAGGTTGACCGAATAAGGGATGCGGGCATGTATCGCGGTCGAATTAATCCAACCCGGGAACTTCTTCAGGAAGTGCGGCATCATGTGCCGGCGAGAACCCGGCTCATTCCGGAGGCGTTCACCACCGACCATCGGCGGCCGGTCCTCGTCAAACTTTCCGACCTGACACCGGAGACATTCTACCTGTTCGACGAAATCACCGCGCAAGCGTTCCGTGATGCCGTGATGGAAATCGGCGCGCGCGATGGCGGCGGACGACTGACGGTGTGCGACCCGTTTCCGGTGGGAGGCGGGGCGCAGCAGCAGCACTGGCAACGTCTGACGGGCAAGGTGGACCGGGTCCGCGTGCTGCGGGTCGGGACCGCCAACGTGGCGGCGGTGGGCAATGCGTCGGTGGAATTTCGCGATATCGCCGCCAATCCGCTGGCTCAATACAGTTTTGCGATCAAGGAAGGCATACGCCCGGTGCTGTTCATTTGCCGGAGAGACGGTCGGCCGAGTACTTCGGAAACGCGCCGGACCGCCGGATTTTTCTCCGTCGGCCGGGACGTGGTGGAGGAAGTGGCCGATGACGTGGAATTATTGCTGCGCGGCGTGGCGACGACGATGGCGACATTTGAGGAATTGGAACTGCTGCATCGGACGACCCAGCGGGTGGCGCGGGAATTGGAGAGTTATTCCCGGCGGGTGGAATGGGCGGTGCGCCATGCGCGTCGTCGGCCGAATTCGCTGACGCCGGCGCGGTTCGATCGGATCGTCGGCCAGGCCATTGCCAAGATGGGCCAGCTCAAGGAGATACCGCGTCGGGCGTTGCGATCCATCGAAAATGGCGGTTTCTGATCAGGTCTTCGACGACACCTTTGCGATTCCGTGGTGTTGGATATTGTGAAGGTGAAAAAGTCAAAGTCTGGTGAACGGAGGACTTGATTATGAAACGGATTCTGAAAGCCATCAGTGGTTTCGCGGTCGTGGTCGCAGCGGTATGTTTGCTGAGCGCGCCGGCCCAGGCCCGGGTGTTTGTGAACGTGGGGTTTGGGTTCCCGTTCTTTTACGGACCGGCGTATTACCCGGCGTACGGATATTATTGCGCGCCACCGGCCTACTACTATGGGCCAGGGCCGTATCGGTATTATTACGGGCCGCGCGGGTATTATTATTACCGCGGCGGACGCTGGTACTACCGGTAGAGGTCAGCTCGTAGATGGCCGGGCAGTGGTCTGGCGTTGCTCGTTAGGAGCCGGCGGCGATGGGAGAGGGCGAGCGCGGAAGGGCTGACCCACCGTCAATCCACGTTGTTGCGATGCTTAGACCCCTCCAGACTTTGTCGTCATTTTGGAGGTTCCCCGGCCTTGGGCGCCCCTCCGCATCACAGTCGAGAACGTAAACTCTTATGATGTAGGTCACGAGCACAGTCGTAACGAGGATGGCAATAGATGTCGCGAGTCGGAAGGAGGCAATTGGAACCGCAAGAGTGTTCGGCGAGAGAATCATCTGATACCGTTTCCGACGTTATTCACAGCCGACCGAAGCGTAGCCCCCAAGCGGAGCGCCGGGCGGTTGTGAATAACTCGGCGGCAACAGTTGCCAACAACTTGGCGCCGCGTCATAGTGGGCGCGGCGTCCACGCAGTCACGATGGGTGTACGGTTCCCAAAGACTTGCCCTACGAGGGCTACTCAGAGAGCACCGGCCCCGTCGTTGGCTTCTGTCCAAACGTCTGAGAGAACCACGTCCCATGAGGACTCCGTATCAGACCGACGTCGCGACAGAGCCAAGCTGGGTGGGAGGGCCAACAACCAACCCCTCAATCGTATGAAGACATGGAAAGAAATCACTCACTGCGGCGGCCTAGACTGGGCCAAGAACAAACACTACCTGGTCATTCTGAATGCGGAAGGGCGGATCGTGGCCGAATTTGGCTTCGAGCATTCCGCCGAAGGCTGGAGTCAGTTTCGGGAGAAACTGCGGGCCTTCCCGGCGGTGGCCATCGCGGTGGAAACCAACCAGGGCGCGGCCGTCGAGAATCTCTTGCAAACGGATTGTACGGTGTATCCGGTCAATCCCAGGAGCGCCTGTCACTACCGTGAACGGAAACGCCCCAGCGGCGACAAGACCGACGCGGTCGATGCCTGGGGCTTGGCGGATGCGCTGCGATTGGAGGGCGCGACGTGGAAACCCCTTACCCCGGAAGACCCGCACATCGTCCAACTGCGCCTGTTGTGTCGCGATGAGATGGCGTTGATTGCCCAACGCACGGCCTTGGTCAACCAACTCCAGCAAGCGTTGTACGAGTATTATCCCGCCGCCCTAGAGGCATTCGAGGAGTGGACGCAACCCGCGGCGTGGGCCTTCGTGGCGGCGTTCCCAACAACGCACGCACTGATCCAGGCCGGGCGGCGCAAGTGGGAGAAGTTTCTCCATGTCCATCGGCTGTGGCGACCCACCACGGCTGAGAAGCGATTGGAAATCTTCGCGCGGGCGGATCAGTTCTGTGGGGCAGAGGCGGTGACCGCAGCCAAGAGTCGCCTGGCCCTGACCTATGTCCCGATGCTCCAAGTGTTGCAGAAGCGGTTAGACGAGTATCGGGTCCGCATCGAAGAACTCTTCCGACAACATCCCGACCACCAATGGTTCGGTTCCCTGCCCGGGGCGGGAGCCAAACTGGCGCCGCGTCTGTTCAGCGAGATCGGGTCGGATCGAGGACGCTTCGAGGATGCCAACGGGTTGCAGTGTCTCGCCGGCACGGCACCGGTGCGCTACCAATCGGGACAAATCAACCGCGCGCGCTTGCGGTACGCCTGCAACAAGCACCTGCGCTATACGGTGCACTTATGGGCAGACTTAAGTTCGCGCGAGCTGTCCGTGGGCGCAGAGCTATTACGAGCACCATCGCGAAAAGGGACGGGGACACGCGGATGCGCTGAGGCGCTTGGGGAATCGCTGGCTCAAGATCCTCTGGAAGATGTGGCAGACACGCACCTGTTACGACGCCGATCAGCACACCCGCAACCAGACGGAGCACGGTTCGTGGGTCCTGAAACTAGAAAACGCGTGAAGTGCCAGAAGGAGAAACCACCATGTCAATAACTCCAGGAAAAAAGCCATTTACAACAGAGAGAACCTGACAATCCCCTACTTTCAAGCTCTTCCAGTCTCAATGGAGGCTGGCGCGCCGCGAACTGCCCCGGCCTCACGGTCGGGGTAAGCTTGCCCTGTTGTGCGGGGGTGTATCTGCCATAGATTTCGGATTTGATTACGATATCGTCTTGTGATATGCTGGCCGCGTTATGGATAGAATTTTGGTTGATGGTGGGGTTGGCTGGGGGATTGCGACCGGGCCGATGGTTCTCGGGAAGGCGGCGCGGTGGGCCACCGCGCCCTACCGACGACGCTCCCATGGTGCCGCTACAGCCAACGGTCGTGCGGAAGCCCGACCCTCCGAGCGAACGCGACGGCAGACCACCGCTACATGGGGGGTGGGGCCGAAAGGGGTAAAATTGCGACCGGGGATACGACGAGGTCGCTTTCTCCACCGGGAGACGGCCAAAAGGAGGAGAATTACCAAACGAACCCAATTTCGATCAAGCCGGCGTGGAAAAGTGTAGGAAACGAAGCCAATTGCCGCATAGGACAGCGGCGTCTCGAGGACTCGGCTTTCCGGGGTGTTATAAGATGTGGATTAGATTGATGGGCAATGTGTTAGGAGTCCAAGTGTGCCATTTTATCACTTGGGTTCGGTTGGGGGGATCGAGGGTGGAGTGAAGCCAGCGCGATACGGGAGCCGAAACGACGCGGCGCGATACCTAAACGGCAGGCATCGCGCCCTACAATACGGCCGTGTGATCAACGCGGCGCTAGAGGACTTCGGCGAGGGTGGCGAGGGGTTTGCGGTACTGGGTGGCGAGATCGGCGTAGGTGACGCGACCGCGGACGATGTTCAGGCCGCTGGCGAGTGCGGTGTTCTTGCGGGCGGCGCGTCCATAACCTTTCCGAGCAATTTCCAAGACGTAGGGGAACGTGGCATTCGTCAAGGCTGTGGTCGACGTGCGGGCGACCGCACCGGGCATGTTCGTCACGCAATAGTGGACGACACCGCTGACGAGATAGGTGGGGCGTTCGTGCGTGGTCGGGCGCGAGGTTTCAATGCAACCGCCCTGATCGATCGCCACGTCGACAATCACCGCGCCGCGTTTCATCTGTCGGACCAATTTTCGCGAGACCAACACGGGCGCGCGCGCGCCCGGTCGGAGCACCGCGCCGATGAGCAGGTCGGCGTCCCGGACCTGATCGCGGATGTTGTGGGTGTTGCTCATCAGGGTCTTGACGTTCTTGGGCATCACATCGTCGAGGTACCGGAGCCGGTTCAGGTTGATATCGAGAATCGTCACATCCGCGCCGAGGCCGGCGGCCATCTTGGCGGCATTGGCGCCGACCACACCACCGCCGAGAATCGCGACCTTGGCCGGGGCAACGCCGGGGACGCCCGCGAGCAACAAGCCGCGGCCTTTGGTGGGTTCCTCGAGGTATTTTGCGCCTTCGTGGACCGCCATGCGACCCGCGATCTCGCTCATCGGTGTGAGCAACGGGAGGGAGCCGTCGCGCAACTGGATGGTTTCATAGGCGATGGCGACGATGCCAGTGCGCAGGGCGGCATCGAACACGGGTTTGTCGGCGGCAAAATGGAAATAGGTGAACACGATCTGGCCGGGCCGCAGGAGACGGAGTTCGGACGGTTGCGGTTCCTTGACCTTGACGATCATATCGGCGCGCCGAAAGATGGTGCCCGGGGAACCGATCACGCGCGCGCCGGCGGCCCGATAATCAGGGTCGAACGCGCCGCTGCCCTCGCCCGCGCGGCGTTCGACCAACACTGTATGCCCCGATTCCGTCAACGCTTCGCAGTGAACGGGCAGGAGGCCGACGCGATACTCGTTGTTTTTGATCTCCCTGGGGACGCCGATGATCATAGCGTCAGTGTTGCGGTGGGTTTGTCCTGGCTGGAGACAGTGACCGCGGTATGGTTCGCGCCGATCTTGCGGAGTTTGTCCGCGACGGCCTGCTGGGCGAGTTCGGGTCGGTTGCAATCGCGGCTGAGATGCGCGAGGAACACGTGACGAAGTTTATCACAGGCAACATCGCTGGCGAGCGTGGCGGCGGCATCATTGCTGAGATGGCCGTGACGGCTCATGATGCGTTGTTTCAGCGCCCAGGGACGGCCGGCATCCTCCTGCAGCAGCTTCAGGTCATGGTTGGCTTCCACGACCAGCACATCCATCTGGCGGACGCGTTCCGTGACCAGCTTGGTGGCGTGGCCGAGATCGGTCAGCACGCCGACGGCGATGCCGGAACCCGGATGACGAATGACGTAGCCGACGGGATCGTAGGCGTCATGCGGCACGCTGAACGATTCCACCAGCAGATCGCCAACCTCGAACGAAGTGCCCGTGGAAAACAATCGCCAGGAAATGCGCACGGTCGCCGGCCATTCGGGATCGGTCGTGACAGCTTCGGCCGTGAGACGATTGGCGTAGACGGGCAGGGGACGCGTTTTGCACAGGACGCCGAGGCCGCGGACGTGATCGGAATGTTCGTGGGTGAGGATCACGCCGCTGACCTGATCGATGTTGCGGTTGATGAGCGCGAGGCGATGAGCAATCTGGCGCCCGCTGAGGCCGGCATCGACAAGAAGCCGCGTCGTGTCGGTCTCGATCAAGGTGCAATTACCGGCGCTGCCACTACCCAAAATCGTGATGTGCATCCCCACGCCCCGATATTACACGGCGGACGGATTGACTCAAGCTTTCTGACATCTGGTTCGCGAATTGCAAAGTTGTTCGCAGATTTCTTGGAAGTGAAGATGAGGAGATAAATGTCTTGCAATAGGAGGGCCGGCGGCGTAGGAAGGCGATTCAGGAGAAGTTGTTATCGAGTAAGCGCGAAAAACAATTTTGCGTAGCTGACGGCTACGGTCTGACTGAGAAACCGCGAATTTCTGGCTGCGAGACCGACCCGAGCACGCGCCCCGCGAGGGCGCGGCTTGGCGTGCTCTCGTAGCGGGCGCTTCGCGGTGCCCTCAGTCGGGGTGCGTTGAGTTCGCGCCCCTTTGGTCTGTGGCCTCTAGTGTAGTGTCCAATAAGTGATTGATATTATTGTCGGACGGGGTAAACTCCCGTCATGCCGCGTTGCGCTCAACCACTGGTATTGACCGTCCTAGAACAGAAACAACTGACCGACCGTGTGCGGGATCGCCGTTCGACACAGCAGACCGCGTTGCGGGCCCGTATCATCCTGCTGGCCGCCCAAGATTGGGAGAACCGAGAGATTGCCGCGGAACTGGAAACGACCCCACACACCGTGGGAGTCTGGCGGCGGCGGTTTGCGCGCGAGCGACTGGCAGGGCTCGAAGATGCGCTACGGTCAGGGCGACCCGTGTCGTTGGCGACGGCGACGGTGACCAAGGTGCTCACGACGGCGACCCGACCGCCCAAAGGGCGATCCCGCTGGAGTGTGCGCAGCATGGCCCGCAGCGCCGGGCTGTCCAAGAGTCGCGTACAGCAACTCTGGCAGGCTAACGACCTCAAACCGCACCGGGTGCGCACCTTCAAACTCTCGCGGGATCCGCAGTTCGAGGCGAAGTTCTGGGATGTCATCGGGCTGTATCTGCAACCGCCGCAGAAGGCGCTGGTGCTGTGCTGCGATGAGAAGAGCCAGTGTCAGGCTTTGGAACGCAGCCAGCCGGGCTTGCCCCTTGGCGTGGGCCACATTCGCACTCGTACCCATGACTACGTGCGCCACGGCACCACGACACTGTTTGCCGCACTGAGCACGCTGGACGGCCGGGTGATTGCACGCACGGAGACCCGCCACACCCATCTGGAATGGCTGCGGTTCCTACGCCAGATTGAGCGGGAGACGCCGCCCGCACTGACGCTGCACCTGATCGTGGACAACTATGCCACGCACAAGCACCCGGCGGTCCGCGCGTGGCTGGCCCGGCATCCACGCGTGCGGCAGCACTTCACTCCCACGAGCAGCTCGTGGCTGAATCTGGTCGAACGCTTCTTCCGTGACCTGACCGAGGAGGTCGTTCGGGAGGGCAGCTTTCGCAGTGTGCGCGAACTGGTGCGCACGATCGAAGTCTGGTTGGCAGAACGCAATCGCCAACCCCAGCGCTATGTGTGGCACGCCAAGGGTACCGCCATCCTGGAGAAAATCATCCGCGCCCGCGCTAAACTCGAAGAAATAAAGGCAGACACTTCAAGGACACTACACTAGAGCGCGAGGAGAGGCAAGTATGAGGACGACCGGTGAGGATGTCGGGCGGCGGGTGAAGGTTCTTGTTGCGGTGTGCGCAGTTGCGGTCTTGGCTGCGCGGACCCAAGCGCAAGGCAGCGACGGTAGTGGCGATCCTTGCACGATCACCAACGGATCGGCTCCATTCAGCATTGTCACGCTTGTCCCTGTTGGGGATTACAACATACTGTCTTGGCAAACTTGCACGGACCACATTTACATCGTGCAGAGTGAAAGCAGCCTTACGCCCACATCGTCATGGACGGACGTGGCTTGGACGTTTGGCCTCGACCAGACAACAAGCTGGATCGATTCCGGCGCCATCGGGCAAACGCAAAACTTCTATCGAGTCGTTCGGGCTAGTGTGCTGTCCCTAACGCTTCGTTACAATGAATCGCTTCATTTTGACCAGATGGACATTGGAAAGGCATTTCAGTGACACCACACTAGTCCCAACACACTGAACAACGGAGTTCCGTACTGGTGGATCATCGAGAACGGACTTGACCCGCTTGTTCCCCTAACTGTCACCCCCGGCGGAGACGGGCTGGCCAATTTGACGAATTGGATAAATCAAATCGACTCGGAAGGTGTCGTCAAGCCGGCGAATGAAAGCCCGATGACTAGAGTCAACACCAACGGGCCTTGGATGTTTTTTACCTCTGCGCCGAACGTCGCGCTTTGCCCCGGGAACATGAATGGGGTTTCTCCGCAGGCGGCGGTGTTGCAGTACGCCGGGGCTGGCACGTGGACAAATCCAGCCGGGCTATTCTCGACCGCAGGGGGATGCCAAGGCTGTGGTGGCGGTTACACCCAAATGGACACCTGCCCGTTCGCCGTTTGGTTGACGGTAGGGCCGTCCAATCAATTTTCCGTAACAGAAAATTCTGAATGCGGCGAGTATGCCGATGGGTGTTGCGGCTCGGGCGGCATGTTCTGCGGCTCCGGCTGGCTGTAACCGGCATCGGCGGCGGGTGCGAACGCGGTTGTTGGGCTTGCCGTAAACTCTTATACGGCTGGATGGTGTTATTATGGAGCGTGCGGTAGTTCGGGTGTTCAGTCCTACGGAGGAATCGTTAGCGTCTTCGGGTACCTCCCACCTATGACGAATACTTCCCCCTCAATCACGGGGCCAACAAATCTGTATACATACTGCAATAGTTCCCCATTTCCCCAGGGCGTATTTTATGTGCCCAATTCCAATTCGGTGCCGGCGATTCAGTCTGTGAGTTGGTCGGTCGCACCAGGAGGCGACAAGGCTCAGGTTAAATACACACTTGGGAATGTCGCCGTAATTGGCCCGACTGGACCCAACCATGTAAGCGCGAACTTCAACGATGTCACCGTCAACGCTTTGGTCACGCTCCAAGGTGGTCAGACGGTGCCACTTACCACAACCCTGACGGTCAGCAAGCCATGGGCGTTCAACTCGCCTCCGTCGTATGCACCGAGCATCACTTACAGCAATACGGTCGGGAACGACATTGTGAACGCCTGGGCGCTTTACCAGGTAGTGGATCAGCTCTGCTCGCCGTTTCCTGCCGGCGGTTTTCCGGTCGCGGAGAGCACTTCCAACACCGCAGGCTATGCGCCGAACCACGATGCGGT
>CAVQMY010000013.1:0-4604 GCA_963713705.1 uncultured Verrucomicrobiae bacterium
ACGGTCGAATGGCGACTGGAGGACGAGACGGCCCAGCTCCAGGGCTTCGACATCGGCATCATGCCGTTGGATCCCGGCCCGTGGTGCCTCGGCAAAGCGGGCTTCAAACTCCTGCAATACATGGCCGCCGGCCTCCCGGTCGTTGCCTCGCCCGTCGGCTTCAATCGAGACCTGGTCCGCCACGGCGTCAACGGCTTCCTCGCCAATTCCTCCGAGGAATGGGAACGCTATCTGTCACAGTTGCTTAACGACCCCGACCTGCGCCACCGCATGGGCCAACAGGGCCGGCAACTGGTCGAAAAAGAGTTCTCACTCCGCCCAACCTTTGCCAAACTCCTCCGCGTGATCGATTCGGCATGAATATCGGCACGATCTATTTCGTCGTGCCGCGCATCAACCGCACCGGCGGCTACGAACGCCAGGCGGTCACGCTCGCCCGCGCCTTGATCGCGCTCGGTACGCCGCTGCGAATTCTCTCCGATTGTGAGCCTGCCGAATTGCGGGAGCATACCCGCACGCTCTCCTCGCGATCCGTCCTGGGAACGTTTTGCGAATTCCGCCACGAATTCCAACAAGCCCGCCACGCAGGCCCGGTCGTCGCGCATTTCCATGCCCTGTACCGGTTCTCCGCCGTCGGATTGTGGACGGCCACGCGCCTCCATGTGCCGACTCTTCTGAAATTGCCGTCCAGCACCGATGTCCATGTGCTCTTCCAGTCGCCTCGCCTCGCCTTGCGTCTGTTCCAGCCGACGTTGCAACGCGTCGATCGGTTCCTCTGCCCCAGCCGCGCCGTTGCCGAGGAACTTCGTCCGCGCCTTCGTCGCCCGGTCGCCGCCACCTACGTGCCTAACGCCGTCGATACGCGCCGCTTCTCTCCTCCTCAAAAGACGATCAACGTCGCCTCCGTGACCGGCTCGGGATTCGGTTTCAACATGTCATCTTGCACGTTGGCCGGCACGTCGCGCTCAAGGGCGGCGATGTCCTCCTCCAAGCGTTCGCCCAGGCCAAACCTTCACTCCCGCCCGACACCGGCCTCGTGTTTCTGGGTGACGGCGATCAGACCGCGCCCTGGCAACGCCTCGCCGCCGAACTCGGCATCACCGACGCCGTCCTGTTCGCCCCGACGCACGCCGAGCCCGAACTCTACTATCAAGCCGCTGACGCTTTTGCCCTGCCCTCACGCCAGGAAGGCATGCCCAACACCCTGCTCGAAGCCATGGCCTGCGGTTTGCCCTGTGCCGCATCGGACACCGGCGGGATTCGCGATATTCTGGCCGACAAGTTTCCCAGTCAGTTGGTCGCCCCCGGCGATGTCAACGCGCTCGCATCGGCGTTGGTGAAGTTGCTCCAACCCTCCGCTCTTGCACTGGGCGCGCAAATGCGAGAACATGTCGACACGCATTTCTCCATCAACGTGATTGGCCGGCGGTTGCTTGACCTGTACGAAGAACTGATTCGTTCGAACGGTTGATGCCATGAAAGTCCTGTTCCTGACGCAGACCGGCGAGCTTGGCCCGTCGAGCCGGTACCGCGTCTACCAATTGCTGCCAGAACTCCAGAAACTCGGCGTCGAATGTGACGTGTCACCTGCCATCGACGACGCGCTCTACCGCCGACTGTATCTGGGCTCGGGAAAAGCCGCGCGCGCAGCCGCGTTCTCCTCGGCATGGCGTCAACGCCGCCGCGATTTGGACCGGGTCAACGACTTCGACGTGGTCTTCGTCCAAAAAGGCGTGTTCCCCGGCCTCTATTCCGGCTTCGAGAAGAAACTCGCCGCCCGCAAACCGCTCGTGTTCGATTTCGACGACGCGATCTGGCTGCCACGTGTCGGCGGCTCGCGCGTGTTGCAGTCCGTGCACCGGGAATCCGCCGTGAAAGACGTGTTGCGCTGCGCCCGAGCCGTCATCGCCGGCAACGACTTTCTCGCGGCCTACGCCGCGCGCTTCAACAAGACCGTGACCATCGTGCCCAGCTCGATTTCCCTCGAGCAATACCCGCACGCGCCCGATTCAACCGTCGTCGGCTGGATTGGCAGTCGCACCACTCTCCCCTACCTCAAAACACTCAAACCGGCATTCGACTCGTTGGGTATCACCCCGCGCGTCATTGCGTCCGGTGATCCGTCGAAACTCGGGTTCGACATCGACTTTCGTCCCTGGCAGTTGGAAACGGAGCAGAACGAGTTGTCCCAGCTCGGCATCGGCGTCGCTCCGCTGCCCGATACGCCGTGGGAACGCGGCAAGTGCGGCATAAAACTCCTCCAGTACATGGCCTGCGGCATCCCCGTCGTGGCGTCTCCGGTCGGCGTCAACTCGAAGATCGTGTTGCACGGCGTCAACGGCCTCTTGGCAACCCATATCGAGGATTGGGAGCCGGCCCTCATGTCCCTGATCACCGACCCGAAATTGCGCCAGCGACTCGGCGCCGCCGGCCGCCACACCGTCGAAAAACGATTCCGCGTCCAGCGCGCCGCCGAAGACGTCTATTCCGTCCTCCGCTCCCTCGTCTGATCCGCCCCACGCTTCACATTGCTATCACCGCTTGCGTCAGCGCCATATTGCATCGAGGAACCAAGGCCCTGGTAGCGCGAGCGTCCCCGCTTGCGGTCGTTGGTAGGGCCGCAGGTTTACCCGGATACCGAGGCCGGGGCTTACCGCCGTTCCGGGTGCTGTACCCGCGCGCGTCGAGCGCGGCCCGGTCGTCTTCCCTCCCCACTTTGTCATCTCTGAAAGCGCGCTTTGTCAATACCTCTCGCTGGTTGTTCTTCGGGTCGTTCCCAGTCATCTCTTCGCCCTCATCGGGGCATGAATTTGTTCGAGAGGTGTGTCGCATTCATACTGCGAGCCGCCGCTCGGGCCGACTCATGACAACCCCGCGCTTACACCTCCCTGGATCGTCCCGCCGACTGTTGGTTCTCGATACGGTTCGTTCCGACTCAACACGTGATAGGCGGCCTCTGCCAGATGTCGCGCCACGGCCCCAATGGCCTTGGCGTGGCCCTTGCGTATCTTCAGGCGCCGATACAACTCACTGACGTGGCGCTGGGGACAACGGGCGTGGTTGACCGCCACCGAATTGCCCGCTTCCACAAACGCCCATTTCAAATACCGGTTCACGTCGGGCCGCAGCCGACCGTAGCGCACCACGCCGCCGCTGGCATGCACGCGCGGCGTCGTGCCGGCGTAGCTGGCCAGGCGTTCGGCACTGGCAAAACGCTCCGCGGTACCAATCTCCAACCAGATCACCGCCGCCAGGATCACGCCCACGCCCGGCAGACTCATTAACAGGCGCATCTCGGGGGTGGCTTCGATTAGTTGCTTCAGCCGCTGTTCTTGTTCGCGAATCTGGCCTTCGATGAAATCCAATTGGGCCAGCAGCGTCCGCGTCGCCCACTGGGTTTGGGGCGGCAGTTGGCCGATCAGTCCTCCCAACTGCTGTCGCGCCTTTTGGCAGTACGGGTCACTGGCGTCGGTGACCGCCAAACCGTACTTGGCCAGGGTGGAACTGATGCGGTTCTTCAGCCGCGTGCGCTGCGCCGCCAACACCATGCGCACCCGGGTCAGTTCCCGCAGGTCGCGCAGGTCCGCGGGCGGAATCCATACCGTCGGCAACGTGCCGTTGCGTTGCAGGCGATTGAGCCCGTGCACGTCGAGCTGGTCGGTCTTGTTGATCAGGCCCATCATCAGCTTGGCCTTGCGCGGGTGCACCAGCAACGGGCGCAGCCCCGCCTGCTCGATCTCGCTGATGATCCAATACCAGTTGCCCGTGGCCTCAACGGCGACGGCTGTGCCCGGTTCGCACTCACGTAACGCTGCGCAAATCGCGCCCGGGGCATGTTCGATCCGCCGTTGTCGTGCGACGCTGGTTTGTTGATTCTCCCGCTCCATAATCGTGTAGCGTTTGTGACTGTCAAATGCGATATACTCTCTCATGCGTGCCTTCGTTCTGGTTCTCCAACCAGTGCGATTATAAGCGCGAGGCGGACACCGTTCCGGCCCGGAGGCGCGCTTTCATATATTCATCCTGAGCCTTGCCCGCCTCTGGCGGGCCGTCGAAGCATCTCTGTCGTTCATTCCCGCCCGTCCCCTTTGAACGTTGGACGTTCAGCCTTAATCTGTACCCGCCCCTACGCCGTGCTAGCTTGGAAACTGAACCGCTTGCATCGTTGACGACTGCGGGTAAAAAGAGCAACAATCCTGTTGTGGCAACGACATTGCTGCAACAGATACAAACCGAGGCGGTGGGCAACGATGTAGCCCTTGGCGTAATACTCCGCAAATGTCGGGTACTGGCCTAACACCTCAAGAACGCAGGGGGGACATTTGAAACCAACTCTCTCGAATCAGTTTGTGTCGAGATTCTGCAAGTGGGCAGCTCTCATGGGATATCCCGCGAGAGTGAGACGAAGACTTCCGGCAGCGCTTCGAACACTTCCAGACATTTTCGCGACTCGGGACGATCACCTCGATGTAGTTCAGAGGACGTTGGACAGACCGGGAAAGCTGGGCGTGGACGTTGCGACACCCACATGCTGGACGTACGTATCCGGTGAGCGCCTTGTTCTTGGAGGAGTTGGCCCATCTTGGCGCGGGATCCGCGCCAGC
>CAVQMY010000014.1:0-99120 GCA_963713705.1 uncultured Verrucomicrobiae bacterium
CGCCTATTGCATGAGCGCAGAAAAATCGGAGTTGGGAGGTCATGAGTTGTCGAACTGTGGTCGGCGTGGGGTATCGCCGACCGGTTTGGCAGACGGTCGAGACACCACCCCCAACCCCCGTTGTTTCCTGTGCCGGGGACAGCACCGGTAGCGGCTACCCGCTCGCCAACCGCGCCACCACCGTTGCAAACAATTCTTGGTGCGGGTAACTGGCGGCCAACAGAAATCGCACCCGCCGCGTGTTGCGCACCAACACCGCGCCGATCTTCAGCAGCTTCAGGCGGATCGTGCCGCATTGCGCCCGCGCCAGTTCGGTCCCGGCCAAACCAATCCGCCGCAGCGCCTCCATCAAGCTGTACGCCAAGCTGCTGAGCAATAGCCGCCACTGGTTGGCCCACCAGCCGTGACAACTCGTGCGATCCGCAAACAAGCCCAACTGTTGTTCCTTGATCCGATTCTCCATCTCGCCGCGCGCGCAGTACAACTCATCGTAGAGCGTCTGGGCGTCCCCAGTCAGGTTGGTCACGACAAAGCGCGGATTGCGGCCCTGGTCGGTGTGCTCGGCTTTCACGATCACCCGCCGCGCCCGATCCCACGTGTGGGCCGCGTACGCGATCGCGCCAAACACCCGCTGCTTTTGCTGGGTCTGTGCGTGCTGTGTCGCCGCTTGGGCGATCAGCGATTGCGCCAACGCCAAGAGCCGGTCGTTCTTCGCCAGCCCCACGATGTAATGGACGTCGTGCCGGTCGCACCACCGCAGCAGCCGCCAGCGACAGAACCCGCTGTCGCCCCGCACCACGATCTTGACCGTCGGCCACGCCTGCCGCAGCCGTTTCACCAACAACGCCACAATCGCCCACGCGTGCCGGGCCACGTCGATGTTGCTCGGCCGCAGATACGCCACCAACAACCGCTCCCCGCAGAACACGTACAGCGGCAGAAAACAATACTGTCCGTAGTAACCGTGGAAGAACGCGCCTTCCTGTTTCCCGTGCAACGGATCGTCGGTGGCATCCAGGTCCAGCACCAACTCCGTCGGTGGTGTCGCGTGACTGGCGATGAACTGCTCGACCCACCACTGATGCACCTGCCAGGCGGCGTGCCGATCCGCACCGTTTTCCCAGCGGCACAACGTCGAGGCGCTGGCCAGATCGTCGTCCTGCTCGACCGCCGTCTGCAACGCCACGTCGGTGCGCAAGCGGTCGTGGTCATTGAGATCCTCGTAGCCCTGACACAACCCGTAGATGCGCTGGCGCAACAACGTCACCAATGGATGAATGACTTTGGTCGTGTCGCGCGGATCGGGCAGGCGTTTGGCCAATGTGGCGGTCAGTTGCAGCCGCCGATCCACTTGGCGCAGCAGCACCAATCCGCCATCACTGGAAACATCGCCGCCGGTGAAGCTGGCTTGGACACGGCGGCGATTTGTGACTGGAAACTCAAACGAAGTCTGGGTACAAACTGTCACGGCGAAACCTCCTTGGTTGCAAGCCTTGAACAGCTTCGCTTATAGCGACTTCCAAGCGTTTCGCCACTTCTCTTTATGAAAAATCTGGGCTAGTGGCGACACTCGTTACGAACACCTCGGAACGCCGGCAGGGCGTCGGCGCACTCTACTGCCAGTCAATGTCGACAGCAAATCCTCCTCCAAGAGTGTCCGCACGGCGTCTTGGACGTCGGTGAGGTTGAACGGCTTGGTCAACCAGCGATTCCCGGTCTCCTCCAGGAACATACGCGAGTTGGGGCTGACGGTGTCACCGGTCAGGAAAATCATGCGACGGGCGAGGCCTTCATCCTCGTCGCGAATGCGGCGGTGGAGTTCCGGACCATCCACCCCGGGCATGCAGAGATCCGAGATTACGAGATCGTAATGATTGCTTTCGATGCGCTTCAGGGCCTGGCGTCCGTCGGCGGCGGTGTCCACGGTGTAACCCGACGCCATCAGCAATTCCTGCAGCACTTCGCGAATCCCTGGTTCGTCGTCGACCACGAGCAACCGTCGCGGAGGCATCGAGACGGCTGTCGCCAATTGTTCCGGCGATCCCGTACCGGCGGGTTCCGTCGTTGGCGCCTCAACTTCCAGTATCGGCAACTCGATGGTGAATGTCGCCCCATGGCCGACTTCTGTTTCCAACCGGAGGCGTCCGTGGTGCTCCTCCAGGATCGTGTGCGAAATGGACAGCCCCAATCCCGTCCCCTTGCCGGGCGGCTTCGTGGTGAAAAACGGCTCAAAAATCTTCTCGTGGATCGCCGGGGGAATGCCCGGCCCGGTATCCGCCACGCCGATTCTGATGTAACGCCCGTCACTCTCTGTCGTGACGGTCAGTTGGCGCGGCCCATCCGCCTTTTCCAACATGGCATGAATGGCATTCGTCACCAGGTTGTTGAGAACCTGCTCGATCTGCACGGGATCAGCCTGGGTCCAGGGCGGGTTGGCCGTCAGGCGCGTCTCCAACTCAATGCCCTGTGCGTGCAAGTCGCGCTCCCGAACCTCCATCACGCTGTGCACCAGGTGATTCACGTCCACGGCGGTCATCTGGGGTTCGCATGGCCGCGCGAACGACAGCAAGTCGCGCACGATCTTCGAGGCCCGCTCGCTTTCATGCAGGATCTTCTGCATGGTGGTCCGGGTCTTCTCATCGTGGATCGTCTGCTGGCTCATCAGCTGCGCGTAGCCCGTGACCACAGCCAGTGGATTGTTCAGCTCATGCGCCACCCCGGCGATCAGTTGACCGAGCGACGACAACTTTTCCGCACGCCGCATCATCTGCCCCAGTTTGTGGCCTTTGTCCACCCCCCGCACTTTGATATGCAAGACAGGCAACGTCCGCCAATGAATCAGATTGGTGTCGCCCTCGCAAACCACCGGATTGCCGTCAGCCCGCAGGATGTGAAACTCGTTATACGGCTTGAATACCGCATTGATCAGGTTGCGATTCGCGAGCAGATTTTTCCGGTCGCTCTGTAAATCCGGGCACACGTCCCCCATTCTCATCGTCATGAGCTTCTCGACGGAATGCCTTGTCAATTTATGAGCCGCGTCGTTGGCGTCGAGAATCTGCATCGTCCACAAGTCCACAATGAACACCGCCTCGCTGACGGAAGCCAGCACGCCGCGGTAGCGCTCGTCGCTCAGTTCCGCCTCTTCTTTCAAGACGATTCCAATCGCAACCACCAGCGTTAGCACCGCCGAGACCGCGTGCCCCACCGGTAGCAACATCGGCACCCCTCCCAGTAATGGCGCGGTCGCGAGATGCAGTGCCCACAAGAAGAACCCGCCGGACAGGATGTTGGCGGCGTGGCTGCGCTTACGGTCGCGGAAATACTGCATACCGATGTGCACGCACACGACCGCCAATAACAAAAATACCGGCTCGCGCGCCCACCATTGCGAATGGAATCCGTAGGCCGACACCGCGCTCCAAACCAGAATCGGCGGAACCGCGTACTTCAGACGCCGACCCCACTCTTGGCGCTGCATGATCTGCACGCAACCGCCAAGCAGGCAGACGGCGCTGATGCCCACCGCCGCCATTTGCACGGCATGCAGCAGGCGCTCATTCGGCATTCCCTCCACGCCGATCTCCGCCGCCTGCGCAATCGAGAAAAATACCCAACCCGTCGTCCAGCGCGTGAATTCGGGTTTGTCAGTTGCGTGTCTGAGATAGGCACACATCCCCACCAACGTCCACGCACTGACCAACGCTACAATCCACGAGGCCAGCGCCCAGTCGGCTGTCATCAACCGCTTGCCAAGCTCAAGTAACTCATTCATCGGGCCCGCAATGCCTTACAACGCCACTACTACGCAAAAGCATTGCGCCTGCCAGCGTCCCCCAATTGTTGTAATCTCGTGCCGACGTCCCGTCTGTGTTCAAAAATGAACAACCCAGGGATCCCTGTTCGATTCGCCTGCCTCGTTCGCCACGTCAGCGAAGGTCACGGACGGCGGACAGTCCACGCCGCAGGCGTGGGCCTAATGCCAAGCACAAGGACACACTTATCGCTCGGGCCGTTTGAACAGCGCTCGCGAACCGCCGGAGATTTCCCACAAAGTTCTCACCCTCATGCGGCGGGTAGATGGTGCACCCGAGCCCGATACGTTGCACGCACTCGTTGTTGTTTCGCAAATTTGCTCATAACTATCCCAGACAAGAAATGTAGGTGAGCCTACCTAACCTCTTCACCGACAGCGTAATGCCTGTTTCTCCGTCGCCGTTGCAAGGCGCGATTCGTGCTCTTCTTGGAGCAGTGTATGATCACCGCGATGTATATCGGTGCGGGTGGGCGTGATCTGGGAGGATCGATTTGAAGACGCATGTGATAGCCCGTAGCGCGGAGTTCACAATTCCCGTCGAATGGACGAATGCGGTGTTGATCCTCGCGCTCATGAGCATCGGCATGGTTTTGGCGCTGTTTGCATACCTCAACCACCGCACCAAGCGACCGTGTTTCAGCCTGTGGATTGTCTCGTGGACGGCCTACGCCGGGTATCTGGCGGCGGCGATCGGCTTGCAGGAATCACCGGAGTTTCCCCTTCTGGTCATGATGCGCCGCTGCTGCATCGGGGTGAGCGCCTTGTATATGTTCTATGGCAGCTTCTATCTTGCCGGTCGTCCGCGCGCCTTGCGGGAACTCAACTTTGCCACTGGGATGCTCGTCATCTGGAGCGCGGTAGCGGCGTTCGTTGTGCGCGACCGGTTTTGGATCACGATGCCGGTCTTCATGCTGCTGGCGGCGGCGGGAATCTACACCGGCGTCACGTACCTGCTCCGGCGGAAGACTTACCACGGCGGGACCATTCTGGGCATCGGGTTTCTGCTGTGGGGCACGCACCTGATCGCCTTTCCCTACACGGAAGGCTCACAAACCCTGACCACCCTCGAGTACCTCTTGACGGCGGGGCTGACGATCATGATCGTGATCGGCATGATCGTGGAACGGGAGGTGGCGATTTCCGAGCGATGCTACCGGGTTCTGTTCGATTCGGCCTCCGACGCCATCTTCCTAGTCGACCCGGTACAGTATCGCATCCTGGAAGCCAACACCTCCGCGCTGCGCCTGACGAAACGCTCGGTGATGGACCTCGTCGGAGGACCGTTTTTCGAACTGTGTCCGACGGTCCAATCCATGAAAGCGACTGGGGTGCAGTTGGACGGCATCAAGTTGTTCAACGCGGTGTTCCGTCCGTTCAACGAAGTCCCCATTGTGAAGGGCGATGGAACGACGGTGAACTGTGAGGGCGAGGCCACGCTGGTGCAGTGGCGTCAGCTCCCGGCCCTGCAGGTCAACCTGATGGACGTCAGCGAACGCAAGAAAGTTGGCGAGCAGTTGCGCCGCGCCGAAAAGCTGTCGGCGCTGGGGCAATTGATCGCCGGCGTTGCCCATGAGTTGAACAATCCGCTGGCGGTCGTCAGCGGTTACTCGCAGATCCTGGCCGAAACGATCGGTCTGGACAAGGAAGCCGTCGATAACATCCAGCGTATCCACCATGAGAGCGAGCGCGCGTCGCGCATCGTTCGTGACCTGCTGTCGTTCGCCCGCCCGTCCGAACCCCAGAAAAAGGCGGTGGACATCAATCGTCTCGTAGCCAGCGTGCTGGAAACGCAAGAGGCGAACCTTCAGGCGGCGGGGATTCAACTGGAACAGCAGCTCGCGAGCGACTTATCCATGACGATGGCCGATCCCAACCAGATCGAACAGGTCCTCGTCAATCTGGTCGGCAACGCGATTCAGGTGCTCAGCGGACGACCCGATCCCCGCGTCTTGACCATCCGCACGGAAGAGGCCGGCAATTACATCCGGATGATCGTGGCGGACAACGGCCCCGGCATTCCCCGGGAGATCATCGGCCAAATCTTCGATCCGTTCTTCACGACGAAACCGCTCGGCAAGGGAACGGGTTTGGGTCTCACGATTTCCAACACCATTATTCAGGAACACCGCGGCAGGATTCAGGTCGAGAATCAGCCTGCCGGTGGAGCCAAATTCACCGTCGACCTGCCCGTGGTCCAATGCGTCGCCACCCCGACGGCGGATCGGCTCCCACCCGAAATCAAACCGCCAGTCGCAAGGTCCACCAAGCGCACCGTTCCGGTCGTCGACGATGAACCGAACGTCTTGGCCCTGTTGAAAATGGTCATGACGCGAAACGGCTTCGAGGTGGTCACCGCCGCCAACGGGCAGCAAGCCTTGGAGCGCATCGCCGCCCAATCGTACGACTTGATCCTCTCCGATATGCGCATGCCCGGCATGGATGGCCGGAAGTTCTTCGAGACCGTGAAGAAGCAGAACCCGGCGTTGGCCCATCGCATTGTGTTCGTGACCGGCGATACTGTCAGCCCGGACACACAGGCGTTCTTCGAGGAAACGGGAAACCGTTGGCTGAGCAAGCCATTCAAGATCGCGGAGGTCACTGACACGGTGAACGAAGTTCTCGAGAAGGAAGCCGTCCCGGTTCAGACCGCCCTCGACCGCAGCGGACTGACTTACCAGTGGTAATCCACCCCGTTCAGCAGCGGATTGTTCTTCTGCCATGGGCTTGGTTGACCGGCGGGCGAGTTTGTCGAGGAAGACGAAAGCGCGGCCGCGCCAATGGCCGGCGCGGCCTCGTTGGTGGGGGAAAGGGTGAGTGCGGAAGAGGTAATGGCATTGAGCTTCTGTTGCGACCCACCGGGGGCCGACGCGATTGATTTTGTGAGCAATTCCTGGGTCGTCGGTATCCTCAATGGCATCGCCCGCGCCGGGGGAATCGGTTCCGACGAAGCGGGCGGCGGCGCCGTTGCCGATGGAATTACCACCTCCGCAGGACGGGGCACGGCGATGGGGGGGTGCACCGGCTCCACCGACACGGCCGGCTGGGGAACGGCCACCGGGGCGGCAACGGGCACATTCGTGCTTACCGAAACACCAGGGATCGTCACCGGCGCGGAAGGCGCATTCGCCGCGGTTCCGACTTGCCCCCAGACAATTGCCGGAGCTAGAATCACCGAGGCCAAGATACCGACGTGCTGTTGTGCTGCCGTCATTGTCTGCTGTGAAGTTACTGGAGAACACTGAAAGAGTCCAGTTTTCGTCAGGAATTGGAATGCCATAGATTGCCTATGAGCAAAGACAAACCAAAATCGAAAGTCCTTCGAATTCTCCTGATGGCCGTCAGCTCGGGAATCATTCTGGAAGGCGCTGTATTCGCCGCTCTTGGCGTATTCAATGCCCAAATAGCGTGCTGTGTGGTTGTCGGAGTGCTGATTTTGATTTACGCCATTTTCGTCAAGTAAACCAACTTTCAAATGAGAAGAACGCCCTCGGCTGCTTGACTTGTGAAACTGTTCCGATGAGAATCCGCCCGCGATTCCGACTATGAGCACCTGGAAAGTCGCTCTCCTATCCGCGTTGATACTGACCGCGTTATGGTTTCTTTCGCCATCGCGTTCGGAGCAAGCGCCCAAAGCGGGCGTGGTGGAAATCAGTATCATGGGGCTTGGCCCGGTGTCCGGACCCCAGGGCGACGCCATTCGCGACTTCGAAGACCAAAGCCGGCAGGCCCACGAACAAGATCCCTCCAAGCCCGTTTACCACGTCATCAGTGGCCAGGAAGCATCCCGCGACCAGATTTCCGATCCGACGCGTTTTCTGGTGGGCGTGGCCGGCGGGATGCCGCCCGACGTAATCCGTTTTGACCGATACGCCGTAACGGAGTGGGCCGCGCGCGGCGCGTTTGCGGATGTCACGCCGCTCATCGAGAAGGACCGCGCCAGTGGTCGGCCCGACGCGATCGTGCCGGAGAACTATTTCGACTCGTGCTGGGATGAGGTCGTCTTTCGCAATCCCGTGACCGGCCACAAGGGCGTGTACGGCGTTCCGGAGAAAGTGGACAACCGCGCCCTGTACTACAACAAAGACCTCCTCAAACGCGCCGGATACGTCGACGAGAAAGGCGAAGCGCGTCCGCCGAAGACATGGGACGAACTGGCGGACATGGCCGTCAAACTGACCGAACGCGATTCCTCCGGCGCCATCAAACGCCTCGGGTTCGCCCCCGGCGCGTCGAACGGCTCGCAGGGCAACGCCTGGCTGTACCTCTACGGTTGGATGAATGGCGGCCATTTCATGAGCGCCGACGGCAAACGCTGCACGCTCAACGACCCGCGCATCGTCGACGCACTCAACTGGCTGACGAAGGTGTACGATTCGATGGGCGGCGCGACCGCGGTTAAGGCATTCGAGTCCACCGTGCAAAACGGCGACCTCGATCCCTTCATCACGGGCAAGCTCGCTATGAAGATTGACGGTTTCTGGCAGATCACCGACACCATCGCGCAGTTTGGTCGTAATCTGAACTGGGGCGTCGCGCGATCACCGATCCCGCAGTGGCAAATCGACAGCGGCAGCCACACCTGCACGTGGGTTAGCGGCTGGTGTTACGCGATTCCGTCCACGGCCAGGCACAAGGAAGCCGCCTGGGAATTGTTGCGTTACTTGTCCAGCCAGCGCGCCAACAAGATCATTGCGGACACGACGCGGCTCAACCTCGCCTCGCAGGGCCGCGTGTTTGTCCCGACCCAGAACGCCAACAAAAAGATCAATCAATTCCTCTTCGACAGGTATGTGTTCAATGACCCGCAAATGGACCCAAGAATCGGCGCGTCCGTGAAGGTGTTCAATGACATGCTGGAAGGCCAGCCGTACCGGCCCGTGACGCCCGTCGGACAGTTGATGTGGAACCAACAGCTCACCGCCACCGACAAAGCCATTTTCCACAAGCTGTCGCCGCAGCAGGCGCTGGATGAGGCCACGATGATCGTCCAACGCGACCTGGACCGGATCCTCAGCCCGCCCCGCGGCATGCTCGTCAATTGGAACTGGTTTTTCGTCGTATACGCCCTTCTGCTGGTCGGGGCCGCCGTGGGAATCTATCAGTGGGACACGAAGCTGAACCTCCGCCAGCGGTTGGGCCACGTGCTCGGGTTGGTCGGAGACCGCGCGCTGGCCAACCGCGGGGGCGACCTCGAAGGGTTGCAGAGCAGCTATTTCCGCTCGCAATGGAAAGGCGGCTGGCTCTGCGCGCTGCCGTGGATCATCGGGTTCGTCGTGTTCACCGGCGGGCCCATTCTGTTTTCCATCATCATCAGCTTTTGTGAGTACGACATCCTGAACCCCGCCCGGTTCACAGGTCTCGAGAATTATTTCTGGGCATTCACCAAGGACGCGTTGTTCTGGAAATCAATGTGGAACACGATCTACATGGTCATTGGGATTCCGCTCGGCATGGCCTTGAGCCTCGGGATCGCGCTTCTGCTTAACCTCAAGGTCCGCGGCATTGCCGTGTGGCGGACGTTCTTTTTTCTTCCGTCCATCGTGCCCGCCGTGGCCTCCAGCATTCTGTGGATTTGGATTTTCAACCCGAGCAGCGGCCTGCTCAACAACGCCCTGGCGTCCATCGGCATTCATGGCCCGAACTGGCTGCAAGATGAGCACACGAGCAAACTCTCGCTGATCATCATGGGCCTGTGGGGCGCGGGCGGCGGCATGATCATCTGGCTTGCCGGATTGAAGGGCATCAGCGAGTCCTACTACGAAGCCGCGTCCCTGGACGGCGCGGGCACCTGGCAGCAATTCTGGCAAATTACGATCCCGTTGTTGTCGCCGTACATCTTCTTCAACCTGATCATGGGCCTGATCGGCACGTTCCAGATTTTCACGCAGGCCTACATCATGACCCAGGGCGGCCCGGTCGACTCGACCCTGTTTTACGCGTATCACCTGTTCAACAACGCGTTTCGCTACCTACACATGGGATATGCCGCCGCGATGGCCTGGGTGCTGTTCGTCATCGTGTTCGGCCTGACTCTTGTGCAATTGGATCTGCAGAAGCGCTGGGTCTATTACGAGGAAGGATGACTTGTCCGCCGAAGCCTTGGCGAAGGCGGAGCCTTTCAAATGAAAACTGAATCTCCCACGCAACGCAGCGATGCGTACTACAAACTCGTGGAGTTCGGCCGCACGTCGTGGATCTACGCGCTGCTGGTCGTCGGCTCACTTGTGTTTGTCTGGCCGTTCCTGTGGATGGCGACCACGTCCATCAAGGTCGACCGCGAAATGTTCGGCGAGAGAATTCATCTCTGGCCGCACCGTCCAATCCCGCAGATCAAATCCCCGTACATCGACCAGCGCTTTAATGACGACGTCACAGGCAAGCAGATGGACGAGATGTTGGCCGTGCTGGAAGCGCATTTGCAGAACATGGACCCGAGCGTGTGGCCGGATGACGTTGACCGAAATGTCGCGATCAAGCAGACCGCGCGCGGCTGTTTCCACAAGCTCCTCGACACGATGCCCACCACGATTTGGGACGGCCCCATGGCAACACTCGAAGCGGAGGCGACCAAGCGCGTGGATGCCGGCATGGTGCACGAGATCGTCGGCCAGATTCGGCGTGATTTATCGCTGGGCCAGTTCCGCGCGCGTTCCTATGGGCGGCTCGGACCGATTGCCGAGGACCAACTCGTGTCGGGCTCGAACGCCGCATCCGCGTGGCAGATTGGCGGGACGGCGACGGCCAGGCTCGTGCAGGTCAATACCAGCGATGAGGGCGAGCCGTACGCGGACGTGGACTATGATTTCGCTACGGGCGACACCGTGACGCTGAGTGGGACGTTCACGACGAGTTTTCCAATCGCTGACCTCTATGAGCTGCAATTGTATTTGCGCAGTGACGATTCGTGGCACGGTCTGACGATGTACGTCGAGAAACTCGGCGTGCGATACAAGGCCATGTACACGTACGATCTGGCCGATTACGTGTGGGGCATCGGGACGTGGCAGGAGAGGGGACCCGACGACAAAACGAACAAGGTCCGCACGTGGATCTTGCTGGACGAAGTCGGGCGCGGGCCGCAATACGAGAGCGATCCCCACAAGATCAAGGTCGAACTGGTGCTCGAGCGTCGGTCGGCCCTCGGCGCCTGGTGGGCGAAGGCGCGCCGTAACTATCGCATGGCGCTGGACAACATGCCGTTCTGGCGCTACGTGGCCACCAGTCTGTTCCTCGTCACGCTCAATCTCGTCGGTACGCTGTTCAGTTGCTCGCTTGTGGCCTACAGCTTCGCGCGCCTGCAATGGCCGGGACGGAACTTCTCTTTTGCGCTGATGCTGGCGACGATGATGGTGCCGCAGCAGGTAACGATGATTCCGTACTTCCTCATCATGCGTTCGTTGGGCTGGTACAACACGCTGTACCCGCTGTGGGTCGGCAGCTTCTTCGCGAACGCGTTCAACGTCTTTCTGCTGCGCCAGTTCCTGAAAAGCATTCCGCGTGACCTGGAGGACGCGGCGAAGATCGACGGCTGCGGCTTCTGGCGCATCTACTGGAACATCATGTTGCCACTGGTGAAGCCGGCGCTGGCCGCCATCGCCATCTTCACGTTCATGGGCACGTGGAACGAGTTCATGGGGCCGCTGATCTACCTCCAGGACCAGCGCCTGTATCCGCTCGCGCTCGGTCTCTACGCGTTCCAGGTTTCCACCGGCGGTTCTTCGATGGGCATGATGATGGCCGGCTCCCTGCTCATGACCACCCCCGTCATCATCATCTTCTTCTTCGCCCAGAAATACTTCATCCAGGGCGTCACCCTCACCGGGATGAAGGGGTGACCGTGGTCATGCAGCAACTCAAACGGAAACAAGCATTGACCGCCGACCGGCATTTCAAGCAGATTGGTTTTCAGAACGTGCTCCGAGTGGAGTAATCACAGTAGGTCCGTGCGACGGACCTCACTCGTCATTCCCGCCGCCGAAGCCGAAGTAGTGGCGGGATTTGATGATGTCGCGGACGGCGGCCGGGACCATGGTTTCCCATGTGGGATCGCCGGCGCGAATCTTCTTCAGCAGGTCGACGTACTTGATGTCGAGATTGCTGAAATTGACGCCCTGCAAATCCTCGATGAGCCGGTTGGACCAGAGGTGGGCGAGAAGATGCCGCATGTCGTCGGGCACAGGAATGTTCTCGGTGGTGATGAGCTGGTCGTTCGCTTCCTTGCGCGGGTAGACGTAGAGCCGGACCGGTCCGGCGAAGAGCCGTCCCAACGCTTCGAGAAGGCCGCCCGGCAGCGCGGCATAATAGCGGGGATCGAGTAATTCCTGCACGGTGGGCATGCCGACGGCCATGCCGATGGACTTTTGCGTCGAGCGACGCAGGTACTCCACGACCCGAAAGAATTCACCGTGCCTCGTGACCAGCACGGTCTTGCCGATGGTGCCGATCGTATCCACGCGGGCCAGAAAATCGGCGGGCTGAATACTGACGCTCTGGAGCAGGTTGTGCATGGTGATTTCCATGAGCACAACCGCGTCCTTGTTTTCCGGCGCCGCCGCCAGGAATTGGCGTCGCGCACACTCGAGCATATCGACGTGGAGGTTGTTGACCGGTCGGAACGTACCGCGCTCGACGAGCACGGGCTTCTTGTAGAGGACTTCGGAAGGCTGGACGACCTCGCCATCGGTGGTGAACATCACGGCCTCGGTCAGCCCTTGCTCGACCAACTGGAGGCTCATCAGGCGGTTGTCCACCTTGGCGAAAGCCTGGCCCGAGAACTTGATCATGTCCACATCGACGCGGCTCTTGGACAAGTGGTCGAGCAGCGAGGTGATGAGGTATTGGGGCCGTTCGAAGTGGACCAGCGCGCCGTAGATGAGGTTGACGCCGATGACGCCGAGGGCTTCCTGCTCGCGCAGGTTTTCCTCGTCCAACAGGCGCACGTGGATCAAGACCTGGGACGGTTCGGCGCGGGGCGCGGACTGGAACTTGATGCCGAGCCAGCCGTTGGAATCATCGCGCCGGGTGAAGCTGCGGGCGGTAACGGTGTTGGCGAAGGCGAAGAAACACGTTTCCGCGCCGCGCGAGGCGTCGAGTCGCTCGATCAGCAGGTTGTACTCGTAATCGAGCATCTGTTGGAGGCGGGCACGACTCACGTAGCGGTCGATGGTGCCGTAGATGGCGTCGCTGACTGTTTTGTCGTAGGCGGAGATGGTTTTGGCGACCGTGCCCGCCGCCCCGCCGACACGGAAGAACCACCGCGCGACTTCCTGGCCCGCGCCGATCTCCGCAAACGTGCCGTACTTCTTGGCGTCGAGATTGATCTGAAACGCCTTCTGGCCCGTGTCGGTAATGTGCCCCGTGTCGTCAGGGTCCGCCGACCACTGCGGAACTGGTTTTTCGCCGGGTTCTGTCATGTTCCTATTTTCCTGTACTGCGGAGCGCGCAAATAAATCGGCTCGGCATCCTCATCGCCACGATTACCATCGTCTCGAAAGCGGTGAAACGCCAGCCAGCCCACCGCCGCGGCGCTGGGGAAGACCGGTGTCTCCGCAATCGATGCGAAACCGCCAAAGAGCGACGCCAGGTCATTCTTGTATCGTTCGATCTCGGAACTGACAAACCAAATCGGTTGATGAATGTCATCAGCGACGGCTTCGAGCGTGGCGATCCGGCAATCCTTCACGCGGCGACCCGCGCGATCGTACAGGGCGAGATAGATTTCGTCCCGGCGGGCGTCGCCCAACACGCACATCTGCGGGCAATCGCGTGGCATCTTCGGCAGCGCCGTCAACGCCAGCGCATCATAGCTGCTGGCGCCCTTGATCGGCAGTTTGCGCGGCAGGGCGAGGCCCTTGGCCGCCGCGATACCCGCTCGAATCCCGGTGAACGAACCCGGTCCCAATCCCACGGCGAGCAAACCGATGTCTTGCACGGCAAGATTGTTTTCCGAGAGCAGCTTCGCCGCCGCATCGAAGAGATTTTGACCCGCCTGGGTGCGGTCGAAGGCTTCCTCGGCGAGCGGTTTGTCTTCACGCAACAGCGCCACCGCGCCGCGTGGTGTCGAGGTGTCGATGGCCAGCGTAATCATGCGACCTCGATGTGGCGCATGTCGTTGTCCGACGCGGTGATGCGGATGCGTGTGGCTTTTGGCGGCAAGAGCGATTCAATCTTCTCCGACCATTCAATGGCGGTCACGCCGGGACCATTCAAATACTCTTCGATGCCGATGGTCAACGTCTGCTCCAGGTTGTCGAGGCGATACAGATCGATGTGGAACAGTGGAAGGCGCCCCCGGCGTATTCGTGCACGAGAGTAAACGTGGGGCTCGTGACCTCCTGCGTGATGCCCAGCCCGCGCGCGATGCCTTTGACGAGAGCGGTTTTTCCCGCGCCGAGTTCGCCAAATAGCGCGACCACATCGCCGCGCTGCAACTCGCGGCCCACTCGTTCCCCGAAGCGCAGCGTTTCCTCGAGGCTATTGGTATCAACTTGCTGCGAAGTGATCATAACCCGCGGCGGTCAGAGGTTGTCGGGAGCCGTCCCGCTGGATGAGCGCAACCTTGTGTTTGGAATTCACGACACGACCGATCTCGGTCAGTCCCGTGCGAAATCGGCGCGCCCATTTCTGGCGGAGGGCGGTCACATGCCGCGGATCGAGCGTGAACAGCAGCTCGAAATCCTCGCCGTCGCGGAGCGCGGCAGACAGATTACCCCGGGCTGCGCGGGAGATGGGGATTTCGGCGGCATGAATTTCGAAGGCGATCCCGCGCGGGCTGGCCTCCGCCAGGCGGTGCAGATCGCTGGACAGTCCGTCGCTGAGATCGATCATCGCATGGACGGGAAAATGCGCGACCAGCCAGCGGGCTTCGTGAATCCGCGGGGTGAAGGAGAGATGTTTGCCACGCAAGGAGCCGCCGAGTGTGCCCGTCACCAGGATCGAGTCCCCAACCTTCGCGCCGCTGCGCAACGTGATGCGGGCTCTCTCGACCTCACCGACCAGCGCGACCACAACGAACTGTTCGTGGCGGACGTGGGTTGTGTCGCCGCCGACGATCTGGCAGCCGAACGCCGTCGCGGCTGCCTGGAGGCCGGCATAGAGTTGCTTCACCCAACGCGCGTCGGTACCGCGTCGCAGCCCGATGCTGACGACCGCCCAACGCGGCACACCGCCCATGGCGGCGATATCGCTCAGGTTACGGGCCATGGTCTTCCAGCCAACTTTGCGCGGCGGGTCGGTCGGTCGATAATGGATGCCCTCGACGACAGGGTCGCAGGTGTAAAGCAGGTAGTTGCGGGGATTATCGCCGCGCAAGACAGCGCAGTCATCGCCGATCCCCCGCACGACCGAATTCCCGGAGGAACCGACAATGCCACGCAGTTCGCGGATCAGGCCGAACTCGCCGAGGTCACGGACCGTCGGGTGCTTTTTGCGCAGGCGTTTCATGAGTGGGCGCGCACGTACAGGATCATGGCGACGTTGGCGGTGTTGAACAACACGTGCATGGTGATGGGGGCCAGCAATGAGCCGCTGAATTCGTAGGCAAGCCCGAGCCCAACCGCGAGGGCGAAGAGTGGCCCCAGGGACGGCAGGTCAAAATGGATCGCGGCGAACACCGCAGAGACAACCACCAACGCTGTCCACGTGCCCCAACGCTGCTTGAGAACTGGATAAGCAAAGCCTCGAAAAAGAAACTCTTCGAAAACGGGCGCGACGGTGATGGCGAAGGCCGCAATCAGGACCACGACGACCATGGAGTCAGAACTGGCCAGGAGGTCGGCCAGGGGCTGCGCCTCTTCCTTGATTCCGACGAGGTGGCAAAACTGCGAGTAGGCGGCGAACGCTATCGCCAACGGAGGAAGGATGGCGAGAAAGCACATCGCACCAAAGCCGATGGATTTCGCCGCCGAGGTGCTGCGAAGGCCGATCACCCGACGCCAGTCGATGCCGCGTTGCTGGAAGCAGGCCACGAAGGCGAAGAGAATGGCAACCCGCAATGTCATGTCCGTTGCCAGAAGCCAGGGCAGGGCGCGATCTTGATTCCGATGGATCAGGTAGAAGGTGACGGTGACCACGAGTTCGCCAGCCACGAGCACGAGAATGAGAGTGCTGGCGGCGGCCAGCAAATCGCGCATGTTCCATGGTTTGGGATCGATCTTGAGCGCCGGGACGCTGCCGGTCGGCGGATTGTTGGATAGCGCCGGCCGCGCAAATCGGAAGAGCAGATAGAGATCGCAAATCAACCCGGCCGAAAGCAGGAGGATGGTCGTGACGGCAATGGCCGGATAGCGGGCAACGAGTTCGGGTTCCGAAAGATTGTCCATACCCGCGGTCGTCGCGGCCACAGCGAGAAATTGCAGAAAAAGATTGAGTGGGAAATGCATGATCGCTGTCAAAAACCACCGGGAAATCTTCAACCGGAGCTTGGTCAAATGCAACCTATTTTCCACGTGAAATGGCCAAATAGTTGCACTTGTCAGACGGTCGAGAGCCTAGTAGGATACAAACGATACTCAAGTTCAACGAAAACGGAGATTACAAGAACCATTATGAAGCGAGAATTGCTGGCAGCGATAGTAATGGCGATGGCGACAGTTGGCATCGCCCGCGCGGACGGAACCAACCCCCCGGCGGCAGCGGCCCCCAAAATCCAAGCACCAGGAACCAACAGCCCGGCGACAGCGGCGACGCCACCGGCGGACGCCCCCAAAATCCAGTTCGACAAGACCGTGTACAATTTCGGCACAACGTCGCTGGTGGACTCCGTGACCGGCACGTTCACGTATCAGAACGTTGGCGCCGCCGAGCTAAAGCTCAAGCAAGCCCCAGCCATCCTGTGGTTGCACGGTCGCCAGCGTGAAGCCCGATGTCCTGAAGCCGGGCGAAAAAGGGGAATTGGTTTTTACCGTCCGTGTCGGCGGCCAGCGCGGCCAGTTGGAGAAACACATCACCGTCCCCTCCAACGACCCGCAGAGCCCGAGCATAAGCCTGTCGGTGAAAGTCGAAATGAAGCAAATCATTGAGGCCACGCCACAACAGTTTACCTTGGGAGCCATCCGCCAGGGGGCAACCACCAACCTGAGCGTGGTATTGCGTCGGACCGACGGCCAGAAGCTCGTGATTGCGAGCACACAGCCCAGCAGCAATCTGACCGCGCACGTGGAGGCCATGGACGGTACGAACGGTCAGTCGGCCAAACTCGTGATCAATGTCCATGCCGAGGGCGCCCCTCGGGTGATCAATGAAAATGTGAAGGTTTTTCTCGATGGCATCAGCCAGCCTGCGGCAACCGTTTCTGTCAATGGGCGCCTGCTCGGCGACGTGGTGCTGGATCAGGAACAACTGTACTGGCCGGTCACGGTTTCGTCACCGCCATCACAGGATACGCAGGCGCTGCCGATCCGCCGGATCACCGTGTCCTCCACGCTGACTAATCAGCCCCTCCAGATCACGAATTTACGCACCAGCTTGACGAACCTGACGGTCGAGCTGGTGACCGTCGACACAGGGAAAGTGTATTCCGTGGTTGCCAAGTTCACGGAATCGCCGAAGCAATCGGAGCGTGGCTCAATCAGTTTCAATACGAACACGTCCGTGCAACCGAAGATTGTGGTACCGGTGACGATCATCGTGCTGGGAAACAGTCCTAGTCCTATGCGCCCGCCCCACCAGTAGCACTTGAAGGAAGATTACGATACCGGTGATCATCGTCCGGCGACAGGGGCCGGTGGACGGATGGCGTGCACGGTCCGGCGATCGCTGCTGATCGTGCTGGGCGGCGCCGCGTTGGGTTTGGCGGCCAACGCGATTTCGCCACGGCGAATCCCGATCATCACGCCACCGAAAGCCCTGCCACAGGCCACTGATATGGTCCCGCTGGAAGAGGCGAAGACACTGTGGGGCAATGGGACGGCATTTTTTCTCGATGCGCGCGCAACGGCGGACTATCGGGCCGGGCACATCGCCGGCGCCCTGAGCCTGCCGATTGAGGAATTCGACGACCACTATCCGCAAATCCAACCGATGTTGATGCCCGAGTCGGCGATTGTCGCCTACTGCGATGGCATGGATTGTGACCTGAGTCATCGGCTGATGGACCGGCTCCACGAACTCGGCTATCACAACGTGCGTCTGCTGGTCAATGGCTGGACCACGTGGCATACGGCGGGACTGCTGACGCACACCGGGGAGCAGCCATGAAGATCGTGAACCTGATTCTGCGGCTCATCATCGGCAGCGTGTTTATCGTTTCGGCTGTCGTCAAAATTTGGAACGTCCAGATAAGTCACGCGCATGGAATCCAGTTTTCGCACGTTCCCGACCTGACGCAGTTCGCCCAGGATGTCGCCAACTATCATGTCCCTCCGCGGGCGTTGAACAACCTCGTGGCCATCACCCTGCCATGGATTGAACTGCTAGCGGGCGGACTCTTGGTTGCCGGTATCTGGAAACGCGCGAGCGCGGTCGTGATCACCGCGTTGATGGTCGTGTTCCTGGCGGCCATCAGCTGGGCGTTGGCCCACGGCTATGACATCCGCTGCGGCTGCTTCGGCACCGCCGACGCGCGACGGGTGGGCGTTACGGCACTGGCGGAGGATTTCGCGCTGTTGGCGATGGCGGCGTGGCTGGCGTGGTGTCGTGAAGATTCGACGGTACCAACAACGGAGACAAGCGAATGAAACGACAAATCGTGGCGACCGATGGCGCGCCGAAGGCGATCGGACCGTATTCACAGGCGGTCTGGGCCGGAGATTATCTGTTTTGCGCGGGGCAAATCCCGCTCGATTCTAGTACGGGAAACGTGGTCGCGGGCGGGATCACCGAACAGACGACGCGCGTCCTGGAAAACATCCGGGGCCTGTTAAAGTCGCAGGGTCTGGATTTCGGCAACGTGGTGAAGTCCACGGTCTTTCTGAGTGACATGGACAAGTTCGCGGCAATGAATGAGGTGTACGCGAAGTATTTCACGAAGGAGCCGCCGGCGCGTTCCACGGTGCAGGTCGCCCGGCTGCCGAAAGACGCGTTGGTCGAGATCGAAGTGGTCGCCGCCCGGTGATCGGGTCGGCTTTGGCGCTAGGACCAGATTCTGAAGTCCGCGCGCGCTGCGGGACAGGACTCAGAAGCAGGGCAGGTTGTAGATCTTGCCGAGGCGGTGCTCGAAGTACGCTTTGCGCTTGTTCGGCGCAGCCCGGAAACCGGCGTTGATGACGTAAAGCCAGCAGAACTCAACCCACTCGGTTAGTTTCACCGGAGGAATTCTTGATCTCTTCATGTGGTTGTTTTCCATTTGTTGGCTCACGCGGGTAGGTAGGAAGCAAGCTTCGTGCGCGATCACAAAGGATTTCGGAAACCAGGGGATTATGTGCGTTTTTTACGGCAAGCCGTGTCGCGGAGCGCGCGCGCCCGCAGTTTTGCGAATCCGCCTCGCAGGAATGGGATGGGGTGATCTTTTTGTACTTTGGAGTGCTGGGCAGGGCGATTGCATTTAGAAGTTGAGCAGGGAGGCGAGGTACTGGTGGTCCCAGCCGGCGGCCTTTTGTTTGGCGCGGATGCCGAGTTTGACTCGCTGGTCGCGGCGCAGTTGGTTCAGGCATAAGGCCCGCAGCGTGGCCAGGTTCTGCGCCGCGTTCTGCTGGCGCACGGCGCAGCGGTCTTCGCCCATCTGCACGTCCAGCACCCAGTGCAGGCAATTCTCGATCTCCCAGTGGCCGCGCACCGCCGCCGCAAACCGCTCGACCTGCGCCGGCAGGCTGCTGAGATAGTAGCGCCGCTGCGTCGTCGATTTCCCCTGCACCTCCCGCACTGCTTCGACCATCCCGACGCTGCGTAAGGCTTCCCACTGGGGCCTGTCGGCCAGCCAAGCGATCGCTTCGGTAATCCAATAGCGACGGGTCTCGATGCGCCCGTGATCCTTCTCCAGGGTCTGGGTGAATTGATGGGCGAGGCCAGCAAAACCGCGCGCGTGGGCGTCGTCCAGAAACGCTTGGACTTCGGCGTGCAGCGTGCCCTGATTGCCTTTCAGTGCCAGCACGTAGTCGGCATCGGCCTCGTGAATCTCTTTGGCCACGGTCTTTTGGCAGCCCATCGCGTCCACCGTCACCACACAGCCGGCCAATTCCAGCGCCCGGAGCAGCGGGGGCAGTGCGGTGATCTCGTTGCTGTGGTCGTCTACCTTCAGTTGCCCCAGCACCAAGCGATTCCGGGCCGCCCAGACGTTGACCAGGTGGATCGGCCCGTGCCCGCGCGCCCGACTGTGCCGCAGCGTCTTGCCATCCAACGCCACCAATTCGCCGACGACGACCTGGCGCAGGCTTTGCGTCCACGCCAGGAAACAGTCCCGAAACTTCGCCGGATCAATGAGCCCGAACACGCGGTTGAAGGTGTCGTGCGAGGGAATGCCGTGCGGCAACGCCAGCCAGCTTTTGAACCACTCGGCCTTGCACCGACCGCACTGGGCGATTTCGGTGAAGCCCTCCGCACCGCAGAGCATGGCGCAGACGGCGATCATCAGGATATCCAGCAACTCGTGGCGCTTGGCCGGGCCGACGCGCGGGTCGGGTCGTGGAGCGAAGTGGTCTTTCAAATTGCGGAACGAGGATCGTTGGTTTTGCATCCCCATCTTCCACCACAAATCCCCGGAAACCGGAAGCAAAAACTTGTCGTCGCAAACCGGCTCCACCGGCCCACTTACAAAGAATTCCTTTCGCACCCCCCTGAAGAATCAAAATGCAATCGCCCTGGAGTGCTGGGGCTTTCGCCTTGCTGGCACGACGCGGGGTGTGTTAGCGTTCGCGCGCTTTTATGAGGAGAGTGGGGCGATTCCTGTGGTTGGCAGCGGTGCTGGTGACGTGGGCGATGAGCGTGCGCGCCGACGAGCCGGCGGCCACCAACGTGACCATCGAGCCCGCGACCAACGTGGTCACCGAACCAACTGCCAGCCCATCCATCATATCAGCGATAAATGCGGTTCCAGAGACGGCCACGAACGTGACCGTCGAGCCGGCCACCAACATGGTCACGGAGCCAGCCACCAACCCGGCCATTACACCAGCGATGAATGCGGTTCCAGAGCCGGCCACGAACGTGATCGTGTCGCCGCCGACCAATGCGGTGGCGGAGCCAGCGACCACGGAAACCGGCCCAACTTCATCCCCGACGATCAAGGCGGAGAAGATGACGTTCGACAACGCTTCGAAGACGTTTCTCGCAGAAGGCAATGCCATTATGTGGGACAAGGATGTCACGTTGGTGGCGGACCGGATTCGGTTCAATAAACAGACCAATGAAGCCTGGGCCGAGGGCCATGTTCGGATCAACCAGGGCGTCCAGGAATGGATTGCACCGTCGGCGTACTACAACTTCGGCACCCGGCGGTTGAAAGCGGACGAAGCGAGCGGTTTTTTTGACCCCGTCTACCTGCATGTCCAGAACCTCGAGCAGGTGGGCACGAACCAGTATGTGTTCGCCCGCAGCACGGTCACGACCAGCGACCTGGAGCATCCCGGCTATTCCCTGCAAGCGAACCATGGCGAAGCATGGACGGGGGACCGACTCGTGTTGCACGACGCCACGGTGCATGCGGGGACGACACCGGTGTTTTGGTCACCCCTCGTGATCTGGTCGCTGAAGGGAGACATGCCGCCGATGATGGTGAGCGCGGGCGACAACTCGCTGTGGGGAGCGTTCGTGTTGTCCAGTTTCACCTGGAAAGTGAACAAGTATATGGACCTGACGGTTCACGCCGATGAGCGGACGGACCGCGGCTTCGGCACCGGCGCGGACTTGGACTATCGGTTTGGTCCGGCGGCCCACGGATTGTTGACCGGCTACTTCATTGACGACTCGCAGCCGGACAAATCGGAGCCCGGCGCGACCACCGTGACGGGCGGCGTGACCAACCCTCCCGCCACCGGCTTCGTCACCAACTCCGCCGCCCGCTATCGCGCCGAGTGGCAGCACAAGCAGTATTTGACCAATAACGTGACGGTCACTGTCGATCTCAACAAAATGAGTGACGCCGAGATGATGCACGATTATTTCCGTTATAATTTCGACCACGACCGCGCGCCCGATTCGGTCGCCGACATCACGAAGGCCGGGCCAGACTATACGCTGTCGTTTCTTGTCCGGCCGCAGTTCGACAAGTTTTTTACGGAGGTGGAACGTTTGCCGGAAGCGAAGCTGGCGGTGGACCGAACGCGCCTGGGCAACACCCCATTCTTCTATGAAGGCGAAAGCAGCGTCGGGCAATACCACGACGTGGCCGGCCCCACCAACATCGTGGGCACGGGGGAGAGCCCGGATTTCGTGGGCAATGCGGTTCGGGCGGACACGTTTCATCAGATTGTGGTGCCGTCAATGGTGGGCGGTTGGCTGTCGGTGGTCCCGCGCGCCGGAGTCCGCGGGGATTACTATTCGCGGGCGCCGTCCGATGCCCCGGAGACGCAGAACGTCACACGAGTCGTGTACGATATGGGCGCCGAGACTTCCTTCAAGATCTCGCGTGAGTGGGACGACGTGCACAGCGACTGGTTGCACATCGACGGGTTGCGGCACATCCTGCAACCGTTCGCCGACTACCAGTGGATCCCGCATGTCGATCGCGCGACCAACGACCTGTTTCAATTCGATTCTGTGCGCGATGTCACACTGCTGGGAGGCGACAGCCTGTCGGTCACACGCTATTCGCCGCTGGAATTCCCGGCGTACAATACGATCGACTCGATTACGGGTGAGGAGACGGTGCGGTTTGGGCTCCGCCAGACGCTGCAAACCCGGCGGGACGACCAGGCGTGGAATCTCGTCGATCTGACGGGCTGGACGGATTATGAAGTGGGGAAAACGACCGGGGAGACTGATTTTTCCGATTTTTTTGGTACCATGGAGTTTCGTCCGTACCGGTGGCTCTCACTGGACACGTTTGGGCGGTACCAGATCAATGGCGGGATCATGCGCGAGTTCAACACCGCGCTGCGCCTGATCGATGCCGACCGCTGGACGTTGGGAGTGGGCACAAGATACCTGCGGGGGGACAGCAACCTCGTGAGTGTGGACTGGGCGTACAAGCTGTCGCGTCACTGGACGGCGCACGTGTACGAACGGGTGGACCTGGAGGATGGCACGTGGGAGGAACAGGAGTACACCTTGCGTCAGGAAACACACGACTGGTACATTACCTACGGGTTCCGGTATCTTGGTGAGCGGAACATCGCGGGGGGCACGCCCAGCGAGATGACGGCGTTTTTCAGCCTGACGTTGAAGGCCTATCCGGAAGCGGTTATCGCGGTGAACTGAGTCGAGAGGAAATAGCGAAAGTATGCCGAAGATCAGTATTGTAGGGACGGGATACGTGGGTTTGGTGACCGGCGCCTGTTTCGCCGAAGTCGGCCATCAGGTGATCTGCGTGGACAACGACCTGAAAAAGGTGGACGTGTTGCGGGCGGGCGGCATTCCCATTTACGAGCCGGGCCTTGAGGAAATCGTCAAACGCAATGTCGCCGCCGGGCGGTTGCGTTTCACGGGCGAAATTGCCGATGGGGTGAAGAATTCCGAGGTGGTTTTCATCGCCGTGCCCACGCCGCCAAATCCCGATGGATCGGTGGACATGAGTTTTGTCGAGCGGGTGGCGCGGGAGATCGCCGGCACCATGACGGACTACAAGATCGTTGTGGACAAATCCACCGTCCCGGTCAAAACCGGTGAGAAGGTTGCCGAAACCATCAAACGCTACAACAAGCACAAGGTCGACTTCGATGTCGTCAGCAACCCCGAATTCCTGCGGGAGGGGTGTGCCGTGCAGGACCTCATGCAGCCGGATCGCGTCGTGATCGGCGTCAGCGGCTCGCGGCCCGTCGCCAAAATGAAGGAGATTTATTCGCCGTTCCACGCGCCGATCATTATCACGGACATCAACAGCGCGGAGTTGATCAAGCATGCCTGCAATTCATTCCTCGCCCTGAAGATTTCGTACGCCAATGCGTTGTCGGTGATTTGCGAAGCCAGCGGCGCCAATATTTCCGATGTCGTCAACGGCATGGGCCTGGACAAACGCATCGGGCGCGCGTTTCTCAACGCGGGCCTCGGCTATGGCGGTTCGTGTTTCCCGAAGGACCTGAGCGCCTTTATTCACATCGCCGAAGCGCTGGGCTACGATTTCCGCCTGCTCAAGGAAGTGCAGCAAGTCAATGCGGACCAGATCCAGCACTTCCTGAAGAAGGTCCACGACACACTGTGGATTGTGAAGGACAAGACCCTTGGCGTCCTCGGGCTGGCGTTCAAGCCGAACACGGATGATATGCGGCTCGCGCCGTCGCTGGAGGTCATCCGGACCTTGCAGAAGGAAGGCGCAAAAATCCGCGCGTACGACCCCAAGGCGATGGACAAGGCCCGCGAGCAATTGCCGGATGTGGAGTATTGCGACAGTCCGTACGCCGCCGCGGCGGGAGCGGACGGGCTTATCATCTGCACGGAATGGGACGAATTTCGTCAGCTCGACCTGGAGAAACTGCGCGCGGTCATGAGCCAGCCGATTGTATTGGATGGTCGCAACCTGTACGACCCGCAGAAGATGGCCGAGTTGGGGTTTGTCTACAAGAGCATTGGCCGGTGATAGGCAGCGCCGCAGGCAGAAGAGAATAAGCATGGATTACTTGGTCACAGGGGGAGCCGGGTTCATCGGCTCGAACATCGCCGAGCACCTGGTGGGGTTGGGTCACCGGGTGCGCATCTTCGACAATTTTTCCAGCGGCAAACGCACGAACGTCCACGCGTTTGCCGACAAAGTGGAGATCCTGGAAGGCGATTTGCGCGATCCCAAGGCTGTGGCCCACGCGGTCCGGGGTGTGCGCTTCGTGCTTCACCTGGGCGCGATGCCGAGCGTGATCCGCTCCGTGGAGGACCCGCGGACGACGACCGAAGCCAACATCCTCGGCACGGTGAACCTGCTCATTGCGGCACGGGACGCGGGTGTCCAGCGCGTGGTGTTCAGTTCCTCGTCGAGCGTGTACGGCGACACGCCGACGTTGCCCAAGCGCGAAGATATGCCGCCATCGCCGTTGTCGCCGTACGCCATCCACAAGATCACCGGCGAGTACTACTGCACCATCTTCCGGCAGTTGTACGGGCTGGAGACAGTCTCGCTCCGCTATTTCAATGTGTTTGGCCCACGGCAGGACCCGCAATCGCAATACGCGGCGGTCATCCCGCGGTTTATCACCGCCATCCTGAAGGACCAGTCGCCGACGATCTATGGCGATGGAAAACAGACGCGCGACTTCTCCCATGTCGAAAACATCATTGAAGCCAACGTGCTCGCCTGTCAGGCGCTCCAAGGAAGCGCTGGGGCAGGCCTTCAACATCGCCTGCGGCGGCCGGGTGTCACTGTTGGACCTGGTGGACACGGTGAACAAGATTCTCGGCAAGAATGTTCAGCCGAAATTTGATCCAGCGCGCCCCGGCGATATTCTCCACAGCCAGGCCGACGTCTCGAAGGCCGAAAAACTGCTCGGCTGGAAACCTCGCGTTGGATTCCGCGAAGGCATCGAGAAAGCCGTCGCGTGGTATCAGCGGCAAGGGTAGCGCGACGCGGAATAGACCGCCGAACCCCGAAAATTCTCCGTGCAAAATTCTACCGACGCGTGTATGTAGGCGGGGCGTTTGCGTCATGAGCATGTTCCGACCCAATTTCAAATCGCCGGGCGTGGTCGAAACCGAAGACCTTGTCAAGCGAGCGGGCGCGAAGCTTTTTCGCGCGGGGCAAAAAACGGCGTCACCGATCGGGTTTCGGACGCCGTCCGAGACGCGGCGACGAAGGACGCCGCGGAAGTCTTGCAAGAACTCGGCACTTCGCCCGCCGGTCTGACCGGGGAAGCGGCGGCAGCCCGGTTGGAGCAATACGGTCCCAATGAAGTCGCGCAGGAGAAGCGGCACGGTTGGTTGGACCGGCTGGTACACCGCCGCGATCAACCCGCTCGTCATTTTGCTGACCGTCCTCGCCATCCTGACTTTCGCGACGGCGGAGTCTTCCAGCGACTACATTGGCGGCGTGGTGATGCTGGCCATGGTGCTATTGGGATTGTCGCTACGGTTCATTCAGGAGACGAAGGCCGACAACGCCGCCGCCAAGCTCAAGGCGATGATCAAGGTCACGGCCACCGTCATCCGCGACGGACAGCCGAAGGAAATCCCGCTGCGGGAGATCGTGCCGGGTGACGTGGTGAAGTTATCCGCCGGCGACATGATTCCCGGCGATGTCCGTCTCATTTCCGCCAAGGACCTGTTTCTCATCCAGGCGACGTTGACCGGCGAGTCGTTGCCGGTGGAGAAGACCGACGCGCGCGACGCGCGTGACAAGGTGACTCCCATCGAGCGCACGAACCTCTGTTTCCTCGGCACGAGCGTCGAGAGCGGCACGGCCACGGCGGTGATTGTCGCCACCGGCGCGCAGACCTATTTCGGGAAAATGGCGCGCAGCCTCGTCGGGCAGCCAGTGGAAACGGCGTTCGACAAAGGCGTGAAGAAATTTACCTGGCTGATGATCCGGTTCATGGCCGTGATGGTGCCGCTGGTGTTCTTCATCAACGGGGTAACCAAGCACGACTGGAAGGAGGCGTTCTTCTTTGCGTTGGCGGTCGCCGTCGGCCTGACACCGGAGATGCTGCCAATGATCGTGTCGGTGTGTCTTTCCAAGGGCGGTCTCGCGATGTCCAAAAAGAAGGTCATCGTCAAGCGGCTCAATTCCATCCAGAACTTCGGCGCGATGGACGTGCTGTGCACCGACAAGACCGGCACGCTGACGATGGATCACGTCATTCTCGAAGTGTATTGCGATGTGTTCAAGAAGGAGAGCGAGGAGGTGCTGCGCGACGCCTATCTCATCAGCCACTTTCAAACGGGACTGAAAAACGTTCTGGATCGGGCGGTTCTGCAGCACAAAGAGCTTCACAGCCAACTGTCGCTTGATACGTACACCAAGGTGGACGAGCTTCCGTTTGATTTCTCACGACGCATGATGTCCGTGGCGGTCGAGGGGGCGGATGGCGTGCGGCAGTTGCTGACCAAGGGCGCGCCGGAGGCGGTATTCGTCAAGTGCACGCATTTCGAGTATGAGGGCGAGATTTTTCCGATGGAGCCGATTTTGGCCGATGATCTCATGGCGGAGGTCAACGACCTGAATTCCGACGGCTTCCGCGTGTTGGCGGTTGCGACCAAGAAGCTGGATAAACGTGATGCATACTCCAGGGCCGACGAATGTGACCTGGTACTGACCGGCTACCTGGCGTTTCTTGATCCGCCGAAGGATACCGCCGCCAAGGCCATCACCGTGTTGCGACAGCACGGCATTACCGTCAAGGTCCTGACCGGCGATAACGATCTTGTCACCCGCAAGGTTTGCCGCGAAGTCGGCATCAACGCGGAGAAAATTGTCCTGGGTCGTGACGTCGAGACCATGACTGACCCGCAGCTGACGGACGCGGTGGAAACCACCGATGTATTCGCCCGCCTGTCGCCGGCGCACAAACAGCGCATCGTCAAAGCACTGCAAGGCAAAGGCCACGTCGTCGGGTTCATGGGCGACGGCATCAACGACGCGCTCGCGCTGAAGGCCGCCGACGTCGGCGTGTCCGTGGACAACGCCGTGGACATCGCCAAGGAATCCGCCGATGTGATTCTGCTCGAAAAGAGTTTGATGGTGCTGGAGGAAGGCGTATTGGAAGGCCGCAAGGTCTTCGTAAATATCCTCAAGTACATTCGCATGGGCGCCAGTTCGAACTTCGGCAACATGTTTAGCGTAATCGGCGCGAGTGCGTGGCTGCCGTATGTGCCGATGGCGCCGATCCAGGTCCTCACCAACAATCTCTTGTACGATTTCTCGCAGGTGCCGATCCCCACCGACAATGTCGGGCCGCAACAAACCGCCAAGCCGCGTCCGTGGCAGATGGGCGAGATCACGCGGTTTATTCTGTTCATCGGACCGATCAGTTCCATCTTTGATTACACGACGTATGCGATGATGTGGTTTCTGTTCAAATGCAATGCGCTCAATCTGGCGCCGCCACCGGAATTGGCCGCGCGCTTCGCGAATGTGTCCTCTGCGGATGAGACCTACGCGGCTTCCTTGTTTCATACCGGTTGGTTTGTCGAATCGCTGATGACGCAAACACTCATTATCCACGTCATCCGCACGAACTTGATTCCCTTCGTCCAATCCCGCGCGAGCTGGCAGCTGACCGATGACGTCACTACTGATCATGGCCGTCGGCGCCTACCTGCCGTTCTCGCCGCTGGCCAGGCCCCTTGGGTTCGTGCCGCTTCCGCCGCTGTTTTGGCCGCTGTTGTTCCTGACCTTGCTGTGCTACGTCGGATTGACACAAGTGATCAAGATGTGGCTGGTTCGCAAACGCTGGGTGTAAGGGTCGGGTGCTTGCGGCATGGCTGGATTCAGGCGAGGAGCTGATCAAGCGGCTACAGCGTCCGGCAGCCGATTCCCTAAAAGAGTTGAGGCCGAGGTTTGGGGCCTCGGCCTCTCTTTGTCGACTGGCGTGGAGAAGCGCCTTCGACGAGGTATGGTGTGGTATAGGGTAAATGTTAACTTAGCAGGGTCGGTGCCAACGGCTCCAAACACACGAATTCCAGGGTGTTTGAGGCCGATTTTCGGCGAAATGGACAGAAAAGGCCTGGCGTTCCTTCTCGGGGTCTCAAAATTGCGCGCAAACCGACGCCAAAGACGCCGCAACTTTGCGACTTGTGCGCTTGACGGGCTTCGGCGCAATTCTATACGGTGGATGGCGTAAAGACGGGGGGAGATTAAAGAACCAATGGCTGTTACGATTGAAAATGATGCGCCGTGCCGCAAGAAACTCCGCGTCGAGGTTGCCGCCGAGCGTGTGGCCGGTACCCGTGCTGAGATTTTACAGGAATTCCGCAAGGTGGCTTCCATTCCCGGCTTTCGTCCCGGCAAAGCCCCGGAACCGATGGTCGAGAAACGCTATGCGGGCCAGATCGACGAGGAACTGCGCAAGCGGCTGATCCCCGAAAGCTATCGCGAGACCCTGCACGATCAGAAATTGAAGGTCGTTGGTTACCCCAAGATCGAGGGTGTCGAATACCAACCCGGTCGTCCGCTGGTCTATACCGCCACGGTCGACACGGCCCCGGAATTTCCGTTGCCGGATTACAAGGGCATTTCGGTGAAGAAGAAGACGATCGCGGTGAAGGAGGAGGACGTTGACAAGTCACTCGACACCTTGCGCGATCAGCAGGCGGACTTTGTCGATGTCGTCGGCCGCAGCCTCAAGACCGGCGACTTCGCCGTGGTCAATTACACCGGCGTAGCGGACGGCAAACCCATTAGCGAGCTGGTACCGGACGCCAAAGGGTTGGGGGAGAACAAGGACTTCTGGTTGCTGATTTCCTCGGATTCGTTCCTGCCGGGCTTTTGCGATCCGCTTATTGGCGCCAACGCCGGTGAGAAGCGTCAGGTATTGATCGATTTTCCCAAAGACTTCCCGCAACAACCGCTGGCCGGCAAGAAAGCGACCTACTTTGTCGATGTTGTCGCCTTGAAGGAAAAGAAGCTGCCCGAACTCGGAGAAGAGTTCGCCAAGAAGCTGGGCATGGAAAGCCTCGCCAAGCTTAAAGAGAACGTCCGCAAAAGCCTGGAAGCCGAGGTGGAAGAACAGCAGGAGTCCGACGCGCGCCGCCAGGTGATTGAGCACTTGCTTTCCAAGGTCGAGTTTGAACTTCCCGAGTCCCTCGTCGAGCAGGAGACCCGCAGCATTATTTACGATGTCGTCCGCGAGAACAGCCTGCGCGGGGCAACCAAGGAACAGCTCGAAGAAAAGAAGAATGAGATCTTCGGGTTCGCGGCCAAGAGCGCCAAGGATCGGTTGCGCACGTCGTTCATCCTCGACGCGATTGCGGCCGCCGAGAAGATCGAGGTGGAAGAGGCCGAAGTAGACGGGCGTATCAAACAGATGGCGCAACGTTCCCGCACGACGGCGGCGCGCCTGAAAGCCCAACTAGCCGAAAAAGGCGGTCTGGGCGAGGTAGAAGAACAAATCCTGGTCGGCAAGACCTTGGATTTCCTGGTGGATAACGCCAAGGTCGAGATCGTCACGGGTTCGTGACAGGGCCGGAGTGGAAGCCGGTTGCAGACGGCAAGAGAAGTGCTACTATAGCAACGCTAAAGGAACGACATGGACAAAGCCCAGATTCTAGTGCCAATGGTGGTGGAACAAACCGGTCGTGGGGAACGTGGTTACGACATCTATTCGCGGTTGCTGAAGGACCGCATTGTGTTTATCGGGACCCCCATTGACGACAACGTCGCCAACGTCATCATCGCGCAGATGCTCTATTTGCAGTCCGAGGACCCGGGCAAGGACATCAATCTCTACATCAACTCGCCGGGCGGCTGGGTCACGTCCGGACTGGCGATTTACGACACCATCCAGTTCGTGAAGTGCGACGTGACGACCTACTGCGTCGGCCAGGCGGCGAGCATGGCCGCGGTGCTGTTGGCCGCCGGCTCGAAGGGCAAGCGGTTCGCGCTGCCCAACGCGCGCATCATGATCCATCAACCCTGGGGCGGCGTGCAGGGCCAGGCCTCCGACATCAGCATCCAGGCGAAAGAGATTTTGCGGATGCGCGACCGCCTGAACGAAATCCTGTCGTTGCATACCGGCAAACCGATTGACACCATTGCGAAGGACACGGACCGCGACTTTTTCATGTCGGCGGCGGAAGCGCGCGATTACGGCCTCGTCGATGACGTGGTCAAATCACGCCGCGATGGCGAAAAGAAACCGGAGAAAGACAAGGCGGCCTAGGAAAAGTACATGGCTCGACCGACCAACCTGACGATGTGCAGCTTCTGTGGGAAAACCCACGGGGAAGTGCGCAAGCTCATTGCCGGTCCGGGCGTTTACATCTGCGACAACTGCATCACCGTCTGCAAGAGCATCCTCGACAAGGAACTCGGTCATGCGAAAGGGAAATCGGCGTCGGGGTTCCGCCTGAACGTTCCCAAGCCCGCGGAGATCCGTCGCGAGCTGGACCAGTATGTCGTCGGGCAGGAACGCGCGAAGAAGAGCATGGCGGTGGCCGTTCACAACCATTACAAGCGCATTCAGCAGGACGGCGCGGGTTCCGACAAGTCTGTCAAGCTTGACGAACACCGCGACGTCGAGATCGAGAAGAGCAACATTCTGTTGATCGGCCCGACCGGTTCGGGCAAGACACTGCTGGCGCGCACGCTGGCGCGCATGCTCGACGTGCCGTTTTGCATCGCCGACGCCACTACGTTGACCGAGGCGGGGTACGTCGGCGAAGATGTCGAGAACATCATCCTGCGATTGCTGCAGAACGCTGATTACGACGTGAAACGCGCCGAGCTGGGCATCGTGTATATCGACGAAATCGACAAGATCGGGCGCAAGAGCGATTCCGCCAGCATTACCCGCGATGTTTCCGGCGAAGGGGTGCAGCAGGCGCTGCTGAAGATCCTGGAAGGCACGACGTGCAACGTCCCGCCGCAGGGTGGACGCAAGCATCCGCATCAGGAGTATATCCAGGTTAACACGGAGCACATTTTGTTCATCTGCGGCGGCGCGTTTATCGGCTTGGACAAGATCGTCCAGCGCCGCATCGGCGGGCACGCACTGGGGTTTGGGAAAGAGGACGAGACCCTGGCGGTGTCGGACCACGCCAGCGTGACCGAGCACGTCGAGCCGGAAGACCTGCTGAAATTCGGGATGATCCCCGAGTTTGTTGGCCGGCTACCGGTCGTTTCGGTGCTCCGCGAGCTGACCGAGACTGAGTTGATTTCGATTCTTACCGAGACGAAGAACGCGATGATCAAGCAGTACAGCAAGCTCTTCGCGATGGAAGGCGTGCACCTGAATTTCACCAAGGACGCGCTGCAGGCGTTGGCCGAGTCGGCCTTGAAGAAGGGCACGGGCGCGCGCGCGTTGCGCTCCCTGCTGGAGAAGCTCATGCTCGATTTGATGTACGAGATCCCGTCGCGCGACGACATCGCCGAAGTGACCATCAACCGCGGTGTCGTCGACGGCAAGCGCGAACCGCTCATCCGCAAGAAGCAGTCCAAAGACGCGGCGTAACGTTGACAGAACGGGTTGTTTCGCGCAGTTCCGTTAGGTCCGCGGCAATCTGAAACTATTCAACGCGGTGCGCGTGCCCCAGCGCCTTCCACATGAAATACATGTCGGAGAATTCGATAGCCCGCTTCTCTTCGATATACTTTGCTGCAGCCGCACCGGCTTGCGCTACTAGAGCACCAACTCCGGCAGCACCGGCTACAGCAGGACTAGCACCCAAGAGTAAACCGCAGGTTGTCGCCAATCCCGAGAGTGCCACCAGAACCGTCGTTTTGTCGGTTAGGACACCTTGAGCGAGCTTCAGTCGGCGCTCCAGGTTTGAGAGCTCGGGCTGCACGATATCCGACACAATAGCGTCCGAGATCTTTTGTCGGGTCAACGTGCTTCGCTTCGTGATTGTCTCTTGAGCAGCCCTTGTAAGTGAATTGCGGAATCTGAGAAATGCGTCTCCCTCACCAGCCCGGATCGCAATTAACTCCTTGATAGGAACATCGCTTAGCAGCCCGTTAAAGAACTCACTGATTTTGCGAGTGGCGTGAACCGCGGATCGCAGCCGCCACTCGGCGTGGAGGGCAGCCCGAGGACGAGCGGTTGAGTCAAGCAGCCGCCCAGTTGCTTCGACAACCAATGGAGCAAGGCCCAAAGCGCCCGCAGCCTGTCGGCCACGCTGCGCGGTTTGCTCAGGCCCCACACTTTGCGCAGCAGCAGCCCCAAGTTATAAGCCGCGCACTTCAGAGCGTATGCTTTGCTCACGTTGATCTGACCGCGCAGCCAACTCCGCCGTCCTCCGCCAGTCTCGCACACATGGGCGAAAGTGCGTTCGGCGCGTTCACTGCGCCACCGATTCAATTGCCGACCTTTCTTTCTGCGCACCCGCCGGCGATTGGCCCGAAAGGCCACTTCATATTCCGCCGGCTTGTTGGTCCAGCACCGGCTCTTTTGCCGTCGTTCGGGAATGTAGGTCCGCACCCCTCGCTGCGCGCACTCGCTGAGCAATCCATTATCGTGATAGCCCTTGTCCATCACCGCCTCCCGCACCGAAGGGGCGCGGTCCGCCTGCGGGCTGGCCAGCACCAAGTTGGCTTGCGCCAGCGTCAACGTCAGCGGCGCGCTGTCGGCATCGGCGCGATCGGCGTGCGTCACCAGCGGCGCCACAATCGCCTCGCTCTCCAAGTCCACCGCATGCTCGGCTTTGTACGCCAGGTGGGTGCGTCCGTCCTTCATCTTGGCAATCCGACTGTCCGGGTCGGTGCGGCTTTGCCATTGGTCATTGGAAACTTTCTTGTCCTTACGTCCCCGATCCAGCCGACGCAGGTCTTCTTCGTTCGGTTCCTCAATCCCCTCGGCCTGCGCCAGCCGACGCAAGTATTGCTTCCAGTCCTCCGCCGTGTCCTTGCGCACAATGCTCTTCATCGCCGCATTGGCTTCCAACGTGGTGGCATCAATGGCCAGCGTCTTGCCGCGCAACAGACCTTTCTGTTCCAGCAGCCCCAGCACGAAGCGAAACACGTTGTCGAAGACCTTCTCGTCCAGCCGCTGGCGGATCATGGTCATCGACGCGTGTACCGGCGTCGTCGCGGTGGGAGCCACCCCCAGAAAGGCCCGCAACGCCAGGCTGTCCGCACAACGCCACGCAATGCCGCGTTGACTGTCCAAACCCTCGAAGTAACCGATCAACACCATGCGAAAGTAAACGCCCGGCGGGATGCTGGGGCGGCCACCTTCTTTATAATAAGGGGCGCAGAGCTTCTCGACGAACGGGTCAAAATCCGCCTCACCCAGAACTTCATTGAGCTTGCCGTAGAACGGATGGCCGGGTCCTTGCACGAGTTGATTGGACGGGATGAACAACTCCGATTGCTGAATCTTGCGTTTGCCGAGTGCCATGTCTCCGTGTAGCGGACTCGCCCTTACGGTTCAATAACCAAAGAGACTTTCTCGGACTTTTTTAACGGGCTGTTAGCCCCGGCAGCACGATACGTAGAATTACGTCGTGAGCGCTAGGTGTGGTCATTCCAGACAGTATCTCGTGAGACCACATAACCGATCCGAGGGCTCCGTTGAACCGTTTGCGGATGCCTAAATCTTCGTCGAAGTAATTTAGATGCTCGACGGCAATCCGGCGGGAAGCCTGGATGCACAATTCTTGATCGGTAAGCTTGCAGTCGCTATCAAATACCCATGTGCTACCTCCGGCCAATGGTGTCAATGGATCATGGTAGGTCATCGTTATAGTGCGGGGGTTCGTACGCTCGAATGTGAAGTCACACTGTTCTGCCAAGACGGTAGCGACACCATCAATTTCAGCCGCCAGCAACCGGATATCATTTTCAGTAAGTATGTGATCTCTGCTCTTTGACTTGGGATAGTAGTGCACGAGTCCCGCAGCGCCGAGTTCACGGATGTACATAGCGATCGCTATCCAATCTGAGATGATCGTCAGAAGAACGTCTGTCTTCCATTTTGGTCGGTGTAGGAGGACGTGGCCGACTCCATCGGGAATGAGAATTCGGTCGAAATAGTGCCACGCGTGACGGAAGAGCACATCCACTTGCTTGCGTCTGCACTGCAAATAGGGACACGTCAGCATATCGTCGAGACGAAGGCCTGTTCCGGCGATCAGATTGACCCCTTGGGGAGGCGCCGGCGCTCCATTGCGCCATGCTTCTGCAACTTCAGTGAGTTCAGCTAGACAGTTAGGCTGCCCTAGGGCTACGCGAAGATCTTCGACACTAGAAACTCGATGTGAATCTAGCCATCCATAGACCCAGTAAGCAGATTCATCGGTGGCCATTGAGGGCGACTCCTGAAGGTCTGACACGGTCGGATTATGGCGAGGTCAGTTTGGAAAAGCAAGTTTGCGATGGACGCGCTGGCATTGTATCGTCGGCCCACATTGAACCAGGAAACGACAGAGACCCTTCGACAGGCTCAGGGTGACAGACGGGGACAAGCGCCACGGATGCCCGAGGGGGTGTGGAATGCGTATTGGTTCCAGGTATTCAACACGGTGTCGTTCACGATTGTCTTGAGCACGCCGATGGTTTTGTATTTCAAGAAGCTCGGGGCGTCGGCGACGGTGCTGGGGATTGTCATCGCGCTGCCGGCACTGATGAACATTCTGCAAATTCCCGCCGCGCAGTTCGTGGAGAGGATGGGTTACCGGGCGTTCGTGTTGTGGGGCTGGACGGTGCGGAGCGCGTTCATTCTCGGCATCGCGGGCGTGGCGATGCTGCCGGGGAAGATCGACTCGGTGACGCGGATTGCGCTGCTGCTGTTTCTGTTGTTCGCCTTCAATGCCTCGCGCGGCATCTCGCTGTACGGGTATTTGCCGTGGATAACGCACTGGATACCCGAGGAAGTGCGCGGCCGGTACTTGTCGCGCGATCAACTCTCGGCCGCGCTGGCGACGTTGGGCACGATGATCGTTTCGACGATCTACTTGAGAGCGCCCGAGATGAAGTTTGCCTACGGACTGCTGTTCTTCGGGAGTTTTGTGACCATTCTCCTGAGCCTGTGGTTTCTGCGGCGCATTCCCGACGTGCCCGTATCGCCGAGCGCGGCCAGTCCGGAAGATGTGCCGTACAAGGAGATGCTGTTTCATCCGCCGTTCTTCAAGCTGCTGGTCTACAACACGGCCTTGTTGTTTTCCCTGGCGGGGGCGGGTGTGATTTGGATACCGCTGCTCCGCGATAACTTCGCGGCGACCGACTCCCTGATCCTGGGAATGTCGGCTCTGTGGAGCTTCGTGAGCGCGGGAGCCCTCTGGGGATTCGGCCATCTGGTGGATCGGGTCGGAAGCCGTCCGCTATTGGGGCTGGCCACGCTAATCCTCGTGGTGCACCTGAGTCTCTGGTGTTCGGTGGCGGCGCACGTATTGCCGTTTAATCTGCTGGCAATCGTGCTGATTCAGACCACATCGGCCATCGGGGTGTCGGCGTTCAACCTTGCGAACACGCGGCTGGTCATGGCGTCAGTGCCGGCGATGGGGCGGAGCCATTTTTTTGCATTGTTTACCGTGGTCACGAGCCTGGTGTCGGGCATCTTCCCGATCTTTTGGGGAATGCTGCTCGACGCGCTGGCGGGTTGGGGCGGTTCGTGGTCGCGATGGCAATGGAACCAGTACAGCTTGTTGTACGCGGCAATGGTGGTCATCATGATCATCGCCGTGGTGCTGCGGAACCGTCTCTCGGAAGCCCGCGCGATGACGACGGATGCCTTTTTGCGCGAGCTGCTTGTCAAAACGCCGAGCCGCGCGATCAGCCGTTTGCTTCCACGGCGTCCGGTGCCGTGACGCGAGGCTTGCCCCGGCGGGAGTTTTCGCTATTGTGTCGATCGCGATGATGGCACTCGTTGACTACGGGATGGGCAACCTGCGGAGCGTGGAGAAAGCGCTGGCGCGGGTCGGCGCCGACGTGCGCATTGTCAGCGACGCCAAATCGGTTCTCGCGGCGGACGCGGTGGTGTTGCCGGGCGTCGGCGCGTTTGGGGATTGCATGGCGAATTTGGAGAAAGCGGGGTTGACCAGCGCGATCCGCGATTTTATCGGCACGAAACGTCCGTTCCTCGGGATTTGCCTCGGGTTCCAAGCGCTGTTCGAGTCGAGCGAGGAAGCGGCGGGCGTGCGAGGGTTGGCGGTGTTTCCCGGCACCGTGCCCCGACTCCGAGTCGGGGCCAATGGTCTCAAGGTGCCGCACATGGGCTGGAACGAACTTCGCATCCAGAAACCGGCGTGCCCGTTGCTCGAAGGTGTTGACGATGGCAGCCGTGTGTATTTCGTGCACAGCTACTACTGCAAGCCGAAGGAAGCATCGGTTGTTTGCGGCACGACGGACTACGGTATCGAGTTCTGCTCGATGCTGTGGACGGACAACGTGTACGCGACGCAGTTTCACCCCGAAAAATCGCAGACGATTGGCTTGCGGATGCTGGAGAATTTTGTGGGCTTGAGCGGAGCGAAAGAGAAACTCAACCGCGAATGAACCCGAATCGACGCGAATGACGGCGCGACCCTTTCTGATTTTTCCCGCCATCGACCTGAAGGGCGGGAAGGTGGTGCGTTTGCAACAGGGACGCGCCGAGACGTCGACGGTGTACAGTGACGACCCGGGCGCGGTGGCGAAGCGTTGGGAGGACGACGGGGCGCGGTACCTGCACGTCGTCGATCTCGACGGGGCATTTGAGGGTGAGCCGCGCAACTGGGACAGTGTCCGCTCCATCCTCCGGGCCGTGCAGGTACCGATACAACTCGGCGGGGGCCTTCGTCGCCGCTCGCAAGTCGAGGAGGCGCTGCAAATGGGCGTCACACGGGTGGTGCTGGGCACCAAGGCGTGCGACTCACCGGATTTTGTCAGCGCACTGGTCCAGGATTTTCACACACGGATCGTCGTGGGGATCGACGCGCGTGACGGCCTGGTCGCGGTGAAGGGCTGGACGGAAAAAACAAACCTGACGGCGAATGAATTTGCCCAGCAGGTGACCCGGCTCGGCGTCCAAAACATCATTTTCACGGATGTATCAACGGACGGCATGCTGACAGGGCCGAATTACGGTGCCATTACTTCGTTATGCGGCGCCGTGACCTGCAACGTGATCGCCAGTGGCGGGATCGGCGGCATCGAGGATGTTGTCCGCTTGCAACACCTCGCGGAGCACCTTCCCAACCTCGTGGGCGTCATCATCGGCAAAGCGTTGTACGACGGGCGGATCGATTTGAAGCAGTTGGAAGGGTAGGGTTCGTGGGTGGTTCGCCGGTCGGGGAAGCTGGACGATGATACCATTATTGCTCGCACCGCCGGCTTTGGTGCGATAAAATCATGCGCATGTCGCGGATACACGGTCGGTATTTCGCAGTAATTGCGATCTGCGCCCTGGCGATCAGCGGCCCGGTGCGGGCGCAGGACACGAACGCCGCCGTGCCGCCGCCACGGACGCTTGAGTCCATCGCGAGGTCGTTCGCGAGCGTAAAGCGGCAGGAGACCGAGTCGCTGGCATCGAAGCTGTCCCTGCCGGTGACGCCGGAAATCAAGGCGTTCTTCGAGGCTGCGGAGGCCGGCGATTCCGCGGCGGTATCCAATCGGTTTCACCAGACCATGCTTCGGCCGGACGGGTCGTCTACCATTCCCAACGTTCTTTGGATACCCATTCACGAGACGCTGGGGCTTTATGAGCTGGCCATGGACAACAACCCATCGATGTCCCGGCGATTTGCCGAGCGCGTCCTGGGTTCCATGCCGGAGGGCAGCATTTACTTTGGCGGTACGGACGCGGGGCGGTTTCTCGTGACGGCGTTCAACGACACCGCGGCGCACCCCACGATCATGGTCATCACGCAGAACCAATTGGCGGACACGCGCTACGCCCAGTACCTGCGGACGGTGCTGAGCGATCGAATCTGGATGTTGTCCACACAAGATGCGCAACAGGCGTTCCAAGAGTACGTGGCGGATTTGCAGAGTCGCGCGCCGGGGCCCGGTGAAGCACTCGAGTTCAAGGACGGGCATGCGGCGGTTCGCGGCGTGACGTTGGTGATGGCCATCAGCGGGCTCATGGCGCGCATGCTGTTCGAGCACAACAAGGACAAGCACGAGTTTTACGTGGAGGAAAGCTACCCGATTCAGTGGATGTATCCGTACCTGGAGCCGCACGGGTTGATTCTCAAGCTCAATTCACGCCCGCTCAATGCGCTGGGGCCGGAAGTGGTCGCGCGTGATCGGGCCTATTGGGACGCGTTGACGGGACAACTGAAAGCGGACGCGGGCTTTGCCGGTGACCCGCATTCGCAGAAGGCATTTGCCAAACTGCGGGCCGCCATCGGCAGTGTCTACGCCTACCGCAAATATGGACAACGAGGCGGAGTATGCGTTCACCCAAGCCCTCACGCTGTGTCCGACCAGCCCCGAGGGTCTAACGCGTCTGGCCAGTCTGCGGATCGCACAGGGCCGCGCGGATGAAGCCAAGGAGTTGCTAAGCCGGATACCAGCGACGGAGCAGAAGGACGTCCAGACGCGCAGCCTGATTGATTACTTGCTCGAGAAACTGCGGCATCTTGCCGAGTAAGTGGGCGTGACAGGCGGATCGATCTGAAGCAGTTGGAAGGGTAGGGGGCGAGGCGCGGGAGCAGACTTCACCAACTGTACGAGACACCGCCGTAAAAGGAGCGTCCATCGCCCGGATGGAACACCTGCGGGTTCGTCGGATTTGTTCCACTCGGTATGGGGTCCACCGAAGAGGCGTACCGTTTGTCGGTGAGGTTGTCCGCCTCAAAGAAGATCGAGAATCCCCTGGCGCGCTGGAGTCCGGCCTTGAAACCGAGCACCGCGTACGAATTGGCGTCGAGTGTATTCTGCTGGTCAACAGGGTAGGGGGAGAGATTGCACCGAACGTTCGGGCCGGCGTAAAAACCGCACGGCATTTCATACTTCAAATCCGCCTCATAGAGATGAATCGGGATGCCGCCGATACGATTGTTGTGATAGACGGCGTCATCCACGAAATGAAAATCGTTGAGTGTATACGTCTGGTCCAATTTGAGCCGGTCGCCAGGCTTCCCGTCCTTCTGCTTGACGAAGACCGAATCCAGCAGCCCGATGCCAAGCCCGGCTTCAATGCCCTGATGATCGGTGCTGCGGATATTGACATCGCCGCGGTCGTTTCCCATCGAGTCGTACAGGTCGAGCAGTTCATTGTGGATCCAGGAACGGTATAGGGACAGGTCCCAGTCGAAGCGGCCCTGCTCCCCGCGCGTGCCCAGTTCGATAGTCCAGGCGTTTTGCGGTTGCAGGGGAGTGTACACGAGACTGACTCCGGGCCCCTCGCCGAAATTGACCATGTTATCGAAGGACGGCGGCTGCCAACTGCCGCTGAAATTGAGGAACGCCTGGTCTTTGTCGGTGAACTCGTAGATCATGCCGACCTTGGGATTGACGCCGTAAAAATTCTGCTCCCGCGACTGGTTGCCGCTCAGTGTATCGTTGAACAGGTCGGTGAAATTGCGCAGGGCATACACTGCCTGGACACCCGCCACCACGGAAATTCTTCGGTCAGGTAGTGTTGGTTCTGCGCATAGAACGGCACATTGACGGACAGCTCGACATCGCGCGCGATGGTCGGCCCGAGATCGCCCGCCAGGTTCGCGAAATTGTGATCCGCTTCGCGCTCCATGGCGGCCACCAGTCCGATGGAAAGGATGTTCCGTTGTCCGAACAGATCGTCGCGATTGATGGAATCCAGGTTGATGCCGATGTTGTCTGAGTTGTACTTTTGAATGCCCTGCTGGAGGTCGGTTGGGGAGAAGAAACCCTTCTCTTCCAAATTCCGGTGCCACCAATACACCCCGCCATCAAGCTGGTGCCCGTCCTTTGCGTAACTGAGTTTGTCAGCGAGACGGAAGTAGACCCATTCCTTGTCATAGTCCTGGGCCACCGCATTTGTGTCAGCGGCCTGTGGGTCACTATTCAGTTGTTGCTTGGTCAACCCGCCCGGCAGTTCGCGGTCCGTGTGGTCCACGGTGACGTAGACACGGTTTTCAAGATTCTCGTTGATCCTGTAACCGAAATCGCTGAACGAAAGCTCCGTGTTCTCGTGGCTGTGCTCACGAAAGCCGTCCCGATACCGGCTCATCAGGGACGTATAATAATCAAACGGCCCGTCCACGCCGCCCGCGCTGACCTGGCCATGCAGAAACCCGTAGCTCCCGGCCTCGAGCTGGACCTGGAATGGGGCCGAGTCGTAGCCGGTATAGGGAACGAGGTTGATGGCCCCGCCCAGCGTCAACGCGCCGTACTGGAAGGCATTCGCGCCGCGATATACTTCGGCGTATTTGATGGTGTCGACGTCAAAGTCTTCCAGAATGACTTCGCCGTCGCCCTGTTGGAAGCTGATCCCGTCCAACAGGAATTCCACGCCCAGAGGTTCGTCCGCCGAATCGATACCCGAGCCGCGCATGGAAATCTTGGAGGCCTCCATTTCATTCTCGCTTTGCAGGAACAGACCGGGCGCGCCCTGGAGCAAATCTTCAAAATTCGAGGCGCGTCCATGGTACATATCGTCATTGCCCTTGAGGGTGAAACCGCCGGGGATTTGGTGTTTTTGTTCGGCTGCGCGGGAGGCAGACGGAGATGTCAGGGATGAGGGTTCCGCGTGCCCGATCACGGTCATGGGGGGCAAAACGGTTGGTGCATTTGTCGCCGGAGGGTTTGCCGCCAGACAGGCAGTGGCGTAAAAGCAGGAAGCAGCCAAGAAGACAAATCCACCCTCGCGCATAGGAGCCAAATCGCTTGGTCTATACCGTGTAACGTACTGCCTGCGCAACCAGAATTGCGCGGCGTGCTGTGACCGAGACGGATACGAAGGTTTACAAGGCTGAGACGCTACGCAAAGACGCGGCTTCGCGGCCCGCTCACGAACGGCTTTGCAGTCGCGCCAGCGCGTTTCGAGCCGCGGTAAGGTCTGGCCGAAGCCGTAGCGCCTGCTGGTAGTGCTGTATTGCCTCTGACACTCTACCCGCTTGCTCCAAAGCGACTCCCAGATTGGAGTGCGCCTCGGCGTAGTCGGGCTTGATCCGTAGCGCCTGCTCGTAGTGGGCGATGGCATCCTCGATCTTACCCGTTTGCGCCAAAACGATCCCCAGATTGGAGTGTGCTTCGGCGTAGTCGGGCTTGATCCGCAACGCCTGCTCGTAGTGGGTGATGGCTTCCTCGATCTTGCCGGTTTGCGCCAACGCGATCCCCAGATTGGAGTGCGCCTCGGCGTAGTCGGGCTTGATCCGCAGCGCTTGCTCGTAGTGGCCGATGGCATCACTGACCTTCCCCTCCTGCAAGAGGTCATTTCCCAGATTGTAGTGCGCCTCGGCGTACTCGGGCTTGATCCGCAGGGCCTGCTCGTAGTGGGTGATGGCATCTTCAATCTTACCCGTTTGCTCCAAAGCGGTGGCCAGATTGTAGTGCACCTCGGCGTAATCGGGCTTGATCCGCAGCGCCTGCTCGTAGTGAGCGATGCCCTCGGCGACCCTGCCAGCCTGCGATAGGGCGACCCCGAGATTGTTGTGGGCCTTGGCATAATCCGGCTCGAGGCGCAGCGCCTGTTCGTACTGGCCGATGGCTTCCTGGATCTTGCCGATTTGCGCCAGCGCAAACCCCAGGTTGTGGTGTGCCTCGACGTAATCCGGCTCGATCCGCAACGCCTGTTCGTACTGTCCGATGGCTTCCTGGATCTTGCCGATTTGCGCCAGCGCAAACCCCAGGTTGTGGTGAGCGCGTGGGTTCTGTGAGCACTTCGCCACAGTATCGTCCCAGAGGGCGATGTCTGAGATGTAGTCGCGGTTGCGTTGGATGGTAAGGACGACCAGTGCAACCACCACGAACCCGCAGGCCACCCATCCGAGAACGGAGCCGGATTGGCTGCGGAGAAGCTTCTTTCCGAGCACAAACGCGACGACCACCACCCCCGTCACCACTGCCGCCAGCGGCAGATACATCCGATGTTCATATGCCGGGCTGTCCAGCGGGATGATGCTCGAACTCGGCGCCAGGATGAGAAAGAACCAGGCACCCAAAACCCCCCAGGCGGAGTTTGTCTTGCATGTCCAGAGCGTTGCTCCCAGCAGTATCGCCATCACCAACGTTGTCAGCAGAATACTCCGCCCGGTGCCGGCCAAGGGCCACCCGTAGTAGTCAAAACATAATGGGTACGGCCACGCGGCCAGTCGCAGGTAATGGAGGATCACTCCGGGCTCGGTCAGCAAATACTCCCACCGAGTGACGCTCGCGTGCTGCGCTAGTACGGATGCTTTGGCGAAGGTGCCTGCCGAAACCACCATAAAACCTTGCAGGATCCACGTGGCGGACAGCCCGAGATACAGGGGCCGGCGCCGCCGCCACGCCTCGCGGAACGATCCCGAAACAAACGCGCGGTCATAGAGAATCACCAGCAGCGGGGCGGACACCATCACCTCTTTGCTGGCCATCCCGAGGGCGCATGCGCCCGCGCATAGCCCGTACCACAGCCGGGGCCGGGGTGATACCGCTCCGCGAATGAAGCAGTACAGCGTGAGCAGGTAGAACAGCCCCATGATGGATTCAGCCCGTTGGATGACGTACGTCACCGACTCGGTCTGCAGAGGATGCACGATCCAGATGAGGGCGGTGGCCAAAGCCAATCCGTCTGCCGCTGCGCCGAAGCGCTCGTGCAGAGCCGGCTGCCGCAACGTCCGTCGCACGATGCCCAACAAGGTCAAACCTGCCAGGATGTGGATGGTCAGGTTCAGCGCATGATAGCCCCACACGTTGTCGCCGCCGAACGCATAATTGACGGCCAGAGATACGTCGACGACTGGTCGGGCATTAATTAACGCTGGCGACGGTGGCGACAGCAGATCCCATGGCGGACACAGTTGGCGAATACGGGGATTCTCCGTGATGTGGGGTATGTCGTCAAAAACGAACGGCCCAAAGAAACTGTTGTGATAGGCCAGAAGCCCCGCGAGAACCACCGCCAATACGACGAATCTCTGGCTTTTCACAGCGGAAAAGACTACGCAACGGCGCCATTCTTGGCGACCCAAATTTCGCCGATGCGGGAAAATCAATCACGGGGAGCACCCTTCGCTCCGAGATAGCCTCAGCCTTGCCGATCCTCGTTTACGCTGTCCGGTCCGGAACCAATCTCAACGGAGGTGCTGCGTAAGGGCGAGGGGGACCGTGTGATGGTCGAAAGAGCTCGGCCAAACGTGGGCTTCGCTGGGAGGCGGCAAGCGCAAAAGCCGGCGGATCACGGAAACCAGCCAATCTATTGGGGCATGATTTTGACCGCGCCCGCCACCTCGGGAACGACTGCTGGTTTCCCCTCATAAACTTTGACAGGGCCTGTGACCGTAACGACCCAGCCCGGCTGTACTGCGGCGACGGCCAACCCCGCCATGGTCTTCTCCCCGAGCACGACCGGGATCTCACCAGTTGCGTCCTGGACTTTTAGCTGCCAACCGGTACCCGTGGTTTTGGAGTCTGAGACGGTGCCCAAAATGATCACGGCGCGGTCAATCCAATCCGTCTTGATTTTGCCGATGGCGGTCTCGGTGGGCGCTGGCTGCGGAGGGGTTGTGGCTGCGGGAGCAGTGACTGCTGAAGCGGTGGCTGTGGGAGCCGTCGCTACGGGAGCAGTGTTCGGCGTGGCACCCCCCGCGACGCTGCTGACGACTTCCAGCGCGTCCGGGTCACCAATGCGCAGTTGGAGTTGATCACGGTAAACACTGACCGTGACCTTTGCGCGGACAACGTTGCCCGCCGTCACCTTTGGGCCGAGCTGTGCTTGCATGCTCGGCCAAAAGATAAGCGGAATCGTGGCGCCACCTTGTGTGAGCGCCACGTAATAAGGGCCAGATTCACGCGGTCGGCTGACGCTCCCGACAACGGCTTGCACGGTAATTTCCCGGTTCAGTAATAACTTGCTGATACTGGCGATGGGCGTGAGTTGCTCGTCACTCGCCAAGGCGGGTGCCTGGCCTGTCAAATTCGTACAAAGCATGGCGACAAAAACAGGCAGCAACCATCGGCGCCCGGCCGGTCGCGTAGCGCGTCCGTTCCGTGATCGAAGGCAATCAAGGTTCAACATTGAGATTTTCTCCTTTTCCGTGTGAAGGAATACTCCGTTACAGGCTTCCCGTTCTCTCCATGCTTGTTTGCCCCGACCGAGGTCGAATTGGTTCCACAAAACGGGTCACACACCAAGGGAGACGGATAGGACAGCACAACGTGATACCCATCGTGAATCGGGGTATCCGCTTTCTGAACCGCGTTTATGCCCGCCTCGTAGTTCACACGGCATTCTTACCATAATGCCTGTCGTAATGTTAAGTCTTTCCGGCAATTGCGCGGCTGAGGACCCATTAGCGGTTCGGCCGGCGTGACACGCTGCAACATGAAGACGGCGCGGTGGTCCCGACTCCGAAGCCGGGGTAGAACCAGCCGTCCCTGACGTATAGCAACTCCGCAGGGGTTCGATCAGGGAGTGGATTGGATGAGGACGTAGCCCGTCTGGTTGGTCCCGAAGAAGAGGCCGGCACCGAACTGGTTGGTGGACTGAATCAGATAGCCGGCGAAAGCCGCAGTCTGGTCGATGGCCGAGTTGACGAAGCTGCCACGGAACAGGCCTGTGGATGGCACGATGGCCAACGCCAGGTTGTCGGGACCAGGATTCGAGACGGTGACGACTCCGTTGGAATAGATGACGACGTCTTTGATAAGGTTGCTTGACAGGTTGCCGCCGGCGAAGGTGACCTGAGCGTTGCCGGCAACGGTCGGGCCGCCCCGGGACGGCAGGATGTAGGCAGCGCACTGCAAGGTGGGCATGGTGGTGAAACCGCCCGGGTAGAAGCGGTTGTTTGTCGTCGGCGGCTTGAACCAATCCAATGTGGAGGTGACGAGCGACCCCACCGCGTTGGTGGTGGGCAAGGTGAAACGGCCGAGGACAGAACCGAGGTTTCCGTTGTAGAGGGTCTCGTAGAGGGGGAACGTGCCGAGGCCGGAAATGGGACCGTTGGCATGGAACGGGGTGCCGTCGCCCAGAAAACCACTGATGCGCAGGTGGCCGAAATTCAGCGACGGTCACCGTTCCGTAGCCGAATCCCTGGGGGACTGTCGCATCGTTGGTGTTGGCCGGGGCGATGACGAAGGTAAAGCGGCCGCGCTGCGGGCAGGGATTCGTGTAGACGAACACGCCGGCGGCGTCGGTCAGAAATTCGGAGGTGAACACTCCGTTCGAGACGGTGCCGTCAATTTCATTGGTGCCGCCGCCGAGGTTATTCAATTGGAATATCAGCTGGAGTGGATTCGGGCCGGTGGGGGGAACGGAGTTCGTTGTCATGCCCGAAGGATTCAATGTTCCCTTGAATGTAGACGTTTTATTTCCCATCGTCAGCTTGGCGGTGAAGTATCCTGTGGACCGCAGGTTGAGGTTGAGAAAGCCGGAAGTGGCCGCCGAGAGGGCGTTGGTTTGGGTGGCGAGACCCGTGTAGGTTCCGCCCGGGAACGCCGTGAATCGGAACACCGTGCCATGGAGCCCGGGTCCGCCGAAGCCCGTCGTCCCATAAAAATTGCTGTCGCTGCCCTGGACGAGCGCCGCATAAGGGTCGCCGCCGTTGATGTCGCCGAGGAAACTGTTCAGCGTGCGAAACACGCCATTGGAGTCCATCTGAAACAGTGTGCCATACCTGTACCCCCCGAGAAAGGTTGTGCCGTAAAACAGACCGTCCTGGGCTTGCAGGAGGGAGGAACCGGGCCATTTGCCATTCGACCCGCCAAAATGGTAGATCGTGGTAAATGTCCCTTGCGAACTGACCTTGAACGCGGTTCCGTCACCACTTGCCCCGCCCAGCCGAGTTGTTCCGAAGAAATAGCCGTCCAAGGACTGGATGAGGGCGGCGGCCGGGTTGCGTCCGTCGGATCTGTTAAGCTGGTAGATGGTGGTCAATACGCCATTGGAGGTGATTGAGAATACCGTGCCGTAGTTGTTGGAGCCGCCGATCGAGGTCGTTCCGTAAAAATTGCTGTCGCTGCCCTGGACCAGACCGGCTTCGGGGATCGCGCCATTGGTGCCGCCGAGAAAGGAATACAGGGTGGTGAACGTCCCGTCCGGGGTGATCTGAAAGACGGTGCCGGTGCTGTTGGCGCCGCCTTGCGAAGTTGTGCCGTAAAAATTCCCGTCGATGCCCTGAATCACGCCTCCGAGCGGATAACCGCCATCGAAGCCACCGGTGAAGCTGTGCAGTGTGGTCAATGTCCCGGCGGAAGTGAGCTGAAAGACCGTACCGGTGTCATTGGCGCCGCCGCGCGTCGTCATGCCGTAGAAATTGCTGTCGCTGCCCTGGAAGAGCCCGGCGATCGGGGTGGCTCCGTCATCGCCACCCGTGAAGCTGTACAAGGTCGTCACCGAAAAGTTCGTTACAGTCCCGACGATATTTGTCACGCCCAGGTTCATCCGGAACACGGTGCCGGTGTTGTTGGCGCCGCCCTGGGACGTTGTGCCGTACAAATTCCCGTCGCTGGCCTGGATGAGCCAGGATTCCGGGATGCCGCCATCGGCGCCGCCGGTGAAGCTGTAGAGCCGGGTCGGCACGACGTTGTTCGTGATGGCGTCACAGCGGCAACTGAGAAACCCGATGAGCAGAAGGGTCGCCAGAATCCGGAAATTGGTCATGATGTCTTCCTTGAATACTCCGCGTGGAGCAAACCATTTTCCCGGCGGGAATGTCGAGGATATTTCGTTCCGACGAGCCGGCAACGTGCTCTTCCAAAAACAAGCAGGGCGGCCCGGAAGTTGGGCCGCCCGTTGCGATCTGCCGAGGATGAGAACTGACTCTACGGAATCACACCCTCAAGGTAAACAAATGGCGGATTGCCATTGAGATCCAATACCTCAATGACACGGCCGGAAAGATCGCCCGCATCAACCGCCTGCTGGGGGAGTGGATCGCCGAACTGCGTGTCACGGATGTACGTGCCGGTTTGGCCTGACGGGCTCGGCGTCATCGTGCCGGGCATCAATCAAGTTGTAGGTGACGTTGGTGCTGTCGGCGATAAAGACATGCGGGAGCTGCCCTCGCACCAAATTCGAGACATCGACCTCGAAGATCGACCGACCCGTCGCACCGTTGAAGCTGTACTTGACGAACCCCTTGGCGTTCGGCACCGGAGGGGGATCCGGTACGGCGAGTTCCGCAGCCCGTCGATAACTGAGGGCAGCGGGATTAGCGGAGAGGGCTGGAGCGGGAGCCCACATGGTAGTTGAAACCGTGTTTGTCTTGTCCTGCAAAGGCACCGGGATTCCCATGACAATATTGGTGATTGTGCCGATAACGTTGGTGATACTGACGATCTCCGCGCTTTGCGCTACCTGGCCAATACAGAACAGAGTTGGCCCGGTCTGGTCGAGATCGGTAATGAATGGGATCAACGGCGGGGCTTCATTCGTACCCACAAGGCGGCTAAACCAGTCCCCTTTCCGGATGTTTGTGCGATCAAGGGGAGCGACGGAATAGATAAAGAAATTCGTGTCCGCGGCAATGTTTAGTGGTAAGTTGGCCGAGGGTGCGAAATAGGTCGCAAAGGAGTCCGGCTGCAAACCCCGAATCGTGAATTCAACCGTTTCCAAGCTGCCCTTCTTGCGCATGACCAAGGTGCCAGTAGAACTTCGTTCAGAAGGGTCGGCCACCCGTCGGAATTGGCTGTAGGCAACGAGGTTTTGCGCGAAGGACTGGTGGGCAAAAAGGGCCAGACCCACGACGAAAACGCACGGCAACAATCTCTTCATTTTTTCCATGCTCATGAAACTTCTCCTTGGTTCTTGGGCAAACTACCGCAAGTTTCGTGCCGCCATATGTATAGCAGAACGGCTTGCAACTAGGCAAGAAAAGAAGGGTTTTCCAAATCGCCGCACTCTGGACAATCGCGATATTCATCAGGTAAGGTGGTAACCATGGAAAATACGGCAATCCAGATTTGGGTGTACGGCGTGATCATGATGTTGGGTGGCATCGCGGGATTCGTCAGGGTGGGCAGCAAGGCGTCGCTGATCTCGGGCGTTGGCTTCGGATTGCTGCTGCTGGTCAGCGGGTTCGGCGTTTGGCAAGGCTCTCTGGGCTGTCTCGTGGCGGCGGAGGTCATCGCACTTCTGTTGGTGGTCTTGTTCGCCATTCGCTACGCCAAGAAACGGCGGTTTATGCCGGCGGGGATGCTGGCGGTTCTCAGCCTGGTGGCAGCCGTGATCTTCGCATTGAGATTGAAGCGGTAACGGCTGAGTACTGTATCCGATGGCTCCAGAGTACATTTTGAAGCCCGCACACGGGGCGCGGGACCTTCATATCGATTACCGCGCGGAACTCAATGACCAGCAGTTCGCCGCGGTGACGGCCACCGGCGCCGATGGCACCGTGAATTCGGGACCGATGTTGGTCATCGCCGGCGCCGGCAGCGGCAAAACGCGGACGCTCACGTATCGCGTGGCGTGGTTGGTCGAGCATGGCGTACCGTCGGGACGGATCCTGCTTCTGACGTTTACCAACAAAGCCGCCAAAGAGATGCTGCGACGCGTTGAGAATCTCCTTCCGACAGATATCTCCGCGATTTGGGGTGGGACATTCCATCACATCGGCAATCGGATCCTGCGCCGCCACGCCAAGCTTCTCGGTTTCGGCAACGATTTCACCATCCTCGACCGCGAAGATGCCAGGGACATGCTCGACGCCTGCGTGGCGGAGGCGGGGATCGACACGAAACAGGAACGCTTTCCGAAGGGCGATGTTTTGGCGGAGATTTACTCACTGGCCGTGAACACTGAGCGCACCGTCGAGCAGGTGTTGGCTGAGCAATACGATTATTTCTCGCATCTGGCCGGGCCGATCAAGACATTGCGCGAGGTCTACTGCGAACGCAAGCTCAAGGCCAACGCGATGGATTACGATGACCTGCTCGTCAACACGCTGCGGTTGTTTCAGGAGCACAGCGAGGTCGCCGCGCGCTATCGCGAACAGTTTCTGCACGTGCTGGTCGATGAGTATCAGGACACCAACAAGATCCAGGCGGACTTGATCGACGCCATCGCCATGGTGCATCGCAACCTGATGGTTGTCGGCGACGACGCGCAATCGATTTATTCGTGGCGCGGGGCCAACTATCGCAACATCCTTGGATTCCCGCAGCGGTACCCGGGCGCGCGCACGTTCAAGATCGAGGTCAACTACCGCAGCGTGCCCAGTATCCTTGCGCTCGCCAACGACGCGATCAAGGGCAACATCCACCAATTTGCTAAAAACCTGACGGCGGTCCGCTCCGGCGGCGTCAAGCCGTGGCTGATCCCGTGCCCCGACAGCAATCAGCAGTCGCAATTCGTCGCCCAGCGCATCCTGGAATTGCGCGACGAAGGCGTACCACTCAACGACGTGGCCGTGCTGTATCGCGCGCATTATCACGCCATGGAACTGCAGATGGAATTGACCCGTGCAACATCCCTTACGTCATCACCAGCGGACTGCGGTTCTTCGAGCAGGCGCATGTGAAGGACGTCAGTTGCTTTCTGAAAGTCGCCGTCAACCCGCACGACGAGATGGCCTTCAAGCGCATTCTCAAGTTGCTCGCGGGCATCGGCGCCAAGACGGCTGATAAACTCTGGGGGAAGTTTCATCCCGTGTTGGCCGATGGCAAACCGTTGCTGCTCACCAGCGAGGCGATCCCGAAAAAAGCGGTCGATGACTGGAAGAAGGCGGCCCAGGTGTTGAATCAATTGCGCCAGATGGAACCGAAACGCGCGGCGGAGATGATCGAGCAGGTCGTCGAGGGTTTCTACGCCAGCTACCTCAAGGTCAAATACCCGAACGCGCGCACCCGCGAGGAGGATTTGCATCAACTGGCCTCGTTCGCGATGCAGTTTGAAACCATCGACGATTTCCTCAGCCAATTGGCCTTGCTCACCAACCTCGAAGCCGAGGACGCGTCGTTGTTGACGTTCGAACGAGCAGGAATTCGTGCGCCTCAGCACTGTTCATCAGGCGAAGGGGCAGGAATGGCGCGCCGTGTTCGTGATCGGCTTGTGCGACGGCATGTTCCCGCTCGCCCGTTCGCTCGACAATCTGGAAGGTGAAGAGGAAGAACGTCGGTTGTTTTACGTCGCCGTGACACGCGCGAAGGATGAACTGTATCTCACGTACCCGGTTTTCCGCATGACTGGCGGCGACACGGGCGGTTTCCAGCGGGCGTCCCGCTTCCTTGCCGAACTGCCCAAGACCCATTACCAGGAATTTTCCATCCGCCATCAGTCCGGGCATTGGTGACACGGGCTGGCAATGGTAACTCAACCTAAAGGCCTACTTCTCGACTACGGCGGCACCCTTGTCGAGGAGGTCGATTTCAATCCCCGCGCGGGAAACGAGGCGATGCTCGCCCGCGCGGATCGCTGGCCGGAAGACGTCACTCTTGAGAAGGTCACGGAACGAGCCAATAAGGTGGAGGCCGAAGTCAAGGCACGCCGGGACCAATTCCAACTGGAAACACCATGGTCAACGCTCACAAGGCTCATCCATGAGTTCTTAGGGATTCGTTTTGTCGATTCGATGTCGGAACTGGAGATGACTTTTTGGAAAGCATCGGTAACAACGCGCGCGATGCCCGGAGCACGCGAGGCGCTCGAAGAATTCCACCGTCGCGGAGTTCGAATCGCTGTTGTGAGCAATTGCTCCTTTGGTCAGGACGTTATCCGCTACGAGTTGGCCAAGCACGGGCTTGCGGAGCGCCTGGAATTCGTCATGGTGTCCGCAGAATATGCGGTTCGCAAGCCAAACCCTCTTCTGTTCGACACCGCTGCTGCGAAACTGGGAGTCAAACCGAAAGACGTTCGGTTCGTGGGAGACCGCCTGGATGCGGACGTTGCTGGTGCCAAGGCTGCGGGGATGACGGCGGTGTGGTTCTGCCCTTCAATAACCGAAAGATCGGACAGCCCCGACATGATCGTGACCGGCTGGGTGGATCTTGTCCTCAAGTTTCAACGCGCCGGTCAATAGCGCTCTCGTGGGTTTCCGCAAGTCGTATCGGCCTCGGTTCCACTTATTCAGCGATTCGAAGGCGCTTGTAAGATTCTCGGAACGCGCTTCTTTGACAGGGCAATGCTGAGCCCGCTCGCTTGCACTGCGTGCGGCGTGTCCCACAGCGGTTGGCGCCGTAAACGTGAGGCATGCAAACATCGGGCCGCAGGCTCGGAACGCCCGAATTTCCTCGACGTTGTGGCGCATGTTTTGCTTCAATGTGCATCGTAGAAGTGACGTTGCAGGCTGCATATCGGTTGCCCCCGTCACGCCTCGGTCACACGGAGCCGAATCAAATGCTGGGAAAGGCGAGCACGATATGAGAGGGAGATCCACTTCCTTGAGGTTGTCGGACACAGAATACTGCCATCCCGCACAGCGAGCACGCCGCACCGGCGCGCAAATGTCGCCGAGGGATCGTTGTCCATCCTTTAAGACACCACACTTCAGCACATGCCGCCTTGCCACGTGCCTTCTAATCCTGATCACAACCGTATCGCCCGCCCAAACCACCCGCGCCGCAGAAAGACAAGTGCTGCACGGTCACATCCCCATGGCCGTCACGGAATCGCATCTGCAACCGGTAGGTCAGCTTTCTGGTGTAACGAATCTGAATTTGGCGGTCGGGCTCCCGCTGCGCAACAAGGAAGAACTCAACAACCTGCTCCAGCAGATCTATGACCCGGCCAGTCCCCAATACCACCACTATCTGACGTTGGAGCAATTCACGGAGAGGTTCGGCCCGACAGAACAGGATTACCAGACTCTCATCGATTTCGTGACGGCCAACGGCGTGACGGTGACCGGGCAGGCATCCCGGTCGCACCCTGCTGGATGTGAGGGGGTCGGTGGCGAATATCGAGAAGAGTTTCCATTTGACGATGCGCGTCTACCAGCACCCGACGGAAGCCCGGACGTTCTATGCGCCCGACGTCGAGCCATCGCTTGACCTGGCTGTTCCGGTGTTGCACATCAACGGCTTGGATAACTATGCCGTGCCGCATCCGAGGCAGCTGATCCGAAAACCCAGCCGCGAGGCGAAGACCGCGACGCCGAACGCCGGCTCGGGACCAAGCGGTGCCTACACGGGTCACGATTTCAGGGACACGTATCTCCCGGGCGTATCACTCACCGGCTCGGGCCAGGCGGTCGGACTGCTTGAGTTTGACGGCTACTACGCCAACGACATTGCGACGTATGAGTCACAGAACGGATTGCCCAACGTCCCCCTGAAGAATGTGTTGTTGGATGGTTTCGACGGGGTCCCGACCTGCTGCTCCAGCGGGCCCACTTGCCAATGCGGCGACGGCGAGGTGGCTCTGGACATCGAGATGTCGATTTCCATGGCACCGGGACTATCCAAGGTGATCGTCTATGAAGCCGGTCCGACTGGCGTCGCGAACGACATCCTGAGCCGAATGGTCTCGGACAATCAGGCCAAGCAACTCAGTTGTTGCTGGTCGTTTGGCGTTCTGGGACCCGACCCGACTTCCGATCAATACTTTCAGCAAATGGCGGCTCAGGGACAGTCATTCGTCGACGCCTCGGGAGACACCGATGCCTTTTTCGGATCGACAGCGGATGAGTTTCCGTCGGATGACCCGTATATCACGCAAGTCGGCGGGACGACGTTGACGACCACGGGTCCGGGCGGCAATTGGGTGTCGGAAACCGTCTGGAACAACGGTTGTTTCCGCCGCAACTGTGCTACCTGTTCCGGCAGCAGCGGCGGGATCAGCACCAGCTACTCAATTCCGAGTTACCAACAGGGCATCAGCATGTCCGCCAACCAGGGGTCGACGACCATGCGGAACATTCCGGATGTCGCCATGGTTGGTGACAACGTTGCCTTCGAAGCCGACAACGGCCAGCAGGAAACAGGCGTCGGCACCAGTTTTGCAACGCCGCTGTGGGCGGGCCTGATCGCCCTGATCAATCAGCAAGCCGCGACTTACGGTCAACCCCCAGTGGGCTTTCTCAACCCGGCCATCTACGCGATCGGCAGGGGGCCGAACTACACGTCTGCTTTTCACGATATCACCACCGGCAATAACACCACGACCTGCAGCCCCGATCTGTTCTACGCGGTCGCCGGTGACGACCTCTGCACCGGCTGGGGCACGCCCAATGGAGACGGCCTGATCGCTGCCCTCACGTGCGCATACACGATTGCGACGAGTTCTGCTCCGTCTGGCGGTGGCAGCACAAGTGGCGGTGGCACCGTGTACTGCGGGTCGGATGTGACCGTAACCGCGACGGCGAATCCGTGCTATAATTTCTCCGAGTGGACTGAGAACGGCGTTTCTGTGAGTACATCGCAGAACTATACATTCACGGCGGTTACGAATACGACATTGGTGGCCAACTTCACGCCAGTGATCAGCGTAGTGATTGACACAGGCAGTTCACCGGTGGAAGGCGGCATCGCCAGCGGCGGCGGCTCGGTGACTTGCGGGTCGAGCGTGACGGTTTCCGCCGCGCCCAATGAGGGCTACAGCTTTGTAAACTGGACGGAAGGCGGGACGGCGGTCAGCACGTCGTCAAACTACACGTTCACGGCGACAAGTGATGGCACTCTGGTAGCCAACTTCCTCTGCAGCTCCTCGATTCTGCCAACCAACGCGTCCTACGACGTGGGCGGCGGTGAGGGCACGGTGACCGTGACGGATGCGCTGGACTGCGTCTGGACTGCGACCAGCGATTCGGGTTGGATTACGATCCTGTCGGGACCCACCGGCTCCATTGGCGGGACGGTCAGCTACACGGTTGCGTCGAACGCAGACTACTTCGTGCGGGCCGGCTCGATGACGATTGCCGGGCAGACGTTCACGGTCGACCAAGCTGCCTCCATGTACTGCGTGTTCCTCTTGGACCCAGCGAGTATCACACTCCCGGCAAAGGGCGGTTCCAAGACTGTGAAAGTGTTGTCCCTGGGCGAACCCTGCGATTGGACGGCAGCCAGCAATGACCCGTTTATCACGATCACCGGGGGCGCCAGTGGCACGGGCAACGGCGAGGTCAGTTACACTGTCCCCGGCAACACAAACACCGTAGCTTTGACCGGTACGATGACCATTGCGGGCCAGACATTCACCGTCAATCAGGATGCCGGCGGATGCAAGTTCAAGCTGAGCTCGAAGCATCGGACATTCAAGGCGGCAGGCGGTTCGGCTACCGTGAAGGTGACTCCCAACCTCAGCGATTGCGACTGGACCGCTGTCAGCAACGATTCATTTATCACGATCGCGGATGGCGGCAGTGGTGTGGGCAAGGGAACGGTCACGTACTCCGTCTTAGCCAACACCAATACCACGGCGCTGACCGGCTCGATCACCATCGCCGGCGACACGTACACGGTAACCCAGGCGGGGGTGAAGTAATCGAGCTGGCCCAGTACCCAAATCACGAAGAACACAGCCTTTACGGAGCCAAGCCATGTTGAATCGCGGGTCGCCGCTCGCGGTCTCTTTGACGCGGGACTGAGCAACCAGACCATCTTTTTTTTAGAAAACCGCCGATTCCTTGTGCCATTGACAAGGATTGTGGTGTCCCATATCGTAGCGGCGAACACGTGATGGTAGCGACTGTCGATACAGGAATACCGGTGGATCTGCGGCAACTGCTTCAGCAGACGGGACTTTTCACGGACACGCAGATTTCCGAGGCGCTCTCGGCTCCGCAGACAGCCGCGCAACCGCTGATCGTGACACTGGTAAAGTCGGGAGTCGCCCCCGAGGAGAAGCTACTCCAGGCCCTGGCCCAGGCGCTGCACATGCCGTTCACGCGGATCACGGATAAAGAGATCGATGCGGTCGCGCGTCAGAAGGTCCCGACCAAGGTGGTGTTCCAGCACAACGTCATGCCGATGCGCGCCGAGAACGGGACGTTACTGGTGGCCGCCCATGATCCGTTTAATCTTACCATGCTCGAAGCCGTCCGGCTCGTGACGAAATCGCGCGTCCAATTGGCGCTGTGCACGCAGGCCGACATCGCCAAGGCGTTGAAACGGTATTACGGGGTTGGCGCGGAGACTCTGGACGAGCTGCTGCAAAAGAACGTGCTGGATATCGACGAGATCGCCGAAGTGACGAAAGATGATCTGGAAAGCGGCGACCAGGAGGCCAGCGTCGTCAAATTTGTGAACCAGATCATCGGCGAGGCGTACAAGGAGCGAGCGACAGACATCCACATGGAACCGATGGAGAATGACCTGCGGATCCGCTATCGCGTGGATGGCGTGCTGCACCAGACGCCGGTGCCGCCGCACCTGAAACGGTTCCAAGCCGCGATCATCTCCCGCATCAAGGTCATGTCCAACATGGACATTGCCGAACGCCGGCTCCCGCAGGACGGTCGCATCAACGTCCGCAGCAGCGGCGCCGAAATCGACGTGCGTGTCTCGACCATTCCGACGGCGTACGGGGAAAGCGTCAGCTTGCGGTTGCTGACGCGCAGCAGCATCTTTCTCGGCCTCGAGAGTTTGGGGCTGAACAAAGACGAGGAAAAGATCATCCGCAAGCTGATTGATATGCCGCACGGAATCATCCTCGTCACGGGGCCAACCGGTTCGGGCAAGTCCACGTCGTTGTACGCGTTTCTGAGCACAATCAACTCGATTGACCAACGAATCATCACCATCGAGGAGCCCGTCGAATACGAATTGCCCGGCGTAAACCAGATTTCGGTGAAGTCCGAGATCGGGCTAACCTTTGCGAGCGGACTGCGCCACATTTTGCGGCAGGACCCCGATGTGATCATGGTCGGTGAAGTACGCGACCTGGAAACGGCGGAGATCGCCATTCGGGCGGCGCTGACGGGGCACCTGGTTTTCTCCACGCTCCACACCAACGACGCGCCCGGCGCGATCACGCGGTTGATCGATATGGGCATCGAGCCATTTCTGGTGAGTTCTTCGGTCGAGGCGCTGATTGCCCAGCGGCTGATCCGCACGAATTGCAAGGCGTGCAAGGAGGAGTACAAACCCACGCCGGAGTTTCTTCGCGAAGTCGGGTTTCCCGCGGCTGACATCGGCAAGGTGAAGTTCTACCGCGGACGCGGCTGCGAAGAGTGCCGGTTTACCGGGTTCAAGGGGCGCTCGGCCATCTACGAGATCCTCGTGATGTCGGAGGCGTTGCGGCCCTTGATCATCGAACGCGCCTCGTCCAGCGCCATCAAGCAGATGGCGATCAGCCAGGGGATGAAGACGCTCCGCGATGACGGCTGGGACAAGGTCCGTCAGGGCATGACGACGGTGGAAGAAATCGCGCGGGTCACGCAGGAAGACGAAGAATTGACCGGCACGTAAGTCGGCCGCCATTGGCCGATGGGGGACGGAATGTGGTGCAACGCGTGCTTTTGGGATTGAGCACCGCATGGAACAAAGTATCCTGTTCGGTGTCGAACTAACGACCATCACAATGCCGATGTTCCAATACAAAGCCAAGACGCGCGCTGGCGAACTGGTGAGCGGGTCTCTTGCCGCCGGGGACCGTCGCGCCGCATTGGCCGAGTTGACCAAGCTGGGGTTCTTTCCGCTGGCCGTGGACTCGGCCGAAGCGGATCAGCTGGCCCAGGACAAGGCCAACCGGTACCGCAACCGGGTCAAATCCCGCGATGTGCTCATGTTCACCCAGCAACTATCCAGCCTTCTGAAATCCGGGATGTCGTTGAGCCAGGCGCTCGGCACGCTGGAACGGCGGTCACAAAAGCGGGCGTTGGGGGCCATCCTCAGCGAATTGCGGAACGGCATCGTCCAGGGCGAGAGCCTGTCCGATTCGCTGGCGAAGCACCCCAGAACTTTCTCGCGGTTTTTTGTGAACCTGATCAAGGCGGGGGAAGCTAGCGGCTCCCTGGACGATGTGCTCCTGCGCCTTGGAAAACATCAGGAGCAAATGGCCGAGTTGCGCGAGAAGGTTGTTGGCGCCCTGATTTACCCGTTGATCATTGTCGCAGTCGGCATCTGCACGATCGTCTTCTTCATGCTGGTGATGGTGCCGAAGTTTTCCGCCATGTTCAAGGAAATGGGCACCACCATGCCGTTGCCGACCCGGATCCTCATCGGGATCAGCGACAAATTCGTGTCGTATTGGTGGATCGGGGTCCTTCTGGTTGTTGCGGGAGTGACGGTCTATCGGATTCGCGCCCGAAGCCCGGAGGGGAAGTTGGCGATCGACGTCCTGAAGTTGCGGCTACCGGTCTTCGGGAATATCGTGATGGCCAACGCGCTGGCCCAGTTCGCGCGGACCCTGGCGACGCTCCTGGAAAACGGTGTGCCCGTGCTTACGGCCCTGCAGATTGTTGAAGACACCATGACCAATCGCGTTATCGCGAACGAGATTCGCGAGGCGCGCACCCGGGTGACGGACGGCACGAGCATCAGCCAACCGCTCAGCAAGGGCAAAGTGTTCCCGCCCTTGCTGATCGACATGCTGGCCGTCGGCGAAGAAAGCGGCGCGGTGGTGCCCGCGCTCAAGAACATCGCCGACGCCTACGAGCAGGAACTCTCGCGGATGTTGAAGATATTCACAACGTTGCTCGAACCCGTGATTATCATTATCATGGCGGTTGTGGTCGGCGGTATCGTCATGAGCATATTGATGGCGGTATTCTCCATTACGTCAGGAATCGGTAAGTGAGAATGAGGAGACGGCAATGAACAACAGACCCCAACACAACCGCAGCGCGGAGGCGGGCTTCACGCTCCTCGAAATCCTCCTCGTGGTGATCATCATCAGCATGCTCGTCGGCGTGGCCGTGGTGAATCTGGCTCCCAAGATCGGGGAATCCAAGAAGACGGCGTGCCAGGATCAAATCCACAACTTTTCGTCGGCCCTCGACCTGTATTATTTGGACAGTGGGATCTATCCCACCACGGAGCAGGGGCTGAACGCGTTAATCGTCGCGCCTACCAGCACGCCGGTGCCGGGCAATTGGAAGGGGCCCTATCTGAATCCAGCGGTCATCCGGAAGGATCCGTGGTACCACGATTACGTTTACCAGTCCCCGGGCACCCATAACACAACCACCTACGACCTGTACTCGCCCGGTCCCGATGGCGTCGCGGGGAATGAAGATGATGTTGGCAACTGGCAATGACGCGCGTTGTCGCGAGAGCGGTTTCACGCTGATCGAGCTGAGCATCGCGGTGTTCATCATCGCCATCATCATTGCGGTGGCGGCTCCCAGTTTCGTGCGCTCGTATAACGTCGAGGTCCTGAATGCGACGGGGCGCACGATCGCCACGAGTTGCGAATTCGCCAAGCTCAATGCGGTGCTGCACCAGCAAAAGGTCGGCTACTACATCGACATGGATCGTCAAACGATCTGGCTCATGCAAGCCACCACCAACGATACGGCCGATGGCTCTTCGAGCGAAGCGGATGTTCTCAAGACAATCCCAATGCCTTCCCGCATCGGGCTGTTCTCGGCCCAATTGGGGGAACTCATGCCCCAGGGCAAAGGCCAGGTCGAGGCCACGTTTTACCCGAACGGCACCTGTGATGCCTTTGCCGTGACGCTGCACGGCGTCGAAAAGGGGAATGGCTTGGAAGTGATCGTCGATCCCGTAACGTGTCGGGGCATGTTGTGGCCCATCAAACTATGAAATCCGTCCGTCAACGCCGCCTGGCCACACCCCAACGGAACGAAGCCGGCTTCCTCCTGCTGGAGGTGCTGTTGGCCGTGTTCATCCTCGCGATGAGCGGGTTTGTGCTCCTGGAAGGCTTGGGCCGCTGCGTGGCCGGCGCGCGTTCCATCCAAAGTTACACCGTGAGCGACATCCTGCTGGCCAACAAGAGTTACGAGTACCGCCAGGAACCGCTGAAAGATAATTTCTCCGATCAGCAGGGCACGTTCGAGGATTACCCGGGCTACTCGTGGACGCGGAAACTGGAAGGCACGGACATTGAGGGCATGTGGCAGCAGACGATCACCGTGTATTGGTACGAGCGTGGGAAAGAGGTCAGCGACGCGGTTGTCGAGTACCGGTATCTACCCGATAAAGAACATTGAGTATGCGATTACGCTCATCTCATCAGAACCCGGACCGGCTTCACGCTGCTGGAAGTGTTGCTGGCCGTTGTCATTCTCGGCATGCTCAGCACCGCCGTGTACAGCACGTGGAACGCGGCGTTGACCTCCTGGCGGCGCGGCAGCGAGGCCAGCGAAGCCTTTCAGCGGCAACGTGTTGTGATGGATGCGCTGATGGAACTGACACAATCCGCGATGTTCTTTGCTCCATCCGCCTCGTTGTACGCCTTCGTCGCCACCAAGAACCCCGGTCTCGGAGACAGCATAAGTTTTGTCACCGCTTCGGACGCGTACCTGCCGCCGAGTGAAACCATAGCGGCCGGCATGCGGCGCGTGATCATTTCCCTGGAGCAGGACCAGTATCGGCGCACGTATCTGGCCATTGTGAATGAACCAGCCTTGCGCCCGGACGACGACCGGTCTCTTGCGCCGCCGCAAGCTCACGTGATTTCAATGGATGTCAGCGGGTTCTACGTCCGTTACCGTGACCCGCGAGATGGAAGTTGGTCCGAGAAGTGGGAAGAGCAGGCGTTTCCGCCCTCGGCTGTTGAGTACACCGTGGTCTTTGGCGAGCGGGACGGTCGGTTCCCGCCTCTCGTCATCACACGCCCGGTGGACATTCCCGTCGCCGCGGTTGTCGCCGCCGGGGGGATTCCCATTCCCGGTCTGGCAGGTCAGAACGGCTACGGGAACCGCGACCAATCCGATCCCACCGCATTCCTTCGGCTCGATCACGGGAGGAACCTCGTCGACGCCATGAGCCGGTACACTTTAGAGCCCTGTCGCCGCGACGATCAGCGCGGGGTGGCCATCGTCATCGTCCTGTGGGTGATCATGGTATTGTCCTTGCTGATTAGCGGGTTTGCCTTCACCATGCACGTCGAGACGCACCTCGCCTTGTACGCGCGCATGGAGCTGAAAGCGGAAATGTTGGCGCGGTCCGGGAATTGAAGTCGCGAAGATGCAATTGTTGTTGCACCAACAATCGGCTGCCGATGCCGCGTATGATGCGCTCAACCAGGACTGGGCGACCAACGAAGAGCTGTATGTGAACCATGAACTCGGTGAGGGAACGTTCAATGTGAAGATCACGGACGAAGAGTCCAAGATGCCGATCAACACGGCCTCCGAACTCCAATTGGAGCGGTTGATGACGTTGCTCAGCGTCGATCCGTCGGATGGCGATATCATCGTCGATTCCATTCTCGATTGGATCGGCCCCGGTGAACTCACCCGCCTGAACGGGGCGAAGTCGGATTACTACATGAGCCTTTCGCCGCCCTATCGCGCCAAGGACGCGCCGATGGATCGGGTGGATGAGTTGCTGCTCGTCCGCGGCGTGACGCCGGAATTGTTTCTACGGAACACCGGCAACCGACAAAGACCCCGCCCAACCCGGGTTGCGAGAGGTGTTTACCACCATGAGCTCGGGTCAGGTCAACGTGAACACGGCGTCACCCATCGTGCTCGAAGCGATGCTGGGGCTCGACGAGGCGCAGGTGCAGGCCGTGCTGGCCCGACGGGATGGCCCCGACGGCATCCCGGGCACGGACGATGACATCCCGTTTCACACTGTTGCCGAGTTTTTTGCAACCATCGGCAACCTCGATGCGGCGGCCCTCCAAGCGGTGCAAGGGGTGGTGGCGGTAAACTCGTCGTTTTTCACGATCAAATCGACGGGTGAAGTCGGCGGCGTGAAGCACACGATCCTGGCCACCGTGCTTCGTGAGAATGGCAGCATTGAGATCGTTATGTGGCAAGAGATGAGGGAGGCATCGTGAGAGCCGAGCCTCAATCCCCGCAAGTTCGCGCACATCGGCCACGCCCGCGGATGGGCCGCGGTGGCGTTTGAAGGTTCCCAGCTCGAACTGACCACCGCGCGCGCCGAAGGCGCGGAAGTCACCGTCGTTCAGGAGTCGACGGCCAGCGCGACACCACCGGAAGCCGCGGCCGATGCGCCGTTGCAATGGCAGTATGCCGCCCAATCGCTGCGCCATCAGTTCAATCCGGGCGAACATCGCGTCGTGACATCGGTGGATTGCGGTGACGTGCTCTGTCAGATCCTGCGTTTGCCCGCAACCGACCCTGCGGAATTGAAGCAGATGCTCGACCTTCAGATCGACAACATCACCCCCTTGCCGCTGGAAGAGGTTGTCTACAGTTTCGAGCCGCTGGATATCGTGGACGGCCAGACGCGCGTGCTCGTCGCCATCGCCCGAAAAGCAACGGTGAATGAACGCGTGGAAGCGCTGGAGACAGCGGGGTTGCAGGCGGAAATCGTCTCGGTCGACGCCCTGGCGATGTTCCGCGCGTTGGGCAAACGTAATCTGCTGGCGACGGACGACAACCGAAACGTGCTGGTGATGCTTGGCCCGGCTACGGCCGATGTGTTCGTGTATTCCCACGGGGTGATACTGGCCGTGCGGTCGATTGTGCTGGGCGCGGACTCTGAATCGATTCTCCGGGAAGAACTGCAACGGACGTTTGTTGCCGCCGAAGCCGGCCAGCCGCAGCGCGCCCGGGGCAGCGTCATCTTCCTGACCCGCGATGAACCGGCGAAATTGTTCGCCGAGCGGGTGGCGAATGGACTGAGCACGAAGACGTCGTTCCTGGCGAATGGCGCGGTGCCGTCGCCCGGATTCAGCCTGTGTCTGGAATGTGCGGGCGCCGGAGCGCCTCCCATGAACCTGCTGCCGGACGAATGGCGTCAAAAGCGGCAGACGGCGGCGGTCCGTCAACATCTCATTCGCGGGGCGATTGCGGTGGCGGTCGTCTATGCGGCAGCGTTGGCGGTGTTCCTGACTTTCCTGGTGTTGAGGAATTCACGCCTGCACCGGGTGGACAACGAGATCCAAGCTCGACAGACCCAGTTTCACCAAGCGAAGGAATTGCAGGGCCAGTTGCTGGCCATGTCCAAGCAACTCGACCTGAAGTATTCCGCCCTGGAGGTGTTGCGCGGGGTCGCCGTGCTCCTGCCCGAGAACGTGAAACTGACGTCGTTCGTTTACAAGAAGGACCAGGCGGTCACTATCAAGGGACAGGCGCCGACAGCGGCACTGGCGCTGGATTTCCAAAGCCGTTTGGAGAAATGCGACCTGTTCTCGAAGGTGGTGGCGGAACGGTCCGCCACGGAGGCGAGTGGCTTGACGAAATTCAGCCTCACTTGTACTCTCAAAACCGCCGCCGCGGCGGCAACACCCTGATATTTTATGGCTGTGACGAAACGAGAACGCAATCTGCTGGCAACGACCATTACGGTGGTCCTCCTTGTCGTCAATTTTTTCGTGGTCAGACCGCTGTGGCGGAATTGGCGGTCAGCGGGCGAACGGCTCAAGACGCAGCAACAGGAACTCGCCCTGATGAAGGCCACGATCGATCACAAGAAACAGTGGCAGACACAATATGACGAACTCCAGCAAAGCCTGGGACAGCGCGGCGAGAGTTTTCAACAGAGTTCGGATGTGGGCAAGAAAATCCTGGACGTCGCCAAGAGTTCGGGCGTGCAAATCAGTTCCAGCCGTCCGATGCTGGAAGAGGACAAGGGTGTCTATCGGGTGTTCCCGGAGCAGTTGACCGTGGAAGCGACCACGGATTCTCTGGTGCGGTTTCTGTTTGAGGTACAGACCGCGGCCGGTTTCATGAGCGTGGAACAATTGCAGGTCGCGCCACGAACGGAGAACCAGAGCATTCTCCGCTGCGAGATTCAAGTGCGGGCGCTCGCCGCGAAACCGGCAGGGGCGAAATCGTGAGTTCGGGAGCCCGCAGGTATCTGGGGATGCTGTGCGCCATCCTGGCCACGCTGGGCGGATTCTCGGCGGGCGCGGCGGACGCGACCCGCGATTTTGCACGATACCAGGTCATCCTGGATCGCATGCCGTTCGGGAAAATGGACGCATCGGCCGACAACGCCCCACAACCGGGTTTTTCGACACGCTTTGCGTTCGTGGGGATTGCCAGCGAGGGGCCTGACCAGCCGCTCCTGGCGATCATCGAAGAGAAAGATACCAAGCACGTTGATTTCAAGGCGGAAGGTGAAAGCATCGGCACGGTGAATGTTGTGAAGATTGAAAAGTCAGAGAACGGCCCGACCAAGCTCGTTTTGAAACAGGACCTGGAGGTCGCCACGTTGTTGCTGGAGGCCAAGCCGGGAACCGGTGCCGCGGCGGCACCCGGCCCGTCGGTCCCGGGCCAGCCCGCGCAACCCGGGCAGCCGCCAGGGCAGATGCCCCTGCAACCAGGTGCTCGCCGTATTCCGTTTCGACGGGGAGGATAAGTGAGAAAGCTGAAATTGAGTTTATTGAGTGTAGGCGTATCGACGTGGCTGGTCATCCTGGCGGGTGTGCGACTGCGCGGGGTCGCGTTCGCCGAGAACGGAACCAATCTGGTTTCCCAAACCAATACCGACCAGGAAGCGGATACCGACGAGACCGATGAGGCGGCCACAGCCACCAATGGCATGCCGAAGCAACTCCTGGACATCCTGCATCCGCAGTCGAACACGCCGCCACCCGCGCCGGCGCAAGCTCCGTCCCCGCAACCCTCCGTCCCGCCGCCCGCAGTGGCTTCGCCGACGCCACCACCACCGCAAAGCCCCGCTGTTAACAGGGCACCGGCGACGATCAGCGGCACCAAGTCCGCCACCACCGCCGTCGAGCGCTCCGGCCCGACTGGCCCCGTCGGATCTACCCAACATCGATTTCGAATTTCAAGGAGCGCCGATTACCGCGATCCTGGACTGGTACTCGCGACTGACGGGCCGCTCGATCATTTCCGCGCCCAACCTCAACGCGCAGATCAATTTCCGCAGTCAGTCCAAACTCACACGGGAAGAGGCGATTGAGGCCCTGGACAGCGTGCTGGCGATCAACAACATCGCGGCGATACCGATGGGCGAGAAATTCCTGAAGATCGTCCAGATCAACACAGCCAAGCAGGAAGGTTTGCCGGTCGGAAAGGTGGTCGCGCCGGCCGACACCCTGGGCACGCAGATCATCCCCTTGAAGAACGCCAAGGCCAAGGATGTTGTTCCTGTGCTGCAACCGTACCTTCACACCTATGGTCAATTGATGGCGCTTGAGGATTCCAACAGCATCCTGATCTCGGAGACCGCGGCGAACTTGAAGCAAATGATGGAGATTGTCTCTTACGTCGATCAACCCTCGGCCCTGCGGATGGAAATGCGGTCGTACGTTCTCAAGCACGCCAAAGCCAGCGACGTCATGGCGCGGCTCCAGTCCATCATCCAGGAAGCGGAGCAAGCGGGGGCGCACGCCGCCGCGCCCGGTCAACCGCCATCTCCGATCCGCCGTCCCGGGCAGCCGAGTCAGGCGATAGAAGGCGGCGGGGAGGGATCGGTCGTGGAAGGCAAGGTCATCATGGCGGCGGATGAACGGACGAACAAACTGTTTATATTGACCCGGATCAGCAATTTCGAGTTCTTCGACCGGCTTATTGCCGAGCTGGACGCGAAGGTCGAGCCCGATGTCGTGATGAAGGTGATCCAGCTCAATTATGCTGCCGCCGAAGATGTGGCCGGGTTGCTGAATGCGTTGATCACAGGCGGATCGGCTCCCTCCTCCTCATCGTCGTCGACGCGACGGACCACCTCCTCGACCGGCACAACGACGACGGGCGCGCGCGCTCCGGCCGTACCCCCGCCGCCGATGAGCGGCGGAGGGGGCGGTGGGGCCGGTGTCCAGAACTCGGGTTTCCTGCAGTACGCGGAAGGGGTGCACATACTGCCCGATCCGCGGACGAACTACCTGCTGGTGATGGCGACCAAGGAGGACATGGCGCGCATTCAGGAACTGGTCAAGAGCATCGACACGTCGGTTGCCCAGGTGCAGATCGAGGTCGTGATCGCCGAACTGACGCTCAACAATGAACTGGATGTCGGCGTGGACATGTTCCAACGGCTGTCGACGGCGTCTCAAGGCAGGGAAGTAGGGACCGGCGGCAACAGCACCGACGGCAACGTGCCGGTTCAGCTCTCGCCGCTCAGCGCGATTAGCAGCAATTTGCCGAGCGCCGCGGCGTTGGCCGGGGGCGCGGGTGGGCTTACGTACTTCACCACGTTTAAGAATTTGAACCTCGACACGGTCCTCCACGCGCTCGCCACCACGGCCAACAGCAAAATACTCTCCACGCCGGTGATCCAGACGATGGACAACCAGGAGGCGGACATCATCGTGGGCGAGTCGGTCCCCGTGCCGACCTCGCAGACGTCTTCGCTCATCAGTGGCATTGGCACGTTGGCGACGGCCGGCGTGACCTCCAGCATCCAATACGAAGACGTTGCCATCGAATTGGACGTGACACCGCGGATCAATCCCGACGGCTACGTGCGGATGGACATCCAGCAGAAGGTAAACGATCTCGGGGCCAACGTGAACATCGGCGGCACGATCGTTCCCACCATTAACAAGAGGGAAGCGAAATCGTCGTTGGCGGTGGAAGACAGGAGCACCATCATTCTCGGCGGCATGATCCAGCAGACGAAGACGGTGTCGACGACCAAGACGCCGTTCCTGGGCGATATCCCGTTCTTCGGCCAACTCTTCAAGAGCCAACAGAACAACCGGCAGCGCACCGAACTGATCATCTTCATCCGCCCCGTCGTTTTGCGCAGCGACCTGATGGCCGTCGCCGAGGCCAAACGCCGCTTGCGAATGTTGGGCGTGAGCGAAGAGTTGGAAGAAACATATTTCCCCAAGGGTAGTTCGGGGACGAATAATGTGGCGCTGCCCCCCAAGGACTTTATCGGATCGATGTCGCCGGCCCAACCCAACCAGGCGGAGTCGCCCAAGAATGACAGTATCGGCTCGATGGCGCCGAACCAACCGAACCAGACGCCGCCGCCGCCCCGCAGTGACAGTACCGGCTCAACGACGCCAGGCCAATCGAGCGGGGCGCAGCCGACGACCGATTATTCGTCTGATCGTCAAACGGCCAAGGTCAAGGCGCTGAAATTACAGGACGGCGACATTACGACGCAATAGAGGCCGTTTCGGAATGACATGGCGATGGCGGGGCTCGGCCGCGCCGCAGAGGAACGAATGGACACAAAAGGATTACTCAGCCAGCGAGTGAAAGTGGTGTTGCGAAGGTTCCACCCGCAGACACCGCGGGAAATCGTTCGGGGCATCATTACCGACGTCGATGAAACCGGAGTGCGCGTCAGCGGACGCCGGTTTCAGGAGCACCCGGATTTGGAATCGGCCGTTCCCCAAGAACGACCGTCGAGGTCGACAGCAAGGTGTACTGGATACCCTACAGCTCGATTCGATATACGGAAATCATTGACCCCGGCTCGATCTCGGAAATGCAGGACAATGAAGTCCAGCGGCACAAGGTGTTCACGCCCCAGGAACTTCAGCGGCCCACCGAAACGTAATTGAGAGCGTCCCGGGCCATCGGCCTTTATTTCGTCGCCGTCATCGTGTTCGGCGCGCTGCTGGCGCCGTGGCTGTTTTGGGCCGTGCAACGGGTGGCCCCTCAGGTAAACGCTCTTCACGGTTACGCGACGTATCCGTTCCATCGGATCTTTGACCGGGCGATCATGCTCGTGGCCCTGGCTGGATTATGGCCGTTGCTGCGGGTGATCGGCTTTCGGTTCTGGAGCGACATCGGCTACGTGCAAGCGCGTGGCTGGTGGCGTCACGCCCTGGCCGGGTACGTGCTCGGCGTGGCGACGCTGACGGTCATGATTGACTTGCTCGTCGTCGTTGGAGGCCACCGGCTGGTGTTCACCGTGACTTCGGGACAGATGGCGGGCGCCGGTATAAAATTCTTTTTTGTGGGCGTGGTGGTCGCGGTCATCGAAGAAACATTTTTTCGCGGGGCGCTGCAGGGGGCGCTCGAGCGTCGCATGAACGTGGCCGTCGCCATCGTTTTGGCCAGCGCGGTGTATTCGGCGGCGCATTTCCTCAAACCGAATGGCGTGAACATCCCGGCCAACCAGGTCACGTGGATCAGCGGCGGAAAGTGTCTGGTCTGGATCGTGACCCAGTCACTGGTGCAGAAAGGTGTTTTCGTTGGGTTTGTATCGCTGTTTCTGGCGGGCTGCGTTTTGGGATTGGCTTACGCCCGGACGAGGGCATTATATTTGCCGATCGGGCTGCACGCGGGCTGGGTGCTGGTCAACGAGTTTATGCGCTGGTCGGCGACCCTGGATGTCACACAGAGTGTGGCATCGTGGCCGATGCTCGTGGTGCTCCTCGTGTTGATGGTGTGGTTATGTCAAACGACATTCAAGCCCCTGCGCGACCCCGGGCTGTCCACCTCTGGGCGCGGCGCGCGCTAGACCTGGTCTGGCCGCGGAATTGTCCCTTCTGCGGTTGTCCGCTGGCCGACATCGACCCGGGGATCGTCTGCCCCGCGTGCGTGTCCTCGGCCAAACTGATTGAGCCGCCGTTTTGCCGGCAATGCGCGTCGCCGTTTACGGGGACGGTCACGGGCGAGACGTTCGTGTGCGGTTACTGCCAGAATTTGCGGTTCTATTTCAGCCGGACCGTGTGCGCCTGCCGCGCCCAAGGGGTCGTCCGCGATTGCATTCTCCGTTTCAAATACAATCGCGAAATGTATTTTGGCCGGCATCTGGTCGACTGGCTGCGGGGGGCGGCGCAACGGTGGATCGACTGGCGGGAGATTGACGGCATCGTTCCCGTGCCGTTGCATCCGAGGAAACTGCGCCAGCGCGAGTTCAACCAGGCGGAATACCTCGCCGCCGGGCTGAGCCGGGCCTTAAATGTTCCCGTTCTCAAAGGGAAGGTGAGGCGCATCAAGGATACCGGGACACAAACCAAGCTCGATGCCGAAGCCCGGGCGCGAAATCTGCGGGGTGCATTCGCCGTGCGCGATGAAACAATTTTCAAAGGCAAACGGCTCGTGTTGTTGGACGACGTGTTTACGACCGGCGCCACGATGGATAGTTGCGCCAAGACGTTGCGGGAGCCGGGGCGCGGGAGGTTATCGCGCTGGCTGTGGCGAGGGGGATATAGCAATGCTCCGTAGCGCAAAGATAATCTGGGTCGTGTACAGCATCAGCTTTGTATGCTTCATGGACTTTGCTGTGCGCCCCACACCGATTCTTGGACTTCTCTTGCTGCCTGTCTCGCTTGCTTACTTCGTCGCCTGCGCGGTCAGCTTGGTCAAGAGTTTTACATGGTGGAAGGTTCATCGCTTCAAAGCATTTGCGCCATTTATGATTGGGCTCGCCGTCTGGATGGTGTCGAGGCTGCGGGCTTCCTGATTCGCGACTCGCTCTTCAAATCGCGATTGCCGCGGTACGAGGCGGTTATTCAGAAGATCGAATCGCGGCTGATTCCTGTTTCAGAGCAACGGCAGCAGGTGCCATCCCTCTACTATGATCCCGATCTCGCTATGCTTGTTTTCGCCGAGAAAAGCAATTCCGTGCTGACCGTCGAGTTTCTCTATGGGCGTGCCGGGCCACCTCCTGCACATTGGTCCTATTTGTACCGGTCATCTGGCGTGATTGAAGGCGGCTCGCCCATGGATCGCCGCTGGCCATTCAGGAGGGACCTTACTAACCGATGGTTTGATGTATCGGACTGGTAGCCGCTGACGGAAGCGGCAAGGCGCCCGACCTCACTGCATTGCGTTCATTCTCGGCGCGTCTGGCCGCGGACAGCCCGTGAGAGCTTGCGGAACTGATCCAGCGAGAAGCACCAAATCCACGCGAGAACGAGCAGAGCCAGCCACGTAAGCGGTGTGAAGATGACAAATACCAGGAGGCCAAAACCGGCACTTCTCCGGATACGGTCGGCCTTCGTGCAGACGCTAAAGCTGCGCTGCCCGATCTCGAAACGATTTGTCCATTCATAGGATTCGGAAGCGCTGCCCGGATTCACCCCCAGATATTGCATGGCCCTGGCTTTAAGAATCAGGCCGTTCCAGCCCGTCAGTCCACGACTGGCGGCTTCCACATCGTTCCAAGATCGGTTGACGTCGACTTTCGCCGGCGGAAACATCTTCCGCAACGCGGCCCGGATGTCCTCGGGTTTTGTGTCCGGTGGGAAGTCGGCTGTCGTGTTGTATTCGGGAATCTGGACAAGAATCTTGTGCTCTCCCTCATTCAGCACGAACTTAAAAATATTGTCCAACCGAGATTGCGTGGGAACCGTGTGAGAGAACACCTTGATCTCACGACCATCACGAGCCTCAACCGTATAGAGCTCACCGTCGGTTTGCACGCACCGGCGAAACTGCTCCAGCAACGCACTGGCCTCTTTGATTTTCGCCGGCTCGTCGTCGATGGGAGTGTTCCAAACGGAGATGGCCTGGACGACAAACGCAACCAAGCCGACAACAGCAGAGATCATGACTCGCGTCCGACTGAATGGGGCAATTTTGCTCATGGTGGTGACGCTTTGACTGCGCCGGTACCGATTCTAAGCCTGCCAAGAGGATCTGTCACTGAAGAAGAGAGGTTTGGCGGGCTGAGCCAGCCCGCCCTACCAAAACAGACTGGTGCAACGGGGTAGGGATGTGCCAAGGTCGTGCGGAGGGCGGGGGCCCGGGGAAGTCGTGGGGGGTGGCCGTCGTACGAGAAGCGTAACGGAACAACAGCAAATTCATGAAACAGCGCGTCACGGCCATACTCGAAGTGGTGCTCGCCTTCGTACTCGTGCACGTCACGTATCGGTCCCTGAAATCCTTCACGCCGATTGGGAGTTGGGAAGGGGAGACGGGGCTGAATTTTACGCCCGGTGGCGTCATGATTCTGTTTACGGTTTTGGTTCTGTTGCTGTGCGGTCGGAGCTTTGAGAGCTACGGGCTGACGTGGAAGCGTTGGCGGCACAATCTGAACATCGGATTGCTCTGGACCCTGCTGCTCGTGGTGCTGGCGGGCGTGGGGAGGATGTTCACGCACGTTCATATTGATCCGTCATTCGCGCATGACGACATGACGAGCCGCGTCGCGGGCGCGGTGTTTGGTCTGACGGTGACGATCCTGCTCCTGTGGTTCATGAAGGGGCAAGCGAGGTACATGGCTCGCGTGCCGTGGGCGACCAGTTTGGTGCTTCTTGCCGCGCTGCTGTCGCTTCCCCTGGCCCTCGCGGGGTACTTCCACCAGCCTGTCGGGAGAGAGATGTTGGAGGTCGTGTGGTTGTTCGTGTGCGCCGGCTTTGGTGAAGAGATATTTTTCCGGGGATACATTCAATCGCGGATCAATGAAACTTTTGGCCGCCCCGTTCACGTGCTGGGACTCGATTTCGGATGTGGATTGGTCGTGTCATCCCTGCTGTTTGGATTACTGCATGCGCTGAGTCCGGTCGATTATTTTCATGGACACTATCAATTCGCGTGGTGGTACGGCGTGCAGAGTTGCTTTGTCGGCCTGTTTTACGGATGCCTGCGGGAGAAGACGGAGAGCGTTGTGGCCGGCGGCGTGACGCATGGTTTGGTCAACGTGCTGGCGAGAGTTGCCGTCATGATTTCCAGGTTCTAGACGGCGCGGTTGCGCCGTGCCGTTGCGCGGAGCCGCCAGCCAGCGGCGCCCAATTTTTCGAGGTATTCTTGCCAGCGTGGCGAAGTCCAGCCATTGACCAACAACGGAAATACTCCCGACCTGCTTGCCGGCGGGTGGGGAACCATCCGCAAAGCGTTAGTTCACTTCCGAGAGCTTTTCAACAGAGCAAAGCCGGTCCGATTCGACTGCGGACATGTGATCGGGATCTGCGACCACGGGATTTGTTGAGTCTTGTGACCCCTCCAATGCACCGCGTAGCACCCGAGAAATCTGCTCAATCGAGAATGGTTTCGGCAAAAAGATCGCACCCTTGGCATCGCAATCTCGCTTCACTTTCGCCGAGTCGAGCTGGCCGCTGGTCACGATGCACGGGATGCGCAGGTTCGTCAGATGCAGCGCTTCGATGATTGATAGTCCGTCGCGGCGCGGCATATTCACGTCAGTGATGACCGCCTGAATGCTTTCTGCGTGGCGGTTGAACAGGTTCAGGGCATCCAGACCATCGGTCGCCGTCACGACGGAATAATTGAGGCTTTCGAGAGCTTGCTTGGTCATTTCGCGGATGGCCAATTCGTCGTCGGCAATCAGGATCAGTTCGCCCCTTCCCGACAACGGCGCCTTCAGTTCCGGCTCGGCCGTTGTACCCAGCTGACTTTCCGCTGCCGCTGGCAAATAGACTTTGAAAGTCGTGCCCTGTCCGGGCTGGCTCGACACCTGGATCGTTCCGCGATGATTCTGCACGACCCGCGCGACCGTCGCGAGTCCCAGACCCGTGCCTCTTCCCTCAGGCTTCGTCGTGAACAGCGGATCGAATATCCGGTTCCTGATTTCGGCAGGAATGCCGGCACCTGTATCGGAGACGGTGATCACCACGTAATCACCCGCTGGCAATTCGGCAGGGACTTCCGTCGGGGCGACGTTGCGCCCTTCAATTTGCAGTCGGCCACCGTCGGACATCGCATCGCGGGCGTTCACGCACAAGTTTAACAACACCTGATACAGCTGGGTCGCATCGCCATTGACCGGGCGCAGATCCTTGTCGTACGCGCGCTCGGAGCGGATGGTCTTGGGAAATGTCTGCTCCACGAAGTCGATCATGTCATTGATCAGATGGTTGACCCGCACTTCGCGGTGACCTTCGCCTTTGCCTCGCGCGAACCCGAGTATTTGCCTGACCAGCGCCGCTCCCCGCTGTGCATTGGTGCGGATTGTTTCCGTCGTCTGTCGAGTTGAATCGTCCGGCGTGCGCGATTCGATCAGCTCCGCCGCCATCAGAATGGGCGCGAGAATGTTGTTCAAGTCGTGTGCGATCCCTCCCGCGAGCAAGCCGATGCTTTCCATGCGCTGAACGCGGAACAGTTCCGCCTCCAGGCGCTTGCTCTCGGTCAGCAAATCCACCAGACGACGGTAGCGATTCAGCCGGGTAATGGTTCGCACACGGGTTCGGAGTTCGCTGCCATCAAACGGTTTGCTTAGAAAATCATCAGCGCCAGCCTCCAACCCGCGGAGGCGCGAGTCGCGATCGTCCAGCGCCGTCAGCATGATGATTGGCACTTCAGCGAGGCGGGCGTCGGCTCGCAGCCGCCGGCACACCTCGAATCCGTCAACGGCTGGCATCATCACGTCGAGCAGGATCAAATCCGGCAGCAGTTCGGGCGCGATGGCGAGTGCTTCCGTTCCGTTGGCAGCCGTGACGAGTTCATAGCTGCCGTCGGCCAGAAGTGTGGTGAGCGTTTCGCGAGTGGGCGGATCATCGTCCACGATCAGAATCTTGGGAGTGACGTTGGTTGAGTTCATATTTCAGCAAATCCTATTTGGTCACGAGGTGAAGCTCGTCGTAGAGCAACGCGGTGACGCGTTCGACCAGGAGGCGCAGGTTTACCGGTTTGGCGAGATACTCGTTTGCACCGGCGGCAAAACAGCGGTCGCGGTCACCGGGCATGGCGAGAGCGGTCAAGGCGATGATCGGGGTCTCTTTCAATTCGTCGTCCTGACGGATGCGGCGGATGGCTTCGAGGCCATCCACGCCGGGCATTTGGATGTCCATCAAGATGAGTTGTGGTTTTTCCATCCTGGCGAGTTCCAGCGCTTCGGTGCCATTGCGGGCCAGCCTGAGGCGGTAGCCCTTGGCGTCGAGATAGGTCGTGAATGTGAGAATGTTCATTTCGCTGTCTTCGGCCAGCAGGATGAGCGGTTGGCGGCTTGACGCGTCTTCGCCCCGGACGGGAACAGCGGGAGTGTTCTGGGCTTCCCGAACGGTGTCCGGTTGCCCTTTGGGACAGGGATTTGTCGGCAGCGTAATCGTGAACCTCGTGCCGTGGTCGGCCTTGCTCTCGACTTTGACGCTCCCGCCATGCAGTTCGGCCAGACGACGGACGAGCGCGAGGCCGAGGCCTGTGCCCTGATGGTGGCGCGCGAGGCCGCTGTCGAGTTGCACGAATGGTTGGAACAGTTTGGCGAGGTCCTGTTCTGCGATACCGATGCCGGTATCCGAGACGCTGAAACTCACCGTGCCGGGGTTGGGGTTGAACATGATTTCCAAACCAACTGAGCCACCGGCGGGTGTGAATTTCACGGCGTTGCTGAGGAGATTGACGAGGATTTGTTTGATACGCCGTTCGTCACCGTGGAAGGATTTCACCCGGTCATCGGGTGTGAACGACACCTGCAATTGCTTCCGGTGCGCCGCCTCCTTCACCAGGCCCAGGCTGGCGTTGCACACGGATTCGACGTTCACGTCGCCGATCTGCAACTCGACCTTGCCGGCCTCGATTTTGGAGAGGTCAAGAATGTCATTGATGAGCGAGAGCAGGTGCGTGCCGCTCTCGTGGATCACCTGAAGCGATCGTGCTTGTTTCTCGGTCAACGGGCCGAGCACGGTTTCCTGCAGCGCCTCCGACATGCCGAGAATGGCATTCAGCGGGGTGCGCAACTCGTGGCTCATGTTCGCGAGGAACTCATCCTTGAGCCGGTTGGCGCGGGCCAATTCGATGTTGGCGGCGTCGGTCGCCTCCTTGGCTTGATGGAGCGCCGCGTCGCGCTGTTTGCGCTCGGTAATGTCGCGCGCGATACCGAGAAAGCCGATGACGCGGCCGGCATCGCCCCGCAGGGCGGTGACTGACAACAACACCGGGAAGCGGCTGCCGTCCTTGCGAACGTAGCTCCACTCGCGTTCCTCTGGCGCGCCCAACTGGGCCTTGGCCACGAAAACGTCAAAGCCGGGCTGAATCGGGCGATCAAGTTCGCGTGAGAGTTCGGCGGCTCGTTGGGCCAATTCCTGGGCATCATGGAAGGGTCCCGGCGTCAGCCGACCAACCACTTCGGCGGCAGTGTAACCGAGCATCCGTTCGGCGGCGGCGTTGAAAGTTAGAATCACCCCGTCCTCGCGCGTGGAGATGATCGAATAGTCGGCTCCCTCAAGAATCGCCTTCTGAAGCGTCGCGACCTGACGCAGTGCCGCATCACCTTTCTCCTTGGCCGCCATTGCACGATGCAATTCCATCCGATTCACAACCAGCCGGCTCAAGGCCAACAACGCGTCCCGTTGGGCTGGCGTCAGGTCGCGTGGAACGTGGTCGACGACGCAGATTGTGCCGATGGCGAGTCCGCCGGGAGTGATGAGCGGAGCGCCAGCGTAAAAGCGGATGTGAGGCTCCGCGGTGACAAGGGGATTGTCCGCAAACCGGGGGTCGAGCGAGGCATCGCGCACGACGAAGAACTCCGCCTGCACGATGACGTGCGCGCAAAACGAAATATCCCGCGGAGTTCCGGTGGCTTCCAACCCAACGTGCGAGCGGAAGCATTGGCGCTCTTTGCCAACCAGCGAAATCAGCGCAATGGGTGCCTGGCAAATGTGCGCCGCCAACGTGGTGAGATCGTCGAACACCGAGTCCGGCTGCGACCCTGAGATGTCATAAGTCTCCAGAGCAGACAGGCGCTCTGTTTCATTGGCCGGAATCGGCGCGATTGTCATCGAACTCCCAAGTCTTTAGGAGCAAACGGCGGGCCAAAAACGGCCCATTTCAGCCTTACTTGGAAGCGCATCTGGACGTTGCGCGGGGGCGGGGCGAGGGAGGTTATCGCGCTGGCTGCGGGAGAGGGGTGTGAGCACGGTAGGACGGCGTACTAGCCGAACGATCATGTGAGTTCAAGTGTTCTGATCGATTTGGGCCGTTACGGGCAGGAGTGAGGGCGTCGGCGGGTCCTGGTGCTTCATGGCGTGGTGAATCCTGCGCATGAGGTCCCGCGGCGTGACCGGTTTCTGGACGAACCCGCAAAGTCCACCGTGGATCATCGGTTGTGAGACATAGTCATCACACGCGGTCGCTAACAGGACACGAACGCGCGGATTGATGCGTTGCAGCCGTTCAAAGACCTCGTCCCCGCGGAGGTTGGGCATGAAGTAGTCCAACAACACCAATTGGATTTCCGGCCAAAGGGCCTCATACATCTGGACGCCTTCCCGGGGGTCGGAGGCGGTCAGCACCACCCAGCCTTCGCGTCCCAAGAACCTGCGGACGCTGTTCAAGACATCGGTGTCATCGTCGATGACGAGGATGACATCTTGACCGACCGTGGCAGGCCCGCCGGTGGTGGGGTGATCGGACAAAGACAGGTCAGAGTCGTTGTGAGGGATTAGGTCGATTGCCATGCCTGGCGAACCTCGGTTATCAGATCGGTTTTGATTCGCAGTTTCCAAATGAAGCCGTGTGCGCCATGGGTCCGTGCCTGCACCTCGGCTGTGGCCGGGTCATCCACCGTCATGATGATAATCCGCACGTTGGGCGCGCGGCGGCGCAGAATTGCCGTGGCTTGCAAGCCGTCCATGACGGGCATGTTTAGATCCATCAAGACCAGGTCCGGCCCGAGCAATTCCGCCATGTGCAACGCTTCCGGGCCACCCATCGCCGTACCGACCACCGCAAACAACGGTTGCGTCTGCAAGTAAGCGCACAGGGCCTTCAAGAACCGGAAGGAATCGTCGACCACCAACGTGCGGAGCGGTTGAGGGAAGTTGTCGGGCGCGGGCGGCGGGTTGGGGGTCTGGTTGATCACACCAAACCTTAGAGGCGATCCGTGGAAAGGTGAAACTACTACACTCCCCATTTCCGACCGGGAAAACACCCTAGAAGACGCGGCGCACGGCGAGCCGTAGAATCGACCGGCGAGCGGCCGCCCACCGTCGCAGTTGATGACTCGCCCCACTCCCTCGAACAGTCTGTGCAACCCGGCGTCCGTTAGATGTAGCAGCCAGGTCGGAAGTGATTCTTTGCGAAAGAGATGCGTTATTCGGGAATGAGGTGGGGTTATACCCCATGGCAAAGGGTCAGCCCCTGGCGTAGTGTTCCTCCAAGGACAAGTTCAGGGACGAATCGACGCCCGCGTTGGTGCGGGTCAGACATGGCCGATGCGAACATTCTCTCTGGAAGGGTGGAAGAGCTTTATGGTGATTGAATTGGAACGAAAACACACCCAAAGCGCCGAGCCCATTGCGGCCTACCTGCGGGAGATCGGTCAGGTGCCAATGTTAACCCTCCCACAGGAGTCCAGCTTGGGCAAGCGCGCAACCGCAAATCATGTCCGCTTCAGGGCGGGAGCACTGGTGTGGATCTTACTCATGGCGTCTCGGGGAGCGGCGCAAACGCAGTCGCCCGATGTTGCGGCCAGGGAGTTGGTTCGGCAGACCGTGGCTCACGAACTGGCGGCGACCGACACGGGCGGCCAGTATATGTACCGGGTCCACGAAGAGACGCCGCAAGGTTCGCAGACCCGCGTCATGGTCGAGACCCGTGACCTGGAAATCGGCCGGCTGATTCTCCAGAATGGGCAGCCACCGCCTCCCGCGCAGAGGCAACAGGAGGAGGAACGCTTGCGCAGCCTGCTGACGAACCGGGCCCGTTTGGTGAAACTCCAAACCGATAAACATTCCGACGAGGCCCGCGTACACAGGCTGATCCAGGCGCTTCCGGATGCATTCCTTTACCAGCATGCGGGTGCGGAAAAGGACAGCGTCGGTCGGGAACTCGCGTTGGTGACATTCCGCCCCAACCCGGATTTTCGGTCGCGCTCCATGGAGTTACGAGTGTTGCAAGGGATGGAGGGGGCGATGCTGATCGATTCGGCGGCGGAGCGCTTTGTGCGGGTGGAAGGCAAACTGTGTCGGGATGTTGATTTCGGCTGGGGCGTCTTTGGCCACATCTCCCGCGGAGGGAGTTTCTCGCTGGAACAACGGGCAGTGGGGCACGACCAGTGGGCGATCACGACATTGGCATTGCACTACACCAGCAGGCGATTGCTGCTGATCAGCAGCCGCGTCGATTCGGTGACCAAGGCCAGCGATTTCCGCTGTATGCCGGATGATCTGACCCTGCCACAGGCGCTGGGGTTGCTGCTGGACCAAGACCCAATGACAGCCGCCGTGCCTGTACTGTGTAAAAAGTCGTAGGCTCAAAAATTCGTGCCAATGGTCGCACCCCGACCGACTTTATCGCAGCACGACTCGCTGTTCCCGCCCTTTCCAACAGCGCCCGGCGACTCGGCCTCTTTGCGGAAGTTGCGTTGCTGGAAATCGAGAACGTTTGCACAAGCCAACATGGGGTGTTCACCCCATTGTGCGCGAATAACGCGCCCCCTAGGGTCGGAATTATGAGAATAGGAGATGTTGCTCAATGCCGGGGTGTCTTCACCCCCACCTCACTGAGAGCAGATCCTGTTCACGTTTGGAAGTGGGTGCCCGTGAACAATCCACCAATGGTGGCTGCGCTTCTCCTATGACTCACCTGGCCTCGGCCAGGATGCACCACCATTTAGCTCGCGGGCACCCGCTAATCTTCAGCGGACATTGCGGATCGGCTTACTGGCGAGGTTGCAGCCGCGCGAGAGCGTTCTGCGCCTGGGTGAAATCGGGGTTGATTCGCAGCGCCTGCTGGTAGTGACCGATGGCTTCCCGTGTTTTGCCGGCTTGCTCCAAAGCGATCCCGAGATTGTAGTGTGCCTCGGCGTAATCGGGCTTGAGACGCAGGGCCTGCTCGAAGCGGGCGATGGCTTCGTCGATGTGGCCCGTTCGCGCCAACACGACCCCCAGATTGGAGTCCGCCTCGGCGTAATCGGGCTTGATCTGGAGGGCTTGCTCGTAGTGGGCGATGGCTTCCTCGATCTTACCGGTTTGCGCCAAAGCGATCCCGAGATTGTAGTGCGCCTCGGCATAATCGGGATTGAGACGCAGGGCCTGCTCCAGACGCTCGATCGCTTCCGGCATCCTTGCCCGGCCTCCCCAAGCGGATCCCGAGGTCGCAGTGCGCCTCGGCGTAATCGGGATTGATCCGTAACGCCTGCTCGAATTGCGCCATCGCTTCCGGCGCCCGGCCCACCTGGGCCAAGACGATCCCCAGATTGTGGTGCGCCTCGGCGTAATCGGGCTTGAGACGCAGGGCCTGCTCGTAGCGGGCGATGGCTTCGTCGATGCTTGCCCGTTCGCGCCAATGCGAGCTCCCAGATTGTTGTGCGCCTCGGCGTAATCGGGCTTGATCCGCAGGGCCTGCTCGTAGTGGGCGATGGCTTCCTCGATCTTACCGGTTTGCGCCAGAGCGACCCCGAGATTGGCGTGCGCCATCCAAGCGTTTGGATTCCTGGCCAGAGTATCCCGCCAGAGGGTCTCAGCGGTTGCGTAAACACCGGCCCGTGTCCACGTGGCCGCTCCCAGCATCAGCAGGACGGCCAGGCCCGCCGCACCTCCCACAAACCGGCTCGGTTGATCTGCTCGACGGCCAATCTCCGCCGCGGCGACGACCAAGGCGATCACGCCAACGATGGAGTAGTATTGCCAGTGGTCCCAGGATCGGCAATGGAGTATCCGTAAGGGCCTTGCTTCAACAATCCCAATACCGGGAACAGCATCACGACAAAATACCCGAAGCCAAACAACAGGGGACGTCCCCATGTCCGGCGCTTCCACCAAAAAACCAAGAAACATCCCACCAGTGCCGCCCCCGGCAGGTAGGAAATCCACCGTGAAGCATCGATCTGCCACTTCGGATAAATGGCCATCAGATTGACCGGCCAGAGCGCCTTGCCCAAGAAAAACCAAGGGGCACGCCCGCCGCGGCCAGACGAAAGGCAAGGCTATCCATCCCGGCCACGGGTTCTCCCCGGGCCACGTGGTATTGGTACCACATGGTGGCCAATCCCAACACCAGCGACAGGGCAAAGAACGGCCCGCTACGCAGGAGATCCTTTCCAGTGACCCGTCCTCGCATCCACCACACGCACCCCAACAGCACGACCGGTAGCATCACCACGGCGGTCTTGCTCAGCAGGGCCAATGCAAATGCCGCCAACGACAGACCGTACCAACCCCAACGGCGCTCCTCGTCAAATCGCAAATACAGAAGAATCGCCACCAGGTAGAACAGCATCGACAGGGTGTTCTTTTGTTCGCTGATCCACGCCACGGTGGCGGCGTTGACCGGATGGATCGCAAACACCAATCCCGCCAACCACGCTCCGCGAACCTTGAGCCGTTGCAGGACCAACCACACCAGCACGGCATTGGCGGCGTGCAACAAGACGTTGACCACATGGTATCCCGCGGCGTGGCGGCCCCAAGCCCGCCATTCCAGCCACCACAGAGTCTCCGTCAGCGGATAGTAATCTTGCGCTTCCGCCGTAAACCAAATCCGATGCAGGCCGTTGCTGGCGTGAATCAGGCCGTTGTCGGTGATCAGGACATCGTCATCAAAGACAAAGCCGCCACGCAACGCGGGTATGTAGGCGACAAACGTCGCCAGCAGGATGGCCAGGAACCACGACTTGTCAGTGATACGTGGAATCCCGGGTCCCCTGGCAACCGTCGACCCGCCGGGCAACCTGTCGTGTGTGTGCTCTTGCTTCGTCTCGGCCATTCTTAGCTCGATTGAGGATCCAGAGTACCACACCCGACCGTCAGTCTGACAAGCGCGCATGGCTGGCGGACACACGCGGTGTTGAGTTGGAGTTCGCGGGGCGATCGACTATGGGACCGTCGGCGTCTGGCCCAGGACTTTGCCTTTGAGCGTGGTCAGAACCATGTTCGTGCCGTGTGTGGTCAGCGACAAGCTCGTTCCGAGCGCGTCACCTTGGCCGACCAATTTCAGTTTGGCAACCCCGCTCTTGGTGTTGTAGCTGCCAATGATGGTGTAATCAAATTCTCGATCGTTGGACAGGGTTAACGTGCCGGTGCCCGTCAGCTTCTTCGCCGCGGCGGTAATGTCGGTTTCGAGCGTCCAGTCGCCGTTCATATCCGCCGGCATCGTGTAGGTCGGGCTCTCCGCCGTGGTCTCGCACCTCTTGTCGACGCATTCCTTGATGGAGCCAGTGACGAGCATTGTCAATGTGTCTGGATCAATCGTCGCTGTGCCGGTTCCCGTGTAGGTTCCCGTGTAGTCGATGCCACTGTTGACGCCCGTCATCGTTCCGCTTTCCTTCCAGCTACCTCCGGCGACACCAGACTTGACAGAGAGTCTGCCAGCGATCGGCCCGGTGGCATCGAAGTTATCCGCGTCGCTTACAAAATACGTTTCCGTCAGTGTACCGGTGACCTGCCCCTTGGCCGATAGTTGCTGAGTCATGATAACAACCGCATCGGCGAGGGCGGTGTTCGTATAGATGCCAGTCGTATCCCAGAGGGGTGTGTTCGTGAACACGTAGCTGAACGCGCCGCTGGGCACCTGGGCAATGGCTGGAACCGCACACAACACTAGCAGAACAACAAGAAGACGCCTCATTGGACACTCCTTCCTTCACCATGGTTGCAACAAACGGGGGATAGCTCCAACAGCGTAGGAGGCTGACGCCAAACAGGCAAGGTTTTTCTGGCTTGCCGGTTGGGGGCGTCGCGGACCTTGCCGCAGAAATTGTCGGACGACCGGCAGACATTCGACCCGAGACAGTTCGCCGTAGCTGTTCGCGGAAAGGCTGAAGGCGCCTTACGCCCTGCTTATAGCTCGACCAGCCCGCGCGCCGCGTGCCAGACGCGGGCGATCTCGATCAAGTGATCCTCGGCCTTGATCCGGTACACGATGCGGCACGGCTTGCGGATGACCTCACGAATGGTTGGCTCGTTGAATTCGGGAACGATTCGACCGGACTCGGGGAACCGGGGAGCCGTTCGATGGCGCGAAACAAGCTTCGCGCAAACGAACGAGCCGCAGCGGGATCATCTTCAGCGATGTAAGTGAGAAGATCGCGCAAATCAAGTCGCGCCGTGGGAGACCAGGTCAGTCGGTAAGCCATTCGGCGAATTCCTCGCGCACGCGGTCGTGTGGAATTCCTTTGCCTTCGTCGAGTTCGCGAAGTCCTTTGCGGACTCCGGCCACAAAATTGATGCGTTCCTGGATGTCCTCCCACGACGCATCTTCTGGCAACGTCCGAATGGTCTGAATCGCGATTTCTTTCGTGGACATGCACGTAATTTAGCTGGTTTGGTTGACGACTTCAAGCTCGCTGTTCGAACAAGATGGTCTGTAATCGTTCGGCCAGAAAAACGGTCGCCGAGGCGTTGACAGTAGAAACCCGGGGGATGCGTCGGTTGCGACTGGCCGCAGCCGCACCGGCTGAACGTGCGGGAGCGAACAGTCAGTAATGACCCGGGCCGAACCCGTCGTAGCAACCGAGGACGTTCTGGATTCGCTGGGCGTTGCGAGTCAGGAGGCGGGCGCGTGACGGAGGCCAGATCTGTCCCCACCACGTCTGCACATCGACTTCGAAGATAAAGGCGTCGAGGTCGATGCAGGCGGCGCGGGTGTAATCCCGGCGCAACGCGTTGGAAGCGGATTGGAGTTCGCCGGTGAGGATATACGTCGTCCACGGTTTCAGGTTGAGGGCCTGTACCAGAGCGATGAGATCGTCGATCTGTTCCGTCGCGCCTTTGACGTGCACCGTGAAACTGCACGTGGCCTCATTGCCTTCGTTATCGGTCGCAAGGCAGGAGACGGTCGTGTTGCCGATGGCAAACAGGCTGCCGTTGGGGGGATTGCAGACGACACTGATGGGACAGCCGTTGGAAGCCTCGGGCGTTGGGTAGTTGACCCGCGCGCCGGCCGGCGAACTGGCATTCACGCTTTGGTTGGTCGGGCAGCTCATTATCGGCGGATGGGGGCATTCTCCCCGTTGAACCTCGTATGCGCCGATATCGGTGCCGTCGCCGCCCGGAGCATTCGGCATAGCACAATCGTCAAAGGTGCGGACGAATCCCGGGCCGCGCTGGTCGGTGGCCGCGCCGGAGAAGTTGTAGCCTTGGTCGATGGCGGGGCTGCCGCACAACAACGCGATGGTCAGAGTCGGTCCCCCATTGTCCCGGAGGCCGGCGGGGTCGAGCATCGGGTTGGTGTTGATCTGGTCGCCGGTCGCGGTCAAAAAACCGACGCCAACATCATCACTGCTGAGGTTGTAACCGAGTGAGGTGACCGTGGCCCCGTCCCACCGAACGTCCGTGATGTTGACCCCTAGAGCGCCCGCGTTCAGGATGGTGCTACCGATCTCCAAGTTCGCCCTGGACGTGTTGTAAATGCCGCCGCCGTTGGTGGCAGAGTTGTCACTCAATGTGCTGTTGACGATCTGCACGGCGGCGGTGCCACCAATAGGACCATAGTTGAAGATGCCCCCTCCGGTGATGGCCGAGTTGCCGCTCAGGGTGCTGTTGACGATTCGCAGGGGCGCAGTTTTGTTGTTGATGCCGCCGCCATTGTAGGCATCGTTGCCGCTCAAGGTGCTGTCAACGATTTGTGCGGACGCGGTCCCGCCAGCACCATCGTTGTCGATGCCACCGCCATAGTAGGCGGCGTTGCCGCTCAGTGTGCTGTTGGTGATCTGTGTGGACGCGGTACCTCCATAGTCGTCGTTGCCGAGGCTGACGACGTTTTCAATGCCTCCACCGTAGCCGGCCGAGTTGCTACTGAAGGTGCTGTTCACGATCTGGATGGTCGCGTTACCGTTGTCGTTACCGAGGTTACAGACGCCACCACCGGAGCCGGCCGAGTTGCCGCTCAAGGTGCTGTCAACGATTTGCACGGACGCGGTCCCACCAGAACCTTCGTTGTCGATGCCGCCGCCATAGGACGCATCGTTGCCGCTCAGTGTGCTGTTGGTGATCAGTACGGACGCGGTCCCACCAACAGCGTCGTTGTAGATGGCACCGCCACCATCGTTAGCAAAATTTCCGCTCAGGGTGCAGGTGTTGACGGTCAGGGTGGCGTGGTCGTTCCAAATGCCCCCGCCCGCCGGGTCCGTATTGACCGAGTTACCGCTTACAATGACGTACTCAAGCGTCACGGCCGAGTTACCGCTTAGAAGGACGTTGCTGACCATCAGCGTCGCGTGGTCATTCCAGATGCCCCCGCCGCTGCCAAAAAAGATGAGCCCGTTGGTGATGGTCAGGCTGGAGATGGTGACGACCGTGTTCGAGCCAGTATGGAACACGCGGTTGGGATTGACCGTGCGGCTGGTGTAGTTGCCGTTGATAGCCAGCAGATCAGGGCCGGGGCCAACGATGTCCACGCTGTTGGTGACGAGCAGCTCGCCGTTGGTCAGTAAAATCGTGCCGGAGACGCCGGAAGCGTCAATCGTGTCCCCGTTGGCGGCGCTGGCGAGGGCGTTGCGTAATGAGCCGGGGCCGTTGTCAGCGGTGCTGGTGACCGCAATGGTGGCGGCTTGGAGTTGCGAGACGCCTACGGCCAGAACGGCGACGGCGATCAGCATGCGCGCTTTCATAAAACCTCATCTCCTATTGCGCACCGATTGCGGAGGGGCCAGTTCGCCTCGCGCAAGCCTCACAACGGCTGGTTTTCTTACCAGTTTTCTCCCTGCGAGTCAAGAAACAACCAGTCTGTGTGGGGTCGGGACGAAGGGTTGAGAGACGCTGGTCGCCTCGGGGTGGTGCTGAAAACGAACCCAAACTCGGGGGTAAAAGGGGCGTCGAGAGCGCAGATTTGGGGGTAAACGAGGGCAAAAAAGGGGATAAAGCGAGTGTTTGGCGCGAGGAAACGGCAGACGGGAGACGACAGAGACCGTTGCGCCACCAGCAAACCTGTGTCGCGTCTCGAGGACTCGGCTCCGACAAGCTCGGGATGACATCCGGTGGGAAGGAAAACAACGCAAGAAGGCACGCGACAGGTCTATCTTTTTGGATTGACATAGGTATCGTATTACAATATGCTCGGCGCATCATGGGAACATGATGGGTTGGGGTCCTCCGGTAACACGTACCCCTCACCTTGATCCTCTCCCCCAAGGGGCGAGGAGACTCGGCTTCCCGGCCGAATGACTTCGTGATTGTTCTTTGAAATGCGGGACGAAAGCGACAAGCAAACCGACGGTTTGCTGCCGGGGCACTACGAGGCGAGCAATCCGCCTACGGCGGACAAGGCCTACAATTCAGGGGAGATCGGCGCGCGGGGGATAAATTACCAAACGAACCCAATTCTGTGCAAGCCGGCGTGGAAAATTGGGGGAAACGAAGCCAATTGAGGGTCTCAGGGGATGGGGACCGCGCAAAAAGTAATTTTTGCAAACGAACCCAAGTTTATTCAAGCCGGCGTGGAAATTTGTCCCGAACGAAGCCAAAAACGAACCCAAATTGGAGAGGTAAGAACACGCGAAATGGGACGGCAAGAGGGGTTTTGAGGGCGTTAGGCAGGCAACGGCGGGATACCCGCCCAGAGAGACGAGGGGACGAAGCACGCAGGCTAAAGTTGCGACCGAGGCACGGCGTGCTCGCGTCTCGTCCGACTCGGCTTGCGGCTACAGGCCGGCCACCGTGCCAAAACGGGCTGGTGCAACGGCGGGCGATTGTGGTAGAATTCGGAAGTCGCACAAGGAGTCTGGCCCATGGCGGTATTCGAAGAAAAAGAAAAGCCGAAGATTTCCGAGACGATCACCAAGAAGCACGAGATCCCGAGCGGGTTGTGGGTGAAGTGCAAGCAATGCGGCGAGATCATTTACAGCAAGGAACTCGTTGCGAACGCGAAGGTCTGCGCGAAATGCGATTACCACTTCACGATGACCGCCATGGAACGCGTGGCGATGCTGGCGGATGAGGGGACGTTCCGCGAGAGCGACGCGGACATGGCAAGCGTGGACGTGCTGAAGTTCACGGGCGTGGCGGCGTATTCGGAACGGCTGCGGACGTATCATCGGCAGACGGGGCTGAACGACGCGGTGGTGATCGGGCTGGCCAAGCTGGAGGGCCACGACATATCGCTGGCGGTGATGGATTTCAGTTTTCTGGGCGCGAGCATGGGGTCGGTGGTTGGCGAGAAGATCACGCGGGCGATCGAGAAGGCGACGGAGTTGAAGATTCCCGTGATCATCATTTCGGCATCGGGCGGGGCGCGGATGTACGAGGGGATTCTGAGCCTGATGCAACTGGCGAAGACGAGCGGGGCGCTGGCGTTGCACGCGAAGGCGGGGTTGCCGTACATCTCGGTGCTAACGCATCCGACGACGGCGGGCGTGATGGCCAGTTTTGCGTCGCTCGGGGACGTGATCATCGCCGAGCCGAAGGCGTTGATCGGGTTCGCGGGCCCGCGCGTGATCAAGGAGACGACGCAACAGGAGTTGCCCGAGGGGTTCCAGACCAGCGAATTCCTGCGCGAGCGGGGGCTGGTCGATCTCATCGTGCATCGGAAGCAGCTGAAGCAGACGCTGGCGCAATTGCTGAGTTATTTTTCGGGCCGTGGCGGGCGCAAGTTCAAGGCCGCGGCGTAACGCAAACCTGTAGCCGCAGGCGTTGGCCTGCGCACCCTGAAGGGTGCGGCTACCTATCGGACGATCCGCTGTGACATATCCCGAGACCATCGAATACCTGTACGGCATCCGGCTGTTTGGCCAGAAACTTGGCCTGGAGACGATGCAGTATTTGTTGCGGCTGATGGGGGATCCGCAGAAGCCGCTGCGATTCATCCATATCGCGGGCACGAACGGGAAGGGGAGCGTGGCGGCGATGCTGAGCGCGGTGCTGTCCACGGCGGGGTACAGGACGGGGTTGTACACGTCACCGCATCTCGTGTCGTTCTGCGAGCGATTTCAGATCAACGGCCAGCCGATCCATGAAGCGGACGTGGTGCGGCTGGTCGAGGAGATCCGGCCGGTGCTGGAGACGGTGGCCGCCAACCCGGAGTTTCACGCGCCGACGTTTTTCGAGACGGTGACGGCCATCGCGCTGCGGTATTTCGCGGAGCAGAAGGTGGACGTGGTGGTGTGGGAGACGGGGCTGGGCGGGCGGCTCGATGCGACGAACGTGATTGTGCCGCTGGTTTCGGTGGTCACCAATATCGCGTTCGATCACACGCAATATCTGGGCGAGACGCTGGCGCAGATTGCCGGGGAGAAATGCGGGATCATCAAGCCCGGGTGCCGGTGGTGACGGCGGCGGCGGCGGAAGAAGCGTTGCGGGTGATCCAGAACACCGCGGCGACGCAAGGGAGCGCGTTGACGGTCGTGGGGCGGGACATTGGCGCGACGCGACTGAGCGAAGACGAGAAGTGCCAGCGGGTGGAGTTAACGGGCACGCGCCTGGGCTACGGCCCGCTGACGATTCCGTTGCTGGGCGCGCATCAGACGATCAATTGCGCGACGGCGGTGGCGGCACTGGAGGCGTCGGGATTGCCGGTCGATGCGAAGCGCGTGCATGAAGGGTTGGCGCGCACGACTTGGCCGGGACGGTTTCAGATTGTGCACCACGACCCGACAGTGGTGCTGGACGGGGCGCACAACGCGGCCGCCGCCGAACGGCTGGCGGCGACGTTGCGCGAACATGTTGCGGGGCGGAAGCTGACGTTGATCCTCGGCGTGTTGCGGGACAAGAACTACGATCAGATGTGCCAGATTCTCGCGCCGCTGGCGGTGCGGGTGGTGTGCGTGCCCGTCAACAGCGAACGGACGAGCGAGCCTGACCAGTTGGCGCGCTGGTGCCAGGCGGCGAACCCCGCCGCACGGATCACCGTCGAGCGAAACCTTTCCGCCGCATACGCGCAAGCCCGCGTTGAGGGCGCGGAAACGATCGCCATTGCGGGGTCGCTATTTCTGGTAGGGGAAGCGCTGGATCGGCTCGGCTTTGCGAAAGGGACGAGGGCGAAGACGCCGCGCGAGTTGGTGTTGCAGTGAGCCGCGGACGGTTGCGCGCGGTCTTCTTCGATGCGGGTGGCACACTGCTCCGGCCGTACCCGTCCGTGGGGGCCGTGTACGCTGCGGTTGCGCGGCGACATGGGATCGATCGGACCGCCGGCGAAATGGAAAGCGCTTTCCGTCAATCCTGGGCCGCATTGAAACGCCCCGGACTGACGGTGTCACGCAAGGGATGGTGGCGGGAACTCGTCTATCGCGTGGTCGGACAAGAGAATGAGGCGTGCTTCGAGGAGCTGTTTGAAATGTTCGCCGGACCCGACGTGTGGCAGGTGTTTCCGGACGTCGAAGACACGTTGCGCGAAGCGCGGGCGCGCGGGCTTCACGTTGGCGTCCTTTCCAATTGGGATGAGCGTCTGCGTTTGCTGCTCGACAGGACGGGGCTCGCGAAGCACTTCGATTCGATGACGATTTCCTGCGAGGTCGGGGTGGAGAAACCAAATGCAGAAATCTTCCTGACGGCGCTTCGTGCGGCGGGCGTTACCGCGAGCCAAGCGATCCATGTCGGTGACTGTTACGAGGAAGACGTGCGCGGCGCGGAGGCAGCGGGGATGAAGGTCATCCTCGTGGATCGTCAGGGACGTGGCGCTGACGGAATTCGGGATTTGCGAGACGTCTGGGCGAGATTAGAACTGCCTGACTAACGTGACGCCGTTGGGTTACGGCTGCTTGGGAGGGGCCTTGCGCATGATCTTCGCACGCACGTCGCGATAACCGAAATCGACCTTGGCGATCTCCTTGAACGCAGCCGTGGCCTTGTCTTGATCGCCCATGAGCTCGTACGCGCAACCCAAATTGTACAGCAACTCCTTCTTCAGGCCGTCCATCGTCGGCAGTTCATTGATGGCCTCATTGAAGGTCTCAATCGCCATGTCATGGAGGTCCATTTGTTGGTAGCACTGGCCGAGGAGATTGAGGGAGGCAACACGGCGCTGGGGCTGGCCGCGCGATTTTTGCAGTTGCTCGACAGCGCCGTCGACGTTGCCAACCTTCATGTACAACACACCCAGATCGAACCGGTACATGAGATCGTTGGGGTACCGTTCCACGAGACGCTCGGCTTCGAAGAGCTTGAGCTTGTCCAAATCGGCCTCGAGCGTGGTGATTTCGTTTTGAAGCGCTGCGGCATTGGCCGGGTTTGTCTCGAGTTGTTTCTTCCTGGCGTTAAGCTGTGATTCGAGCCGTTTGATCTTGGTATCGCCGATCTCACGTTCGAGGGACGGATCCGTTCCGCCTTCCTTCGAGAACAATCCCTCGAGGTAGCGCAGGGCTTCGTCAAAGTTTTCCTTCTGGGCGTAGAGTTTGCCGAGTTCGCGTTGGATCACCGGATTCTCCGGGTCCTTGGATAACGCCTCGAGCTTCTCCTTGATGAGATTGGTGACCATATCCTCGGCGCGGACGACACGAGATTGCTGCTCCAACGCAACGGATTCGCCCTCGTCCTTGAGGGCCTCGCGGAAGGACCCATCTCCTTCCCAACCGCCACCGGACATCGCGCCTTTGGCTGTCGCATCCTTGGCGCCCTGTTGTGCTTCGAAATCGTTCGGGTTGATCTGGAGCAGGTGATCATAGGTTTCGCGGGCCAGATCGTGCTGTCCCGCCGCGATATACGAGCGCGCCAGCCAGTGCAGCGCCTTGCTGTCTTTGGGATTGAGCCGGGTGTACGTCTCGAGTGTTTGAACAACCGTCTCCGAAAGCTGGGCGACCTCGGCGGCTTCGGCAAGAGTCATCAGGGCCTGGCCGTTCTTGGGATCTTCCGACAACGCCTGTTCCGCGAAACTCATCGCTTCGGTGGGATTCTTTTGCACAGCCATTTTGGCCTTCGCCAAGAGCGGCTGAAGCTTCGTGCCCACCAACATGCGCTTGAAGCCACCCGCGGACTCGGTCTTCTTCATTTGCGTGGCCCGCAGGTTCCGGCGCGCTTTGGTGTAGCCCGGCTCGATATTCAGGCACTGGATGAACATCTCGATCGCGTAATCGAGATTACCGCGTTCCACCGCCTGAATCGCCTTCTGGTAGAAGTCGTTGGCGAGCCGATTGATATTGGTGCTATTTTTCTCTGCCATGGCTGATCCTGAAGGTTACCACCACCCGGAAAATATCGCATGCCCGCCGTCCGGTCAATGGCTTTTCCTATTCGGGGGTGGTCTCGTGGTTGACAGAGGGTAGCGCTCTGCTACTATATTCCACTTGTAGGGACGTGCTCTCGGGTGGCTCCCTCGGGTCGGGAACCCTTTTTGAAGGAAAAAAAGGAAATGATTGATCAAAAGGTCGCAAATGCTTCCGCGTCGTCTGGTGGCCAACAGCCCCAGCGTGGACGCAGAATTCAAGATGCCGTAATCCGGCTGGCGGGCAACTCACAGGACGGCATTCAGGCCATTGGCGGCTTTTTGGCGCGGTTGGCTGGCCGCACCGACAAGGACGTCATGACGTATATGACGATCCCGGCGACGATTTCGGGTGGCCCGAGCATTTACCAGGTCCGCCTCGGCACGGGAGAAGTCCTGAGCGCGGGCGATGACGTGGACATTCTCGTTGCGTTCTACCAGCATTCGTACAACGACCACATCAACACCCTCCGCGACGGCGGCATCCTGATTTACGACGCGGACAACGTCAAACCCGAGGAGAACCAGAAGCGATACCGGTCGGTCGGTGTGCACATCACGGGGCAGACCGTCGAGGCCATCGGTGGCACTGCGAAAGACAAGGGCAAAAACATGTTCGTGCTCGGATTGCTGGCGCGCATGTTTGACCTGGATGTGCCCAAGCTCGAATCCATGCTGCAGGCCTACTACAAGAGCAAGGGCGACGATGTCATCCGCAACGTCATCGGCGCGTTCAACGCGGGCTACGGTTACGACATCGGCCGGCTCACGGACACTTTTGAATTTGTTCCTTCCACAAACAAGACAGGCCGCAAGCAAATTGTCACCGATGGAAACCAGGCCATCGCCTACGGGGCACTGACGGCCGGCATCCGCTTTGGGGCGGGATATCCGATCACACCCTGGTCCAGCATCATGGAGATCCTGCGGGCCGAGCTGCCCAAATACGGTGGGATCTTTGTCCAGGCAGAAGACGAGCTGGCCGCGATCGCGATTGCCTGCGGCGCGTCGTATTCGGGGCATCTATCACTCACGGGAACCTCCGGCCCAGGGCTCTCCCTCAAGACCGAAGCACTCGGTTGGGCTGTGATGGCCGAAATGCCGATTCTCATTATCGACGTCCAGCGCGGTGGTCCGAGCACCGGTCTGCCCACCAACGTCGAACAGAGCGACCTCAACATCGCCTGTTTTGGCGGACACGGGGATTCCCCGCGCATTGTGGTGGCGCCCTCGTCAGTGGAAGACTGCTTCTACATCACGCTGGAAGCGGCGAAACTCGCGCGCGAATACAGTTGCCCGGTAATTATTTTGACCGACCAGGCGTTGGCGACACGGTTCGAGACGTGGGAGATGCCCGACATCGCGAAACTGGCGCAGGACCTGACTCCGAACTTCTCGGCGCGAGGACCGAATTACAAACCGTACGAAAACACCGTTGACGGCATCGCCCATCACGCTCCACCAGGGACACCGATGCTCGACGGCAAGTATCCCGTGGTGACCGGTTTGGAGCACGACGAGGCTGGTCATCCTGCCAGCCGTCCGGCCAACCACGTGATGATGGTGGCCAAGCGCCGCCGCAAGCTTCAGGTGTTGGCGTCTCGCCTGCCAAAGGCCGAGACCTACGGTCCACCCGAAGGCAACGTCCTGCTGGTCGGTTGGGGCTCATCGCAGGGTCCTATCCGCGAAGCGGTCGACAAAGCGCGTGCCGAGGGCGAAAGTGTCAGTGCCTTGAACATTCGGTACATCCAACCCTTGCAACCCGGCGTCGGCGAGATTATGGACGGATTCAATCACGTTTTCGTCGTGGAACTCAATGACGAGGGACTGTATGGCTACGGCCAACTGGCGGGCATCCTCCGAGCACGATTCTGTAACGACAAGATTGCCGGAATCAACAAGACCGATGGCTTGCCGTTCAAGATCCGCGAAATTTTGAATGGCATGAACGAGAGACTTAAGAAAACCCCCGAACCCGCCCTGGCGAACGCCTGATGTTCCTGAAGGAATCCTAATGATTGCGGAAGCAAAGAATCTGGAAGTCAAAGAAATCAAACTGACCGATCGTCCAAAATACACGAAGAAAGACCTTGTTGCGGACCATCCGACCTGGTGTCCCGGCTGCGGCGACTTCAGTATCCTATCCATTTATTTCAAGATGATGGAGAAGCTGCAGGTACCGCATGAGAAGATTACCAGCATCGCCGGAATCGGCTGCTCGTCGCGGTTCCCGTACTTTGTGAACGCTTACGGCGTGCATTTTCTCCACGGACGCGCGGCGGCATTTGCCACGGGCGTGTCGCTCATGCGGCCCGACCTGCATGTCTTCGTGTTCGGTGGCGACGGCGACGCCTTTTCCATTGGCGGCAACCACCTGACCCATGCCGCCCGCAAAAACGTCAAGATGACCTACGTCATCATGGATAATTTCGTGTATGGGCTGACCAAGAAGCAGACGTCCCCGACGTCGCCCTTGGGATTCAAGTCGAAGACCGACCCGATGGGTGCCGTCGATCATCCGATTAACCCGATGAAGCAGCTCATTGCGGCGGGCGCGACGTTTATTGCCCGTTCCCACTCGCATCTGCCGAATCACGTGATGGAAATGATGGAGAAGGCCATGCAGCACGATGGGTTTTCGGTCATCGAATGTCTGAGTGAATGCACGGAGTTTTATCCCGGGGCGTTCGACGCCGCCAACCCGCGCAAGGGCGGCGTGTTCAATCTCGTGCCGGCCGAACATGATGCGACCGACGAAGTCGCCGCCTACAAGCTGGCGATGGCGGATTTCCCGGGCTACTTTGGCGTGTTCTACAACATCCAGCGGCCCACCAAGAACGCGCTCGAAGCCAAGCTGATTGCCGACGCGAAGGCGAAGTCGGAAAATGCCTCTCCGGTGGAATTGTTGCAGAAAACACTCGCGCGGCTGAGCTAATTTCGCACTAGCACGAGTGGCTTTCATGCAGATCAACGATTACCGCGAATGACTCTCTGGCAGGCCATCGTTTACGGCATCGTCCAGGGCATTACGGAGTTCCTGCCCATCAGCAGCGCTGCCCACCTTCGCATCGTGGCGGCGGTGATGGGCTGGACCGACCCCGGTGCGGCATTCACCGCAGTCATCCAACTGGCCATCGTCGTCACCCTGCTACTGTATTTCTGGCATGACCTTTCCCAAATTGCGACCGCCATGCTCAAAGGGTTGCGGACGGGTCGTCCGTTCGAAACTCATGACGCGCGTCTCGGTTGGATGATTATTGTCGGAACGGTGCCCATCGTTGTGCTGGGGCTGGCCTTCAAGAAGCACATCGAGACAAGCTTGCGCTCGCTTTACGTTATTGCCGCGGCGGAAGTCGGGCTGGCGGTGGCGCTGGTGCTGGCCGAGTACGTCGAACGGGCCCGGACTCGGGCGGGGATGACGCTAAAGGACATGAGCCGTGTCACGTGGCCGGATTCGATTGTCGTGGGTTTGGTGCAATGCCTGGCCCTGATTCCCGGCGCTTCGCGGTCGGGCTCCACCATCACCGGCGGATTGTTTGTCGGGCTGACTCGCGAGACCGCCGCGCGATTTTCGTTCCTGTTGTCGTTGCCGTCGTTTTTGGGCGCGGGCATCCTGGAGTTTCACCACCACCGTCACGAACTGCTCGCGAAACAGGGGGATGGACTGAACCTCATCGTCGCGACAATCGTCGCGATCATCGTCGGCTACGCGGCGGTTGCGTTTTTGATGAACTATCTGAAACGCCACACAACCTGGATCTTCATTATCTATCGGTTTGCCCTGGGAGCTGCCTTGTTCGGACTGCTCGCCGCGGGCAAGCTCGCACCCTGAACGCGGTTGCCTCAACCGAGAGGCGACGCGATTGGTACACCTTTCGTTTCCGGTTTCAGTCGCATCAGAAACAGCATCGGCCAGCCGAGGTATTTCCGTGCGCGCTCCAAGCGACAGGCCAGCGCTTCGTCGACTGATTGTTCACTCAAATGGTCGAAAGCAAACCCCGCCTGCGCGGCTGCCATGATGTAGTCGCTCAACTGGTGGGTACAACTCGCCGGGCGGATTTCGCGGCCACTGGCAGGGTCACGAAACCGGGCCTGAACCCCCCGTAGCATCATCGCCGGGTGCATCACCGAGACCACGACGAAGCCGGAGGGCCGACAAACACGGCGCATTTCACCAAACAGGCTGCCGAGACCGGCGATGTGGTCAATCACCAAGCCGCAGACCACACGGTCAAACGATCCGTCGGCGAACGGCAGTGGCGTTGCCAAATCGTGTGTGTGAAAAACTATCGCCAACGTTCCAGCCTTCGCCCGCGCTTGCGCCAGCATTCCTTCCGAAAAGTCTACCGCCTGAACAATGGCTCCTGCTGCCGCCAGTCGTAGCGCATGCCGTCCCGTGCCGCACCCGATGTCCGCGACCTTCAAACCACTCACGTCTCCGAGCAGCTTGTCCATCCACGGCTCTTCCAGGGCCACGAGCGGATTGTCATCTCCGTCATAGATCTCCGCCCACCGATCATAGCCTTCCTTCGTGGACAGCAGATCGATGGGATCGGTCGATGAGCTTACAGGATCTTGTGTCATGCCGTGCTGATGCTCTTGCTAAATGGCAGGACGGAATCTACGACATCAGGATTTTGGGATTCAATCACGAAACGCGGCGCATTCCTATCGACGGCGCCGACGTGATCGGTATAATGCGCCGCATGTCGGTTATCAAATTTGGCACATCGGGCTGGCGCGGCATCATGAGCGACACTTTTACATTCGCCAATGTCGAGATTGCGGCGCATGCCATCGGGCGGTACCTCAGCGAGAATCCGCCGCCCCGCGCCAAGAAACTGCTTATCGTGGGCCATGACACGCGGTTTTTGTCACGAGAGTTTGCGACGCGCTGTGCGGCTATTATTGCCGGGTACGGGTTCAAAGCCTGGTTGACGGACCGTGACACTCCCACACCAGTCATCTCCCACTCGATTCGCATCCACCAGGCTTGTGGCGGCATTAATATCACCGCCAGCCACAATCCGCCGGAGTGGAACGGGCTGAAGTTTAACGAGTCCAACGGCGCGCCCTGTTTGCCCGAAACAGCCAAGGGGATCGAGAAAATCGCGGGTGAGTTGGAAGCACAAGGGGTCTCGCGCCCTGCAGGACGTTCGCGGGATATCGAAGTGTTCAACCCGATGCCACAGTACGTTGCGCAGCTCCGCAAGATTGTGGATTTCGCCGCACTCAAGAAGCATCCCAAGAAAGTGGTCGTGGATTTGATGTTCGGCACGGGACGCGGCTATCTCGACGAATTGCTCACGCGTAGCGGGTGGCGGGTCGATGCGTTGCACCGTGAGCCAAACCCGTTGTTTGGCAAGGGTCATCCCGAGCCGATCCGTGAAAACATGGGCGAGCTGTTGGCGCGGCTGAAAAAATCCAGGGCGGCGCTCGGTTTGGGTCTCGATCCCGACGCCGACCGTTTTGCCATTGTGGACAGCGATGGCACGTTTATTAGTCCCAACGAAGTGCTCGCGCTTGCGCTGTATCATCTCGCCAAGAACCGACGGTGGACAGGCGCGGTGGTGCGCACGGTCGCGACCAGTCATCTCGTGGACGCGGTAGCGCGCGAGTTCGGCGTGGAAGTGCGCGAGACGCCCGTTGGGTTCAAGTACATCGGTGCATTGATGGAAAGCGAGCCGATCATTGTGGGGGGCGAAGAGAGCGGGGGACTGAGCGTGAAGGGCCACGTGCCCGAGAAGGACGGAATTCTCGCCTGCCTGCTGATGGCGGAACTGGTGGCGTACGAAGGCCAATCGCTGGGCGAAGTGTTGAAGGGAATCCAAAAGCGAGCGGGCGGAATCATGAGCGACCGCATCAACCTTCGGGTCACACCCGAACGCAAGGAACAATTGCAGGCGAAATTTGCCAAAGGCCTGGCGGAATTCGGCGGGCAGAAGGTCACCGGGGTCGTCACGACGGACGGCTATAAGTTCTTGCTGAACGACGGTTGCTGGGTGATGTTTCGGGCCTCGGGGACGGAACCCGTGTTCCGCTGTTATCTGGAGGCACGGACGGCCCGCCAGATGGCCGGTTTTCGGCGGGCGGCGTTGGAATTGGTTGAGTAAAGCACGGTGTTTCTGCGTCCAATCTCGCAAGGATGGACTTGATTCAACTGCCAAGCAGCCGTATGGTAACCGAGTCGCTGGCCCCCACATCGGCTCCTCGTGACATTGCGTCGGGACTGAGGGAGAGCGTAGAATTTTGAGAGAAACGTTATGACCATAAAGCGTATTACCGTGGCGTTTGTTGTGGTGTTGTTGGGAATCAATCTCGCGATCGCCGCGAAGATTTATTCCGATTCGTCCACGAAACCGGACAAGGACAATCCGTATTCCGAGATGGATCTCTACACGCAGGTGATGGAGTTGATCCGCAAGGAATACGTGGACACCAACTCGGTCACGTACCGCGACCTGACCTACGGTGCTCTCAAGGGCATGCTCAACTCGCTGGACCCACACAGCCAGTTCATGGAGCCGCAGATGTACGAGGACATGAAGCAGGACACCGAAGGCAAATTTGGCGGCATCGGCATTGTCATCAGCATGTCCAAGGAAGGGTTCCTGACTGTCGTCGCCCCGATGGAGGACACCCCCGGCGCGAAGGCGGGGCTGCTGCCCGGCGACCGCATTATCAAGATCGATGGGAAAATCACCGAGAAAATGGGGTTGCAGGATGCCGTGCGTCAGTTGCGCGGCGATCCGGGGACGAAAGTGACCATTACCATTTTCCGCGCCAAAGCCAAGGACCCGGGCGATAAGATCAAGGACCACACCATCGAGCGCGCTGAGATCAACGTGGACAGCGTGAAGGACGCGAAGATCCTGCAGGACGGCATCGGCTACGTGCGCATCACGCAATTCAACGAACCTACTGCGGACGAGTTTGAAAAGGCGCTGGCCAAACTGAATAGCGAAGGCATGACCGCGTTGATCATCGATCTGCGCAACAATCCGGGCGGGTTGCTGGAATCCGCCCGCAAGATCGCCAGCGAGTTCATACCCGCGGCCAGTTGATCGTGTCCACCGAAGGACGCGATCCGGCGCAAAAGAGCGTGTACCGCTCCGAGAGCGGCAAGAAGCAGGCCCATTATCCTCTGGTTCTCCTCGTTAATGCGGGTAGCGCCAGCGGCAGCGAGATTGTTGCGGGGGCGCTCCAGGACCTTCACCGGGCGGTGTTGGTCGGGGAAACCACGTTTGGCAAGGGTTCCGTGCAGAGCATTATCCAACTGCGCGACGGGTCGGCGCTGCGCTTGACCACGGCGAAGTATTACACGCCCAGCCACAAGGTCATCCACGAGCATGGTGTCACGCCGGACATTATCGTGCCTATTTCCGAAGAGGATGAACGCAAGCTCCTGGAACAACGCGTCCGCGCCATTTTCCCGGCCCGGAGAGCCGGGGAAAAGGTCACACCCATCGCGGATGTCCAACTGGATCGCGCCATCGACGTGATCAAGGGCGTCAAGCTCTTCGAGAAGCAGATGAAGGTCGCCAAACAGAACACGGGCGTATCGACCGCCACGGCCGCCACGACCCCGTCAACGCAATAGAACGACGACCCGAGCGTCGTCGATAGACCAGCCTGTGAAAATCCTCGGCGTCGAGACCTCCTGCGACGAGACAGCCGCGGCGGTTGTCTCCGATGGCGCGGAGATCCTCTCCAACGTGGTCAGCTCGCAGGTTGCCCTGCATCGTCCCTACGGCGGCGTGGTCCCGGAACTGGCGTCGCGCAACCACTTGCACTTGATCGATTCCGTGGTCGAACAGGCGCTGGCCGACGCCCACACGTCCATTGACGAAATCGACGGTGTCGCGGCCACCTATGGTCCCGGTCTGGCCTCGTCGCTGCTCATCGGCCTGAACACCGCCAAAGGGATCGCGTTCGCCGCCGGTAAACCATTCGTTGCCATCAACCACGTCGAAGCGCACTTGTACTCTCCGTTGTTTGCCAACGCCTCGCTGGACGCATTGCCGATGGTTTCGTTGGTCGTGTCCGGGGGACACACCATCCTGGCGCATGCGACAGCCGTTGGGACGCATGAGATTCTGGGGCAAACGGTCGACGATGCCGCCGGGGAAGCGTTCGACAAAGTCGCCAAATTGCTGGATCTCGGGTATCCCGGCGGCCCGGAGATTCAGAAGCGCGCTGAGAGCGGAAACCCCCGGGCCATTGATTTTCCGCGCAGCATGTTGCATGACGGCAGCTACGATTTCAGCTTCAGCGGCCTGAAAACCTCCGTCCTTTATTTCCTGCGAAAGAACCCGCACCCTTGTATCGAAGATGTCTGTGCCAGCTTTCAGGAAGCGGTCGTGGACGTGCTGGTGGGAAAGACAGTCCGTGCCGCCGTGGATTTGCACGTGAAGACAGTAAGCGCGTCGGGCGGCGTTTCGATCAACCGTCGCTTCCGTGAGAAGCTGGGTGCGGAATGTGCGCAACGGGGTCTCCGATTGCTTCTGGCACCGGCCGCATTATGTACGGACAACGCGGCGATGATTGCGGGGCTGGCGTACTATCAATTGTCGAGCAAGGGCCCGAGCGACTACTCGCTGGAAGTCGCGCCGTCCATCGGACTGGGTGTAGGAGGTTTTCTATGTCAACGCGGTTGATTGTCGCCGATAGCGAACACGACGCGAACATGCTGTACGCGACACGGATGTTCGTGCCCGACCCCTTCATCTGGTTCGAGACGGGTGGCAGAACCTTTGCGGTGATGAGCGATCTGGAGATCGATCGTGCGCGCCGCGAAGCTGATGTCGACCGCGTGCTCTCATTTTCCCGTTATCAAAAGCAACTCAGACGTGACGGGGTCAAACGACCGGGGTTCAGCGATGTGTTGAACCGGGTGTTGCGCGAGTTTCGCGTCGTCAGGTGGAAGTCCCCACGAATTTTCCCATCGGCTTGGCGAAACAACTGCGTGGCATTCGCGTCGTCGTAAAACCTGATCCGTTATTCCCGGAACGTGAAATCAAAACGTCAGCGGAAATCAGGTCGCTTCAGAACGCCATGCGCCTGGCGGAAGAGGGAATGCAGGCGGCGATGACCGTCTGCGGGCGAACCGATCGGACGCGACGGATTCCTGTACCGAGGGGCGACGAAAGTTGACGTCGGAGCAAGTTCAAGGCGTGATCAACGCAACAATCGCTGGGTTGGGCGGCGTGGCCGCGCGTACCATCGTCGCCGGCGGGAACCAAGGGTGCGATCCACATGAGATTGGTCACGGTCCGCTCCGCGCGCATACGACGATTATTCTCGATATTTTCCCCCGTGATATGCGGACAGGGTATCGGGGGGACTCCCCGCACGGTGGTGCGCGGTCGCGCCAGCGATGCGGTCAGCTCTACGCGATCGTCGGAGAAGCACAGAAATTCGCCTTTCAGAAACTGCGCGAAGGCGTGAATGCCCAGGATGTGCACGGCGGAATTCAAGAGTTATTCGTCAGCAGAGGTTACCGGACCGGCGTGATTCGGGGACGGATGCAGGGATTCTTCCATGGGACTGGGCACGGGCTTGGCTTGGAGATTCACGAGCGCCCGCGCGTCAGCACCGCCTCCGAAATCCTGCGCCGCAGGCCAGTCGTTACCGTCGAGCCGGGCTTGTATTATGCGGATGTCGGCGGCGTCCGCTTGGAGGACGTTGCCGTCATCCAACCGAATGGCGCACGCAATCTGGCGCGGTTTCCGAAGGCGCTTGAAATCTGATTTGGCTGCGCTACTGTAGCGCCAGTTGGAGGTCTGACAGTAAGATGACAATTAATGAAATATACGTGCTGCTCCTTGTCCTGATCTTCGTGC